>NZ_AKJW01000083.1 GCF_000282135.1 Herbaspirillum sp. CF444
ATGTGGCGGCCGCCGTATTTGAACAGGAAATCGTTGTAGATCTCGCTTTTGCGCACGAAGCGTTCATCGAAACGCTGATGATCCGCGCGCCATTCACCGACGTTTCCGGTCGCCAGCCAGCCCAGCCGGTCGTCGACCTGGCTGTAGTATTCCTTGTATTCGAAATCGCCCGCCTGGTAGTCGTTGTTGCTCACGCAAGAGGCAATGACTTCGCGGCTCTGCATATCCATCTGGACGTAGTGCCCTGCCATGGCGCCCAGTTCGCGGCACATCATTTCCATCACCGGCGCAATCTGATTCGGGTCCTGCACCGAGTCGTAGATCAGCTCGATCAGTTGCCCGAAGCGTTGCTCCGGGCTTTCCGCGCGGTTTCCTGCACTGTTTCCCCCGCTGTTCCCCATTGTCATGTGACCCCCTATCGCTCTATTTTTTTTGGTGCGACTTTCCCTGCGCCTGAGCATAGAACATTTACCGTCCTCATTCAAACAGATGAGGTTTTTTTCGCCGGCAATCTTTACAATGGATGCAACAAAAAAATGCCTGCTGGCATCTTTCGGCAGCGCCTGCATCCTGGGGAGGATAAAAAATGCTCGAACACAACAAATCCGTCATCAAACGGCTCGGAAAAACCATCGGCAGCAGCGCTTGCCTGGCAGCATTGGTGGCCGGCTGCGCCACGCAAGGCTACGATCGCAAAGCGACCACGACAGTCGACGCCATGAAATCCGGCAATGCGGAACTGGCTCTGCAAGCGCTGGAACAGCAAAATCCGGACAAAGACAAAGACCTGCTCTATTTCATGGAGAAAGGCGAGTTGCTGCGCATGAAGGGTTCCTATGAAAGCAGCAAGGAAAGCTGGCTGGCTGCAGACGAAAAAGTGCGCGGCTGGGAAGATCAGGTCAAGACCGATCCCTCCAAACTATTGGGCGACGTCGGCTCCTTGCTCTTGAACGACACCACGCGCCGCTACGATGGCCGCGACTATGAGAAGGTCTTCATCAATTTGCGACTGGCGCTGGACCATCTGGCCATCGGCGACTGGGATTCGGCGCGCACCGAGATCAAGAAAATGCATGAGCGCGAAGCCATCATTTCCAATTTCCGCAGCAAGGAACTCGACGCCGCCAAGAGCAGCGCAGAATCGAAAGGCCTGAAGACGACCTCGTTCAAGGAACTCAACGGCTATCCTGTGGAAACGCTGGAAGATCCCGCCGTGCGCGCATTGAAGAACTCGTATGAATCGGCCTTCGCCAACTATCTGGCGGGCTTCGTGTACGAAGGGCTGGGCGAACCCTCGCTGGCCGCCGCCGGTTACCGCAAGGCAATCGAAATGCGTCCTGGCCAGGCCTTGCTGGAAGACGGCCTCAAAGGCCTGGACGGCCGCGTACGCACACGTTCGCCGAAACTGGTCGACACGCTGATCGTCATCGAATCCGGCAGCGCGCCGGCCATCAGTTCAATGACCTTGCCGATCATTCTGCCGATTCCGGGTCGCAGCGGCATCAGCCTGATCGCCACGCCGATCTCCTGGCCGGTGATCCGCGCCGCCGACAATTCCGTCGTCCCGGCCAGCATCACGGTGGATGAAAAGCCGGTGCCCGTTTCGCTGCTGACCAGCGTCGACCAGATGGCCCGCCGCGCGCTGTCGGATGAAATGCCCGGCATCATCGCGCGCTCGTCGATTCGTGCCATCACCAAGGGCGTGGCGCAAAAGGCCATCGACGACAACGCCGGCTCGATGGGCGCCTTCGGCTCGCTGCTGAGCATCGCCGCCAAGGTCGGCACCGTCGTCAGCGAAGTGGCCGACGAACGCACCTGGCGCACCTTGCCCGGCTTCTTCTCGGTCGCCCGCGTCAAGCTGTCGCCGGGCATGCACAAGATCCTGCTGCCGACCGCAACCGGTCCCCAGCTGCGCGAAGTAGGCGTCTCGGGCGCATACGCATTGGTGGCCTTGCGCACCTCCGGCCCCTCGCTTTATCTGGCGCAGACACCCTATAATGCGGAGCAGGCAGCATTGGCGATGGCGGCACCGGACAAACCGATTCCACCAGCCAAGACCGCCGCCAAGGGAAAAGCAAAAAAGACAGCTGCAAATGCATCAACGAATGCGAATGCAACTGCCGCTGCTGCCGGTGCGACAAACAACACCGCGGATAAAACCGCCACCGTCGCCAACAGCAAGAAAAAAGCCATCGTGCCGGTATCGGCCAGCGTCACCGCACCGTGATGCGTCCAATACGGCAACAAGAACAAGCAGTCTGGGATAACAGGGAGCAGTCAACAACATGAAGATCAATACCGCCGTCATTGCAGGCGCGCTGGCGTCCGCACTCGCCTTGGGCATGCCGGCTGCACCGGCACAGGCGCAAACCATCGCCTCCAAAATCGAACTGCTGGGCGCACCGGCCTCGCTGGAATTCACCGGCCTGCGCATGCGCGACCAGAACGGCCTGCTGAATGTCCAGGCCGAGGTCACCAATCGCGACAATCGACCGCACACGGCTTACTACCGCGTCAAATGGATGGACGAAACCGGCTTCCAGGTCTGGGACGACGAACCGTGGAAACCTTTGCTGATCAACGGCGAGCAAAAGCTGACGCTGCAGATCGTCTCGCCGACCACCAAGGCGCGCGATTTCACGATCCAGTTCAGCGCCACGATCAACAAGTCGTTGTCGACCAGCGACGCCCCTTATATGGGCCGCTAAAACGGCTTGGCGCCATGCATGCGTTGCCAAGTACGCATTAGCGCATCGATAAACGAAATCATTGCAAGAATCAACGAGGATATTTCCATGATGAACAACACACTCCGCTACACCACCCTGGCCGCCATCTCCGCCCTGATGTTCGGCTGTGCGCAAACCGGCACCCCGACCGTCGGCGGCAACGTGCAGTACGGCGACGCCAAGGCAGTCGAGCAAGTCACCAACGAATTCGGTTCGACCGACCTGCAAACCATCGCTGAGTCGATGGCGCGTTCGCTCGGCCAATCGGCCGCCGGCTACAAGAGCAAGCCGCTGGTGACCATCGCCGACGTCAAGAACAAGACCAGCGAATACATCGATACGCGTTCGATCACCGACTCGATCCGCGTGCAACTGCTCAAGGGCGGCACCATGCGCTTCGCCACCGACATCGCCGGCATGCAGAACCAGACCGACGAACTGGTCCGCCAGAACAACAGCGGCATGTACAAGAAATCCGCCGCGGCCAAAGTCGGCAAGATGGAAGGCGCCCAGTTCCGCATCGAAGGCAACATCACTTCCATCGTCAAGCGCAACAACGACATGAAGGACGTGTACTACAAATTCAGCCTGATCATGACCAACATCGAATCGGGCACGATCGAATGGGCTGACGAGAAGGAAATCCGCAAGACTTCCAAGCGTTGATCATTCGCCGGCCATCACGCCTATAGAAAGAATTTCATCATGCCGACATCGCCATCCAAGATGTTCAAAGCGCTGCTCGCGGCCATGCTCGCCGCCCTGTCGCTGACCGTTGCAGCGCCTGCATTGCATGCACAGAACCTGCCCAAGATTGCCGTCACCGACTTGTCGTACGAAGAGAAGGTGAAAGAGTATTTTCAATACTTCGAAGCGCGCGAAAAGCACAACAACAGCTACTCCGCCAGCGAACGCTCGCGCGACTCCAACCTGAGCTCCTCGGGCTCGTCGTCAGAGCGCGCCTCCAGTCGCGGCGAAAGCTCGGTGATCGCTGCGTCCGGGTCGATCACTATGATCAGCCGCGGCGAACTGCGCAAGTTCACTGCGGACATCAAGGGCGAGTTGCTGAAGTCCGGCGCCTATCGCCTGGTGCAGGGCAAGCCATGGACACAGCAAAACACCGAGAAGCTGTACGACATCATCGACCGCATCAAGAAGGGTTATTACCCCGGTGCGGATTACGTGTTGTTCGGCACGATCAACAACATCGACTTCCGCCAGGAGAGCAATCCCATCCAGGGTTCCAATGCCGTCTCGTTCTCGCTGGCGCTGGAACTGGTGGGCGAGTTTTCGCTGATCAATACCAGGACCTATGAAATCAAGGCGGCCTTCTCGGCCATGGGCGAAGGTTCCGACACCCGCCTGGCCAATGCAGCCGGCACGGTCATCGCGCTCAACAAGAGCAAGGTGATGCAAGAAGTGTCGCGTTCGCTGGGTGACGCGGTCGCAGCCGAGATGGAGGCGCAGTTCAATCCGGCGGCATCCACCCGCAGCTCGCGCCGCATTGAGCGCCAGTCGGAAACCGTGCAAGAACAGAAGACCGTGATCTTCAAATGATGTAGCTGACCGGCGCGCAATCCGCCGCGCCGGCCCTCCTTCCTGCAGCGCGTCCCGCGCCCTCGCCCGCTCTCTTTCTCCTTCCTGACGAAGTGAAATAAAACGTTACCGGGGTTGTAAGCAACCGTCCGGCGCGCTATGCTGACTGCCCTGAAGCGTATGCAAGCGCGGTTTTCTCTGCATATTCACTCACGGATCGCCGGCGGCCACTGCCATGCACGCGCTCCACTCTGAACAGAAATGGATACATGATGAAAAAATGGATTTTGATGTTGTGCCTGATCAGCGCCGGTGCAGTACATGCGGAGACCTGGCAAAACGTTGGCGGCTCCGACACCGCAGAACTGTCGATCGATGTCGACTCCATCAAGGAAAACAAGGGCATCCGCGAAGCCTGGTCGTTGTGGAATTTCAAGGAGGCGCGCAACAACAACGACAGCTCGTTTCCGACGCTGAAATCCTACAAGGACATGCATCAGTACAACTGCAAGGATCAATCGCTGAAGCTGACCAAAGAAATCATCTACGCCGAAAACGACGGCAAGGGCGCCAGCCGCGATCATTCCGATGCACTGAAGAACATGCAATTCACCAAACCCAAGCCGCTGTCCGTCGCCGATGCGATGGTGCAATTGGTGTGCGGCTACGAAATTCCGGCTGCGAAAAAATAAAGCTTCGGCTGATGCCGGCCTTCAATAAAAACGGGTGCATGCGGCACCCGTTTTTATTTGCATTTTCTCGGCGCAGCTGAAGAGCCGGCCCGATCGCACAAAAATCGAAGATGAAAAAAGGGAGTCCGCAGACTCCCTTTTTTATTTCTCCCTGCAACAGCCGGATCAGCTCAACTCTTCCAGGCGAATCTTCATGACGCTGCCCATGACGGTCGACAGCGCTTCGATCTTGGCGATGGCGGCCTCGATGTTGCGCTCCTGGGTCTGGTGCGTGAGCATGATGATGTCGGTCTGCTGTTCGCCTTCGGCCGGCTCCTTCTGCAGCATGGCGTCGATCGAAATCGACGAGTCCGCCAGGATGCGCGTGACGTCGGCCAGCACGCCCGGCTTGTCGGCCACGCGCATGCGCAGGTAGTAGCTGGTGGTGACGTCCTGCATGCTCAGGACCGGCGTGTCGGCCATGGCGTTCGGCTGGAACGCCAGGTAAGGCACACGGTGCTCCGGATCGGCCGTCGCCAGGCGCGTGATGTCGACCAGATCGGCGATCACGGCCGAAGCGGTCGGCTCGGAACCGGCGCCCTTGCCGTAGTACAGCGTCTCGCCCACGGCGTCGCCGCGCACCATCACGGCGTTCATCGCGCCTTCGACGTTGGCGATCAGGCGGCCGGTCGGAATCAGCGTCGGGTGCACGCGCAGCTCGATGCCCTTGGCGGTCTGGCGCGTGATGCCCAGCAGCTTGATGCGGTAGCCCAGTTGTTCCGCATAGCGGATGTCGGTGGCCTGCAGCTTGGTGATGCCTTCCACGTGCGCCTTGTCGAACTGCACCGGGATGCCGAAAGCGATCGAGGCCATGATGGTCAGCTTGTGGGCCGCATCGACGCCTTCGATGTCGAAGGTCGGATCGGCTTCCGCATAACCCAGGCGTTGCGCTTCCTTGAGCACGACGTCGAAGTCCAGGCCCTTGTCGCGCATCTCGGACAGGATGAAGTTGGTGGTGCCGTTGATGATGCCGGCGATCCACTGGATGCGGTTGGCGGTGAGGCCTTCGCGCAGCGCCTTGATGATGGGGATGCCGCCGGCCACCGCCGCTTCGAACGCGACCATGACGCCCTTCTCCTGCGCGGCCTTGAAGATCTCGTTGCCGTGCGTGGCAATCAGCGCCTTGTTGGCGGTGACCACGTGCTTGCCGTTGGCGATCGCCTTCAGGACCAGATCCTTGGCGAGGCCGTAGCCGCCGATCAGTTCGATGACGATATCGATGTCCGGATCGTTGACGACCAGATTGGCGTCGTTCACCACCTTGACTTGTCCATTGGTCAGCTCGGTGGCGCGCTCCGTGTTCAGATCGGCCACCATGGTAATTTCAATGCCGCGTCCGGCGCGCCGCGCAATTTCTTCCTGATTGCGCTTCAATACATTGAAAGTACCGGAACCCACGGTGCCGATGCCGAGCAAACCTACTTTGATGGATTTCATATTGTCTTCGTGGTTGATAAACATACTAAAAATGCCGTCATGACGATTCCACGACGGGTACTGCGGTAAAACCGGAACTGCCAGCCGACCGGAATCAGGACGTACCGTGACGGCGGCGATAACCTTCGAGGAAGTGCGCAATGCGTCCCATCGATTCGGCAAGGTCGTCGGTGTTGGGCAGGAACACCACGCGGAAGTGATCCGGCGTCGGGCAATTGAAACCCGTGCCCTGCACGATCAGCACCTTCTCTTCGGCCAGCAATTCGTAGGCGAACTCCTGATCGTCCCTGATCGGATACACCGCTGGATCCAGACGCGGGAACATGTACAGCGCCGACTTCGGCTTGACGCAGGTCACGCCGGGAATGTCCGTCAACAGCTTGTGCGCCAGATCGCGCTGCTTGGTCAGGCGCCCGGCGGGACCGACCAGGTCGTTGATGCTCTGGTAGCCGCCCAGGGCGGTCTGGATCGCGTATTGCCCCGGCGCATTGGCGCACAGGCGCATGGAGGCCAGCATGTTGAGGCCTTCAATGTAGTCCTTGGCGTGCTTCTTCTCGCCCGACACGACCATCCAGCCGGCGCGATAGCCGCACGAGCGATAATTTTTGGACAGGCCGTTGAAGGTGATGAACAGCACGTCGTCCGCCAGTGAAGCCAGCGAGGTATGCGTGTTGCCGTCGTACAAGACCTTGTCGTAGATTTCGTCGGCCAGGATGATCAACTGGTTCCGGCGCGCGATTTCGACGATTTCCTTGAGCACATCGGTGCTGTACAAGGCGCCGGTCGGATTGTTCGGGTTGATGACGACGATGGCCTTGGTATTGGACGTGATCTTTTTCCTGATGTCGTCGATGTCGGGTTGCCAGCCGGCCTGCTCGTCGCACACGTAGTGCACGGGCGTGCCGCCGGACAGGCTGACCGCGGCGGTCCACAGCGGATAGTCGGGCGACGGCACCAGCACTTCGTCGCCGGTGTTGAGCAAGGCGTTGACGCTCATGACGATCAGCTCGGAAGCGCCGTTGCCGAGGTAGATGTCGTCGATGGCGACGCCCTGGATGTTCTTTTGCTGGGTGTAATGCATGACCGATTTGCGCGGCGCGAACAGCCCCTTGGAATCGGTATAACCCGAGGCGTTGCCCATGTTGCGGATCATGTCCTGCACGATTTCGTCCGGCGCATCGAAACCGAAGGCGGCCAGGTTGCCGATGTTCAGTTTGATGATCTTGTGACCTTCTTCCTCCATCTGGCGCGCTTTTTCCAGCACGGGTCCACGGATGTCGTAACAGACATCCGCCAGTTTTTTCGATTTTTGAATCGGTCGCACAGTACAAATCCTTAGAATGAGCCAATCAGGCCGGCCCGGCCGAGCCGCCGGAACCGGCCATTTTGCCGAAAGCCCTTCATTTTATCAATGAATAAAACAGAGTCCGGAACAGGAAAACGCTACAATGCAGCACTTTAAGACCTTATTGCCGAAATTTGCCTGACCGCGCTGTCGCGAACGGCAATTCGACACTGCGCGCCATGAAGCTCCATTCCACAGAAACCCAGCAATACCAGACCGTCACGTCCTATGACGACAGCGGCGTCGAAATCAACGCCACCCGCTTCGATCACAGTTTGCTTGTCTTGCCGGAAACACCTCCGGCGGTCTGGCCGGTAGCGTCGTTCGACCAGCTGACCGCCGGGCATTTCGAACAGATCGACGCGACCGGGCCGGATGTGGTGATCCTCGGCACCGGACGGCGCCAACGCTTCGTGCATCCCAAACTGACCGCCTCCCTGACATCGCGCCGCATCGGCGTGGAATGCATGGACAATCAGGCGGCATGCCGGACCTACAACATTCTGATGGCGGAAGGCCGTAAAGTTGCGCTGGCGCTGATCATTGAACACTGAATCCGCACCGGCATCGCACTACCCGAAGATGTCGCTTTACACCGCTTGTTGGCACGACTCATTTACCCTAAGGACCTCGCCTGATGCGCGAACTGTATAAATCCAAGGCGTTCGTCTGGACGCTGCTCATCCTCTTCCTGCTGGTCTGGTTTTACATGCTGGGCGCGCGCACCCTGGTGCCGACCGATGAAGGCCGTTACGCCGAAATGGCGCGCGAGATGGTAGCGACGCAAGACTGGATCACCACCCGCCTGAACGGCATCAAGTACTTCGAAAAACCGCCGCTGCAAACCTGGATGAACGCCGTCACCTTCGAACTGTTCGGACTCGGCGAATGGCAGGCGCGTCTGTGGACCGGCCTGTGCGGCCTGTTCGGCATCGGCCTGGTGGCTTACACCGGCCGTCGCGTGTTCAACGAACGCGTCGGTTTCTATGCGCCGCTGGTGCTGGGCTCGAGCCTGTTCTGGGCCGGCATGGGTCACATCAACACGCTCGACATGGGCCTGGCAGCGATGATGACGCTGAGCATCTGCGCCCTGCTGCTGGCGCAGCGCAACGACGCCAACCGCGACGAACAGCGCAACTGGATGCTGCTGTGCTGGGCCGGCATGGCGCTGGCCGTGCTGTCGAAGGGATTGATCGGGATCGTCTTGCCGGGCGCGGCGCTGGTGCTGTACACGCTGTTTTCGCGCGACTGGGCGATCTGGAAACGCCTGCACCTGGTCAAGGGGCTGATTCTGTTCTTCGCCATCTGCACGCCGTGGTTTGTGCTGGTGTCGATGAAGAATCCCGAATTTCCGCAATTTTTCTTCATTCACGAGCACTTCCAGCGCTTCACGACCAAGATCCATAGCCGCACCGGGCCGTGGTATTACTTCATTCCCATCCTGCTGTTGGGCATCATTCCGTGGCTGGGCGTGTTCGTGCAGAGCCTGCTGACCGGCGCGCGCGAAGAACACAGCGGCAGCAGCTTCAACAGCCTGTCGAGCGGCAAGTTCCAGCCGCGCAAGATGCTGCTGATCTGGTCGGTGTTCATCTTCGTGTTCTTCAGCATTTCCAGCTCGAAGCTGCCGTCTTACATCCTGCCGATCTTCCCCACGCTGGCGCTGCTGATCGCCTGTTATGTGGAACGCGCGACGTTCAAGGCCATCGTGCTGTCGGCATCGATCGTGGCCGTGCCCTGCGCGATTGCCATGGCCTTCATCCCGCGCGTGCCGTCGCTGGCCAAGGATGCCTATTCGCTGCCGCTGGTGACCGCGCACGTACCGTGGATTTATGCCGCGACCATCGTCGCCTTCATCGGCGCGGTGCTGGCGATCCGTTTTGCGCGCAGCAACAAGGACCTGGCCATGGTCTGCCTGGCGGCCGGCGCCTTCATCAGCGGCCAGTTGCTGATGCTGGGCCATGAACCGCAAGGCCGCTATTCGGCCGGCGTCGACTACGTGCCGGCGCTGCAGGCGGAACTGACGCCGGAGACGCCGATGTATCTGGTCGGCCGCTACGAGCAGGCGCTGCCCTTCTATCTCCAGCGCACGATGACGCTGGTGCGCCACGCCGATGAAATGGAATTCGGTTTGAAACAGGAACCCCAGCTGTGGCTGCCGACCGTCGATGCCTTCGTCGCCCAATGGGCGGCCGACCACACCGCCGGCAAGAAGGACATCGCGATCATGGATCCCGCCATCTATGCCGACCTGAAGCAGCGCGGCATCCCGATGCGCCTGATCGGCCAGGATCCGCGCCGCGTGATCGTCGCCAATAACCCTGACAACGCAGGCAGCACCAATGCCGGCGCAGCCGGCAATAAATAAGAAGAAAGCAACACCATGAATCTCGCTACGTTCGGCTTCATTTTCGTCGGCATCTGCCTCAACGCCGTCGCCCAGCTGTTGCTCAAGGCCGGCACCAACGCCGTCGGCGCCATCCACCTGACCGCCGAGAACTGGTTCTCGACCGGCATCAAGCTGGCGACGCAATTGCCGATCATCGGCGGTCTGACCTGCTATGTCATTTCGGTCGGCGTGTGGATCATCGGCCTGTCGCGCGTGGACGTGACCGTGGCTTATCCTTTGCTTTCGCTGGGCTATATCATCAATGCCGTCGGCGCCTGGTATTTCCTCGGCGAGGCCGTGTCGGCGCAGCGCTTGCTAGCGATCGGTGTCATCATTGTCGGCGTCATCTTGTTGACCCGAAGCTAATTTGCTGACGTGCGCGAATTGGCTGATTTACAATACGCGCCGGTATGTAGATGCCAGATACTTGACGCCGCGCTAAGCGACAGCATTTCATTTTCAGACCCGGATACGCGTCTTCTCCAACTTTTATCCGATTCATTGCGAGCATTCCATGACCCAGTCGTTTTTACCGTTTTCCAAACCGACCATCGATGAAGCCACGATCGCCGCCGTCGGCGACGTGCTGCGCTCCGGCTGGATCACCAGCGGCCCCAAGGTACAGGCGTTCGAAAAAGCCTTGTCCGACTATCTGGACGGCCGCATCGTGCGCACCTTCAATTCCGGCACCTGCACCATGGAAATCGCCTTGCGCATCGCCGGCATCGGCGCGGGCGACGAGGTCATCACCACACCGATTTCCTGGGTAGCAACGGCCAACGTGATCATCGAAACCGGCGCCACGCCTGTCTTCGCGGATATCGATCCGATCACGCGCAACATCGATCTCGACAAGCTGGAAGCCGCCATCACGCCACGCACCAAGGCCGTGATCCCGGTCTACCTGTCCGGCCTGCCGGTCGACATGGACCGCCTGTATGCGATCGCAAAAAAGCACAATCTGCGCGTCATCGAAGACGCCGCACAGGCGCTGGGTTCGACCTGGAAAGGCAAGCGTATCGGCGCGTTTGGCGATTTCGTCTCGTTCAGCTTCCAGGCCAACAAAAATGTCACCAGCTCCGAAGGCGGTTGCCTGGTCGTCAACAATGCCGACGAAGCGCGCCTGGCCGAAAAATATCGCCTGCAAGGCGTGACCCGCAGCGGCTTCGACGGTCTGGAAGTCGACGTGTTGGGCAGCAAATTCAACATGACCGACGTCGCCGCCGCCATCGGCCTCGGCCAGTTCGCGCATATCGACGCCATCACGGAAAAACGCCGCGGCCTGGCGCAACACTATTTCGAGATGTTCGGTCCGGACTTCGAAGCGCAGACCGGCGCCCAACTGCCGGTCGCCGACTTCGAGAACAGCAACTGGCACATGTTCCAGCTGGTGCTGCCGGAACGCATCACCCGCGCTGCTTTCATGGAAAAAATGATGGAGCGCCAGATCGGCATCGGCTATCACTATCCGCCTATCCATCTGCTCAAGCTATACCGCGACCGCGGCTTCAGGGAAGGCATGTTCCCGATTGCCGAACGCGTCGGCCGCCTGATCGTGTCCCTTCCGATGTTTACTGCGATGAGTAAAGAAGATGTCGAACGCGCAGTCGGCGCGGTAAAATCCGTGCTCGCATAATTTGACGGCATAAGCATGTCCGAAAAGCAATATTCGGACTGATCGCCGCGACAAGCCGCCAGCCCGTGGATGGTATGCGGCTTGCATGTATTACATTATCGCTTTCAGTACAGCAATTTTTCATTATCAGGCTTTGATGAAACCAGAACTTTCCATCGTCATCCCCGTGTACAACGAGGAATCCGGCCTTGCCCAGTTGTTCGCGCGCCTCTATCCGGCACTGGACGCGCTGGGTATCGCGTATGAAATCATTTACGTCAACGACGGCAGCCGCGACAAATCGGCCGCCATTCTGGCCGAACAATATCGCGCCCGCCCGGACGTGACGCGCGTTGTACTCTTCAACGGCAATTA
This sequence comes from Herbaspirillum sp. CF444, assembly GCF_000282135.1. GTDB lineage: Bacteria > Pseudomonadota > Gammaproteobacteria > Burkholderiales > Burkholderiaceae_D > Herbaspirillum. The sequence goes on from NZ_AKJW01000083.1 coordinate 12,155, forward strand.
CGGCCAGCACATGGCCATCCTGGCCGGCTTCGAAGCCACGCGCGGCGAGATCGTCATCACGCTCGACGCCGACCTGCAAAACCCGCCCGAAGAAATCGGCAACCTGGTCGCCAAGATGCGCGAAGGCTACGACTACGTCGGCTCGATCCGCCGCCAGCGCCAGGATTCGGCATGGCGCACCTGGGCTTCCAAAGCCATGAACCGCCTGCGCGAAAAAATCACGCACATTAAGATGACCGACCAGGGCAACATGCTGCGCGCCTACAGCCGCAACGTGATCGACCTCGTCAACCAATGCCGCGAAGTCAACACTTTCGTGCCGGCGCTGGCGTATACATTTGCGCGCAAACCGACGGAAATCATCGTCGAGCACGAAGAACGCGCGGCCGGCGAATCCAAATATTCGCTATACAGCCTGATCCGCCTCAACTTCGACCTGGTCACCGGCTTTTCGCTGGTGCCGCTGCAATTCTTCTCGCTGCTGGGCATCGGCCTGTCGTTCGCGTCGGCGGCGCTGTTCATCCTGATGGTGATCCGCCGCTTCATCCTCGGCGCCGAAGTGCAAGGCGTATTTACGCTGTTCGCCATCACGTTCTTCCTGATCGGCGTGATCCTGTTCGGCATCGGCCTCTTGGGCGAATACATCGGCCGCATCTACCTGCAGGTGCGTGCGCGTCCACGCTATGTGGTGCAGGCGATCCTTGAGCAATCCTCCGACGAGGGCAAGCAAAGCTCATGAACGCCGTCGTCTTTGCCTATCACGATGTCGGCGTGCGCTGCCTGAAGGTGCTGCTGGCGCGCGGTGTACGCGTGTCGCTGGTGGTCACGCATGAAGACAGCCCGACCGAAAACATCTGGTTCAGCTCGGTTGCCGGCGTCTGCCGCGAATACGGCATCCCCTACATCACGCCGGAAGATCCGAAATCGCCGCAGTTGCTGACGCAAGTCCAGGCGGCGCAACCGGACTTCATTTTCAGCTTCTACTACCGCCACATGCTGCCGGTGAACCTGCTGGCGCTGGCCAAGCACGGCGCCTACAACATGCACGGTTCGTTGCTGCCGAAATACCGCGGTCGCGTGCCGATCAACTGGGCTGTGCTGCACGGCGAAACCGAAACCGGCGCCACCTTGCATGAAATGGCCGCCAAGCCGGATGCCGGCGCCATCGTCGCCCAGACCGCCGTCCCTATCCTGCCGGACGACACCGCGTTCGAAGTGTTCGGCAAGGTGGTGGTTGCCGCCGAGCAAACCTTGTGGCGCGTGCTGCCGCTGATGCTGGCCGGCCGCACGCCCAAGCTGCCCAACGATCTGACCAAGGGCAGTTACTTCGGCGGCCGCAAGCCGGAAGATGGCCGTATCGACTGGAAAAAGCCGGCGCAACACGTGCATAATCTGGTCCGCACCGTCGCCCCCCCCTATCCCGGCGCCTTCGAAGAAATCTCAGGTGATAAAATCACGCTGGTGAGAACGCGGATGGTTCCGGCCTCCGCCCGTCCGACGCTGGAAAGATCGCACGGCGCGCAAGACAAGTTCTTTGAAGGCGGCCGCCTCTATGCTCGCTGCGGCGACGGCAACTACCTGCAAATCCTGGGCATCCAGATCAACGATCAGGATGTCTCTCTTAACAATTATCTGAAATACATGGCCGTGTAAGCCATCCCCTTATTATGAAAAAAGTCCTAATCCTCGGCGTCAACGGCTTCATCGGCCACCACTTGTCCAAGCGCATTCTGGAAACCACAGACTGGCACGTCTATGGCATGGACATGATGACCGACCGCATCACCGACATTCTGGAAAACGAGGCGTACAAGTCGCGCATGCACTTCTTCGAAGGCGACATCACGATCAACAAGGAATGGGTCGAATACCACGTCAAGAAATGCGACGTCATCCTGCCGCTGGTGGCGATCGCGACGCCGTCGACTTACGTCAACAAGCCGCTGCGCGTGTTCGAACTGGACTTCGAAGCCAACCTGCCGATCGTGCGTGCAGCCGCCAAGTACGGCAAGCACCTGGTGTTCCCGTCGACGTCGGAAGTCTATGGCATGTGCCACGACGACGAATTCGATTCCGAAGAGTCCGAACTGATCTGCGGCCCGATCAACAAGCCGCGCTGGATCTACTCCTGCTCCAAGCAGTTGATGGATCGCGTGATCTGGGGCTACGGCATGGAAGACAACCTGAACTTCACCCTGTTCCGTCCGTTCAACTGGATCGGCGCCGGCCTGGATTCGATCCATACGCCGAAGGAAGGCAGTTCGCGCGTCGTGACGCAATTCTTCGGCCACATCGTGCGCGGCGAAAACATCTCGCTGGTTGACGGCGGTCAGCAAAAACGCGCCTTCACTTACATCGACGACGGCATCGATGCCCTGATGAAGATCATCGCCAACGAAGGCGGCGTCGCCACCGGCAAGATCTACAACATCGGCAACCCGACCAACAACTATTCGATCAAGGATCTGGCCGGCATGATGTTGAAGCTGGCAGCCGAATATCCTGAATACGCCGATTCCGCCAAGCAGGTGAAACTGGTGGAAACCACTTCCGCCGCCTACTACGGCAAGGGCTATCAGGACGTGCAGAACCGCGTGCCGAAGATCACCAACACCTGCGAAGAACTGAACTGGAAGCCGACCTTCACCATGGCCGACACCCTGCGCAATATTTTCGACGCTTACCGCGGTCAGGTGGCCGAAGCACGCGCGCTGGTCGACTAAGCATCCCGACGGTTCGACAAAAAAGGATTCGCTCCATCCGGGCGAATCCTTTTTTCATTTCCGGCATCGTTGCGCTATACCGTATTCAGGCGTTACCTCGCCCACGTCCTCTGCGCCTCAGGCAAACCAGAATGAATCCTCAAAATGGGTTTATTCGCTGCGCCTTTCGTGCCACAATTTAGCCATCCGGCAACAGGAACTGCCACAGCGACTCTTCTGCACGGCAGACAGCACATTTTTCTTTTCCCATCCAGAAAGCAAGACGCCTTGCCTCAGATCACTCTCAAAATCGATGCCGACACCTATCGCGGCACCCGCGAAGGCGTTCCCAACCTGGTTCAGCAACTGCTGCGCCATGGCGCCAACGCCACCTTCCTGTTTTCGCTCGGTCCCGACCACACCGGCTGGGCACTCAAGCAAGTGTTCCGCCCGGGCTTCTTCAGCAAGGTGTCGCGCACGTCGGTGGTGGAGCATTACGGCATCAAGACGCTGATGTACGGCACCTTGCTGCCGGCGCCGGATATCGGAAAAACCTGTGGCAACTACATGCGCGCGGTGCGTGACGCCGGCTTCGAATGCGGCATCCACACCTGGGACCATCGCGTCTGGCAAGACAATGTGCGCATCCGCGATGCGGCATGGACGCAAGAAGTGATGCAGCGCTCGTATGCGCGCTTCCACGACATCTTCGGCCACTCCCCCGTCACGCACGGCGCCGCCGGCTGGCAGATGAACGATTACGCCTTCGCACAGTTGGACGAATTCGGCATCGCCTATTCGTCGGATGGCCGCGCGGTGTTGAAAGAAGACGGCTCGCTGGAAGACGCTTCGGCCGGCCCGCATCGTTTGTCCGTGCCGGGCAAGAGCTTGTCCTGCGTGCAATTGCCGACCACGTTGCCGACGCTGGACGAACTGCTTGGACGCACCATCAACGGCGTTGTCATGGATACGTCAAATGTCGCGGCTATGCTGTTGCGATTGACCGAACGTCAGCAGCGCGATCATGTATTCACGCTGCACGCGGAACTTGAAGGACAGAAACTTGCCCCCATCTTCGAACAATTGCTGCTTGGCTGGCGCGCACAGGGCTACGATCTGGTCTCCATGGGCGACTACTACCAGACCGTGAAAGACGACGTTCTGCCGATTCTTCCCATCGCCTGGGGTGAATTGCCGGGACGTTCCGGAGACATGATCCTGCAGGCCGCATGATTGCCATCACTCTCGACGACACAATACGAACACTTACCTCGGGGCGCTATTTTGACTGACGACACACCATCCATACTGAACAAGACCGTACCTGAATTTTCCGCAGCGATGACCAGCGGCAAAACCTTCTCGCTGTCGGACTACAAAGGCAAGAACCTGGTGCTGTACTTTTATCCGAAAGACAACACGCCGGGCTGTACCACCGAAGGCCTCGAGTTCCGCGACAAGCACCCGGAATTCCAGAAGCACAACACTGAAATTTTCGGCATCAGCCGCGACAGCCTGAAATCGCACGAAGGTTTCAAAGCCAAGCTGGACATGCCTTTCGAACTGATCTCGGACCCTGACGAAACGGTTTGCATCATGTTCGACGTGATGAAAATGAAGAACATGTACGGCAAGAAAGTACGCGGCGTCGAACGCAGTACGTTTGTGATTGACGGCGCGGGCACATTGGTGAAAGAATGGCGTGGAGTGAAGGTGCCATCGCATGTCGACGAGGTGCTGGATTTTGTGAAGACAATTGCTTAAGAGACGTTTCCCCACGATGGACGACGTTTCCCGGAGCGGTGGCAAGACTGATCTGAAAAGTCGTTTTGCCGCGGCTAGCCGAAAGATGCGGTTATTTTAGATAAGCCTTTGAATTCAAATAGAAAACCGTTTTTGAGAAGCCGTTTTTGGATCAGGTCGCGAACCTGCCAAAACGGCTTTTTTACTTTGCAATTTAGCGCTGCCAGCCCGACGCCGATGCCAGCGCCATATCACGTTGCCTCCCGCGCTAACGGTGTCTTGTTCAACCCCAGCAGTTCTTCCACTAATCAAGCCCTCCTTCCTCTTTTCCTGCATCCGTCGGCGATGCATGCCTGCACCAAGAAGGGTTTTATTAGCGGCAGCCGTCCTTCGTTGTTGTTCCCCCTGCAGTACCTGTTCGCTCTGACAAAGCGGCATTTTTTCTCCATTCACTACCGAGGTTCTGATGCCCCTGCCCAAACTGCCGAGTAAACCAGCTGCTTTATTAGCACCCAAAGACTATCCCAAGGCCGAACGCGGTAATAAACCTGTCAAACCCCATATCGCATTAGTAGAACCTGTCGCACCTGTCGCCATCCCGGTTGCCAAGGCTGTTCCGAAAGTCGAAGCGCCGCAAGCCAAGATCACCGGCAAGAGTCCGGTCGAAAAGCCGCGCACCGCGCCCAAGGCCGTCGAATCGCGCGCCAAGTCGACCACCAGCCGCACCGCCGACAAGCTCGGCGTGTCGAAGCTGTTCGTGCTTGACACCAACGTGCTGATGCATGATCCGACCTCGCTGTTCCGCTTCGAGGAACACGATATCTATCTGCCGATGATCACGCTGGAAGAGCTCGACAACCACAAGAAGGGCATGTCGGAAGTCGCCCGCAATGCACGCCAGATTTCGCGTTCGCTCGATGCGCTGGTCAGCGACATCGCCGAAGACGCCATCGACCTCGGCATCCCGCTGTCCAAACTGGGCAACAAGGACGCCAAGGGCCGCCTGTTCTTCCAGACCAAGCTGCAAAACGCCAAGCTGCCTGACGGCCTGCCGGAAGGGAAAGCCGACAACCAGATCCTCGGCGTGGTGCGTGCGCTCGACCAGCAATATCCTGAGCGCCCTGTCGTGCTGGTGTCGAAAGACATCAACATGCGCCTCAAGGCGCGCGCCATCGGCCTGCCGGCGGAAGATTATTTCAACGACCATGTGCTGGAAGACACCGACCTGCTGTATTCGGGCATTCAGCAATTGCCGGACGATTTCTGGAACAAGCACGGCAAAGGCATGGAGTCGTGGCAGGAAAACAAGCACGGCACCAGCTACACGTACTACCGTGTAACCGGTCCGCACGTGCCGTCGATGCTGGTGAACCAGTTCGTCTTCATCGAGCCGAAGAACGGCGAACCGGCCTTCTACGGCCAGGTCACGCAAATCAACGGCAAGACCGCAGTGCTGCAAACGCTGCGCGACTACGGTCACACCAAGAACAGCGTCTGGGGCATCACGGCGCGCAACCGCGAACAAAACTTCGCGCTGAACCTGCTGATGAATCCGGAATGCGACTTCGTCACGCTGCTCGGTCAGGCCGGCACCGGCAAGACCTTGCTGGCATTGGCGGCGGGCCTGGCGCAAGTGCTGGAAACCAAGAACTACAACGAAATCATCGTCACCCGCGTCACCGTGCCGGTGGGCGAAGACATCGGCTTCCTGCCCGGCACGGAAGAAGAAAAGATGGGGCCGTGGATGGGCGCCTTCGACGACAATCTGGAAGTCCTGAACAAGTCCGACGGCGACGCCGGCGAATGGGGTCGCGCGGCAACGCAAGACCTTATCCGCTCGCGCATCAAGATCAAATCGCTGAACTTCATGCGCGGCCGCACCTTCGTCAACAAGTTCCTGATCATCGACGAAGCGCAAAACCTGACGCCGAAACAGATGAAGACGCTGGTCACCCGTGCAGGTCCCGGCACCAAGATCGTCTGTCTGGGCAACATCGCGCAGATCGATACGCCTTACCTGACCGAAGGATCGAGCGGCCTGACCTATGTGGTCGACCGCTTCAAAGGCTGGTCGCATAGCGGCCACGTCACGCTGGCGCGCGGCGAGCGTTCGCGTCTGGCAGATCATGCGAGCGACGTGTTGTAAGGGTCTGCAAGATACACCGAAACATCCGCAGCAAACAAAAAAGCCACCGCAAGGTGGCTTTTTTGTTGTCCGAAGAAACCGGCTTACAGGATATGCATGCCGATCCACCAGGCGATCGCGGCAACAAATGCCGACGCGGGAATCGTGAAGATCCATGCCCAGACGATATTGCCCGCCACGCCCCAACGCACTGCCGACATCTTGTGCGATGCTCCCACGCCGACGATGGCGCCGGTGATGGTATGCGTCGTCGACACCGGCACGCCCATTGCCGTAGCGATGAACAAGGTAATGGCGCCACCGGTTTCCGCGCAAAAACCGCCGACAGGTTTGAGCTTGGTGATCTTCTGGCCCATGGTCTTGACGATGCGCCAGCCGCCGAACAAGGTGCCCAGGCTGATCGCGCAATAGCAACTGATGATGACCCACATCGGCGGGTTGTCGGTGCCGGAATAGCCTGCGGCAATCAGCAGCATCCAGATGATGCCGATGGTTTTTTGCGCATCGTTGCCGCCATGGCCGAGGCTGTACATGGACGCCGACAGCAGCTGCGCGCGCCGGAACCAGCCGTCGACCTTGCGCGGCGTCGAGCGCACAAAAATCCACGACACCAGCAGCATCATGATGGAGCCGAGAATGAAGCCCAGCAACGGCGACAACACGATGAAGATGACGATCTTGATCAGTCCCGAGGACACCAGCGAACCGGTGCCCGCCTTGGCCACCGCGGCGCCGACCAGGCCGCCGATGAGCGCATGCGACGACGACGATGGAATGCCGTAATACCACGTGACCAGATTCCAGAAAATCGCACCGACCAGCGCACCGAACACCACGACATGATCGACCACGGCCGGATCGATCGTGCCCTTGCCGACCGAAGCGGCAACGTGCAACTGGTGAAAGACGAACACGGCGGCCAGGTTGAAGAATGCGGCCATCGCCACCGCGGTCTGCGGGCGCAACACGCCGGTGGACACCACCGTCGCAATCGCATTTGCCGCGTCGTGGAAACCGTTCATGAAGTCGAACAGCAACGCCAGGATGATCAGCAAGGCAAGAATATGAAAACTAATTTGGACTGTATGCATGAATGAACCGTTATCTTGGGAGGCATCGGCAACATTGCGTCGCGCCGGCAGGTGCAACCGGCGCAATCAATGGCGATCACTAGTGAAAATCAGGCATTTTCAACGATGATGCCTTCGATGATGTTGGCGACGTCTTCACAACGATCCGTAACGGTTTCCAGGATTTCGTAAATGGCCTTGAGCTTGATCAGGTTGCGCACATCCGGTTCATCGCGGAACAGCTTGGACATCGCGGCGCGCATGACGTGATCCGCATCCGATTCGAAACGGTCGATTTCTCCGCAGATCGCCAGGATCTGGCGCGAGTTGTCCATGTTGTGCAGCAGGCCGACGGCTGCCTTGACCCTTTCGGCACAGGCCAGGCACAGTTCCGCCAGGCGCTTGGCTTCGGGCGTAATGGCCTTGATGTCGTACAGCGAAATAGTCTGCGCGCCGTCTTCCAGCAGGTCGAGGATGTCGTCCATGCGGGTGATCAGTTGATGGATGTCGTCGCGGTCCAGCGGCGTGATGAAAGTCTTGTGCAGCAGTTCAATCGTGTTGTGGGTGACTTTGTCCGCCTGTTTTTCCAGGGTCTCGATCGCATGTACGCGAATTTCCAGGTCGTCGAAATTGGTCATCAATGCGACCATTTCCTTGGCGCATTTCACGCCAAGTTCGGCGTGCTGGTTGAAGAGATCAAAAAATTTGCCCTCGGTGGGCATCAGGCGTCCAAACATGTTCCACTCTCTTATGATTAATTGGTGCTGCACTTACACAATAAGGGCCGCCTTGTAAGCGGCCTGCATTGCCTGCATTTGTCCGTCCAGATCAAACCGGACGCAAAACTCCGCAAGCCGGGACCGTCAGTCGCCGCCGTAAGGCGAAGCCAGACTGCCGACGTAGTTGTCATACTTGGTAAATTGCCCCAGGAAGGCGAGGCGGATACTACCGATCGGACCGTTACGCTGTTTGCCGATAATGATTTCGGCGGTGCCTTTGTCCGGTGAATCAGGATTGTAAACTTCATCACGATAGATGAACAAGATGACGTCGGCATCCTGCTCGATAGCGCCGGATTCGCGCAAGTCGGACATCACGGGACGTTTGTTAGGACGCTGTTCCAGCGCGCGGTTCAACTGCGACAAGGCGATCACCGGGCAATTCAGCTCTTTGGCCAGCCCCTTCAGGCTTCGGGAAATTTCGGAAATTTCAGAGGCGCGGTTTTCGCCGCTGTTGCCGCCGCCGTTGCCCGACATCAGTTGCAGGTAATCGATGATGATCAGGCCGAGCTTGCCGCATTGACGCGCCAGACGGCGCGAGCGTGCGCGCAATTCGATCGGGCTCAATGCGGGGGTTTCGTCGATGTAGAACTGCGCGTCGTTCATCTTCTGGATGGCGTGCGTCAGGCGCGGCCAGTCTTCGTCGATGAGGCGACCGGTACGCAGACGGTGCTGGTCGAGACGGCCAACCGAACCCAACATACGCATCGCGAGCTGGGCACCGCCCATTTCCATGGAAAACACCGCAACCGGCAGTCCGCTGTCGATGGCAACGTTTTCACCGATGTTGATGGAAAACGCGGTTTTACCCATGGAAGGACGGCCGGCTACGATGATCAGGTCGCCCGGTTGCAAGCCGGAAGTCATCTTGTCGAGATCGATGAAGCCGGTCGGCACGCCGGTAATGTCGCTGGTGCTGTCGCGGTTGTACAGTTCATCAATGCGCTCGACCACCTGGGTCAGCAGCGGCTGAATGGCCAGGAAGCCTTGTGCTCCGCGCGAGCCTTCTTCGGCGATGGCAAAAATCTTCGACTCCGCTTCGTCCAGCATTTGCTTGACGTTCTTGCCTTGCGGATTGAAGGCGTCTCCGGAGATTTCGTCGGAGACAGTGATCAGTTTGCGAAGAACGCCGCGGTCGCGCACGATTTCGGCGTAACGGCGGATATTCGCCGCAGACGGCGTGTTTTGCGCCAGAGCATTGAGATAACTTAAACCGCCAACCTCTTCGGCCTTGCCGCTGGTCGACATTGCTTCATAGACGGTAATCACGTCCGCCGGCTTGCTTTCGTTGATCAGCTTGACGATGTGCTGGAAGATGATGCGGTGATCGTAGCGATAAAAATCGTCTGCGCTGACAAAGTCAGCGATACGATCCCACGCGGCGTTATCGAGCAGCAAACCACCCAGAACGGATTGTTCGGCTTCGATCGAGTGCGGCGGGACGCGCAGGGATTCTATTTGCGGATCGGGAGATGCGTTCATGGCGCGCATTATACCTGCTAAGAGTGGTCGCTTCAGGAGCGGCGGCGAATTTAGCCGGTTTTGACAAACGAAAAACGGTAAAGCTTTGCGCCGGTCTGCACCGAAGACAACAAGGCAAATCCGGCACAATAAAAAAGCCAGGCGAACCCGGCTTCTTTATTCAGAGCAAAGAGAGACTTGGCGTAAAAATTACGCGTGCTCGCCCACTACTGCAACAGTCACGTCAACCACGACGTCGGTGTGCAAAGCAACCGAAACAGCGTGCTCGCCAACGATCTTCAGAGGACCTTGTGGCAGGCGAACGTTCGCCTTTTCGACCGGGAAACCTTGCTTTGCCAGCGCTTCTGCGATGTCAAAGTTGGTCACGGAACCGAACAGACGGCCGTCAACGCCGGACTTTTGCGAAATTTGAACAGTCAGGCCGCTCAGCTTTTCGCCTTGGGCTTGCGCTGCCGCCAGCTTTTCAGCGGCTGCTTTTTCCAGCTCAGCGCGCTTCGCTTCGAATTCAGCGATCGCTGTTGCTGTAGCACGGCGAGCCATGCGTTGCGGGATCAGGAAGTTACGTGCATAACCGTCTTTGACGCGGACAACTTCGCCCAGGCCACCGAGATTAACGACTTTTTCCAACAGAATAACTTGCATATTTTTCTCCTATATCTCGTCGTCAATTACGCGTTATGCAGATCAGTGTATGGCAGCAACGCGAGGTAGCGTGCGCGCTTGATCGCAGTGTCGACTTGACGCTGATAGTGTGCCTTGGTGCCGGTCAGACGTGCTGGCATGATCTTGCCGTTTTCCTGCACGAAATCCTTCAGGGTGTCGACGTCCTTGTAGTCGACTTGCTCAACACCTGCTGCGGTGAAACGGCAGAATTTTTTGCGCTTGAACAGCGGGTTTTGCTGTTGGCGTTTTTGCTTCAACTTGCTTTTATCGAACTTTTTACCGAATGCCATTTTGCGGCTCCTGATATCTAAAAATTGAGTGGTTCTAAACTACGGATTCAAAATCAACGATGTGAAACACGAGGCTTTTGCTGTTGCGATTTCTGCGTGCCATGAAGCCGGTGAATTTGAACATCTCGCCGAGACCGGCCCGATTAAGCCGGCCTGAAATTTCGCCTGCAGCGAATGCAGTGATTTCAAACTCGACCAATCTCTTGATGCCTGCCTCAGTCTGCTCCGACTGGTGCTGCAATTTTGCAGTCACTACCGGAATGCCTGCCGGGGTGTAACGTATGACGTCACGCTCGGCGATGCTGGCGACAAACTGAAACTGGTTCACTCTCCCTGGTACTTTTCTATCGCACTGTCAGCAATTACGCTGCTGGTGCTTCTGCGCGATTGCTCTTTGCCGCATCTTCCTTTTGAACAGCCTTCAGGATTGGCGAAGGACCGGTTTCGGCCTTCTTCATCTTGACTGTCAGGTGACGCAACACAGCATCGTTGAACTTGAAGCCGGTTTCGATTTCGGCCAGAGTTTCGCCGTCAACTTCGATATTCAGGCAAACATAGTGCGCTTTTGCCAGTTTTTGGATTTGGTACGCCAATTGACGACGGCCCCAATCTTCGACACGGTGAATCTTGCCGCCGCGTGCAGTAACGATGCCCTTGTAACGCTCGATCATCGCTGGAACTTGCTCGCTTTGGTCCGGATGGACGATAAATACGATTTCATAATGACGCATGTAGACTCCTTTATGGACTGATTAACAAATCGCCCACCTCGGCGTCAAGACGAGTGTGGGAAGAGGAAAGCCCGCAATCATACAACACAAAGCCAAAAACCTCAATACATTCAGGCATTTGCTGTTGATCGGCGCCACACTGCGGCGGCCAATGCCGATGCCATGATTTCAATATTGCAGATTGACACTGCCTTATAACTGTATAAAAATACAGACTGTTTATGCAACCAGCATAACTTCCTCGAAAGCCAACATGCTCAAACTGACTGCTCGCCAGGAACAGATCCTGAATCTGATCAAAGACGCCATTGAAAATACCGGCTTCCCACCGACGCGCGCAGAGATTGCAACCGAGCTTGGCTTTCGTTCCGCCAACGCGGCTGAAGAACACCTGCAGGCGCTCGCACGAAAAGGCGCCATCGAAATTTCGCCGGGAACATCGCGCGGCATCCGCCTGCGCGACAGCTCCCTGAGCTCATTGTCGAACGCCGGCCGCCAGATGGCGCTGCCGCATCCGGCCCTGATGCAACTGTCGCTGCCCCTGGTCGGACGCGTCGCTGCCGGTTCGCCCATCCTGGCGCAGGAACATATAGAGAGCAATTACACCGTCGACCCCGCCCTCTTTTCCGCCAAACCGGACTATTTGCTGAAGGTTCGCGGCATGTCGATGCGCGACGCCGGCATTCTCGACGGCGACCTGTTGGCGGTCAAAAAAACCGATCAGGCCCGCAACGGTCAGATCGTGGTGGCGCGCCTGGGAGATGACGTCACCGTCAAACGCTATCGCAAAACAGGCTCGCTGATTGAGCTGCTGCCGGAAAATCCCGATTTCAACATCATCAAGGTGTCGGCAGAGGAAGATAATTTTGCACTGGAAGGCTTGGCCGTCGGTTTGCTGCGCAGCTGGAACTGACGATACTGGTCTTGAAAGTCCGCCATGGCCCGCTAATTGCGGGCTTTTTTACGTCTGTTTGCGCAATCAAATGAGAAATTGCATCATATGATATGCACTGATTAATTGCGCCGTCGCAATGGCGATCCCCCTTCCGCAAGATCATGAGCGAAGAAGGTCGCCTTGGGACGTCATCATCTGCCAAGGATTTCCAATGTCAACGCGTAGCAGCAACAAGCCCGTCAAAAACACCTCCCATAATCTCAAAGATCTGCTTGCCGTTCGCGAATGCCTCAGCTTTCTGGACGACCACAAGATTGCCCAAGCAAAAGAACTGTGCGCCCAAGTGCTCAAACGCGCCCCTGATCTGGTCTTCGCCAATCATGCATGGGGGCTGATCGCCATGCATGAAAACAACTATGCAGAGGCAGAAAAGGCACTGCGCAAAGCCATCAAGGCGGATCCCGAAAATGCCGAATACCTGACCAACCTGGGTGGCGCGGTCCTTAACCAGGACCGCATTGACGAAGCCATTGCCATTTACGAAAAAGCCATTGAGATCAATACGGAGAACAAAGAGGCCCGTATTGGCCTGGCAAACGCGCTGCATGAAAAGAATGACGCCGACGCATCCATCGCGTATTTCGAAGAAGCGGCCCGGCGCGCTCCCGATGCGCCGGGTCCACTTTCCCATTTGGGAAAAGCCCTGATCGACGCAAAAAGATACCAGGAAGCCGTCGGCATTCTGCTCAAGTCGCTGGAGCTCCAAATCAATTTCGCCCCGGCGCACACCAATCTCGGCATTGCATTTCAAGAAATGAACATGCTTAACGACGCGCTGGAATGCCATAAAACGTCGCTATTGCTGGACCCCACCGACATCTACGCGCAGTACAAGATCGCCGACACCTATATAAAACTGAAGGAATTTGACAAGGCGCACGAACACTACGAGCGCGTCATCGAACTAGCCCCCAAAGATCCCAACAGCTACACCAAGCTGGCATCCAGCTATTTCTCGAATCAGGATCGCTATGAAGACGCGATGAAAATTTTTCATCGCGCTCTGGAAATCGACCCCAAGCATCCACTGACGCTGAACAACATCGGCGCCACCATGTATGACTATGGGGAAACAAAGACGTCGCTGCAATATTTCAGAGATGCGCTAGCCCTCAAACCCAATTACCTGACCGCCCAACACAACCTTGCCCTGGGGCAATTATTGGCCGGCGATCTCAAAGAGGGCTGGGCCAACCACGAGAGCCGGCTGGACGTCAAAGAGCGGCGCTATGTATATAAGCTGATCCACAAATTGTTCGGCATCATCCCCAAATGGGATGGCCTATCCTCCCTGCAGGGAAAATACATCCTGCTGATGCACGAACAAGGCTTCGGCGACAGCATCCAATTTGTCCGCTATGTGCACATGCTGCTGGAACAAGGTGCGCGCGTGGCGCTGCACGTCAAAGATCCGCTTGCGCGACTGTTCAAAAGCGTTTCAGACCAGGTTACCCTCGTCAGGGAGAACGATCCGCTGCCGAAGTGCGATTGCGCCTATGTATTAATGAGCCTGCCGCATGCCCTCGGAACCAACCATGTCGAGGATATTCCGTCGTATCCCTACTATCTTTCGGCGGATCCGGCGGATATTGCAAAGTGGGCCGACAAGATCGACGCGCTGTCGGGCAATCAAACCGACTTGCGCGTCGGTTTCGTCTGGGCCGGCAATCCGGAACACGGCAACGATCGCAAACGCTCGATCCCGCTGGAGACGTTTGCCCCCATCTTTCATGTTCCCGGCGTCAAGTTCTTTTCGATCCAGAAAGGCCACGCGACACCCGAACTGGCCAAATTGGCGCCAGAATTGCCCGTTTTCAATATTGGCGACAATTTCAACGATTTCGCCGACACGGCTGCGGCCATGACAAATCTGGATCTGATCATTAGCGTCGATACTTCCGTGGTCCACCTCGCCGGCGCACTTGGCAGGCCGACATGGACGCTTTTGCCACATACGCCGGACTGGCGCTGGCTAAACGACAGAGAAGATTCCCCTTGGTATCCAAGCATGCGACTTTTCAGGCAGCAAGACCGCGGCGACTGGCCCTCCGTTATTGCCAAAGTAGCATCCGAGCTTGCCGTATTGCGCGACAAAAAGAAGCAAAACCTCGCCTAATCAAAGACTTATCTTCCGCCGCAATTGCATTGCGTCAATTTTATCCAGTGACGCAATGCGCTCCTCCTCAGCAACATTTCGGGAACTTTTACAAAAATACCCGCTAAAGTTTTCTGAAATGCCGTCGAAATAAGATTTGCTTGACGTATAGAAGCACGCAGTTTTAGGTCGGACAGCATTGGAAAAAAATTTTTTGCGATAAACATTAAACTTTTTCCGATACCGTCCGATATAGCTAACAACAGCGGTTTGAACGCCTGAGGCTTTAGGTAAAAACCAAAGTTAAGCACTGAAACTCGGATTTATCGGCCTCAAATCTTAGGAGAACTAATATGGCATCAGTCATCAATACCAATATTGCGTCGCTTAACACGCAACGCAACCTGAACACCTCGCAATCGTCGTTGAATACTTCGATTCAACGTTTGTCTTCCGGCTTGCGCGTCAACAGCGCAAAGGATGACGCCGCCGGCCTGGCAATTGCCGACCGTATGAATGCGCAGGTCAAAGGTCTGGCAGTAGCACAACGTAACGCCAACGACGGTATCTCCCTGGCTCAAACCGCTGAAGGCGCACTGAGCACGGTTACCGACAACCTGCAACGTATGCGTGAGCTGGCTGTTCAAGCATCGAACGGCACCAACAGCGCACAAGACCGCAAGACCCTGAACGACGAATACAAACAGCTGTCGGACGAAACTTTCCGTATTCTGAATGGTACTCAGTTCAACGGTCAAAACCTGTTCACAGGTATCGGTTCCGGCGCCAGCGCTGGTACTGGTTCCGATTCGGCCAACGTTTCGGCTTCGCTGACACTGACTTTCCAAGTCGGCGCCAACGTTACCGACAACAAGCTGAATGACCAGATCAGCATCTCGCTGTCCGACTTGTCCAACGCTTCGACCATCGCCAACGTTATCGGTACAAGCGCCAAGGGCCTGATCGGTCTGGGCGTGACAACTTCGGTTGACGCTGCTCAAGTGACCTACACTTCGGCCAAGGCTGCCCTGGACAACCTGTTCGCAACAGGTTCGACCATGACATCCACAGCGCTGGCAGCATCGGCAGTGACTCTGCAAGCAGCTATCGACACCGCCAAACTGGCTCTGGACAAGGCAATTTCTGATCCATCGGCACAAAGCGATGCGCAAAAGGCGATCAAGAACCTGGACCAGGCGATCAACCTGATCTCGTCCAAGCGTGCAGAATTCGGTGCTGTTCAGAACCGCTTCAGCGCCGTTATCAGCAACCTGCAGATTTCGAGCGAAAACATCACTGCATCGCGCAGCCGTATCATGGATACCGACTACGCGGCAGAAACTGCGAACCTCACACGTGCACAGATTCTGCAACAAGCAGGTACGGCGATGTTGTCACAGGCGAACTCTGCACCGCAAAGCGTCCTGTCGCTGTTGAAATAGTCTTAAGAGCTATGTAGGATGAAAGTGCGGGGAATATGTATGCGTACGTATTCTCCGCACGTTCCTTTAAGGGAGTAACACCATGTCGATTTCCCCACTTAATATCACTGCAGCTGGCGATTCTGGCTCTTATACGCCAGCACAGAATTCAACTACAAAACCAGATCCGGTGGTATCGACTGTTGCACCTGCGGCAACACCACAGTCGCAACGCGCCAGCGAAAGCGATGTTGAACATGCCGTCAACAAGTTGAATGACTTCGCAAGCCAAAATGCGTCGGCAATCACCTTCTCGAAGGACCAGGATAGCGGCAAGACCGTCATCAAGGTCATTGATACAGCGGATAATACAGTTCTTCGTCAGATTCCAAGCCAGGAAGCAATTGAAATCGCGAAGTCGATCGACAAACTGCAGGGTTTGCTGATCAATCACAAAGTCTGAGTCTGGTACGAACTGCTGGCGCACCAGAAATATGCATGCGCAAACAAAATATTTGCGCATGTTATATTTCGCATCGGCAATTCATAACGGATTCATATCGCTTCGTATGTGCAGGATAGTGTCGGAAGTCCTTTGCGGATAAGTCTCGGGCCACACCGAAGCACGCCCGATTGAGCGTTTATCGCCAGGGCCTCCGAAATCAGCACGTCGCATTTGCATTTAGAAATCAGGAGATCTCATGGCCACTTCCACCGGGACAATTACGACCTCAGCCGGTCCCCTTGACGTCGCCACCCTCGTCTCGAAGCTGATGAGCGCTGAAAGCAGCGTTCTCACCCCGCTGACGCAGCAGGCCAGCAGCTACAACAGCCTGATTTCGGCCTATGGCAGCCTCAAGAGTGCGATTTCGACATATCAAAGTGCATTGACCGGTCTCACCGCAGCAAGTTTCAGTGCACAAAAAGCCGCTGTTTCCAATAGCGGCACAGGAACAACCCTCACTACCGATCCCTTCACCGCCGACGTCAATACCGACGACTCGACAAAAGTACTGGCGCAAAAAATTCAATCGGCAGGTTTTAGCAGTTCGCAGATTTTCAATGCGGGCGATTCCGTCGCGATCAAAGTCGGCACAAATCCTCCGACCTTTGTCACCTTGCAGGCAAATGCAACACTTGCGGGTGTGCGCGACGCCATCAACGCAGCAAAAGCGGGCGTTACCGCCAGCATCACGACTGACGGAACCGGCGACCATCTGGTTCTGGAATCGAATACCGCGGGTACGGCGAACACCATTAAAGTTCAGGCCAACAACAGCTTGGCCTCGCTGGCTTACGACCCCTCCAGCGCGACGTCCAGCACGGTAACCCAGATCCAGGCGCCACGCGATGCGACTGTTGCCGCATCCGGCAACTACACGGTCTCCGTCTCCCAACTGGCGCAAGCGCAAAAGATTACCTCTGCCGGCTTCTCGTCCACGGCAACGTTTAATTCCGGCATTCTGGCGATCAAGACCGGCAACGGATCCACAGCGATCATCAAGCCAACGACAAACACACTGGCCGGTGTACGCGACGCCATCAACGCAAGCGATGCGGGCGTGAGTGCAACGATCGTCAGCGACGGCACCAATGCTCACTTGGTGATTGCCGCCAAAGACAGCGGCGCCTCCAATTCGATCCGCGTTACCGGTACAGGCGATTACTCATCGCTGTCTTTTGACCCGAGCGGAAAATACACCTCGCCGAACGTTGCGACCGGACAGACATTTGACGCCACGGCAGGCGGCCTGACGCTGAATGTCGGCGGCACGGCAACCACCATTGCACTGAGCGGCGCCGGTCAAACACTGCAAAATATCCGCGACGCCATCAACACCGCCAATGCAGGCGTGACGGCAAGCATCACCAACGACGGCACGAATGATCATCTGGTGCTGACGCCTTCGGGTTCAGGCGCCACCAGCCCTGTCTCGCTGACTGGCACAGGCGATTTCGCCACCCTGACCGGCAGCACGATGGGACAACTGCAAGCGGCACAGGACGCCAAGCTGAGCATTGACGGCGTCAGCGTGACGAGCCCGACCAACAAGGTGACGGATGCGATTTCCGGCGTTACCCTCAATCTCTCCAAGGTCACGACCGCGTCGGACAACTTCACGCTGAACATCAGCAACGACACCAGCGGCGTCTCCAGCACGGCAAACACGTTTGTCTCGGCATACAACGCGCTGGAAAAAGCGATTACCGGACTGACGCAACAAACACCGTCGACAACCCTGGGTCAAGCCGGCAGTTCGTCGCCACTGGCGAGCGAATCGTCCGTCCAAAGCATCATGACCCAGTTGCGCAACGCTCTTCTGGGAAGCGTCGCCGGCGGCAACGGCATCAGCTCACTGACAGACATCGGCATTGGCTTCCAAAAAGACGGCACGCTGGCGCTGGATGCAGCAAAACTGACGACGGCTACCACCAATAACTTCGCCGGCATTGCCAATCTGTTTACTTCGACCTCGGGCACCAATGCCGACGGCACGGCAAATACAACAGGCACCAATGGCATCCTGACAAATTTGCAAACCTTGGTAAACGGTTTTCTCGCAGATGGCGGTATCATTGATACCAAAACCAAGGGATTGCAAGCCAGCCTGAAAATCAATAGCGATCGCCAGACTGTTATTAATACACGCTTAAGCAACATGCAGGACCAGTACACGAACCAGTTCAATGCACTGAACGTTACCCTGGCCAGCATGGCGTCGACACAAAGTTATCTGACGCAACAATTGGCCAATTTGCCGAAGGCTAGCTAGTCGTTACATTGAAGGCGGGAGAAGAGAATGTTCGGAACCATGCAACGTGGCGCAAATGCCTACGCAAATATTGGCGTGGAGACCGGTGTCGTCGCAGCGAGTCCGCACAAGCTGATCACCATGCTGTTTGATGGCGCTTTGGTGGCGATTGCCATGGGTCAAAAATACATGAGCGCCGGCGATATCAAAAAAAAGGGTGAATCGATCACGCAGGCAATTCTGATCATCGAAAGCGGTCTGCGCGCCAGCCTGAATAAAAACGTCGGCGGCGAAATCGCCCTGAATCTGGACGCCCTATACGAATACATGGGCAGACGCCTGTTTGCCGCCAATGTCGAGAATTCCCAGGACATCCTGGAAGAAGTCCACGGCCTGCTGGACGGCCTGAGAGACGCCTGGGAAGCCATCGGCCCCAACGGCACCAATCAGGCTCAGGTTGCAGCCTAAGCTGCAATCTTTCGACAATTCGCAACAAACACTCGCGAAAGCACAACAATGGACGGTGCAGAAGTCATCTCCCTATATGAATCGGTTGCAGAACTGACCGACCAGATGCTGGCAGCCGCACGGCGGGAAGAATGGGACCTGCTCTCAAGACTTGAAGCGGATTGCGCCCACGTTGTGGATATCTTAAAAAAGAATGAAGCGACGGTGACGCTGACCGACGACAGACGCGAACGCAAGATCGAGATCCTGAAGAAAATTCTGGAAGATGATCGCGACATCCGCAATCTGACCGATCCCGGACTGAAAAAACTCGCATCCCAGATTCAAAGCACCAGTACGGAACGCAAACTGGTTAAAGCCTACGGCTCCAATCAACGAGGTTAGTGATGATACCCCGGGCCGACATCGCCAACACTGTCCAGCCCGTAGCTGCCGTTGAGGCGCCGACGTCGATCGTTTCGGTCGCCGATGCAAAGCAGGAGGCCTTCAGTCGGCTGGCGCAAATTGCCATCGGTCAACAGTTGCAGGGCAAAGTTCTCTCCACCTATAACGACGGCAGCTACCTGGTCCGGATCGCCAACACGGCGGCCCGGATGGTTCTGCCGACCGCGACAAAAACCGGAGACTCGTTGTTGCTGACGATGGTCAGCAAAGAGCCCCGTCCGACTTTCCTGCTCACCGAAACCAGCGCCGACAACCTGGAAGAGGAAGATGCTGCCGTGTCGCTCAGCGTGGCCGGCAAGATGATGGAAAAGGACTTGCAGTCGCTCAAAACGATGCAGCCCGGCCTGCCCACCATCGTCGGCCGCAACGGACAACTCACCGACGAAGAAGGCCAGCAGGCCGGCCAGACGCCTGGCACCGCACCGGAAAGCACCAAAACCTCACTCAGCACTGCCGGCAAACTGGTTGATGCCCTGCTCCATGCTTCCGAAGAAAGCGAACTGCCCAGCGCCATCAAACCCAATGCACCGCTTGTCAGCAAGCCGACCGACACTTCCCGACTCGCCGGCGCCCTGCACGATTCGATCGCCCTCAGCGGCACTTTTTATGAGGCGCACGTCGCGGAATGGGCGGAAGGCAGGCGACCGCTTGCAGAGCTTCAGAAAGAACCCCAGGCGCAACTCGCACGGCAAACGCAGAGCGCCACCACGTCGGACTTGCTCAACAGCTCCGACCCCGCTCATACGCAGCTAGGCCAGATCATCAATCTCCAGCTCAATGCGCTGGAACAGCAACGCATCGTCTGGCATGGCGAAGTCTGGCCGGGGCAGCAGATGGAATGGGAAGTCGGCAGGGATACGTCCGACACCTCCCAGCAAAGCGAGCAGGATGGCGCTCCTACGCCCAGCTGGCATAGCGTGGTGCGCTTCAACTTTGCCCATCTGGGTAGCGTTTCCGCCTCGATTCGTCTGATCGGGCAGCAAATCCACATGCAAGTCCGCACCGACAGCGATGTTACCGCTGCAGCTTTACGCGCCAACGGCAGCATGCTGTCCGACGCCATGGCCGCAGCCGGGTCTTCTCTTGACTCATTGATTGTGAAGCGGGATGCAAAAACCTAATTTCCCTCTTCAGAACGCGGTCGCACTGGCCTACAATACCAATCAGGCGGCCCCCCGGGTCGTCGCCAAAGGCAGTGGACTAATCGCCGAAGCCATCATTGCGCGCGCCAAGGAAAGCGGTGTTTATATACACGAATCGAAGGAACTCGTCTCACTGCTGATGCAGGTCGACCTTGACCAGCAAATCCCTCCCGCGCTCTATCGCGCAGTAGCGGAACTTTTGGCCTGGTTGTATCGCATTGAAAATATGCAATTGGACCACAGTGATGTATGATTAGGGGTTAGATTAGCAACTCCCCCTTTGGGATGAAAGTTCATCCTTCCATCCTTTGATTTGAGACGCATAGACGCACAGATGGCAAACAACGACGAGATCCAAGACGACAGCCCGTTTCGAGTACACTCCCGACGGGAGATTGTGTCGCTGCTGACCAGCATGATGGAGCGCAATCAGCTGCTGAGCCTGCTCATCAAGGGCGGCTCGGAATCCATCATTACGTCGATTCTGGATATCGACGACGACGACGACAGTGTCGTGATCGACGCTGCGCCAAGCACCATGCTCAACGAAAGTATCCTGCAAAGCAATCGCATCGGCTTTGAAGCGGTATACAACAACATCCGCATCACTTTTAACGTCGACAAGGCCCATAAGTGCCTGTTTCAGGAGCGCCCCGCGCTCAAGATTGCCATCCCGAACAGCCTGGTGCGTCTGCAGCGCCGCGAGTATTTCCGCATAGCTACGCCGATCGCCAAGCCATTGCGCTGCACCTTCCGCGTCACGCGCGAAGACGGTTCGTTCACTACCATCGTGACCTTGCTCAACAACATCAGCGCCGGCGGCGTCGGCATCACCGATGAAAAGAAACTGCTCGATACGTCGCTGGGGCGTATTTATGAAGACTGCTCGCTTGAGATGACCGACAATACCGTCGTCACCGTCAAGCTGCAGATCCGCGACTGCAAGGAAGTCAAACTGACCTCCGGCAAGACCGTCAACCGCTTCGGGTGCGAATTCGTCGATATTCCCCGCGCCGTCCTCGCGGCAATCCAGCGCTTCATCACGAAGCTGGAACGCGAACAAAATGCCAAAGCATCCGGCATGATGTAACCGGTGGAAGCGTGAGGCTTGCCACGGCTTTTGCCGGCAGCCTTTTCATGCCTGACCCGCCATCCGGAAACGACGACCAAAACAAAAAAGCTGCCAACGGCAGCTTTTTTCACATCGACACGGCAAATCAAGGCAACGGCTACACCTGCATCGTCATGATGTCGCGGTAGGCGGAAACCAGCTTGTTACGCACCTGGACACTTGTCTGAAAAGAAATACTCGCCTTTTGCATGGCAATCATGACATCCGACAAATTGATGTTATCGTCGCCCATCGAGAAGCTTTGCGACATCTTCCCCGCTTTTTCCTGGGACGCATTGACTTCATCGAGCGAATTTTTCAATACGCTGGCAAAATCGACGCGCGTGGCCGGCTTTTCGCTTCCGGTAATGCTTTCAATCGGCGCGACATTGCCCTGTGCGCGGGCAGCAGCGGCCTTCAACTGCGCCACCATTGCATCGATTCTGCTAGTATCAATCATACTGACGGCCAATTTGCACCTCTTCGAATTCAATTCCGCGACAGATGATTGCACGTCGCAATCACACTTCCCGCTTCTACAACGGCAGATTACCACGCGAGCCTTCGCGACTCGCAACAATAAGCGGGGAAATAGCCATTCTGTTCCAGAGATCAAATTTCGGCTCTGGCAGGACAATCCACACTAAGCAAAAAACCTATATGGGTAGGGAAGCAGTGAAGCAAATCATACAAAGCCACAAGCTCGGCGGCACACGCAAGGGGAAATCATGGCGGTAGCAGCCGATGGCACGATGACCAACGACGGCAATACCACCGCCACCGACGGCGCGGTTCCTGGCGACATGTCGTCTCAGGAAATGCGACGTAGCGGCGTTGTCGGTTACGCCCAGTCGCCACAAGGGCGTCGCGTCCTGCTGATGGTGGCGGCGGCAGCGGTCATCGCCTTGATGATCGGTATCTGGATGTGGAGCCAAAAGACCGAATACCGCGTCTTGTTCTCCAACTTCTCCGACCGCGACGGCGGCGCCATCGTTGCCTCGCTGCAGCAGATGAACGTCCCCTACAAGTATTCCGAAGGCGGCAGCGCCATCCTGGTGCCTGAAACCATGGTGCACGATGCTCGCCTGAAACTGGCCGCCCAAGGCTTGCCAAAGGGCGGCAATGTCGGCTTCGAGTTGATGGAAAACCAGAAGCTTGGCGTTTCGCAGTTTCTCGAACAAGTCAACTTCCAGCGCGCCCTTGAAGGCGAACTGGCCCGCTCGATCCAGTCCCTTTCCGCCGTCCAGGCTGCCCGCATCCACTTGGCGCTGCCCAAAGCTTCCGTCTTCGTTCGCGATCAACAAAAACCGACTGCCTCTGTCATCCTCAGCCTCTATCCAGGCCGCATGCTGGACCCTCAGCAAGTCAGCGCCATCGTGCACCTGGTGGCCAGCAGCGTTCCCGAGCTGTCCCCCAAGGCGGTGACCATCGTCGACCAAAACGGCAACCTGCTCTCGGACACGACGACCAAACAACCCGGCAACAGCCTCGATCCGACGCAGCTCAAATATGTCCAGGATCTGCAGCAGGACATCGTCAAGCGCGTCGAATCGATCATCGCGCCTATCGTCGGCAACGGCAACGTGCGCGCCGAAGCGACGGCCGACGTCGACTTCTCGCGCAGCGAACAGGCCGCGGAAACCTATAAGCCGAATCAGACCGCCGATACCGCAGCGGTGCGCAGCAAGCAAAGCAGCGAATCGCAAAACGGCAGCTCGAGCACTTCCGGCGTTCCCGGCGCGCTGACCAACCAGCCGCCCGCTCCCGCTACCGCGCCGATCACCAACCCGCCGGTTGCCGGCGCAGCGGCAGGCACCGCGAATGCCGCAACCCAGCCGGCAACGACCAACGGCACTTCGCACAAAGACGCAACGATCAACTACGAGGTCGACAAGACCGTGCGCTATGTCCAGCAACCGATGGGCGGCGTCAAGCGCCTGACCGTCGCGGTGGTGGTCAACTACAAGCGTACGATTGACCAGACCGGCAAGATCGTCATGAAGCCGCTGACCGAAGCCGAACGTAGCCAGATCTCCGATCTGGTCAAGGAGGCAATGGGTTACAACAAGGATCGCGGCGACTCGCTCAATGTTGTCAATACGCAATTCAGCAGCGATGCAGAACCGGAACTGCCATTGTGGAAGCAGCCGGACATGATCCAGCTGGCCAAGGAAATCGGCAAATACGTCTTGCTGGCCGCCGTGTTGCTTTACCTCTACTTCGGCGTCTTGCGCCCGATCATCTGGAAGATCACCGGCAAGGAAGAGAAAGAAGCCCAGGCCCGCGCCGAGGCCGAGGCCGCCGAGGCTGCCGCCGCCGCTGCCGCCATGTACGATCCGGACAATCCGGACGCCGTGGTCAATCTTTCCGGCGATGCAGAACTCGACGAACGCGCCGCGTACAAGGCCAATCTCGAGACTGCCAAGCAATGGGCCAAGAATGATCCTAAACTGGTGGCAAGCATCATTAAGACATGGGTGAACAATGAGTAACGAAGGCGTTGAAAAAGGTGCCATCCTGATGCTCGCTCTGGGCGAGGACGAGGCCGCCGAAGTCATGAAATACCTCGGTCCGCGCGAAGTGCAAAAGCTCGGCGCCGCCATGTCGGCCATGAAGAACATCAGCTTCGAAGCCATCAACGAAGTGCTGATCGAGTTCGTCGGCGAAACCGGCCAGGCCTCTTCGCTCGGCCTCGATTCCGACGAATACATCCGCAGCGTGCTCACCAAGGCGCTGGGCGACGACAAGGCCACCTCCCTGCTCAACCGCATTCTGGGCGGTCGCGACGCCAGCGGCATCGAAAGCCTGAAGTGGATGGATGCGCAGTCGGTGGCGGAATTGATCCGCAACGAACACCCGCAGATCATCGCCACCATCCTGGTCCACCTTGAGCGCTACCACGCCTGCGACATTCTCAATAACTTCACGGAACGCCTGCGCAACGACGTGGTCCTCCGTATTGCCACCCTCGACGGCGTGCAGCCGGCGGCGTTGCGAGAATTGAATGACGTTCTGACAAAACTGCTGACCGGCAACGAAAGCCTGAAGAAACAGCAAATGGGCGGTATCCGCACTGCCGCGGAAATCCTCAACTTCTTGTCGGGCGAGAACGAAACATCCGTCATGAACAACCTGCGCGCCTACGACGAAGACATGGCGCAAAAGATCATGGACGAAATGTTCGTGTTCGAAAACATCATCGACATCGACGGCCGCGGCATCCAGCTGCTGCTGCGCGAAGTCCAGTCCGAATCGCTGATCGTCGCGCTCAAGGGTGCATCGCAAGGCCTGCGCGACAAGATCTTCGGCAACATGTCGCAGCGTGCTGCGGAAATGATGCGGGAAGATCTGGAGTCCAAGGGGCCGGTGCGCCTGTCGGAAGTCGACGCGCAACAAAAGGCCATCCTGCAAATCGTTCGTCGCCTGGCCGACGAAGGCCAGATCGTGCTCGGCGCCAAGGGCGAAGATGCGTTCATCTAAGGTCGCCACGACCGATGCGTGCGGCCTGCCCGGCCCCGGCATTGCCGCATCGGTTGTGATCACCCAGCTTTACCGGATCTGAAATGGCATCACGAAACAACATCATTCCCAAAGAACAGATGACGCCTTATCAGCGGTGGGAACTGGCGTCCTTCGACGAAGCGGAAGAATTGCCGCCGGTCGAAGAAGAACATCACATCGATGAACCGCCTCCACCGCCGGCGCTGACGGCAGAAGAACTCGACGCCATCCGCGAACAGGCCCGCCAGGAAGGCTACGCGGAGGGCCAGCATCAAGGCCTGCAGGCAGGTCGCCAGGAAGGCTACATGGCCGGCCTGCAGCAAGGCCAGCAAGAAGTCAACGAAACCATCCAGCATTTGCGCCAGATTGCCGTCTCGTTCGGCACCGAAGTATCGCAATGCAGTGAAAACATGGCCCCCGAGCTGCTCAACCTGGGACTGGACTTGTCCAAGGCGATGCTGAAGACAGTTATCAAGGTCAAGCCGGAACTGATCCTGCCGACCATCAGCGCGGCCATCCACTCCCTGCCCAGCCTGCAATTGCCGGCATTGCTGTATCTGCACCCTGCCGATGCGACCCTGGTGCGCGAAAACATGGGAGACGATCTCGGCCAGCACGGTTGGCGCATCGTCGAAGATCCCGAACTCGACCGCGGCGGCTGCCGCATCGAAACCGGCACCAACCAGGTCGACGCCACGACGCAGACGCGCTGGCGCCGTATCGCGGAATCGCTCAGCAAGCAACTCGATTGGCTGGAGTAGCAGCATGACCGCACCCGGCAATCCTCATTCACAGGTGCAACGATGAATTCGCCGATGCCCTCCCACTTTAGCCGCTGGCAGGCCTATCTGCACAATTGCAGCGGCCTGGTGGGAATGACCGAGCCGACGCAAATTTCCGGCCGCGTCACGCGCGTGGCGGGCCTCGTCATGGAAGCCGTCGGCCTCAAGCTGCCGGTCGGCAGCCCGTGCACCGTCCCCCTGCCGAATGGCAACCTGATCGAAGCAGAAGTGGTGGGATTCCAGGACGATAGACTCTTTTTGATGCCGCAGAGCGACGTCGAAGGCATCGTTCCCGGCACCCGCGTGTATCCGGTGGAACCGGTCAAGCCGCCGCCGCGCACCGGCCCGATCGCCTACATCCGCCGCAGCGACGAACACAGCCGCCGCCTGCCGGTCGGCAATGAGTTGCTGGGTCGCGTACTCGACGGCGCCGGTCGCCCGCTCGACAATCTGGGGCCGCTGCATACCGAAATCTCTGCGCCGCTGAGCGTGCGCGCCGCCAATCCGCTGGGCCGCGCGCCGATTGTCGACATCCTCGATGTCGGCGTGCGCGCCATCAACAGCATGCTGACGGTCGGACGCGGCCAGCGCATGGGCTTGTTCGCCGGCTCCGGCGTCGGCAAGAGCGTGTTGCTCGGCATGATGGCCCGCTACACCAGCGCCGACATCATCGTCGTCGGCCTGATCGGCGAACGGGGACGCGAAGTCAAGGAATTCATCGAACACATTCTCGGCACCGAAGGACTGGCGCGTTCAGTGGTGGTTGCCGCGCCGGCGGATACGCCGCCGCTGATGCGTTTGCAAGGCGCCGCCTATGCCACCGCCATCGCCGAATACTTCCGCGATCAAGGGAAAAACGTCCTCCTGATCATGGATTCGCTGACGCGTTACGCCATGGCCCAGCGTGAAATTGCTCTCGCCATCGGCGAACCGCCGGCAACCAAGGGTTATCCGCCATCGGTGTTCGCCAAATTGCCGGCACTGGTCGAACGGGCCGGCAACGGCGACGTCGGCGGCGGCTCGATCACGGCGTTCTATACCGTGCTGACGGAAGGCGACGACCAGCAGGATCCGATCGCCGACGCGGCGCGCGCGATTCTCGACGGCCATATCGTGCTTAATCGCGTACTGGCGGAAGCCGGGCACTATCCGGCCATCGATATCGAACAATCGATCAGCCGCGCCATGCACAGCATCACGTCCATGGAACATCAGCGCGATACGCGCCGCCTGAAACAGTTGTACTCCCGCTATCAACGCAATCGCGACCTCATCAGCGTCGGCGCCTACGCCGCAGGAACCGACCCGGTCCTGGACCAGGCGATCCAGCTTTTGCCGCGCATCGAAGCGTTCTTGCAGCAGGGAATCCCGGAAAGAGCCGGTGTTACCGAGAGCTTGGGGCAACTTACCGCTCTATTCCAGTGATTGAGCGTGTGGCCCGGAAAATATAATCAAAGTTACCATGGCTACGACCTCTGCCCTCGAGACGCTGATTGAATTGGCGACCAAAGAAACCGACGAAGCGACCAAGCGCTTGGGACGGGCCGTACGCACAAGTGAAGAAGCACAGCAAAAACTTGTTATTTTGGAACAGTATCGCGATGATTATGCTTTGCGCTTCCAGGAAAGCTTATCATCTGGTTTGACGGCAATGAGCTATCGCAATTTTCAGTTGTTCATTGAAAAAATCGATACTGCCATTGCCGGACAAAAAGACGTAGTCAAAAATGCGCAACAACGTGTCGCCGACGCTCGGGCGGCATGGCAAGCATGCGAACGCAAGCGGATGTCGTATGGCACGCTGGCGACACGCGCCAAGCAAACTGCGCAATTGCGCGAAAGTCGACGTGATCAGAAGCAGACCGATGAACATGCTTCGCGTATCACGTTTTACAAACGGTAAGAACGGTAAGCAAGGACTGGCGGAAACGATGAACACACAATTGCCGATACTTAATGTCGCAAGCCTGCAGAATTCTGCTCGCCCGGCAACGCAAGCCGATTCCTTTACGGCCGATGTTCCGTTCAATCAAGTGTTGAACAAGGAAGTCAGCAACCGTAATACCGAAAATCAAAGCAAGCCGAACAATACCGCCCAGGACACCGCGACCGACGCGACCAAGCCTGCGACGCCAACGCCTGCTGCAAGCACGGCTGCCAGTTCGGACAGCAGCACCAAGACCGCGTCCACAGATGAAAAGAGCGACGAAGACAAGACCGCGGCCGACGATCAGAACACCACCGACGCCGCGTCGGCACAGATGCTGGCGCTGGTCGCCAATCTGGGCCAGATCGCCGTTCAGCCGGTCGCCAAGAAGACAAGCGATGCCGACATGGATGCTCTGGCCAACCAAAAAGGCGGCAAAAAAGGCATTTCCGTCATCAATGCCAAAGACCAGAAAGACCTGGCCGACCTGCAAGCGCAGGATGA
Organism: Herbaspirillum sp. CF444; assembly: GCF_000282135.1. Classification (GTDB taxonomy): domain Bacteria; phylum Pseudomonadota; class Gammaproteobacteria; order Burkholderiales; family Burkholderiaceae_D; genus Herbaspirillum. Next base: position 40,864 of record NZ_AKJW01000083.1, read on the forward strand.
TGGCAAAGGCAAGAAACTCGATATTTCCGCCATGTCGGACAGCAAGGAAGTTGCCGACGGCAAAGACAAACCGGACTTCCAGGTTCGTTCAGCCACAGACAAGACTCAACCGGAATCCCCGGTGAGCACCAAAGCCGTCCAAGCCGATCTGCAAGATGCCGCCAACGCTGCACGTGCGGCCAAGGTGACGCCCGAAGCAGTCGCCAAGCCTGTCGAAACGGCTCAGCCAAGCGCCGCCACCGTCATTCCGGCCTTGCAGCAAACCATGACATTGAGCCAGCAAGCGGCCATGGCCGGCCAGGCGGTGGATCGTCTTGCCCCACCGGTAGGCGGCAAGGGATGGGATCAAGCCGTTGGACAAAAGGTCATGTGGATGGCAACCAACGGCACGCAAAGCGCCTCGCTGACCTTGAATCCGCCGGATCTCGGTCCGTTGCAAGTGGTCCTGCATGTGAACAACCAGCAGGCCGACGCCACCTTCATTACGGCGCAACCTGAAGTCAAGCAAGCGCTCGAAGCCGCCATGCCGAAGCTGCGCGAAATGATGGATCAGGCCGGCATCCAGCTCGGCCAGGCAACCGTCAACACCGGCAACCCGAATCAACAGGGCGCCAACCAGCAACAGGCGCGCGGCAGCAATTCTTCGCAGTTCGGCGCGGGTGTCGATGACGCCGACGTGAACGTCGCCATTGTTCCTCGTCCGGTCGCAACCGGCGGCCAGGGTCTCGTGGACACATTTGCGTAATTTGCGGCCAGGCGCTGCAACCAGTCAGCTTCAACAAAATTCAAAAAGAAACAGGTGTCCGGACAGCAGCATTCAATATCAGCAGATTCTTGCCGATAGTAATTTTATGTGCACCGTAGGCACCCACGAAAGGGAAAAATAGATGGCAACAAAAGCAGCAAAACCGGCAGCCAAGGGGGCGGAAGCAGCAGAAGCGCCGGCACCGAAATCGAAAAAAATGCTCTTCATCATCCTGGGCGTCGTCCTGTTGCTGGTCATCGGCGGCGGCGGCGCGGCCTTCATGATGATGGGCAGCAAAGCCAAGAAAGGCGCCGAGGAGCATGCTGAAGAGAAAGCGACCTCCAAGGTGCCTGTTTTTGTCGTGATCGAACCTTTCGTGGTCAACCTGCAGCAAGAGACCGGCGACCAGTTCCTGCAAGTCGCCTTGACGCTGCAAGTGCCGAATGCCGAAACTGCGGAAACGCTCAAAGTCTTCATGCCGCAAGTACGGAGCCGCCTGCTGATGGTCTTGTCCAGCAAAAAGGCATCCGAATTGATGACCAGCGAAGGCAAACGCAACCTGACCGATGAAATCATCGATCAATTGGGTGAACCATTTGCCGGCGGCGGCAAGGGTCCGACAGTCTCCGACGTGTTTTATACTTCTTTCGTGATTCAACAGCAGTAGCATCATGGCCGAACACTTTCTATCCCAGGAAGAAGTCGATGCACTCCTAAGAGGAGTGACGGGAGACGACGAAGAAGAAAAGAGCGTCGAAGAAGCTCCCGGTACGGTACGCAACTACAATCTTGCGACGCAAGAACGTATTGTGCGCGGCCGCATGCCGACGCTCGAAATCATCAATGAGCGTTTCGCCCGTCTCTTCCGCATCGGCCTGTTCAACTTCATTCACCGTACCGCCGAAATCTCGGTCGGTCCGGTGAAGGTCGCCAAGTACAGCGAATTCATTCGCAACCTGGTCGTGCCGACCAACCTGAACCTGGTCCACATCAAACCGTTCCGCGGCATTGGCCTGGTGGTGTTCGATCCGCAGTTCGTGTTCCTGCTGGTGGACAACATGTTCGGCGGCGACGGCCGTTTCCACACCCGCATCGAAGGTCGCGAATTTACGCCGACCGAGCAGCGCATCATCATGCGCGTGCTGGAAATCTGCTTCGAAAACTATGCAAAATCGTGGGAGCCGATCTACCCGATCGAATTCGAGTACATCCGCTCCGAACTGAACACGCAGTTCGCCAACATCGCGACGCCGAATGAAGTCGTGGTCTCGACCACCTTCACCGTCGAACTGGGTCCGGTCAGCGGCGAAATCCATATCTGCACGCCGTACTCGATGATCGAGCCGGTCCGCGACAAGCTCACCAGCAGCATGCAGGGTGAAGCGCTAGAAGTCGACAAGCGCTGGATCCGCCTGATGAAGCAACAGATCCAGACCGCTGAAGTGGAGCTCATCGCCAACTTCGGCACCGCCCGCGTCACATTTACCGACTTGCTGAACATGCAGGTCGGCGACGTCATCCCGCTGCATACCGTGACACCGGTCACCGCGCAGGTCGATGGCGTCCCCGTGATGGAATGCAGCTACGGCAAATTGAACGGCCAATACGCATTGCGCGTCGAGAAGCTGCTGTCCATCACGCAAAACGAAACACCGGAAAGTATTCAAGGAGAGCAGAATGGCTGAAGACAACGTTGACCAAACAGCGGCGGAAGACGATCCGTGGGGTGCCGCGTTGGCCGAACAAACGCAGGCTGAAGAATCGCAAAAAAAGGTTCCAGAAGAGGAAGGCATCGCCGCCAGGCCGGCTGAGGCGACGATTTTCAAGGATCTCAGCGCTGCCGACCTGCAAACCAATACGCCGAACGACATCGACTTCATCCTCGATATTCCGGTACAACTGACGGTCGAACTGGGTCGCACCAAGATCGCCATCAAAAACCTGCTCCAATTGGCTCAGGGCTCGGTGGTGGAACTCGACGGCATGGCGGGCGAACCGATGGACGTGCTCGTCAACGGCTGCCTGATTGCCCAAGGCGAAGTGGTGGTGGTGAACGACAAGTTTGGTATCCGCCTCACCGACATCATCACGCCGGCAGAGCGTATTCGCAAACTGAATAGATGAACCGTCCCGGCCACCCCACTCTGGCTCGTACGTTTTACAGCCTCATCGCAGTCATGCCGGCAGCGCTCGCTGCCGGTGCGGTTCAGGCGGCGGAGCAGCAACCGGCCGCCGCCCTCCCTTCCACGACTGGCAGCATCTTCACCATGCTATTGGGCCTGATCGCCGTACTGGCGCTCATGGTCGGCATCGCTTGGCTGTTCAAGCGCAGCGGCCTGGCGCCCGGCACCAACGGCAATGCGGTGGCAAAAATCATTGGCGGTGTCAGCGTCGGCACGCGTGAGCGCGTTATGGTCATCGAAGTCGCCGACCAGTGGATCGTTGTCGGCGTCGCTCCCGGCCGCGTCAACACCTTGGCCACCATGCCGCGTCAGGAGCATGTCGCGGCGCCGTCATCAACGGCGTCGGGACATTTTGCCTCCTGGCTGAAACAAACTATCGATAAGCGTAATGGCAGCAGTTAGAACATTCATGGCGCATTTACCTCGCTGGCTGCGCATGCTGCCGGTTTTGTTGCTCTGCCTGCCGCTTGCGGCTTCGGCACAAGGATTGCCGGCCTTCACCAGCACGCCGTCCGCCGGCGGCGGCCAGACCTACAACCTCAGCATCCAGACGATGCTGTTCCTCACGTCGCTGTCGTTCATTCCCGCAGCCTTGCTGATGATGACCTGCTTCACCCGCATCGTCATCGTCCTGTCGCTGCTGCGCCAGGCGCTCGGCACGCAGTCGACGCCGCCGACGCAGGTGCTGGTCGGGTTGTCGCTGTTCCTGACCTTGTTCGTGATGGGGCCGGTTTTCGACAAAATCTACGTCGATGCTTACCAACCATTTTCGGAAAACAAGATTTCCATGATCGATGCCATGGAAAAAGGCTCGGGTCCGCTCAAAGAATTCATGCTCAAGCAAACGCGCCAGTCCGATCTGGCGCTGTACGTCAAGCTGTCGCACAGCCCTGACCTGCAAGGCCCCGAAGACGTGCCGCTGCGCCTGCTGATTCCGGCTTTCATCACCAGCGAGCTCAAGACCGCATTCCAAATCAGTTTTGCCATTTTCATCCCGTTTCTGATCATCGACATGGTCGTCGCCAGTATCCTGATGTCGATGGGGATGATGATGATGTCGCCCGCCATCGTGTCGCTGCCGTTCAAGCTGATGCTGTTTGTGCTTGTCGACGGTTGGCAGTTGCTGATCGGCTCGCTGGCGGAAAGTTTTTACTAAGGTTAGATCATGACTCCTGAAAGCGTAATGTCCCTTGGCCGCCATGCCATGGAAATCACCCTGATGATCGCAGCGCCGATGCTGGCTACTGCACTGGTAATCGGTTTGCTCGTCAGCATTTTCCAGGCGGCGACGCAGATCAATGAGGCCACGCTGTCGTTCATTCCCAAGCTGGTTGGCGTGTTCCTGGCGCTGATCATTGCCGGCCCTTGGATGATCGGCGTCATGCTCGACTACATGCGCCTGATGTTCACCGGTATACCCGCGATGGTGCAATAGCACCGGCGGCGATTGCGCTTCGTTGTGCAATCCGATAAAACATGATCAACTTCACCAGCGACCAGCTCGCCATCTGGATCGCCTCCTTCATCTGGCCCCTGACCCGCATCCTCGGGTTGATATCGATCGCGCCGCCGTTCGGCAGCGCCAGCGTGCCGATGCTGGTCAAAATTCTGCTGGGCGTCATGATCTCGCTGGTCATCGCCCCCGATGTACCGATACCTCCCGCACTCGATCCGATGTCGATCACCGGCCTGATGATCCTGCTCCAGCAGTTGCTCATCGGCCTGGCCATGGGATTTGCGGTGCGCCTGGTGTTTGCCGCCATCGAAATGGCGGGAGAACTGACGAGCAACACCATGGGGCTGGGCTTCGCCGTGTTCTTCGACCCGCAATCGCAAGGCCGCACATCCGCCATCAGCCAGTTGTTCTCGCTGCTGGGAACGCTGGTGTTCCTGAGCATCAACGGCCATCTGGTCCTCGTCGCGGTGATGGCGGATAGTTTTCACACGCTTCCCATCACGGCAGCGCCGATTACCGCCGAAGGATTTCATTATCTCGCCCTGTCCGGCACGCGCATCTTCAGCATGGGCCTGCAACTGTCCCTGCCGATGCTGGTCGCCTTGCTGATCACCAACGTTGCGCTGGGCATCCTCACGCGCGCGGCGCCTCAGCTGAATCTGTTCGGTATCGGCTTCCCGATTACGATGGTAGCCGGCTTCGTCCTGATTGCGGTGTGCCTGCCCTACATGCTGACACCGATGCAACACTTCCTCAACGACACCGTCGAAACGGTACGCATGCTGGGCGGCATGGCAACCATCCCGCCGATGCCGAAACACTGACCGCTTTTTACAGCGAACTTACATCCGCTTTACGCGCCTTTACAGTTGAAAGCCTCAATCGGAGGCACACTGATGCTCCTCGCATCCATGCCGGGACCGCTTGTCGCCACTTTCCCGGTATTTTCCACTGTCACGACGCATGAAATTCCGACAAAATAAAACACTCAGATACCTCCTCATCGCTGTTGCCGTCATTGCCCTGACGATTCTTGCCAAACGGACCTTCTTTCCATCAAAGACGGCACCCGATTACCTGAGCGCCACGGCCGCCAGACGCGATATTCAGGATACCGTCCTGGCCAGCGGCACCATCAAGGCCTACAAGCAAGTCAGCGTCGGCGCCCAGGCATCGGGCCAGATCAAGTCGCTCAAGATCGCGCTGGGTGATCAGGTCAAAAAAGGGCAACTGGTCGCCGAGATCGACTCCCTCACGCAAGAAAACGCGCTCAAAACTGCCGAGGCCGAGTTGGAAGACACGCGCGCCCAATTGCGCTCCAGGGAAGCCGCCTTGAAGCAGGCCGAATTCGCCTATCAGCGCCAGCAACAGATGCTGGCGCAGGACGCCAGTTCGCGGGAAAACTATGAAACCGCCGAAGCCACGCTCAACACCACCAGGGCGGACATCGCAGCGCTCAAGGCACGGATCGACAAAGGCAAGATCTCGGTCGACACCGCGCGCGTCACGCTCGGCTACACCAAAATCGCGTCGCCTATCGACGGCACCGTCGTCGCGATCGTTGCGCAGGAAGGCCAGACCGTCAACGCCAATCAAAGCACCCCGACCATCGTCAAGGTAGCCCGCATGGATACGGTCACCGTCAAGGCGCAGATTTCGGAAGCGGATGTCACCCGCGTCAGGACCGGACAGCCGGTCTATTTCACCATTCTCGGCGAACCGGATAAACGCTACACCACCACCCTGCGCTCGATCGAACCGGCGCCGGACTCCATCCTGCAGGACGATACGTCGACCACCTCAACCACCTCGAGCACCAGCAGCAGCACCTCGACAGCCATCTATTACAACGGCTTGCTGGACGTGCCCAACCCGGACGGCAAGCTGCGCATTTCCATGACCACCCAGGTGGTCATTGTTCTGGCGGAAGCGCGCAACGCCGTCGTCATTCCCTCGACCGCCCTGGGCGAACGTGATCCCGACGGCCGCTATACAGTACACGTGCTTGATGCCCAGGGCGCGGCAACGCCGCGCAAGGTACGCATCGGCATCAACACCAATGCCGCGGTGCAGATCACTGAAGGACTGAACGCCGGCGAACGCGTGGTCATCGGCAACAGCAACGGCGCCGATGCCGTTTCCACAAGCGCACGCCGCGGTCCGCCGCCGATGATGTGAGCGGCATGCGCATGAATACCCCTCTACTGGAACTACGGAACCTGCAGCGTGACTTCCCCGCGGGCGAGCAGACGATCACGGTCCTCAACGACGTCAATCTGCGCATCGATGCCGGCGAAATGCTGGCCATCGTCGGCGCCTCCGGCTCGGGCAAATCAACCCTGATGAACATCCTCGGCTGCCTCGACAAACCGACGCGCGGCAGCTATGTCGTCGCCGGCCGCGAAACCGGCCGGCTCAGTCCGGATGAGCTGGCGGAACTGCGCCGCGAGCATTTCGGCTTCATCTTCCAGCGCTATCACTTGCTGGCGGATCTGACCGCACTGGGCAACGTCGAAATCCCGGCCATCTATGCCGGCAAGGAACGCGGCAGCCGCCACGCCCGCGCAGCCGATCTTTTGCAGCGCCTCGGCCTGGCCGATCGCATGCGGCACAAACCTGGCCAGCTGTCGGGCGGACAGCAGCAACGCGTGAGCATTGCGCGCGCCTTGATGAACGGCGGCCAGGTGATCCTCGCCGATGAGCCGACCGGCGCCCTCGACAGCCACAGCGGCCAGGAGGTCATCAACATCCTCAAGGAACTGCACGCCGAAGGTCATACCGTCATCATCGTGACGCACGACATGCAAGTGGCAGCACACGCACAGCGCATCATCGAAATCAGCGATGGCGTCATCATCGGCGATCGCCGCAAAGATAGTGCGGCTCCGGCTGCCGTCTCATCGCCGGCGGCAAAGACGGCCCCCGTCGTCGGTGCCTGGCGCGCCGGACTCGATCGTCTGTCGGAAGCCTTTCATATGTCGCTGCTGGCGATGAATGCGCATCGCCTGCGCACTTTCCTGACCATGCTGGGCATCATTATCGGCATTGCCTCGGTGGTGTCGGTGGTGGCGCTCGGCGCCGGCTCGCGCGAACGCATCCTCCAGGACATCAGCGCGATGGGCACCAATACCATCGACGTCTTTCCCGGCAGCGACTTCGGCGACATGAAAGCCTCGTCCATCCGTACGCTGATGCCGGCCGATGCAGACGCGCTGGCGCAGCAAGGCTATGTCGACAGCGTCACGCCAAGCGTGTCGACAAGCTCATCGGTACGCTATCGCAACGTCTCGGTCAACGCACAGATCAGCGGCGTCGGCGAACAGTATTTCCGCGTGCGCGGACTGGCCATGACGGCCGGACAAAGCTTCGGCCGCGCCAGTGTGGAAAGCCGCGCGCAGGAAGTCGTCATCGACGCCAACACGCGCACGAAACTGTTTGCAGACGGCGTCAATCCGCTGGGCGAGGTGATCCTTCTCGGCAGCGTTCCCTGTCGCGTCATCGGCGTCACCAAGAAGCAGGAAAGCGGCTTCGGCAACAATGACAGCCTCAATGTCTGGGTTCCCTACACCACCGCCATGAGCCGCCTGCTGGGGCAAAACTACCTCAAAGGCATCACGGTGCGCATCAGCGACAGCGTCGCGCCTGCCGCCGCCGAACAAGGCATCGTCAAGCTGATGACGATGCGTCATCGCACCAAGGATTTCTATGTCTTCAATACCGACAGCATCCGCCAGACCATCGAAAAGACAACCGCCACGCTGACCTTGCTGGTGTCGATGATTGCCGTGATATCGCTGATCGTGGGCGGCATCGGCGTGATGAACATCATGCTGGTCTCGGTCTCCGAACGCACGCGTGAAATCGGCGTGCGCATGGCCGTCGGCGCACGCCAGAGCGACATCATGAAACAGTTCCTGATTGAAGCCATGTTGGTGTGCCTGTCGGGCGGCCTGCTCGGCGTCTTGCTGGCCTTGTCGTTCGGCGTCCTCTTCGCCAGCTTCAGCAAGAATTTCGCGATGCTCTATTCCATCACCTCCATCGTCTCCGCCTTTGTCTGCTCCACCATGATCGGCGTCGTATTCGGTTTCCTTCCCGCGCGCAATGCCGCTCAATTGGATCCGGTCGACGCGCTGTCGAGAGAATAATGAAGAAACACTCGCCCTTTCGCCCCGCGGCCATGGTCGTCATTCTGTTGTCCGCCGGCCTGCTCGGCGCCTGCGGTTCACTGGTGCAGACGCCCTACGCCCCCCCCAGGACGGCCATCCCCGCGACCTGGGCCCACGACGACAACCGTGCGGAAGTCGATGGCGGAAAATGGTGGCGGCATTTTGGCGACGCCAATCTGGATCGCCTGATCGATGAAGCCCTGCGCCGCAACAACGACCTGGCGGCCGCCACCATCAAAGTGCGCCGCGCCCAATTGCAAGCCGGCATTGCCGCCGACGAACGTCTGCCCGCATTGAGCTCCAACACCTCCACCACCTACAACCGCTATCTGCGCAATGATCGCAGCAGCTACAAGAACAGTTCCACAGCAGTGACGCTGAGCTATGAAGCCGATCTTTGGGGCAAGCTGGGCAGCCAGTACGACGCAAAGAAATGGGAGGCGCTCGCCACCGAACAGGATCGCGAGAGTACGGCATTGACCTTGATCGGCACCACCGCCAATCTGTACTGGAAAACCGCGTATCTGAATCAGCGCGTTGCCTTGAGCCTGGAAAGCATCGCCTACGCAGAAAAGACGCTCGCGCTGATCCGCACGCAATACCAATCCGGCGCCGTGTCGTCGCTGGAAGTGCTGGAAGCGGAACAAAACCTTGCCACCCAACAGTCGACGCATACCGAACTCCTGCAGCAGCAAGTCGAAACGGCCAATGCGCTGGCCCTGCTCTTCGACGGCCCGCCCGGGAAAAGCTATCCGGCGCCGCAACGTCTGCCCGAGCAAGCCTTGCCGCGCTTGCAGTCCGGCTTGCCCGCTGATCTGTTGGGTCGCCGTCCTGACCTGCGCGCAGCGGAATTGCGCCTGCGCGAATCGCTTGCCACGGTCGACTACACCCGTGCAAGTTACTACCCCAGCCTGACATTGACGGCAGCGGCGGGAGGCAGCAGCCCGGACCTGCGCAACGTGCTGCTGAACCCCATCGGCACGCTCGGCGCCGGGTTGGTGCTACCGTTTCTGCAGTGGAATCAGATGCAGCTGAACATCAAGTCCTCGCAAGCCGACTACGAGAGCGCGGTAGTAAGTTTCCGCCAGACGCTTTACACGGCGCTCGCCGACGTCGAAAACGCGCTCTCGGCGCGCGAGCAATATGCGACTCAGGGAGCCTTGCTGGAAAAGAATCTGAAAGCAGCCCAGACCACCGAGCGCCTCTATGAGCTGCGCTATCGCACCGGTTATGTCGCCCTGAAAGACTGGCTGGATGCCCAGGAAAAACGTCGCACGGCGGAAGTGTCGCTGACGCAGAATCGCCTGAACCGGCTGAATAACCAGATGACGCTGTACCAGGCGCTGGGCGGCGATATGCAAGATGAAAATCATGCAGCGATGTCGCCGCAAGACACCCAAGACACGCTGCAGGACGGGCGAAACTGAAAGAAAAATCGAGACACCGGGTGAGCGCGCGCCCACCCGGCAGAGGGAATTACTTGAGGTAGTTCAACAACGTCAGGCTGCTGGTCGACACAAACACTTTCTGTGCAGCCTGCAGATATTGCTGCTGAAGGCTCAATTGGCTGACCAGCGCAGTGGTATCGCTCAGGTTGCGACCCAACAAATCATTGGTGGTCTGGGTGTATTGCTGATCCAGCACCTTGCCTTGCGCGTCGAGATTATCCAGCTCGTTCTGGCGCGCACCTACCGATGCCGTCGCGGATTCGATGTTGCTCATCTGCGAAGTGATCGACGCATGGAGCGTGTTCAAACTGCGCGTCAGCGAGGCCTGGCTGCCGGCAATCGGCGTACGCGCCGCGTCAGCCTTATCGGACGCCAGCTTGGCGTTGGCAGCCTGCGTCAGCAGCGTCGCGTAATTAGGATCCGTCGGTTGAGCCGCATCCAGCGCAGCTTGTGCAGTATTGTACGCGGCAATCGGGAACAAACCTGAACCGGCCGGATATTCAAACGTATTGGCCGCCTGGGTGTCGGCGTTATTCGCGGCTTCGGTGGTCGGCACGGCCAACAAGGTGATGAGATTCTGCATCATCTTGAACGTGTCCTGGCCGTTGCCCTGGAACACGGCCTGTCCCGACACGCTGACTTCCATCTGGCGCGTCGAATCGACCTGCAATGTCTGTGCGCCCTGGTCGCCGTTGTAGACGATATTGCCCGAGTCATCGAACGAGAACGGCGCGCTGCCGCTCTTGTAACCGCCGAACACGTAATTGCCCAGACCGTCGGTCGAGTTGGCAAAACCCAGCATTTCCTGGAGATTGCCCTTCAGTTCCGTCGCCATGTTGGCGCGTTCGGCGTTGGAGAACGATGCGTCGCCTGCCTGAATGATGTCCGATTTGAGCTTGGTCATCATGTTAGTCACACTGGTCAGCGCATTGCTCACCGTCGCCAGCGAGCTGTTGGCGTTGTTGCGGTTGGTCGCAAACTGCGTATTCAGGGCTTGCGTCTGCGCCAGATCCAAAGCGCGTGCGGCTGCAATCGGACTATCCGACGGCAACAGGACTGTCTGGCCTGCATTGATCTGTTGCGTGAGCTTCAATATCGATCCTTGCATATTGGTCAGATCGGTATTGCTCAACTGATAAAGCATGTTGGTGCTGATGCGCATTTTAATTTTCCTTCAAACTTTAACTGCCAAGAGTGAACAAGACGTTCAGCATGTCACTGGCAGCCTGGATGATTTTGGCTGCGGCCTGGTAGGCGGTCTGATTCTTGATCATGTTCGACAACTCCTCATCCTGGTTGACCCCGGATTCGGATTGTTGTTGCTGTTGAATGGACGTCAGACGAGCGTTTTCGGCCTTGTTGGTGACGCTGATTTCATTGGTCTTGTTGCCGATGGTGGCAACCAGTTGCGAATACGATCCCTGGAATGACGTGTTGCCGATGGTATTGGCCGTTTGCAACGCATTCAATGCCTGCGCGTTACGGTTGTCGTTGACGCCGTTGGTGTTCGGACTGAGATAGAACTGGTCGCCGTTGGCCGGCTGGCCGGTGATCTTGAAACTGGCGCCGGCGGTGGTGAGCGTGTCGCCGGTCGTGTAGTTGATCGCTGCACCGGCTGCATAGCTGGTCGTCGTGCCGTCGGTATGCGTCACCACCACGGCGCCGACTGACGCCGATGGCGTGAACTGGCTGGTGGCACTGTTGAACGTGAAGGCAAACTTGGTGCCTGCCGCCAATGGCGTATAGGTCGAGTCGATCGTGCCGGACGAAATTGTCGCGGTACCGGTATTGGCCGGAACCGGAGAGAACTTGAACGCGTCGCCGTTGGCGGGAGTCCCGCTCAGCACGAAACTGACGCCGCCGCTGGAAATGGTCGCACCGGCCGAATAAGGAATTGCCGCACCAGCCGCATACGTCGTCGTCACGCCGGCGGTCGTCGTTACCGTCACCGCCGCTGCCGGCACCAAAGCTAATGAAGTCGTGCCGGAGGTATACGTATAGGTTTGAGTGGCGCCAGGCGTAAATGTCGATTTGTCGACCGTCGCCGACGTGATCACGCCGGTACCGGTATTGCCCGTAGTGACGAGCCCCATGTCGGTCACAGCATTGCTGGAGGTCAACACCGGCGTACCCGCCGCGATCAGTTGCGTATTGGTGATCGCCACGCTCATCGCGCCGGCGCCCGCCACGGTCGGCTTGATCAGGAAGCTGTCGCCTGCCGACATGGTCGGTGCAGCATAGGTCACGCCGTCAATCGTCACCGGGAACGTGCCTGCCGGCGTCGCGGTTGGATCAACGATGGTCTTGGTGTTATCGGACAACCGGGTGAATGTGTATTTGGTGCCGTCGTAGCTCAGCTTGTAATCGCTGGTCGTGAGCTTGGACGGATCCGTAATGGTCGCGGTCGCTGCGGAACCAGCCGCATTCTTGGTGTCGCTATACACCACCGGTGCGCCGACATTGAAGAAGTCGGTGCCAAGGTTGCCGTTCTGATCCTGCCCCAGTTTGTGCTGTGTATTGAATGCCGTCGCCATGGCGATAGCGATGCGGCCGAGCGAATTTTGCGCCGTATCCAGCGTGTCGCTGCGATATTGCAGGATGCCGCCGAGGCTGCCGCCGCTGAATGCCGTATCCGGGATCACGACGTTCTGGCCATTGGTCTGGTAAGCGATCTGCAGGCGTGTCGGATCGTTGGATGCGGGTGTGGTCACCAGCGTCGATACGGTATCGCCCAGCACCAGCGGCTGGCCGCTGCCGATGAACACGCTCAGAGAACCGTTGTCTTGCGGCACGGTCGTGACCTTGACGATCTTGTTGAGGTCCGCAATCGCCTGGTCGCGCTGGTCCAGCAAGTCGTTGGGAGCCACGCCGCTGCCGCCGGAAGCTTTCAGGATCGCATTGTTGAGCGCCTGGATCTGGCTGGCGTAAGTATTGATCGTGTCGACACTTGAAGTAATCTGGCTGTTGACGCCGTTACGGCTCTGCGTCAGTTGATCGTTCAGACTCTGAAAGCGCGCGGCCAGAGTCTGTCCTGCCGAAATCACCGACTGACGTGCGCCGTCATTGTTCGGCGTCGACGCCAGGTTTTGCGTGCTTGCGAAAAAATCTTGCAATGCCGGCGACAGGCCTGCCGACGTATCCGCGACCAGATTATTGATCTGGCTGATCTGCGTATAGTAGGAATCCAGCGAACTGGCGCTCGTCTGGGAGGACAGCACTTGCTTGTACAGGAAGTCGTCATAGACGCGTTTGATTTCCGCGACCTGGGTGCCCTGCCCGACAAAACCATAACCGTAATTGATGCCGCCGGCCGTGCTTTGCACCACCACCTGCCGGTTGTAACCCGGGGTTGTCGCATTGGAAATATTGTGGCTGGTCGTCGCCTGTGCAGCCTGAGCCGCGGCGAGTGCACTTTGCCCGATACTGAAGATACTGGTAGCCATACGATATTTTCTTTAACGGAATATCCTAGTCAACGGCAGTCGGCAGCGAAACTTTAGGAGCCATCGCCAATGAATTTGAGAGCGTCCGGGGATGACGACGTTCCCTGGCGCATGCAAATTCATGCACGCTATCGTCCCCGGCGACTGCGATGTGAATGCCCGATCAGGCCGACAGGGATTGCCGGATGATACGCGATAGCTTTTCCGCATAATGCGGGTCGGTTGCATAGCCTGCGCGTTGCAGGCCGTAGGCGAAACCATGAGCGTCTTGCGCGTTTGCCAAGACTTTTTCGTAGCGTGGGTTGCTGCGCAGCAGCTTGGCATAATCCTGGAAGGCTTCCGAGTAGGAGTCGTAAGCACGGAATTTCTCAACCTTGCGTTGCGCCACGCCATTGACGTATTCGACCGTAGTGGCCTCGACCACCTTGCCGGTCCAGTTTCCGGTTGCCTTGATGCCGAACAGATTGTGTGCCGAGCTGCCGTCGCGGGCGCGGATTTCTTTCTTGCCCCATCCGGTTTCCAGGGCGGCTTGCGCCAGCATGAACTTGGCCGGAATGCCCGTCACCTGGCTGGCGGCTTCCGCATCGGCCTGCAGACGGTTCTGGAACGCCTCGATATGCGCCGGACGCTGCTGCCCGCCCTTGTTGCGCTTGCCGCCTCCTCCCTGCGAGGCATCGTCGGTATTGCTGCCGATGCCTTGCACCAGGCGAGCCTTGTCTTGGTCGCTCAGACCGTTGAGCAACGGGATATCGAGCGGCAATCCGGATTGCGATGTTTCGTCATCGGTCGGCAATGGCTTGTTGAGGCTGTGCGACAGCTGGCGCACCAGCATGTCGGCCAGGCCGACGCCGCGTTGCGCCATGTTCTGGCTCAGCTGCTGATCCAGCATGCTGGTAAACATCTTGGTCTGCTGACTGTCGAACATGCCGTCTTGCGGCGTCGCGTCACGCATGCTCTTCATCATCATGTTCAGGAACAAAGCCTCGAATTGCTTGGCGGCTCCCTTGAGCGACTCCGGCGACTGCTGAGCCGCCGACGACTTCAGGCTGTTCAGGCTGTTGGCATCGACAGCGAGGCTTTCAGTCGGATTTCCCGGCTTGATGTTGTTGATCATGAACAGGCCTCGATTAGATGATTTCCAGCTCTGCGCGCAGCGAACCGGCGGCCTTCATTGCTTGCAGAATCGCCAGCAAATCCTGCGGCGTCGCACCGATGGCGTTGAGCGCTTTGACCACATCGGCCAACGAAGCGCCGCCCCTCAGGTACATCACCTTGCCAGGCGCTGAATTGATCGAGATCTGGGCATTCTGATTTGCCGCCGTCTGCCCGCCGGACAATGCACCCGGCTGGCTGATGCTGTTTTCGGCATTGATCACCACCGACAGATTGCCGTGCGATACGGCGCACGTGTCCAGCGTCACGGACTGGTTCATCACGACCGAGCCGGTACGGGCATTGAGAATCACCTTGGCGCTGACACGCGCCGGGATGACATCGATATTTTCCAATGCACCGAGGAAGGCGACCCGCTCGCCGCTGCCTATCGGCGCGCGAATACGAATCACGCGACCGTCCTGGGCAACCGCGGTGTCAAAGCCGAAACGCTTGTTGACGGCATCCACCACGCGGCTGGCGGTAGAGAAGTCGTTGTCGTTCAATTCCAGATTGACGACATCGCCCTGGCCCAATGCCGATGGCACGGCGCGTTCCACCGTCGCGCCGGCGGAAATACGGCCCACGCTCAGCTGATTGATGGTGGTGCTGCTGCCCGCGGCAGAAGCGCCGGCGCCGCCGACCACGATGTTGCCTTGAGCGATTGCATAGATCTGACCGTCCGCGCCTTTGAGCGGCGCCATCAGCAAGGTGCCGCCGCGAATGCTTTTGGCGTTGCCGATGGACGATACGGTGACGTCCAGCGTCTGGCCCGGTTGCGCGAATGCCGGCAAGGACGTCGTCACCATCACGGCGGCGACGTTCTTCAACTGCATGTTGCTGGTCGAGGTGCTGGGAAGATTAACGCCCAATTGCTGCAGCATGCTGACGACGCTTTGCACCGTAAACGGTGTTTGCGTGGTCTGGTCGCCGCTGCCGTCGAGACCGACGGCAAGGCCGTAACCGACCAGTTGATTCTGCCGCACGCCCTGGATGCTGGCGAGATCCTTGAGACGCTCGGCATGCGCCACGCCGGCGCTGAGCAAACAAAGGGATGCCAGCAGAACCGACGCCAGCCGGTTGGTCCGCTGCAACAGATAGGAACGTTGAATCATCATGCGACTCCCTGATCAGAACGGTGAGACGCTGAAGAAAAAGCGCGACAACGAAGACATAAATTCGGCCATATCCACACGGGTATTGGTGCGGTATTCCACTTTCGCATCGGCCACCGCGGTGGACGAAACGGTATTGCCGGTAGCGATCTTGTCTGGGCTGACGGTGCCCGAGAAGCGCACGTATTCAACCCCCTTGTCGAGCGCCACCTGTTTCTCGCCGCTGACCAGCAGGTTACCGTTCTGCAGCACTTCGATCACGGTCACGCCGATGGTGCCGGTGAAATTGTTGCTGGACGAAATAGCGCCCTTCTCGTCATATTTGTTGGTGCTGCCGCCGCTGCCCGACAATTCTTTGATCGAAGTGCCGAACAAGGTCGGCGCCACTGCGGTGGCGCTGCCGGTCTTGCTGGACGAACTGCCGGCCGATTTGGCGGCAGTCGTGTTTTCATTGATGACAATGGTCAGCGTATCGCCGACCAGACGCGCACGGCGATCCTCCAGCAGCGGACGATATGCCGCCGACTGGAAAATTGCCCCGTTGGTCGGCGGCGCATAGGAGGCCGGCTCAGGCCGGGCCGACTTCGGCCCGGTGACGATCGACTCTGGTACCGTGGTACATCCAGCGATGGCGAACATCCCGATGATGGTGGCAAGTTTCAAAAGGCTATTCATGTTTGCCTCATCCCATTTCATCAAAACAAGGTATTGCTAATACTCATCAACATTACAGCTGCGACAATTTCGCCAGCATCTGGTCGGACGTGGTGATCGCCTTGCTATTGATTTCGTAAGCGCGCTGCGTCTGAATCATGTTGACCATTTCTTCCACCACGTTGACGTTCGACGTTTCAACGTAGCCTTGCCACAGTGCGCCGGCGCCGTTGGTGCCCGGCGTATTGGGAGCAGGCGTGCCGGAGGCCGCCGTTTCGGCGTACAGGTTCTCGCCCTTGCTTTCCAGGCCGGCCGGATTGATGAAAGTAGCGATCTGCAGGGTGCCGATCTGCGTCGTCGCAGTCGAGCCGGCCTGGTTAATCGACACGGTGCCATCGCGACCGACCGTCAGCTTGGTGGTGTTTGCAGGAATCGTGATCGGCGGCTGCACGGTGTAGCCGCTGGAAGTCACCAGCTGGCCCTGGCTGTCGGTCTGGAACGAACCGTCGCGCGTATATTGCGTCGTGCCGTCCGGCATCAGGACCTGGAAGAAGCCGGCGCCCTGAATGGCGATATCCTTGTCGTTGTTGGTCTGGTTCACGTTGCCTTGCGTATGGATGCGCTCGGTCGCCACGGGACGCACACCGGTACCGATTTGCAGACCCGACGGCAATTGCGTCTGCTGCGACGATTGTGCGCCCGGCTGGCGGATGGTCTGATACATCAGGTCCTCAAATACCGCGCGCGAGCGCTTGAAACCATTGGTGCTGGTGTTGGCCAGGTTATTGGAAATCACGTCCAGCTGCGTTTGCTGCGCATCCAGACCGGTTTTGGAAATCCACAGGGAACGAATCATTTTTTCTCCAGTGCCTGGTTATTAACTCAACGACAGAATTTGGTTTGCTTTGTCCGAATCACTCTGGGCGGTTGTCACCACCTTCATGTTCAGGTCGAATTGACGCGCGAGGTTGATCATGCTGACCATGGACTCGACAACATTGACATTACTGCCTTCCAACGCACCGCCGACCAGACGGACATTGGCGTCCGGAGGCGCTTGCGCGCCGGCGGTCATGCGAAACAGGCCATCGTCGCCGCGCTTCAGTGCTTTTTCATCGGGGTTGACCAGCTTGAGGCGCCCCAGAATATTCACTGCATTCGGGGTCCCCGTGGTCGGAATCGACGACACGGTGCCGTCGGAAGCGATCGCAATGGTGACGTCCGGCGGAATGCTGATCGGACCGCCATCGCCGACCACGTTCAGACC
This sequence comes from Herbaspirillum sp. CF444, assembly GCF_000282135.1. Lineage (GTDB taxonomy): Bacteria > Pseudomonadota > Gammaproteobacteria > Burkholderiales > Burkholderiaceae_D > Herbaspirillum. The sequence goes on from NZ_AKJW01000083.1 coordinate 58,493, forward strand.
GGTCTGCGTTTGCAGGATGCCGTTTTCGCTCAGCTTGAAGCTGCCGTTGCGCGTGTAGGCTTCGCTGCCGTCAGCCGTTTGCACGGCCAGCCAGCCCGGCCCCTGGACCGCGACGTCCAGCGCACGGCCGGTATCCTGAATCGGACCCGCATTGAAATTGGTGCCGGCGGTCGAGTCGACCACGAAGGTGCGCGTCGCCAGGCCTTCGCCAACGACAGGCACGGCTCGGAAAGTGTTGAGCTGCTCGCGAAAACCCGTCGTCGTCGCATTCGCCAGATTGTTGCTGGCGTTGGCCTGCTGCTCCAATGTGTGCTTGGCGCCCGACATGGCGGTGTAGATCACACGATCCATATTTACCCCTATATTTGCGTGCAGCTGCGTTGCTGCACGCTTCCCCGCTTAATTCAAATTGCCCGGGCTCAACGCCATTAACGCAGGCTGACCAAGGTTTGCAGAACGGTATCCTGCACCTTGATGGTTTGCGAGTTGGCCTGATAAACGCGCTGCGCCACGATCATGTTGACCAGCTCCGTGGTCAGGTCGACGTTGGAGTCCTCCACCGAACGTGCTTGCAATACACCGAATTGGCCTGTGGTCGGCGTACCGATCAGCGGTGTGCCGGCATCGGAAGTTGCGGTGTACAGATTGCTGCCCAATGGCTGCAGACCATTCGGATTGGCAAAGTTCACCAACAACACCTGACCCAGCGTCTTGGTGTCGCCGTTGGAGTAGCTGCCTGTGATCAGGCCGTCTTTGCCGATCGAGAAACTCGACAATACGCCCGGGCCCTTGCCATCCTGGCTTTGTGCAACGGTCGCAAACGCGGCGCCGGTCTGTGTCGTGCCAGTGTAGTTCAGCGTGATACCGGCAGCGGCAAACGATGCGCCCGCTTTCGCGGTCAGGTTCAGCGTCGCAGCCGGCTGCGCGCTGGTGAGGATACCGTTGCTGTCAAAGGTCAACGTACCAACCTTCGCTTGTGTGGCGGGCGCCACAAAGGCTGGATACGCCACACCGTCAACGGTCGTGTAGACATCCCAGTCGGTGGTGGTGGCAGTCGACGTTGTCGCGTTCTTGACGTAGTAAGTCTGGACGTTATAGCTGTTACCCAGGCTGTCATAGACCGTCACGCCAGTCGTGCTGTTATACGTACTGGTATCGCTGAACACGAATGGCGTCGTCGCCGGGGCAATGCCTGTCAGGCGCGAATCCAGATTCAGCTTGCTTGCCACATTGGTGGTTTGCGTGGCAGGAATATTCGATGTATCGATTTGCAGAGGAACCGGATCACCGCCCGTCACCGTACCCAGCCAACCGGTCAGGTAAGCCCCCTTTTCGCTGGGGTTGATAATGTAGCCGTTCTTGTCCAGCTGAAACTGGCCATTGCGGCCATACAGTGGCGACGAATCGGTCAGGCTGCCCTGCATGCGGAAGAAACCGTCGCCATTGATGGCGATGTCCAGGGGATTATTGGTCGTGGTGACGTTACCTTGCGTGAATGCCTGCTGCACGTTGGCGACCGTCACGCCGATACCAACCGGAGAGTTGCCGGAGCGGTTCATCGAATTGGCATACATGTCGGCGAACTGCGCCTGCGCCGATTTAAAACCCACTGTACTGGCGTTGGCGACATTGTTGCCGATCACGTCGAGGCTTTTGGATGCACCTGCCAGACCGCTCAGACCTTGTTGAAAACTCATTTGATTCTCCTTCTGCTGGAAGCGGCCGTCGATTAAAGAATTTGGACTACGTCGGTGGACTTGATGGTGCCGATGTTCGAAACGTTCAGCTTGACGCCGTCGGTGCCGGTGCTGACGCTGGCAACGGTGCCGAATGCCAGGGCGGTCGCGCCGACCGACGTGCCGGCGCTGGTCGCCGTGACGTCAAAGGTATAAGTGCCGTCTTTAGCCTGGGTGCCGGCATCGGTTGCGCCGTTCCAGATGATCGGTACTGTGCCTGCGGCTTGCGAACCCAGGTCCAGCGAGTGGACGACGTTGCCGGCCGAGTCGCGGATGGTGACCTTGACGCTGTCCGCTGCGCTGGCCAGTTGCACGCCGAAGATCGCTTTTTGCGTCGTGGTTGAAGTACCGTCAGTCGCCGTAGTAGTGTCCGATGTCAGCGTGACGTTGTTGCCCGGCGCCAGAACGCTGTGACCGATCATGTTGGCTGCCTGCAGCGACTGGGATGTGCCCAGATTGCTCATCAAGGCGCTCAAGGTCGTGTTCAGTTGGCTGATGCCCGACACGGTCGACAGCTGAGCCAGTTGCGTGGTCAACTGGGAGTTGTCCATTGGATTGGTCGGATCCTGATTTTGCATCTGCACTGTCAGCAGCTTCAGGAAACGTTGCTGAATCGCTTCAGGGCTGTTGTCGTTCAGGCTGGAAGTGCTGCTGGTCGAGGTCGACGTGCCATTCACGGCCGCCAGCAGATCAGAGGAAACAGTAGTCATGATTAGGATCTTCCTTAAGTACCGATGGTGAGGGTTTTCATCAACATATTCTTGGCGGTGTTCATCGTCTCGACGTTGGTCTGATACGAGCGCGAAGCGGAGATCATGTTGACCATCTCCTCTACCGGATTAACGTTCGGCATGGCGACATAGCCGTTGGCGTCCGCCAGCGGATGCTTGGGATCGTATGTCAGCTTGGGCGGCGCCTGGTCTTCGACGATCTGATCGACCTTGACACCGCTGTCGGAGATGTTGCCGTAGGGCACCGCCTTGAACACGACCTGCTTGGCCTTGTACGGCTGGCCGTTCGGGCTGGTTGCGCTGTCGGCATTGGCGATGTTGCTGGCGACCGTATTGAGACGCTGCGACTGCGCGCTCATGGCCGAGCCGGCGACATTGAAAATATTGGAAAGAGACATGATGATCAGCCCGGTTGGATGGCGGCGAGCAGCGTCTTGATCTGCCCGTTGACGGCCGTGACGCCTGCTTCGTAGCGCACGGCGTTATCGGTGAACTGGTTACGTTCGACGTCCATGTCGACGGTATTGCCGTCCACGCTGCCTTGGGTAACCGTGCGATACAGCAGCGGAGAACCGCCGATGCCGCTGTCGCCAGTCGGCTTGCCGGCGATATGACCCGCCGATGTGCGCGCCAGTTCTACCGGCGGCACCTTGGGCGACGACTTGCCGTCCATGGCGCCTTGCAAGGTTTTGGCGAAGTCGATGTCGCGCGCCTTATAATTCGGCGTGTCGGCATTGGCGATATTGGATGCCAGCAATTGCTGACGCTGGGCGCGCAAATTCAGCGCCGTCTCGTTGAACCTCAGATAATCATCCAGTTTTGCGACCATCGATTTCTCCTGAATGCGCCCTTCAAAAAGTACGCATTACGCCGATAATGGGATTTAGATACCATTGGATCATACGACCCCACCTGAAACTCGATTGCCCGATAAAGAGATAAAACTATGCCTTGTTCAGCCTTTTGATGAAGGCTGTCGCCATTAGTATTGCTGACACGATGGCCACTCCTTCGGCCACTAAGGTTTTAAGTTGTTGTTATGAAATCATTCCTCACAGCGCTGGTGCTGCTTTTGCCTGCCATCGGGTTTTCGGCGCTTGCACAAACGGCAACTCCCGATCCATCCAATGCGCCGCCACGGCAGAATCTGAGCGCCTTGCAACAAATCGCCGAACAGTTCATCAAGGTCCAGACCACCGGTTTGTCCGGCACGGTGAATGCGACGGTCGAACCGGTCGACAGCCGCCTGAGCCTGGCCGCCTGCCCATCGCCCCAGGCATTTCTGCCCAACGGCGGGCGCCTGTGGGGCAAAACCACCATCGGCATCAAGTGCACCGCCCCCTCCCCCTGGACGATTTACGTGCGCGCCACCGTGCAGGTCGTTGCCGAATATATTGTCACCGCCACACCTCTGGCGCAAGGCCAGACCATCGGCCCGAACGACATTACCAAGATCAAAGGCGACCTGTCGAATTTGCCAAGCGGCATTATTACCGACGCAGCACAAGCCATCGGTCGCACTGCCAGCATCTCTCTGGCCGCCGGCGCACCATTGCGCCAGGATATTTTGCGCGCCAATCGTGTCGTACAGCAAGGACAGTCGGTTCGCATCGTTTCCGTCGGCCCGGGATTCCAGATTGCCACCGAGGGCCGCGCCCTGAACAACGCCAGCGAAGGCCAGATTGCGCAAGCCCGCACGCCGGCCGGACAGGTGGTCAGCGGCGTTGCCAGGGCAGGCGGAATTATTGAAATCAATTACTGACGGGAAACAAATTCCCGTCGGAGAAATAGTATTAAAGTTTACGGAAAAATCGCCGATAATCTATGCAACAGGCGGGCCTGAGAGCCCTCACCACACAAGGATGATGCCGTGAACGTTAATGACGCCCTTAAAACTGGCTCAGGCTTACCGGAGGTAGCGCAGCCCCAGCCGCGCACTCCCGGTACGACCGGTGCCAAGACGGATGCAGCAAGCGCTGACTCCGCCAATGTACAGCTGTCGGCTCAGTACCAGTCTCTTGGCACCAAGGCGGCCGGCCCAAGCGGCAGTTTCGACGCAAAGAAAGTCGCAGAGATCAAAGCAGCAATTGCCAACGGCACCTTCCAGGTTGACCCGGAAAAGGTTGCCAGCGGACTGTTGGACACCGTTAAAAATCTGATCAGCACACGCAGCAAAGCTTAACGCAATGACAAGTACGACTTCGCAATTGCCCTCGCACTACCTTGCCGAAGAAAAGCAGGTAACGTCACGCCTGGTTGCAACACTGCAACAAGAGCAAGCTTTGCTCAGCGGCAACGGCGATGCGGATGAAATTCCGAACGTAATCAACGAAAAAGCACAGATCATTGCCGAAATGGCAAGACTGGCGGATCAACGCTACAGACTGTTATCGGCCGTCAGCTTCCCTGCCAGCGAAAATGGCATGCAAAGCTGGCTCGATCAGCACGGCGCGGAAGCTGATAAAACACTCTGGAATGAACTGTTCGAGTTGGCTCAGTCAGCCCGGGAATTGAACCGCGTCAATGGCACCTTGGTCGGCCGTCAAATGGCAATCAATCAAAACGCACTGAAGATTCTGCAAGGCGGCACCAGTAGCGGCTCATTCTATGGCCCGGATGGCTCGGCCAGCGTACGCACGACCGGACGCCCACTTGGCATAGGTTGATCCGAAGCCGGGCAGAACGAACAAAAAAGACCGCAGCTGCGGTCTTTTTTATGCTCGTCGCCTTTCACCCTCCAGGATCAATCAATGAGAGCTAAGGTTGGGTTTTCGGCACGCGCTCGGTGATCGGCACCTCGGTCGCCTGTTCGGTCAGGCGCGATAGAATCATGACATCCACACGCCGATTGCGCAGACGCCCTTCGGCCGTGTCGTTCGACGACACCGGCTGATTCGAGCCATGCCCCACCGCCGTCAAGCGCATCTCGGCAATGCCCTGATTGCCAAACAGGCGCGCGACGGTACTGGCCCGCACTGCCGATAATTCCCAATTCGAAGGAAACACCGCCGTACTGATCTGCGTGTTGTCGGTATGACCTTCAATCTGGATGGCATGATCGTCGTTCTTGAGCACCCTTGCGATGGCGATCAGCGTCTCTTCCGATTCCTTGCCGACCTTGGCGTCGCCCGGTGCAAACAAGACATTGGCATTGATTTCCACGTTAACGCCGACACTGGTCTGCGTCACCCGCACTTTTCCTTCCCGCACCAGCGGCGCCAGTACTTGCATGATGTCGCGCGCCATGTCGGTCATGCGCTCTTTTTCCCGTCGCAGGGCCTCATTGTTGCGCGTTTTTTGCAAAGGAGGAATCTTAGGCGTGGCGGCTTGCTGCGCGCCTTGGCCACCGGCCTGCACGATCACCGGCGCGGTCGATACCGGCTCTTTGCCGAAGGCGTTGATGAGGGAATCGGCGAGGATCTTGTACTTGCCCTCGTTGACCTGGGAGATCGCGTACATCACCACGAAAAAGGCGAACAACAGCGTAATGAAGTCGGCATAGGAAACCAGCCAGCGCTCATGATTCTCGTGTTCTTCCTCATGTTTTTTGCGCGCCATGATCGCCGCCTATGCGTTCCCGAAGTAGGATTCGGCCCGCTCCTGAATGACCCGCGGATTGTCGCCACTGGCGATGCCGCACAAGCTGTCGGCCACCATCTCTCGCTTGAGGACCTCGGCAGCCAACAGCTCTTTCAGTTTATTGCCAACGGGCAGGAAGAACAAATTGGCCAGGCCGACGCCGTAAATCGTGGCAACGAACGCCACGGCGATCCCTCCGCCCAGACGCGCCGGATCAGCCAGGTTTTCCATGACGTGGATCAACCCCAGCACGGCGCCGAGAATACCGATGGTCGGCGAGTATCCGCCGGCGGCTTCCCATATCTTCAACGCCTGGCGCTGCTGCGTTTCGTAAGTGGAAATGTCGATCTCGAGAATCTCGAGCAGCTTGGCCGGCGTGATGCCGTCGATCAGCAGGCGCAGCCCTTTCCTGATGAAGGGATCGTCCGTGTCGTTCATGTGCTCTTCCAGGTGCAACAATCCCTCGCGGCGCGAGATGGTGCTCCAGAGCGAGATATCGTCGATCAGCTTGCGGTGATCGCGAACGGGAGGAGAAAACACCGCTCCGATCAATTTCACGCCGCGCACGAAGTTGTCGAGTCTGGTTTGCAGGAGAACCGCGCCGACCGTACCGGCAAAGACGATCAGAAATGCCGTCGGCTGCAAAATGGAACCAAGATGACCGCCTTCCAACACCTGACCCAGGAAGATCCCTCCCAAGGCCAACACCAGACCGCCTACGCTACTCCAGTCCACGCTTGCTCCCTCAGGGTCGAGCGCATGCGGGCAATCGCCTGACTATGCAACTGGCATACGCGCGACTCGGACACGCCCATGACGGCGCCGATTTCTTTCAGGTTCATTTCCTGCTCGTAGTACAAGCCCATCAGGATTTTTTCGCGCTCCGGCAAGGCCCGGATCGAATCGATCACCGCTTCGCGGAACCCCCCGTTGATCAGGTTCTGCAGAGGGTCGTCGCTCTGGCTGGTCTGATAGCGATCCAGAAAATGCTCATGGCCGCCTTCGGCATCATGAAAATCTTCGTAATAGATCAGTTGATGGCCGCCGCATTCGGTCAGCATTTCCTGATATTCGTTCAGACTCATCTTGAGCTGTTTGGCGACTTCCGCTTCTTGCGGCGGCCGGCCCAGTTGCTGCATCAGGACGTGGATCGCATCCTCGATCTTGCGCGTGCTCTGGCGAATGCTGCGCGGCAGCCAGTCGCTGCTGCGCAACTCGTCCAGCATGGCGCCGCGAATACGCTGCACGGCATAGGTTTCGAACTGCGCGCCATGGGTTTCTTCATAGCGATTGATGGCATCAAGCAGCCCCATCATGCCTGCCTGAATCAAGTCGTCCACTTCCACGCTCGGCGGAAGCTTTGCCTTCATCTGATGCGCCAGCTTCTTTACCAGCGGCGCATGCAGCTGCAGCAAATCATTTTTGTCCGTCTTGCCATTGACGTTATACATGACACGTCATACTCCGAGACTTGCACCATCGGTTGCCATACCGTACGTGCCCTTGGTGAGATTGGATAGCGAGAACTGATTGGCCAAACGCTTGAACGCCATTGTTGCTCCGGTCAGGGGAAATGCCTCCAGCACGGTACGGCCCTGCCCCGAAGCACGGCGGATATGCTCGTCAGCCGGGATCGAACCCATGAAATTCAGTTGTGCCGCCAGATAACGATTGGCAGCCTGCGCCATATTGGCAAACACCATTTGCGCTTCCGCATCGGACCCGCCGGTGACCAGCAAATTGAAGGGGCGGCGCCCCAACCGGTCGCTCAGGCTCTTGATCAGAACGTAAGCCGCCTTGATGGAATTGGCGCTGGTCGACATATGCACGACGATTTCCCCCATCTCCATCGCCGGCACCGGCAGCACGTCGTCTTCGCTCAGTTCGCCATTGACGAGCGTGATGTCGGACTCTGCCGTCAGCGCATCGAAAATTTCCGCCAGACGCGACGCCTGCGGGTGCGTTGCAGCAGACACATTTTTACGCGACAGGCGCGCCAATGCAAAACCTTCCGGCACCAATCGTACTGCCTCGTCGAGATGGCGCTCCTGACGCGCGACGTCGAGCAGGCTCGCTACGGTAAGTCCGCCAAAACGAGACAAAATGCTCGATGGCGTCATGCAAGCGTCGACCAACAAGGCGTTGCAGTCATTCGCGGCGAGAGAAGCCGCCAGATTGATCAGCATCGCGCCTTTTTCGTCGTCGGGCAATACCGAGAAGAAACTGAACACGCGCGGCGTCGGACGCTCCAGCATCCGGCGCAGTCCTTCCGCTTGATCAACATCATAGCTAGCCAAGGATCACCTCCCGCAGGCTCTTGTCATTCATGGCCGTTGCTGTCGGTCCGACAACAACGGGCAACTCTGCATCCTGAAATTCGAACGGCGCAGTTTCTCGCTTCAGTTTAAAGGCTCGGTCGGCCAGATACAACTTGTTGGCGACATGCAAGTCTTCAGGAACGCGCTGACCGTTTGCCACGTAGTACAGATTCAGTTTTTGACGGATGACAACGTCGAGCACGTTGCCGATGGTCGCCGCTTCATCGAGTTTGGTAATGATGCAGCCGGCCAGGCCGTCAACGGAGTAGGCGCTCACGACTTCATTGAGCGTGCCGCCGGTCGCGGTTGCATTGAGGCAAAGCAGGCGCTTGATCTCGGTGCCTGCGCCGGACAGCATGGCCGCCTGTTCGGCGACCATCTGATCGCGCTGGCCCATGCCTGCCGTATCGATTAGGACAGTATGTTTGCCGCGCAGTTCGTCCAGCGCGATACGCAAATCGGCTTCGTCTTTCACCGAGTGCACCATGACGCCCAGAATCTTGCCGTAAATGCGCAGTTGTTCGTAGCCGCCGATACGGTAGCCGTCGGTCGTAATCAAGGCCAGCTTGCCCGGACCGTGACGCATTACGCAACGCGCCGCCAGCTTGGCCGTCGTGGTCGTTTTGCCAACACCGGTCGGACCGACCAGTGCATAGACGCCGCCCTCTTCCAGCAATTCGTTTTCATTGGCCATGGTCATCAGATTCTTGGCCAGTACCGACTTCACCCAGAACATTGCATCCTGCGACTTCGGATTTTGCGGCAGGTTTTCGGTGATCAGACGCGACAGGCTGGCGCTGAAACCGGCTGCCAGCATTTCACGCATGATCGCCGCCTTGGCCGGCTCGCGCTTTTGCGTGCCGCCCCAGGAGATTTCAGCCAGTTGCGTTTCGAGCACGCCGCGCATGGAACGAATTTCCGTCATCACGTCGGACAGAATTTCATCGTAATCCTTGCCGTCGAATTCGGCCATGACGGGCGACTGCTTGGGACGCTGTGCAGACGGCGACGATGATGCAGGACGTTGCTGCGCAACGGTTTCTTGCTGTTCCTTGGCGCTGGCGCGCGCAGCATTGCGGGTGCGCCATACGCGCGCTTCAGCCTGCGCGGCGCTGTGCTCGATGGCGCTCGACTCGACGCGAAGTCCTTGAGGTTGTTCGGGGCGACGCGGCACGGCCGCCTGCGGCTGCGGCGGCTGCGCGGGAGGTCGTCGCACAGCCGGGCGCGGCATCGCGTCCTTGGCCATGGCCGGCACCACCAGCGAAGACATGTCTTCGTTTGCCATCGCCAGAATCTCGACACCGTCTTCGATATTGCGATTGGAGAGGATGACCGCATCGGGACCAAGCGCTTCCCGAACCTGGCGCCATGCATCGCGCGACGAACCTGCAATAAATTTTTTAACGTTCATGCTTGCCCTCCAACTAGGCTGGTAACTTTAATCGTTTTCGAATCAGGAACTTCAGCGTGCGAAAGCACCCGGAGCTGCGGCATTGCGCGTCGCAGGAAGCGCGACAGCAATGCCCGTAACGGAGCCGGGACCAACAATACCGGGGTCAAACCCAATTGCTCTTGATGACGTGCTGCATTTTCTGTCTGCGTAATCAGTGCATCGGCCAGACCCGGCTCGATGCCGCCGCCATCCTGGCCGCTTGCCTGCATCGCCTGCATCAGCAGCCGTTCGAGCTTGCTGTCGAGCGCCATGACGGACAACTCTTCTTCGGTCGGGAAAATCTGCTGTATGATCGCGCGGCCCAATGCAATACGCACGATCGCGGTAAGTTCGTTCGGCTCCTGCACCCGCCCCGCATTCTCGGCCAGGGTTTCGATGATAGTCCGCATGTCGCGAATATGCACGCCTTCGATGAGCAGGTTTTGCAACACTTTCTGTACCGTGCCCAGCGGCAACAGCTTCGGCACCAGATCTTCGACCAGCTTCGGCGCGTCCTTGGCGATATGGTCGAGCAACTGTTGCACTTCCTGGCGTCCGAGCAATTCGGCGGCATGCAGCGTGATGAGGTGATTCAGGTGAGTGGCGATCACCGTACCGGTATCGACCACCGTGTAACCCATGGTCTGCGCCATCTCGCGCATGCCGCTTTCGATCCAGACCGCGGGCAGGCCGAAGGCCGGATCGCTCGTCATCAGGCCCGGCAACGGTCCGGTCACCATGCCTGGATTGATCGCCAGGAACTGGCCGAAAGTAGCTTCGCCCTTGCCGATTTCCACGCCCTTCAAGGCAATGCGGTAGGCAGATGGCTTCAGTTCCAGGTTGTCGCGAATGTGTACAGGGGGCGACAGGAAGCCAACTTCCTGCGCGAATTTTTTGCGAATGCCCTTGATGCGGCGCAGCAGTTCACCGCCCTGCCCCTTGTCCACGAGAGGGATCAGGCGATAGCCGACTTCCAGGCCAAGCGTGTCGACCGGCAGAATATCCTGCCAGGTCGCCTCTTCGATTTCGGGAGCGACGGCAGTCGGCGCCGGCATTTCGGTCTGGACGGCTGCTTCCTGAATACGCTTGCTGATCGCATAAGCCGTACCGGCCAAGATGCCCGCCAGCAAAATGAAAGCGATGTGCGGCATGCCCGGGATCAGGCCCATGCCGCCGATGATGATGGCCGTCAGATAGAGCACTTCCGGCTTGGCGAACAATTGGTTGATCAACTGGCCGCCGACATCCTGGTCGTTGGCCACGCGGGACACCACGACACCGGCTGCGGTCGAAATGATCAGCGAAGGGATCTGCGCCACCAGGCCGTCACCGATAGCCAGCAAAGTGTAGTTCTTGAGCGCCATGTCGAACGCCAGATCATGCTGGATCATACCGACGACCAGACCGCCCACGATGTTGACGACGGTGACGATAATGCCGGCGACGGCGTCGCCGCGCACGTACTTGCTGGCGCCGTCCATCGCGCCGTAGAATTCTGCTTCCTGGGCGACTTCCTTGCGGCGCGCACGCGCTTCGGGTTCACCGATCATGCCGGCGTTCAAGTCGGCGTCGATCGCCATCTGTTTACCCGGCATCGCATCCAGGGTAAAGCGTGCGCCCACTTCGGCGATACGGCCGGCGCCCTTGGTGACGACGGTGAAGTTGATGATCGTCAGGATGATGAACACCACGATACCGACGGTGTAGTTGCCGCCGATCAGGAAGTGGCCGAAGGCTTCGATCACTTTACCCGCGGCATCAGGCCCGGTGTGGCCTTCTGTCAGCACGACGCGCGTGGAAGCGACGTTGAGCGACAGTCGCAGCATCGTGCTGACTAGCAGCACGGCTGGAAAAGCCACGAAGTCCAGCGGTTTGACGGTGTACAAGGCCGTCAGGAGGACGATGACCGACAGCGAGATGTTGAAGCTGAACAGGATATCCAGTGCAAACGCCGGCAGCGGCAGCACCATCATCGCCAGCATCATGACGATCAGGATAGGCGCCGCCAGCGCCTTGGTGTGCTTTACCGGCACCCAGGCCGGCATTTTCATGCTGCTGATATTATTGAAATTCATCGTGCTGCCCTAGCGCGAATGGCAGCGATTGCAGCCTTGCGTTTGTACAAAGGATCGTCCATTTCTTTCGGCACATTCAGATCATGCGGCTCTTCCGGCCGGACACCGCCGCCTGCGCTATAGGTACGCAGCTGGAAGATGTAGGCCAGCACTTCAGCCACGGCGGTATAAAGCGCTTCTGGAATTTCGTCGCCGATTTCGGTGTGGTAATGCAAGGCGCGCGCCAGCGGCGGCGCCTCGAGAATAGGCACTTTGTGCTCGCGCGCCAGTTCGCGGATCTTCGCGGCCACCGCTTCGGTGCCCTTGGCCACGACGGTCGGCGCAGACATCGAGCCTTCGCTGTACTTGAGTGCAACGGCATAGTGCGTCGGGTTGGTCACCACGACGTCGGCAGTCGGCACGTTGGACATCATGCGGCGACGTGCAGCGGCGCGCTGCAGTTGGCGAATCTTGCCCTTGATTTGCGGATTACCGTCAGATTCCTTGTGCTCTTCCTTGACTTCCTGGCGGGTCATCTTCAGCTTGCGGTTGTAGTTCCACAGCTGATAAGGCACGTCGAAGGCGGCGATCACGATCAATGCGCACACCATCATCATGAAACTGCTCCACAGCAGATGAGGCATGTGGCTGCTGCTGCTCTCGAGCGACTCGACGCTGAGATTGAGCACTGCGTCGATATGGCTCTTCATGGCCAGCCAGGCAACCGTGCCGACCAAAACGGTCTTCAAAATCCCTTTGCCGAGCTCGACCACCGAATTGAGGGAGAACATGTTTGTGAATCCGGAGATCGGATTCATGCGACTGAACTTGGGAACCAGCGAGCCGCTGTTGAACAGCCAGCCGCCGAGAATCAGCGGCGACGCCACTGCCGCCAGCGTCATCATGAAGGCAATCGGGATCATCGCCACCGCGATTTCCATGAAATGCCCGCTCAGATGATTGAACAGCAGCACGGGATCGTAGGCCATCTCGCGCTCGAACGTCATGGTGGAGACCATGATGCGGTTCAAACTGGTGATCAGGGGACCGGTGAACATCCAGATAGTACTGCCGCCGATCAGCAACGTGACGCACGTAGCCATCTCGCGCGAACGCGGCACATCGCCTTGCTCACGAGCTTTTTCAATGCGTTTGCTCGTGGGCTGTTCGGTCCGTTCCTGTTCGCTATCTTCGGCCACTGCCGCTCCCCTGTATTGCTGCTTTCCGCTTGTAAGGACGGAATTTTGAGACTATCAGGCAGAATTATTGGCGACGGAGGCCTTGAATCATCGCGGGAATAAGGGGCGAAACGCCCCGTATTTCGGGGGAGGAAAAGCACGCCGAATCTGCCTTCAGAGGGAGATGGCAGAATCAACGGAGGGAGAAATCCGCACCGGACTGTGAATTTACTTCCAGCCCGGTGAGATTTGTTGCAGAAAATTAACCAATAAACAACATGAAAGCCGGCTTAAAAACCGAGGCTTTCCAGCAAATCGTCCACCTGGCTCTGATTGGCGATGACATTCGTGCCGGTCGGATTGATCTGCGGCCCATTGAGCAAACCGCTATCTTCACGCTTGGCTTCCGGCGGGGAATAATCGACCAGCAGCTGCACCAGTTGACTCTCGATGTCATGCGCCAGCGCCGTGACGCGCTTGATGACCTGCCCGGTCAGGTCCTGAAAATCCTGCGCCATCATGATGTCCAGCAGTTGCTGCTTGGTCAGGCTGACGTTTTCGCGCGTGGAACTCAGGTACTGCTGGGTTTTCTCCGCCATGGCGCGATACGCCTCTTCGGAAAAGCCGGCTTCGGTGACGGCTTTCCATTCTGCCGCAAGACTGCTTGCGCCATCGCCGATGGCGTCCTGCATCGGGCCGGCGGTCTCCGTCGCGTTCAGTACGCGCTGCGCAGCCTTCTCGGTCATCATCGCCACATATTCAAGGCGATCACGCGCATCGGGCATGTCGCTCGCGGCTTTTTCCAGCAGACGGTCAAAACCCAGACCACGCAGATTGTCGTGCAAGCTGCGCGTCATGTGACCTATGCGGACCAGAAACTGATCTTGCTGATCAGCCCCCGGATGTGCCGTTTCCGCTCCCGGAGATACCGCTCCTTGGGATGCCGTGTCCACGTTAGCCTCCGGCATCCAGCTTTTCGAAGATCTTGCCGAGCTTTTCATCCAGTGTGGCCGCCGTGAACGGCTTGACGACGTAGCCATTGGCGCCCGCTTGCGCAGCGGCAACAATGTTTTCCTTCTTGGCTTCTGCGGTCACCATCAGAACAGGCAGCTTCGACAACGCCGGATCTTTACGGATTTCCTGCAACATGGTCAAACCGTCCATGTTGGGCATGTTCCAGTCGGAAACCACGAAGTCGAACTGGTCGCTGCGCAACTTGTGCAGCGCCTGCACGCCATCTTCGGCTTCATCCACGTTGGTGTAACCCAGCTCTTTGAGCAGGTTCCGGACGATGCGGCGCATCGTGGAGAAATCGTCTACAACGAGAAACTTGGTATTTGGGCCTGCCATGACTATTACTCCATTGATTCAAAACAATTGTTGACGATAACGACACTAATACAGCGAAACTTGAGGCCCTGCCCTATAAAACTCACCACCTACTACCAAGCATCCAATTCCGCAATTGGCTGCATGGTACTCGAACTACACACGTAATGCACGGCTGCCATGTTCGGCAAGATAGCTCATCACCCGGCCCGGCATGGCCTGCAGGGACAATACTTCATGTGCGCCGCCGACGGCAATCGCCTCGCGCGGCATGCCGAACACGACGCAGGAAGCTTCATCCTGCGCGAAATTGTAGGCTCCGGCATTGCGCATTTCCAGCATGCCGAGTGCGCCATCCTTGCCCATGCCGGTCAAAATGACGCCCAGCGCGTTCTTGCCCGCACACGCCGCCGCCGAATTGAACAGCACGTCAACCGACGGCCGGTGACGGTTGACCGGCGGCCCCTGGTCGAGCTGAGTCATGTAGTTGGCGCCGCTGCGCACCAGCTTCAGATGGGAATGGCCCGGAGCAATATAGGCGTGACCAGGCAAGATACGCTCGTTGCCGGCGGCTTCCTTGACCGAAATCTTGCACAGGTTGTCCAGACGCTGCGCGAACGAGCGCGTAAATCCTTCCGGCATATGCTGGGTAATCAGAATGCCCGGGCAATCCGACGGCATCCTGATCAGAAATTCCTTGATTGCTTCGGTGCCGCCGGTGGAAGCGCCGATGATGATCAGTTTTTCGCTCGACAACAGCGGATTGCGCATCTGCGGCAGCGGTTCGCCGCCCGCCGCCTTGTTCGCGTCCGGATGTGAAATCGCGCGAGGACGAATGCTGGCTTTGGACGCCGCGCGAATCTTGTCGGCGATCATGTCGGTGTATTCCTGCATGCCGCTCTGGATTGAAATCTTCGGCTTGGTGACAAAATCGACCGCCCCCAATTCCAGCGCGCGCAGCGTAATCTCCGAACCGCGTTCGGTCAGCGACGACACCATCACGACCGGCATCGGCCGCAGGCGCATCAGCTTTTCGAGGAAGTCGAGCCCGTCCATGCGTGGCATTTCGACGTCCAGGGTCAAGACATCAGGATTGGTTTGCTTGATCAAATCGCGCGCGATGATGGGATCCGGGGCCACGCCCACGACCTCCATATCTGGTTGGCTGCCGATGATCTCCTTCATGACGCTACGGATCAATGCCGAATCGTCAACGATCAATACTTTTATTTTCATACGATCAGTACTTTCCAGAAACTTGCCTCTGCGCATGCGCGCAAAAGCCTATGAACCATTGTACAACCCACCCTGCGGTGAGCAAGCCAGACTTTAAAACAAGTCGACTTCGCCGCCAACCGGTTTTGTGACCAGCCTGCTGGCGTAATCCTGTTCGCGATTCACCAGCGTATTGTTATGCAGTTGCTTGAGCTTTTTGACCAGCACCTTGCCGGTGCGTGGAAAAAAATACACCTTGCGCGGCCAGATGTCGTTGAGATCTTCGGCCACGACGCGGATATTTTCCGCTTTCAGATAATCGCGCACAAACTGCGCGTTGCGCTCGCCGACATTGATCGCGATGAAGCCGCGCAATACATTGCCGCCGCCAAACACTTTCGCTTCCAGGTTTTCACGCCGCGCGCCCGCCTTGAGCACGTCGTTGATCAGAATTTCCATGGCATAGGTGCCGTAGCGCATCGATGCCGAAATCGGGCTGTCGCCATCGCCGCTGTCAGGCAGCATGAAATGGTTCATCCCGCCGATGCCGGTGACGCGGTCGCGGATGCACGCCGACACGCACGACCCCAGCACCGTGACGATCATCATGTCCTTGTGCGTGAAATAGTATTCGCCAGGCAGTATCTTCGCTGCGTCGCAGTCGAAGGTACGGTCGTAATAAACGTTGGATGCGAATTGATCCTGACCTTGGGGGTTCATGATTTATTTCCCCACCTTGCGTTGTGACGCAGCATTGAGTTCGTAGACAGTCTTGCCTTTTAACTTCAGCGCGTCGGAAACGTACAGGAAATTTTCCGAATGCCCCGCAAACAGCAGCGCATGCGGCTTCATCAGCGGTACGAAGCGCGACAGAATCTTGCTCTGCGTCGGCTTGTCGAAATAGATCATCACGTTGCGGCAAAAAATCACGTCGAACGGTCCCGTCACCGGCCAGCCTTCTCCCAACAGGTTCAATTGCTTGAAGGTGATCATCTTCCGCAGCTCCGGACGCACGCGGACATAACCTTCCTGGTTGCCCTTGCCGCGCAGGAAGAATTTCTTCACGCGCTCGGGCGAGAGCTTGTCGATGCGTTCCATCGGGTAGACGCCATTGGCGCCGGTCGCCAGCACATTGGTGTCGATATCGGTGGCGATGATCTGCGCCGGCGGCGTCAGGCTGCCGTAGGCTTCGCACAGCGTCATGGCGATCGTGTAGGGCTCTTCGCCCGTGGAAGCGGCTGAACACCAGACCGTGACCGGCTCTTTCAATGTCTTGACGAAATCCGCCAGGATGGGGAAATGATGCGACTCGCGGAAGAACGACGTCAGATTGGTCGTCAGCGCATTGGTGAAGGCTTCCCACTCATCCGCGTCGCCGCCCCGCTCCAGCAGGTCCAGGTATTGCACGAACGAGGCGATGCCGGTCGCGCGCAAACGCCGCGCCAGCCGGCTATAGACCATTTCCTGTTTGCTTTCCGCCAGAGCGATGCCCGCACGCTTGTATATCAGGTCCCGGACCCGGTCAAAATCACGATTGGTAAAATCGAACTCTTTGACAGAATCAAGCCTATTCTGTGGCGCAGGTTTCAAGTTGATTTTCCTTTTCTATTCCGGCCTGCCCGATTCTGAGACAGATACCCC
This sequence comes from Herbaspirillum sp. CF444, assembly GCF_000282135.1. GTDB lineage: Bacteria > Pseudomonadota > Gammaproteobacteria > Burkholderiales > Burkholderiaceae_D > Herbaspirillum. Next base: position 75,706 of record NZ_AKJW01000083.1, read on the forward strand.
CGTTGTCGAATAGTCTATCAACCTGCCCTGCACGGTCAAGCTGTTCAAGCCGAAATCTGGCGCACCAATCCCTTGCTGTTCTCGGTCTTGTTCGCAGCGGTTAGCTGCTTAGACGGCTTTCCTGATGCCGTTTTGACGGTTTGCGCCGCGGCGGCGACGTTAACCGCAGCTGCCGGCACGGCCTCCTCGGCCTGACTGGAACGATAGCCGACGCGAAAACCGCCCCAATGCTTGCCGTTGACGTAAATCGGCACCGACAGGTCGTGCATGACTTCGCCGGTATCGCGTTTGTAGGTCTGCAGGAGGAAGGGCTTTGTATTCGCCCCGCAACGCTTTCCGGTACGATCGCTGAAAATGCGCTTGGTGCGGTTGTTCACCAGATCGGTGTCGTAGTCCCCGGTCAGCGGTTTGGAAAACTTCTTGTTGTGCGTCGGAAAGTATCCGTTGTTGTCGACCGCGCCGGCATAAGCCAGTTGCGGCATCGCCTCCAACAGCCCCTCCTGCACATCCGGCAGTACGCGATCGGTGAATGCGTCGAACTGGGTCGTGTGCTTGGGCGGATTGGTATTGGGAACCGGTTTGTAAGTGCGATCGAACAGCGCCGTCTCGGCAATGCGCCCGGCCGCAATCGCCTCCTCAAACAATTTGCCGATGCGCCTGGCGGTCGCGGTCGCGGCCTTCTGAATCGCATCGTGCTGCGTCTTTGCATTGCCTTCGGCAAGGGCGTCATAGACCAACTCGGCGCGTTCGGACAAAGCCATGGCCGATGCGGCCACGCGCGGCAATTCGATATCGGTCGCCAGCATGCCGTCGCGAATTTTCAGAATGGCCTCGGCAATCCGATGCGTGGTTGCCACGTGCTCGCGCGAGGCGCGGGCGATCTGCTGAATTTCTTCTTCGGAGACGCCGGCCGAACGCTCGATGTTGCCAAGGAAACCATGCACCCGTTCGACATTTTGCGACGCCTCCTGCACTTTGACGCTCAGCGCCTGCATGCCGCCGGCGGCGCGCTCCGCTTCTTCCGTGATGGAGCGCACCATCGCGCCGATGTCGTCGGTCGCCTCCTTGGTGCGCTGCGCCAGCTGGCGCACTTCACCGGCCACGACCGCAAATCCCCGACCATGTTCGCCTGCGCGCGCCGCTTCGATTGCGGCATTCAACGCCAGAAGATTGGTGCGCGCAGCGATTTCGCTGATCACTTCGGTGATGCCGTGAATGCGCTTGGATTTTTCCTGCAGCGCCGACATCATCGCCGACGCATTCTGCGCATCGTGACGGGCTTTGCTGATCTGCGCCAATCCCAGATCCACCTCGGCGCGACCGGCGACGCTTTCCGTGCGCACGTCGGCAGCGACCTTCGAGGCGCGCTCGGCATTGGCCGCAATTTGTTCGGTGGTGGTGGCGTTCTGCTCGGAACCGGCGACGATGCCGTTGGCCGCCTGCACGTCCTGACCGATCTTGTTTTTGATGGAATCCACAAAATACGAGGTCTCTGCCGCGCCGATCATGATGTGATCGATTTCTTTGCCGATCTTGTCGACGAAGCTCGCGCCGTCCGGAGTGGCGCCGCTTCTACGCACCAGACTGGACAAGATCACGGCCACCGTCACCGACAGCAGCGCCTGCCACAGCGCTGACAGCGGCAACGCCGATGCATTGAGCCCGGCAAACACACCGCCACCGGCGGCGACGGGAATCACCACCGTCGTCAATATCGCCGTCAACATATTAGGCGCCCGCGACAGCACCCTGCTTTTCCTCTGGAACATACGGCAGTCTCCTCACAGTATTTCCGCCTCTCCCGGTTTGCTTTGCATTTTCTGGCGGGATGGCAAGTACAGATATCGTCCGAACAACTTGTTTAAAGGGAGATCCGAATACGCCGCACCGTTCGCCCTCGGTTTCTCTCGGTTTCTCTCGGTTTCTATTTATGCGATCCGGCGTCCAGCCTCCTCCCATTTTGAGGGCAGCTTACAAGGGATAACTTACGTGTAACTTATGCCGGAACGGCCAATGCCGGATTCTGCCGACCATGCGTTCCCGCCTGGCAACCACCATCTTTATATACCTGTTGCACCATACCTGCCGGTAGGCAACTGCCGGCAAAGGCCGGCGAAAACGTCGGAAAGGGAAATGAGAAATGAGAAATGGAGACCCGGGGCCCGGAAAAGGAAAAGGGTCACAAGCAAAGCTTGTAACCCTTTGATTTCTTTGGTCGGGACGGTGTGATTCGAACACACGACCCCTTGCACCCCATGCAAGTACGCTACCAGGCTGCGCTACGCCCCGACAAGCCGGCAATTATAGCAGAGCAGAATTTGTTTTGTCTCTGCCAACATTCGATACTGTTGATGAAACAGCGATGCCAAACGCCGGCAAACCCATATGCCATCAGATCTTGAGGCCTTCCTGCACGGCGTCTTTCAGCTTTTTCGTTACCGGATCCGGCTCCTGCAACCCCAGATTCCGGGAGCGCAATTTGTCGCGGATCAGGCGGAATGCATCGACGTCCAGCATCGGCGACAAGCCGTTTCCCTGCTGTTTCCGATGACGCAGTGATTGTGGCGCCGGCTGCTCCGGCACAGGCATCGCCGCCACTGCAGTGGCCAATGCAGCGAGCCCGTCCGCCAGTCGCGTCGCCGCATCCGACAAGGTCACTGCGTCAGTCAAGGCGCCCGGCTTGCTTTCATCGGCGGGTGCTGTCTTGCCGCCAGCCGCACTCGTCTCGTAGACGGCATTCTGCACATTGGCGCTCGCATCAATCTTCATGTCATATTCATTCCGCATTCGCATCCACCAATTAACGGGTACGGGCGTCAAATCTTTAACAAACCGGTATCCGACAAGCATGCCTCGCGGTCCCGCTGAATCAATGTGGTAACAGTAATTGCGTCAAAAGTTTGTCCGCGTCACAATACTTCGCATGTTGGCGGTGCATCGCCGGCGCAATGACAGCCAGGTTTTTCAATAATCGGCGCGGACTCCGCCTGATCGACCATTTGAAGGAACGAGCCAGATGACAGGTGAGGAGCTCCCGGACGATGCCGAACTGACCGATGCACAGCGGTTCCAGCTGGCGGTCTCTTCGATTCGCGACTATGCGATCTACATGCTGGATAGCGAGGGCAACGTCACCACCTGGAACAGCGGGGCCGAACGCTTCAAGGGTTACACCGAGCAGGAAATTCTCGGCACCCACTTCTCGCGCTTTTACACCAAGGAAGATCGCAAGGCCGGCGTGCCGGCGCGCGCCCTGCGCATCGCCGTCACGGAAGGGAAATTCGAAGACGAAGGCTGGCGCGTGCGCAAAGACGGATCGCGTTTCTGGGCCAGCGTCGTCATCGATCCGATCACCAAGAAAAACGGCGAACTTATCGGCTTCGCCAAAATCACCCGCGACGTCACCGAAAAACGGGAAGCCGCTGCGGCACTGGCGCAAGCCAACGCCGCCTTGTTCCAATCGCAGAAGATGGAAGCATTGGGCAAACTCACCGGCGGCGTGGCGCATGATTTCAACAATCTGCTCGCGGTCGCCTCGAGCGGCATCGACGTTTTGACTGCCCAGCATCCGGAACTGCAGGGCTCGCGCACGCTTGAGAGCATGCGCCGCGCCATCTCGCGCGGCGCCAATCTGACCCAGCAGTTGCTGTCGTTTGCGCGACAGCAGCCGCTGCAGTCGGAAGAGCATGACCTGAACGCATTGATCAACGATTTCGAATCGGTGTTGCGGCGCGCGGGCAACTCGTCGATTCGGTTCCAACTCCAGATCGACTCCGGCGTCATTCCCGTCAAGATCGACGCCGCGCGGTTTGAAACGGCCTTGCTCAATCTTGTCGTCAACGCTTCCCAGGCCATGCCGGAAGGCGGACAACTGGCGATCAGCACCAACCGGATTCGCCTGAAAGAAAAGGCCGTCAATCATCTGGCGGCCGGGCTCTATGCCGAGATCCGCATATCGGACACCGGTATCGGCATGACGCCTGATGTCATCGCGCGCGCCTTCGAGCCCTTCTTCACCACCAAGCCGCCGGGCGAAGGAACAGGACTCGGCCTGAGTCAGGTCTATGGCTTCATCACGCAATCGGAAGGCGACGTGGTCATCTCCAGCGAGGCCGGAGTTGGTTCGACTTTTGCCATCTACCTGCCGCTGGTGGAGAGCAACGCAGTGAAAGAAAGCAATGAGGCGCGTCTCGACATCGAGACCGTACTGATCGTCGACGATCAGCTGGATTTACTGGAAGTCACGGCCGAGCTGTTCCGCACGCTCGGCTACGAAGCCCTCACCGCCACCAGCGGCGCCGAAGCGCTTGCAGTGCTGGAACGCACCGCGGTCGACATCCTGTTCAGCGACGTAGTCATGCCCAACAGCATCAGCGGGGTGGAACTGGCCCGCCTGACCCGCGAACAATATCCGGACACCAAGATCATCCTCGCTTCGGGTTATCCGCTGCCCGGACTGAATGCCGCACAGGGCAACATGTATGGTTTTTCCTTCCTCAACAAGCCCTACCAGTTGTCGGATCTGGCCAGGACCTTGCGCCGCAAAGCCTGAAACGGAGCGCCCGGCTCAATCGGCTTCGTGCACCTCAATCGCATCGACGCGATCAGGATAAAACGCCACGTGATCCTTGATCGCCGCGACGGCGGGATACGGATCTTCATAACTCCAGACGGCATTGACCGAACGCTCGCCGCCGCTCGGGATGCTGTAGTACGCGCACTCGCCTTTATAAGGGCAATAGGTGTTGTGCTCGGTGCGCGCCAACAGCGACATGTCCACGTCCTTGCGCGGAATATAGTACACCGGCGGATACGCCGCCTCGCGCAGCGTCAGCGCCGCAGCGGAATCGGCGACGGTGCGGCCGCCCAGCGTGACGACGATGCGCGCCTTGCCGGATTCGATGGTGATCGGATGATCGGGGCCGGGAATCTTGACTGTTCTGGTGTTCATGAATAACTCCTGATGATTCGCGTTCCGGCTGAGTAAACCGCAACCAATTCCAATAAAAAAGGCTTGCAGTTTTCTACCTGCAAGCCTTTTCATTTACGCGATTACTTGTGAAGGATATCGGCAAGATTCTTGTTGTTCATGCCAAAGCTGGCAATCGCCACCAGCCCCAGCAATCCCAGCGCACTGCCCAACCACATCGTGGAAGGAATGCCGACTGCATCCACCACCACGCCGCCGACGAAGGAACCGACGGCAATGGCCACCTGCACGATGCTGACGAACAGCGCCGAACCGGCTTCCGGCAGATCGGGCGACGCCAGTTGCAGCCAGATGCTAAGGCACAGCGGGATGGCGCCGAACGCAATACCCCAGGCGATCACCATCGAGGTCACGCCAAAGCCGGAGGCATGCACCAGCGGCAAGCACAGCAAGGCAATCATCAATACCGTGACCATGCCGAACAACGATGCCTGCAAATGACGCGTCACCACCGCCGAGATAGCCAGATTGGAAACGAAGCCCACAAAGCCGAACGCCAGCAGCACGGTCGTGATCGACGACAGGCTGAAACCGTTCTGACCGAGAAAAGGCGCGATGTAGGTGTACGACGAAAAGTGCGCGCCGAACACCAGGGCCACCATCAGCAGACTCTTGCGCGGATTGGCGCGGCTCACCAGCGTGGTCAGATCACGGAAGCGAATCGCTGCCTTGGAAGGCAAGGACGGCAACAACAAGGTCTGCGCGGCCAGCGCCAGCGCCGCCAGGATGCCGGTGGCGATGAACGATGCGCGCCACGACGACAGACCGCTGATGAAGGTGCCCAGCGGAACGCCGATCACGGTCGCAAAGGTCACGCCGCTGAGGATCATGGCCGTCGCTTTCGCTGCATGCTCTTGTTTCACCAGACGGCCGGCAGTCGCCAGCGCCAGAGTCCAGAAGCCGCCCAAGGCAGCACCAAGCAGCGCGCGCCCCAACAACATCACGCCGAATGAAGGCGCAAACGCCGACACCAGATTCGACGCCAGCAGCAACACCGACAACATCAGCAAGATGAAGCGGCGATTGATACGCCCCGCCCCCAGCATCAAGCCGGGCGCCGAGATGGCTGCGACCACGCCCGGCGTCGTCACCATCAGGCCGGCGGTGCCCGGCGAGACGCCGAGCTCATGCGCGATTTGCGGCAACAAGCCGACCGGCAAGAACTCCGTCGTCACGAACGCAAACGCACCAATCGCCACCGATACCACCGACAGCCACGACCGCAACGGCGACGCCGCGTTCTCGGCCGCACTGAGCGGATCGTGCGGAACGCCGTCCCGTACACCGCCTACCGCGATATTTTTTTCCATGTAAAACTCCTGAACTTTGTTTGCCCTTGCGCCGCCCCGGCGCCGAGCCGATTAATCTGGATTGAATGCTGCACTGACTGCATTCGCTTGCATCTTGTTTCGTCGCCTGTGATGCCGATGACGTGTCATCAAATGCCATCACTTGATTGTTTAAACTGTCTTATTTTTTATGACAGTTATGAAATAAAAATTAGGACCTCAGAGGATCCTTCTTTTCAGGTACAGCTTGTCTCGTTATATGCGAAATCTAAGATTCGACCTCGTCGGAAATTTTATTCACAAGCTCGGACAGTTTCCTGCCCTTCAAAATCTTCAGCATCGCGCCTTCGACCTCGGTGATCACCGGCTCCAACGCCATGTCCATGCCGCAGCTGACGGGGCAACACAAATCCTTGGGCCGCGTATTGTGCTTCAATACCGGCTCGTCCTCCACCGCCTGATAAATTTCCGCCAGGCTGATCTGCGAAGCCGGCCGCGCCAACTGCGCGCCACCGCCCCGGCCTTCCTTCGTCACCACCAGATGCGCTTTCGACAACTTGCACAGCAATTCGCGCACAAACACGGGATTGGTGTTGACGCTGGTCGCAATGGCGGACGAGGGAAGAAACTCTTTCCCCTCCCGGGTCGCGTGCTCGACGCTGACCAATATGTGTGCCGCCACGGCAAATCGACTCGACTTCATACTGTATTTATATTCGATACAGATACTGAAGTCAACCAACTTCGCTGAATATGCTTATGCCGCTTTCATGCCGACCTGCAAAAGCAAAAGCCCCGCAGACATGCGAGGCCTTCAGATTCACCGGCTCCCGGGGCCGTGTTGCACTACGGAAGCAATTCTAGCACGCGTCATTCATGCTTGCCGGAGCAAGCCTTTGCCGACCTCATCCGTATAAAAAAATGCAGACACGGGGACCTTGGCGCCGACATGATAAATTGCGACAAATCATGCCCAAGCAACCGCCGGCGCGGAAAAAGAACTGCCCCGACAGGGTTCGCCGCACCTGAAAAAAACCGACAACAATGAGGAGTCCCCATGCCAGAAGCCCAAGTCACCGCAAACTATCGTTTTGTCGGCGCCTATCAGGAAGTCAATACCCGGATCGCGCAACGCCAGCAAGCCTTGACCATTTACGTATCGATGATACTGAGCCTGCTCGCCGCCCTCGTCGCGCTGAAGCCCGGCACGGCAGGCGCCACCTTGCCCATCCAGTGGCTGGTGCTGGGTTTTCCCGTTGCCTCCACGTTTCTGGCGCTGATGAGCTACAAGGCCGAAATGGCGATCACCAACCTGCGCCGCTTTCTGTGCGCGCTGGAACGCCTGGGCAATGAAAACGGCAACGTCCCGAGTTACAACGCCAATCCGACGTGGTCCATCAACGCGAACCGCGCGCGACACATGCAGGATTATGCAGCGGCGTTGCTGGCGCTGGCGGGAAATGCCGTCGGCTTGCTGGCCGCGGTAAAAATCTACCCGACGCAATTCAGCGAAAATCCCTCGGCTATCTGGATTGCCGGCGTTGTCGCGCTGGCGTCGCTCGTCTTCCTGCTGTGGATTCCGAAGCTGAGTTTCATTCCTGCCGACGACGATCCGCAAGGCGCCTGAACACGAATTGCCGATCGCAATAGAAAAGGGCCGCATGAACATGCGGCCCTTTTGAATTCTGGCTCCCCGACCTGGACTCGAACCAGGGACCTGCGGATTAACAGTCCGTCGCTCTACCGACTGAGCTATCAGGGAACAGCTGAGGGCGCGATTATGAACTAATTTTTATTTCCTCGCCATAGCTTTGCGGAAGAAATTAACAACTCAGTTTCACATCATGCCGCCACACTTTCACTCACCGTGCGGCATCAGAAAAAGCATCCCGAAGAAGGCTTTTTAATTCTCTATAAATTGAAAAAGCCCCGCACGGATGCGAGGCTTTTCGAATTTTTTGGCTCCCCGACCTGGACTCGAACCAGGGACCTGCGGATTAACAGTCCGTCGCTCTACCGACTGAGCTATCAGGGAACAGCTGAGAAAAAGATTATGACCGGAATTTTACTTGCTGTCAAAACCTTTTTGCATCCCGACCATTTTCAGGCCGGAATGCGCTCCCCCTGTTTAGAGGACTTTGGCGATGGCGTCGACGACGGCGTCGATGTTCTTCGTATTCAGCGCAGCAACGCAGATACGACCGGTGTCGACCGCGTAGATCGAGAACTCGGTGCGCAGACGTTCGACTTGCGCCTTGGTCAGGCCCGAGTACGAGAACATGCCGCGTTGCTTGATGACGAAATCGAAATCATGCGCCGGCGCCTTCTCTTTCAGCTTGGCAACCAGCAGCTGGCGCATTTCGCGGATGCGCACGCGCATCTCGGCCAGTTCGCTTTCCCACAGGGCGCGCAGTTCCGGCGATGCCAGCGCAGTCGCAACCACCTGGCCACCGTGGATCGGCGGGTTGGAATAGTTGGTGCGGACCACGCGCTTCAGTTGCGACAGCACGCGTGCGGCTTCTTCGTTGGTGGCGGCGACGATGCTCAGCGCGCCGACGCGTTCGCCGTACAGCGAGAACGACTTCGAGAACGAGTTCGATACGAACAGCGGGCCGCCGGCTTCCGCGAAACGGCGCACCACCTTGCCGTCTTCTTCGATGCCGTCGCCGAAGCCTTGATAAGCCATGTCGAGGAAAGGAATCAGGCCGCGCGAAGTCACGACTTCGATCACTTGCGTCCATTGATCGGCAGTCAGATCGGCGCCGGTCGGGTTGTGGCAGCATGCGTGCAGCAGCACGACCGAGCCGGCGGCCATGGTCTTGAGCGCATCCAGCATGCCGGCGAAGTTCACGCCGCGGGTAGCCGCGTCGTAGTAGGGATAGTTGTTGACGGTGAAGCCCGCCATTTCAAACAGGGCGCGGTGGTTTTCCCAGCTTGGATCGCTGATCCAGACCTGGGTGCCTGCCGGCGAGAAATGCTTCAGGAAGTCGGCGCCCAGCTTCAGTGCGCCAGTGCCGCCCAGCGCCTGCACGGTCAATGCGCGCTTCTCTTGAACAACCGCGCTGTCGGCACCAAATACCAACTCTTGGACTGCCTTGTCGTACGTTGCCAGACCGTCGATCGGCAGGTAGGTACGCGGCGCCAGTTTGGCGGCCAGTTCAGCCTCCGCTTTTTTCACGCACTCCAGCAGCGGCACCTTGCCGTTATCGTCGTAATAAACGCCGACGCCGAGGTTGGTCTTGCCTGGATTCTTGTCGGCATTAAAACCTTCCGTGATGCCGAGAATAGGGTCGCGTGGCGCCATTTCGATGGCGGTGAAAAGGGAGGAGGCTGAGAGAGGTGCGTTCATCGTGATAACATAAAAAGTTAGCTGCAAATGTGGATTGCAGTCGGGATGGATGCAGGGCAAAGCCGCGAGCCGAGCACCGTTTTGCAACGCATAATTTTACCAAAGGTCGAATGACAATGGCTGATTTATCCCCCTTAAGTACCGTTGCCCCTACTCTCGACGAGGGTAAGTTCCTGACTTTCCCCGATTCCCCGTATCGCCTGTACCAGCCCTTCCCGCCTGCCGGCGACCAGCCCGCGGCGATCGACAAGCTGGTCGAAGGGGTCAATGACGGCCTGTTCTTTCAGACCTTGCTGGGCGTCACCGGTTCGGGCAAGACCTACACCATGGCCAACACCATCGCCCGCCTCGGCCGGCCGGCGATCGTTTTCGCACCGAACAAAACGCTGGCGGCGCAGTTATATAGCGAATTTCGTGAGTTCTTTCCGCAGAACGCGGTCGAATATTTCGTCAGCTACTACGACTATTACCAGCCGGAAGCCTACGTGCCGCAGCGCGACTTGTTCATCGAGAAAGATTCCTCGATCAACGAACACATCGAACAGATGCGCCTGTCCTGCACCAAATCGCTCATGGAACGCCGCGACGTTGTGATTGTGGCAACCGTGTCCGCCATCTACGGTATCGGTAACCCGAACGAATACCATCAGATGATCCTGACCCTGCGCGCCAAGGACAAGGTCAGCCAGCGCGACGTCATCGCGCGCCTGATCCAGATGCAATACTCGCGCAATGAAGTCGACTTCGGCCGCGGCACCTTCCGCGTGCGCGGCGACACCATCGACGTGTTCCCGGCCGAACATGCCGAGCTGGCGGTGCGCATCGAAATGTTCGACGACGAAATCGACAGCCTGCAATTGTTCGACCCGCTGACCGGCCGCGTGCGCCAGAAGATTCCGCGCTTCACGGTCTATCCCGGCTCGCACTACGTCACGCCGCGCGCCACGGTGCTGCGCGCCATCGAGACCATCAAGGACGAGCTGCGCGAACGCCTGGAATTCTTCCGCAAGGAAAACAAGCTGATCGAAGAACAGCGCCTGGAACAGCGCACGCGCTTCGACATCGAAATGATGACCGAGATCGGCTTCACCAAAGGCATCGAAAACTATTCGCGCCATCTGTCCGGCGCCAAGGCCGGCGATCCGCCGCCGACGCTGGTCGACTACCTGCCGCAGGACGCCATCATGTTCCTCGACGAGTCGCACGTACTGATCGGCCAGTTGAACGGCATGTACAACGGCGACCGCGCGCGCAAGACCAACCTGGTCGACTACGGCTTCCGCCTGCCGTCGGCGCTGGACAACCGGCCGCTGAAGTTCGACGAGTTCCAGGGCAAGATGCGTCAGACCGTGTTCGTCTCGGCCACGCCGGCGGATTTTGAAAACAGCCACGCCGATCAGGTGGTCGAGCAAGTAGTGCGTCCGACCGGCCTGGTCGATCCGCTGATTCAGGTGCGCCCCGCCAGCACACAGGTCGACGACCTGATGCAGGAAATCACCATCCGCGTCAAAAAGAACGAGCGCGTGCTGGTGACCACGCTGACCAAACGCATGGCCGAACAGCTGACCGAATTCCTCAGCGACAACGGCATCAAGGTGCGCTACCTGCACAGCGACATCGACACCGTCGAGCGCGTCGAAATCATCCGCGACCTGCGTCTGGGCACCTTCGACGTGCTGGTCGGCATCAACCTGCTGCGCGAAGGCCTGGACATTCCCGAAGTGTCGCTGGTGGCCATCCTCGACGCCGACAAGGAAGGCTTCCTGCGGTCCGAACGCAGCCTGATCCAGACCATCGGCCGCGCCGCGCGTAACCTCAACGGCATGGCGATCCTGTACGGCGACAAGGTCACCGACTCGATGCACCGCGCCATCGGCGAAACCGAACGACGCCGGGCCAAGCAAGTTGCCTTCAACGAAGCGAACGGCATCACGCCGATGGGCATCAAGAAGGAAATCCGCGAACTCATCGACGGCGTCTACAGCCCGCAGGAAGCGCGTGTCGAACTGATGGTCGCGCAAGAGCAAGCCAACTACGAGGCCATGAGCGAGAAGCAGGTCAGCAAGGAAATCAAGCGCCTGGAAAAACTCATGCTGGACCACGCCAAGAACCTGGAATTCGAAAAGGCCGCCAAGGTGCGCGATCAGTTGCATCAGCTCAAGCAGCAATTGTTCGGCGCCGCCGGCGACGATACGATTGCCGTGGCCTGATCGCGCAACACTCCCGGCATCCGGATCGTCCCAAGCTGCCCGCATTGATTTATCATGCGGGCAGTTTTTTATTTTCTACCTATTCCATTCATCAGACATCTTCCATGCCGGCAACCGTTCCTTCCGCCCTGCTCGATCTTTGCGCCACCGCCGATCCGTCCTGGCAGGCGATCCTGAAAACCGGCCTGCAAGCCATCGCGGATGCCGATCCTGCCTATCTGCCCGCCTTGGTGCAAGACGTCACCTACCTGCCGACGGATGGCCGCATCTTCGCCGCCTTCAGGCAACCGCTCGATGCGGTGCGCTATGTACTGGTCGGCGAAGGTCCCTATCCGCGCGCAGCCAGCGCCACCGGCGTGTGCTTCATGGACGGCGCGGTCGGCTCGCTGTGGTCGGACAAGGGACTCTCCAAGCAAGTCAATCGCGCCACCTCGCTGCGCAACTTCATGAAAATGCTGCTGGTCGCCGATGGCCAGGTCCCGGCCGACAACACCAGCGGCGACGCCCTGCTCGACATCGCCGCCAAAGCGCAGGCCGATACCGCCGGCACCATCCAGACGCTGTCCGACCTGCAGGACAACCTGACCGCGCACGGTTTCCTGCTGCTCAACGCCAGCCTGGTGTTCCGCACGCACGTGGCGCCGGTGAAAGACGCCAAGGCCTGGAAGCCGTTCTTCGAAACCGTATTGAAAGGCCTTGCGCAACACAACCAGGCTGCCAGCAAGACGCTGCCGACGCTGGTCCTGTGGGGAAAAATCGCCGAACAGTTGCACGGCTTGCCGGTCGTGCAAAGCTTCCCGCGTGCGGTGGCGGAACATCCCTACAACCTCAGCTTCATCGCCCACGGCGGCATGCAAAAACTGTTCGGCGACATGCATCTGCTGCAAAAACAAAAGTAGGACGCACGTTTGTTGCGGGCATGAAAAAACGGCGCAGGCAATATGCCTGCGCCGTTTTTTATTCCGCTACGCCGGGAACGCTTAAAACTCTTCCCAGGATCCGTCGCCATCGCCGCCCGTCTTGGCCGGCTTGCCTTCGCTCGCCGGTTTGGCGGCGGCAATCCTGGCGACTTCCGGCTTGGCCGGTGTGGCTGATTTGGCTTTCAATGCCGGCGCCGGCGGCGTCACGTTGACGCTGCGCTTGACCACTGCTTTGGCAACGCGCGCGGCCGGCATCGCGGCCCTGTCTTCGAGTTTGAACTCAGCCACCACGTCGGCCAGATGCGCCGCCTGATCCTGCAACGATTGTGCGGCCGCCGCGGCTTGCTCCACCAGGGCGGCATTCTGCTGCGTCGCTTCATCCATCTGCGTGATGGCGCGACCGATCTCGGCAATACCCGAACTTTGCTCCTGGCTCGCCGCGCTGATTTCGCCGACGATGTCGGTTACGCGACGCACGCTGGACACCACTTCAGTCATGGTGTTGCCGGCTTGCGCCACCAACTGGCTACCGGCATCGACTTCATGCACGGAGGCGTCGATCAGCGTCTTGATCTCTTTCGCCGCAGTGGCGCTGCGTTGCGCGAGACTGCGCACTTCCGACGCCACCACCGCGAAGCCGCGGCCCTGCTCGCCGGCGCGTGCGGCTTCCACCGCTGCATTGAGCGCGAGAATATTGGTTTGGAAAGCGATGCCGTCAATCACGCTGATGATGTCGACGATCTTGCGCGCCGAGGCGTTGATCGACCCCATGGTGTCGACCACCTGCGCCACCACCGCGCCACCCTGCACCGCGACCTCGGATGCCGAGACGGCCAGCTGGTTGGCTTGGCGCGCGTTGTCGGCGTTTTGCTTGACGGTGGAAGTCAGCTCTTCCATGGCGGACGCGGTTTCTTCGAGCGAGCCGGCTTGCTGTTCAGTGCGGCCGGACAAGTCGAGATTGCCGCTGGCGATTTCGCTCGACGAGGTTTTCACGGATACGCTGGCGTTGCGGATTTCCAGCAAGGTCCCGGCGATCTTGTCGATGAAACGGTTGAATGCATTGGCGATCTGCGACAACTCGTCCCGCCCCTGCGTATCCAGGCGACGCGTGAGATCGCCTTCGCCGGAAGCGATGTCTTCCAGTGCATCGCGCACCACGCTCAGACGTTTCAGCAAACCGGTAATCGTCAACGTCAACAGGATGCCTGCGACAACGATCGCAAGGATCGCAGCGACGACGGAGGTCGTCAGCAACGTCGTGATCGAATGCGTCGCTTCCGCATAATTCAAGGCCACGACCAGCGACCAGTCGGTGCCTTCGATCGTTTTGGTGTAGAGCAAATGATTGACGCCGTTGATCTTGGCTTCGCCGCCCTTTTCCATCGATGCCAGCGATTGTGCGGTCAGCGCCGGGTCGAGCGCCGATACCGGCTTCAGCGCCAATTCTTTGTTGGGGTGCGTGATGATCACGCCGTCCTTGCCGACGATGAAGGCGAAGCTGCTCGGCGTCGGCTTGATGCCGGCGACATTGCGCACGACGTTGTCGAGCTGCACGTCGGAACCGACCACGGCTTTCACGTCGGCCTTGCCGCCGACCGCCTCGGCGAAGGTGACGACCAGTTTGCCGGTGGTGGCGTCGACATAGGGTGCGGTCAGCACCGGCGTACCGGCATTGACGGCCTGCACGTACCACGGCCGCCCGGTCGGGTCATAGCCGGCCGGCATCGGATGCAAGGCCAGCATGCGCTTGTCGGGATAGCCGATATAAGCGTCGTCGAAGGCACCCGCCTCTTTCGCCGCAGAGACGATGGGGATAACGTCAGCCTGGCTCAGCGCCTGTTTCATCGAGCCGGTGATGGTGCGCTTGCTGCGCACCCACTCGGCAATGTTGGCTGCATTGGTGTCGGTCAGTTGCGCCATCTGCGTGTGCAAATTTGCGAGGGTATCGCGTCGCACGCTGAAAATATTGGCGACGCTCAAGGCGATCATGGCGAACGCGACGATCAGGGCACAGATGACGATGAGCCGTGTGCGGAGTGAGGACAGCATGGTATTCCCCCTTAAGAAAAAATAGTCGCCATTTTCTTATTCATACTGGAAGGCAACATTGAATGGCGACAACATCGGACCGGAGACTGACAATCGACTATTGCGTGCTGCGACGAAACCTATCCTCACCTTGCGCTCGAATATAGCAGGTAATTATGTCAATCCTGTTTCGCGAAAAATCAATGCAAACATTTTTGCAGGTTGGCGAGCGGCAAGGCGTTCGCCATGCCGGAAACGAAGAGGTAGTCTCCCATGCGTCTGACGCAGGGACATTGACGGCATGAGTTTGCCCTGCGTCGCATCAGCGCGCATTGCATTGTCGGCGACAATGCGATCCCCGGCCTGAGCGCGGGTCAAAGCCCGGCAGGCTTGGGAATCGGCATGACGCACGAATTCCGGTTCAACTCATCGGTAGGAATGACGGCACCCTCTGCGGGCGCCTTTGCGGGATGAAAGCGAGGCATCGTAGCGATTCGCCTCGCTTCGATATCGTCTTCCCGCAGAACATGCGGCGTCTGCGGAGCGACATCTGTTTGCTGTAAGCCGGTGGATTGCTTCCGGCTCGTTCTCCTGTCGCTTCAAACCCGATCGTCAGATCGAGATGCGCGCAGCATTTTTTTAACATCTCTGGCATCACGCCAATATCATTCAGTCTTTACGACTGCCTTGCTTCCGATTTATCTATCAGATTTGCGATTGCAGTTGCGACAAAGCCACCAGATGGCTGCGATTGAGTTCACGCAGACGACGCTCCAGATCGGCGTGGCTGTCGACGCCTTCCAGATATGGGGCGTCATTGATATCGAACAAGGGGCCGTTCATGGCTGGCTTGGACGACGAAAAAGCGCGTTCGACAAAGAACTGGAAAGCTTCCAGCAAACTCTGTAAATTATTAGAAAAACCGGCAGATTGATAAGTAGACATTTCTTTCCTTCATATAAATAACGTTGCAGTGATGGTGAGAATAGGGGCTGCCTCCTACTTTAAAAAGCAATATTTTCCGACACCACCATAAGAAAAACTAACACCATGAGCATTTCCCTGCCCCCGCTGAAGGCCCTCAAAGTGTTCGAAGCGGCCGTGCGCACGCGGAGTTTGACGATCGCCGCGCACGAATTGCATATCACGCATAGCGCCGTGAGTCAGCAAATAAAATTGTTGGAAGAACATTTCGGCCAACCCTTGTTTATTCGTCTTCCGCGTGGCGTGGAAGCAACGGAGGCGGCGCAAGTGTTTTATACCGAGGTGCGCGCCGCCCTCGACCGCATCGCCATGGCGGCGGAACAACTGACCCTGACCGGCAAGAACCGCATCGTGCGCGTGATCACTGCGCCGTCGGTGGCGATGCGCTGGCTGATTCCGCGGCTGTCGCAGTTCCAGATCGACAACCCGCGCATTGAAGTACGCGTCACGACGACGGTGTCGGAACACTTTGAAGACGTCAAGGATCCCTTCGACGTGGTGCTGTGGCGCAGCCCGCTGGAGCGCAGCGGCTTTGAGTGCGTGCGCTTCCTCGATGACGTCTCGGCGCCGCTGGCCTCGCCGCATTATCTTGAATTGCATCCGATCAGCAAGCCGGCCGACTTGCTGCAGGCCTCATTGATTCACCTGAGCGTGCGCGCGGATGCGTGGCAGCAATGGCTGATCAAGGCGGGCGTGCCGGTGAAGAAGAGGTTGCCGGGAACCAGTTACGAGCACTTCTTCCTGAGCTTGCAGGCGGCATCGACGGATCTGGGGATAGCGATGGGATCGCTGGCGCTGGTCGACGACGACTTGTCGCACGGCCGCTTGCGCCAGTTGTTTCCGGAGGTGGTGTTGCACGGCCAAGGCTTCCACATGCTGCATCGGACTGCCGACGGCAGCAATGGCAACGCCCTGAAGACCTTCATCTCGTGGCTGATGCTGATGGGACAGGCGTCAGCCTACGATCCGAAGAAGATTTTTTAGTCCAGGGACAAACGCCCGCGGCGTTTGCCCAGGCTTTTTATTCTGCCGATTCCAGCACGTGAACCGCGCGCGCCGCGATCAAGTCTTTCGACTTTTCGCGGTAGTCCAGCATGTGCGGTTGCGTGAAGTGGACTTTGAGCGCCTCGGCGCTTTCCCATTTTTCGATGAAGGCGAAAGTATCCGGGCCAAGCTCGGCTTGCGCGCCGCCGAAGCCCGGCACGTCGATGACAGGACCGTAATCGATGCATCCCTGTTCGGCGCGTACGGCAGCCAGATTGGCGCGCACCAGCTTGAGCAGCTCTTCGCGCTTGCCGGGCTTGGCGGTAATGATTGCGACTACGTGGACCATGTTGTCATCTCCTTTATGCGTTTCTTGGTTTAGGAAAAACGACAAGGATACGCGAAGTCCGGATTTCGTGACGATGCAGGCTTGCTCCCTGCCCTGCGCAGTTTTCCGTCGAGGCAATCAATTCAGTTTCAACCGCGCCAGCAACTGTTCGATGTTGTATCGCATCAGCTTCAGGTAAGTCGGCGCCGGGCCGTCGGCTTGCGACAGCGCATCGGCATACAGTTTTCCGCCCGGCGTGACGCCGGCTTCCTTGCTGATCTGTTGCAACAGCTTGGGGCTGCTCATGTTTTCGATGAAGACGGCCCGGATTTTTTCCTTGCGGATCTGGCGGATCAGATTGGCGACTTCCTTCGCGCTCGGCTCGCTGTCGGTCGACACGCCTTGCGGCGCGAGGAACCTGACCTGATAGTGCGCGCCGAAATATTCAAACGCGTCATGCGAAGTGATCACCTTGCGCTTGGCGTCGGGAAACTGCGCGAACTGCTGCGTGGCCCAGCGATCCAGCTCGTTGAGCTTGGCGACGTAGGCGTCGCCGTTCTTTTGATAAACGGCAGCGCCGGCCGGATCGAGCTTGCTCAGTGCGGCGACGATGTTGCGCGTATAGACGACGATGTTGGCCGGATTTTGCCAGGCGTGCGGATCGTTCTTGCCATGATGATGGTCGTGATCATCATGCTCATCGCTGATGCGGTCGCGCACGACGATGCCGTTCGATGCAACGACGATGTCGCCGCGGTAATTGGCCGATTGCACGACGCGCTCCATCCAGCCTTCAAAACCGAGTCCGTTGATGACCACCAGTTTGGCGCGGGCGACCGACTTGATATGGTCGGGAGCAGGCTGAAACACGTGCGCATCCTGATCGGGGCCGACCAGCGTGGTCACGGCGATGCGGTCGCCGCCGACATTGGCGACGATGTCGCCGAGGATGCTGAAGCTGGCGACGACCGGCAATCTGGCGTCGGCCGCGGATGCAGACGATACCTGCGCAACCAGCGCGACAGCAAGCAACAAGATGTGACGAAACAGTTTCACGACGACTCCTAATGAAGACTCACAAAAATCAGGCGCGCAGATGCGGCCGGCGCAACATGCGCGGCAACCAGCCGCGCGGTGCGAAGATCAGGGACAAGAAATAGAAACCGCCGGCGCACACGATGATCACCGGGCCGGACGGCACCGACGCGTAGTACGACAGCATCAACCCGGCATAACCGGCCGCAGCGGCCTGCACGGTGCTGTTGAGCAGCTGCGCAGGCAGCGTGTCATGCCATAGCCGCGCCGACACGGCAGGCAACATCATGAGGCCGACCGCCATCAGCGTGCCCAGGGTCTGGAACGACGCCACCAGATTCAGCACCACCAGCATCAGGAACAACTGCTGATAAATCGTATTGCGACCGCCGCTGGCGGCAAGATAGGATGGATCGAAACTCTCCAGCAACAAGCCGCGATACAAACCCGCCATCAACAGGACGCTCAGGCTGGACACGCCGGCGACCAGCAGCAAGCCTTCGGTATCGACGCCGAGCACGTTGCCGAACAGGATATGCAGCAAATCGAGCTGAGTGCCGTGGCCGGAAATCATGATCACGCCGAGCGCCAGCGCCACCACATAGACGGCGGCGAGGCTGGCGTCTTCCTTGAGTTCGGTGTGACGGCTGATCCAGCCGGCCAGCGCAACCACGATCACGCCCGCGAGGAAACCCCCGATGCTCAGCGCCGGCAAGGACAAGCCGAAGAAGATGAAACCTGCGGCCACGCCCGGCAACACCGCATGGCTCAGCGCTTCGCCGAACAGGCTCATGCGGCGCAAGGTCAGCATCACGCCCAGCGGCGCACTGCTGAGCGCCAGCGCCAGGGTCGCCACCAGCGCGCGGCGCATGAAGGCGAATTCCTGGAACGGCGCAATCGCGAATTGATGGAAATCGTGCAGCAGCATCATCGCGGCGCTCCTTCGCCATGCGTGATGTCGATGACATCCACGGCATCAACGGCACATAGCGGCGCATGCTCATCCACGGCTTCCGCCATGGAGCGCGCACGATGCAGGTTTTCGTGGCACAGCACTTCTTCCGTTGCGCCCCAGGCGACGACATTGCGCGCCAGCAGCAGGGATTGCGGAAAAGCGCGACGCACCTGATCGTAGTCATGCAGCACGGCGATCACCGTGCGTTGCTCGGCATGCCAGGATTTGATGATGTGCAGGAGGTCGTTGGTGGTCTTGGTGTCGATGGCGCTGAAGGGTTCGTCCAGCAAAATCAGTTCGGCGTCCTGCAACAAAATGCGCGCAAACAGCACGCGCTGGAACTGCCCTACCGACAGGCTGGCGATCGAACGCTGCGCAAAACCGTCGAGGCCGACGGCCGCCAGGGCATCCTCCCCACGGTGCACCATGTCGCGGCTCATGCGGCGGAACAGGCCGGCTTTCGACCAGTAGCCCAACAACACGCAATCCAGTACGGAAATCGGGAAGCTGCGATCGATCTCGGCCTGCTGCGGCAAATACGCAATCCGGCTGGCGGCGGCATGCTTGACCACGCGGCCGCTGTTGCAACGGACCAGGCCCATGATGCTCTTGAGCAGCGTACTCTTGCCGGCGCCGTTGGGGCCGACGATGGCGGTCAGCGAACCTTGTGCGAAATGGCCGCTGACGTGATGCAGGGCCGGATGCCGGCGATAGGTGACGGTCAGGTTTTCCAATGAGATGGCGACGGACATGTTCACTCGCCTCCCAGTGCCCACATGACGCCGAGCCACAGGACCAGGCATACCGGCGCGACCAGCAGCACGCGTTGCCACCAGGGCAGCGCGAGGACGCTGGTTTGTTGAAAGAAGCGCGAAAGCATAGTTGTCGAGGAATTATTGTTGGTTGATTTGTGGCAGCAACGCATATTCAGCACATGGCCATGGGGAATCAAAATCGCCGTTACAAATCTGTTTGCAACCAAGTTGCGAAACCGCAATTATAATGCAACATTGTTGCAAGATGTGACAAGCCTCGAAGAAATCCGACAATCCAGTCAAAATGCTGGCCGAGCCTTTCCTTTCGGAAAATCCCGGCAGCTCACCTGAAGAAAGATCGCGTTCATGAATTCTCGCAAAATCACAGTGGCGCTCGGTTCCGCCCTTCTCCTCTCTGTCGCGACACTCGCAACCGCTCACGAAGCCCACGTCCACGGCGTCGGCAAGCTCGACGTCGCACTCGACGGCAAGACACTGTCGCTGCACCTGGACTCGCCGCTGGTCAACCTGATCGGCTTTGAGCATGCCGCCAGGAGCGCCAAGGACAAGCAAGCCGCACAAGACATGGCCAGGACGCTGCGCAACGCGGCAACGGTGTTCGTCACCACCCCGTCAGCAGAATGCAAGGTCAGTGGAGTCCAATTGGTCTCCGCCGCTATCGAACCTGTGTTGCTGGGCGAAGCTGCGGTGAGCAAAACAAGCAAGCCGGCCGGCCATGAGGATCATGACGGCCACGCCGACATGGATGCCGATTTCAGTTTTCAATGCGCGTACCCGGAACGCTTGCAACGCATCGACGTGAAACTGTTCGAGGCATTCAAGGGATTCAACAGCATCGACGTGCAACTGGTCACGCCCAAGCGTCAGGGTGCGGTGAAGCTGACGCCGACGGCCGCAAGCATCACGATTCAATAATTGATCAGCCAACCCGATATGAGCGACGCTGCCATCGCCTTGCGCGATATTTCTTTCACCTGGCCCGGCCAGAAGACGCCGACGCTGGCGCTGGACCGGTTCGACGTGCAGGCGCATGAACAGGTCTTCGTCAGCGGTCCCAGCGGCAGCGGCAAGAGCACGCTGCTGGCGCTGATCGGCGGCATCGCCAGCCCGCAAAGCGGCAGCGTCGCCATTCTCGGACAAGCGCTGGACGGTTTGCCGGCGTCGCGGCGCGACCGCTTTCGCGTCGACCATATCGGCTTCATCTTTCAGCAATTCAATCTGATTCCTTATCTGTCGATTCTGGATAACGTGCTGCTGCCTTGCCAGTTCTCGGCCTATCGCCGTGAGCGCGCGCTGGCGCAGGGGCAGGATTTGCACGCGGCGGCACAATCGCTGTTGCGCAGCCTCGATCTGGCACCGAACCTGTGGACGCGCGCGGTGACGCAATTGTCCATCGGCCAGCAGCAACGTGTCGCTGCGGCGCGCGCCCTGATCGGCCGGCCTGAAATCGTGGTCGCCGACGAACCGACGTCGGCGCTTGACAGTGACCGCCAGCAAGCCTTTCTCGACCTGATCCAGCATGAATGCGAACAGGCCGGCGCCAGCCTGGTGTTCGTCAGCCACGATCAGCGACTGGCCGAACGCTTCCATCGCCGCATTGCGCTCAACGACATCAATCGTTGCGCCGGCATGGAGGAATCGGCATGAGCTTCCTCTTTCGCCTCGCCGCGCGCAGCGCGTGGAATCGCCGCTTCACGCTCGGCCTGATGCTGCTGGCGATCGCCTTGTCGAGCGCCATGCTGCTCGGCATCGAACGCGTGCGTCACGACGTGCGCGACGGCTTCTCGCAATCGGTCTCCGGCACCGACCTCGTGGTGGGCGCACGTACCAGCCCGGTCCAGTTGATGCTGTACGCGATCTTCCGCATCGGCGGCGCGACCAACAACATGGGCTGGGACAGCGCACAAAAACTGGCGAAGAATCCCGCCGTGAAGTGGACGATTCCGCTGTCGCTGGGCGATTCGCATCGCGGCTTTCCGGTGCTGGCGACCAACGGCAATTATTTTGAACACTTCCACTATGGCGACGGACAGGCATTGAGCCTGAGCGAAGGCCGCCCCTTCGCCAGCGTGTTCGAAACCGTGATCGGCGCCGAAGTCGCGCAGCGCCTGCACTACAAACTCGGCGACCGCATCGTGCTCAGCCACGGCATGGGCAGCCTGCACCTGACCGATCACGCCGACAAGCCGTTCACGGTGGTCGGCATCCTGGCGCGCACCGGCACGCCGGTGGACCGCACCGTGCACATCGGCCTCGATGCAATGGAAGCCATCCATCTAGATTGGGAAGGCGGCGCACCGATGCCCGGCCTGTCGATTGCACCCGCCCTGGTGAAGAAATTCGACCTGACGCCCAAGACCGTCACCGCCGTGCTGGTCGGTCTGAAGAATCGCGCGGCGGTGTTCGGCGTGCAGCGCGACATCGCCGATGACAACAGCGAGCCCTTGATGGCGGTGCTGCCGGGCGTGGCGCTGGATGAGTTGTGGCAAGTCGTCGGCGTCGGCGAAAACGCCCTGCTGGTGGTCTCCGGCATGGTGGTGATCGTCGGCCTGGCGGGACTGGTGTCGGCGATTCTCGCCAGCCTGGGAGAACGGCGCCGCGAGCTGGCGGTGCTGCGCTCGGTCGGCGCGCGTCCCGGCGATATTTTCCTGCTGCTGGCGCTGGAAGGACTGGCCGTGATGCTGGCCGGCGTGGTGCTGGGCGTGGTTTTTCTGACGCTGGCGCTGTTTGCGCTGGGGCCCTTCCTCAGTGCGCAATTTGGCGTAACATTGCATCCGGCCCTGCCTGCCGCCGGTGAATTGCAGTTGTTGCTGTGGACCATCGTTGCCGGCTTTGTCGCCAGCCTGTTGCCGGGCTTGCGTGCTTACCGCCTCAGTCTGGCCGATGGCCTGACGCCGAGAATTTAAGGTCACGAATTTACTGCATGAAAATGAGATCATGAAAAGCATTACCTGGATAGGCGGCATCGTAGCCGCCGGACTATTGGTCGGTTATGGCGCCCATCTCGCGGCAACGCCGAAGACCTCGGCTGCCGCAGCAGTTGCGGCGGCAGTCAATGCCGGTGCGCCGATTGCTTCGGCCGTCGGAGCTGCCGTGCCTGCCGCACCAACCGGCAACGCACCGTACTCCGACAATGCGCAATACAAGGTCGGCGATCACCTGCAACAAAGTCCCGATCTGTCGAACAAACCTTACAAGCCGTCCGGCAAGAACGACGGCGCCTTCCGCGAGATCGCCTGGGAATCCCTGATGCCGAAAGACTGGGACGCCATGGCGCCGTTCAAGGGGCTGAAGCTCGACAAGATGGAAGACGGCGACCCGCGCGCCATGGAAGCGCTGTGGAAAGCCAAGAAGTACTGGAAGAATGCGCCCATCGATCCGAGCATGGACGGCGTATCGATCCGCATTCCCGGTTTTGTGGTGTCGCTGGAGCGTGAAGGCGAAGCGCTGAAAGAATTCCTGCTGGTGCCCTATTTCGGCGCCTGCATCCATGTGCCGCCGCCGCCGGCCAACCAGATCATCCACGTCCACAGCAGCAAGGCGGTCAAGAACATCCGCACCATGGATGCGGTGTGGATCAATGGCGTGCTGAAGGTGGAACACTCGGACACGATGATGGGCACCGCCGGCTACAGCATGGCGTCGGTCAAGGTGGAACCGTACACGGATCAGGCGCCTGCGCAGTAGGCTATTTTCATTGCGAGGCTGCGAAGCTACAGGCCAAGTTATCCCCACATTTTGGGAGCAAGCCTGTGGATAAGCGTTGGAGAAGTCGCTTAAGTATTTGATAACAATCGAAATTTCAATTCGTTGTGATTCTTAAGCAATCGCGGACAAGATGTAGATAATTACGCACCCCGCGCCACCGGGCTGGATTACCAGCAGGGAGGATGGCAGCTTCCACTACGTGTGCGTACAGCCGGGTTACAACGCCACTATCCGGCATTGGCGACTCAAGCCAATCTCGCAGATCTTTGCCACAAAACCGTTGAGGAAAAAAAACCTGCGATACTTGCGTATCGCAGGTGAATCTAAAGCAAGTTTAGAGGAGACAAACGAGATTCTAGCGACGACGTATGACGGCTTCGTGACACGCTAAAACTGTTTCGCGCTTTTCCGAATCGGCGGGCAACCATCATGGGATGGTTGCTACTGTCATCAGCAAGTCACAAAGCCGGATTATCCTGTCTACTCTTTCGCGATACATGCAACCGATATGCATGATTGCAGGGTGTGCCGGACCAACCGTCCGGTGCACCATTCCCCCTCCGCTCCATCCCGTTTCTCTCCCCCGCACCTGCTTTCCCCAAGAGTACCTCTTACTGCTGCTACGCACTTTCCCCTGCTACTACCTCTGCTTCCCCATTCGTTTGAATCACCAGGCGCCTGTAACCTGCAAGCGACTGAGTTTGATTTTGGTGCCTTCGCCTTCCGCACCTTGCATGACCAGATCGGTGCCGAGTTCTTTCGGCGGCTTTTGGTACCACTCCATGCACACCTGCGACAGATTGCTCAGGGCAGGCTTGCTCATGAATTGCTGCAACAATTCCTTCGTCAGCGCCAGATTCGGCGCCAGATGAAAATCTCCCGGCACGCCCAAGGCATTTGGCGAAGCCGACATGCGTGCGAGATCCTTCTGAAACATTTGCCGCGGCACCGTCATCGGATGCCCGGCCGACTCCAGCAGTTCCTGGAACACCGGCGCCATCAGATCCAGTACATAACCGTCGCATTGCACCCAGCAATGAAACGCGTCGCTGTTGCTGTCGACCTTGTCGCCGTCCAGCGTGCCGAATGACAAGGCGCCGCTGCCGTCTTCACTGATCAGGTAGAAAGCCGCGCCGGCAACCGGAAAGGCATTCTTCTTGTAAAACTTCTTCAATATCTGTGCCGCAGTCACGCTGAAGAAAAAACTCGCGGCGGGAATATTGGCGTCGACACTATCGAGCACCGAGTGAATGACGCGAAAAATACGTTGATAATCCGCAAGCGGGATGAGGGGGCGAATGTTAGGTGATTTCATCCGCGTATTTTCTCATACCGGCCATCCGCTTTCGCCGCAGATGCGCGCATCCTTGCCGATGCGGCTGCTGTTATGCCGCCTCGGTACGATTGGCGTCGTCGTTCTTGCCATGCAGGAAGCAAGCGCAGTTCACGTCGTGATGCACCGAGCAGGCTGTCAGTTCGCGCAGGCGCTCCATCTTGCCTTGGTCCACCGACAGCAGACGCAGACGTTCGCGTGAGAGTTTGACTTCGCGTTTGTTCCATTCGCAATCGGCGCGGATGAAGAGGTACATCAGCACCAGGCAAAAACTGAGGTAGGTAAGAAACATCAGGGCGATATCGTTTGGCACAGTGTCGACTATGAATTGCATGATGATCTCCGTAAGTTCGGTTTGCGTTCAGGTCTGCTGCCGGGCTGTACTTGCTTTGCCGGCTTGGCAAACCGTCGTTCCATGGAGATCATCTTAGTCACGCAAGCGTGCGCAATCTATCGGGGAATTCCTTATGTCCGCACGGCACTTCCGTTCTATGGAAAAGAGCCGGGAAACCTGTGTGCACTGTCGTGCCGGGAGGCGCAACGGCCGCAAGAAGAGCCGCCTGAAAGGCATGCGGCGACGCACATGCCCGACGGTGAAAAGAAAAGATACAGAACGACGAGAAAGGTCAGTGCGACTGCGCGTCGATGTCGGCAAGCGATTCCCGGCCGCGCTGGGTGATTTCAAATTCCTTGCTGCCTTCCTTTTCGACGATGTGTCCTTTGCGCCCGAGGAAAATCGCGACATCGGCGTCGATATGCGCATGCGGATCGAGACTGAGTCCGCGCAGCGCTTCGATGCAACGGTAGATGAACAAGGTTTGCTTGCCCTTTTCCGTCAACCCCAATTGCCCGTCGCGGGCATATTCCAGGAACTTGAGGCCGGTCAGGCGCTTGGCGTTGCGGGCGACGCAGGCGCTTGGGCGGCCGCGGTGTTCCTTCCGGCTTACCTGGCCGAGGGCGTCAAATTCATCTTTGGTCAGATCGTCGCTCATTGCATTCTCCGTGTTGATTCAGGCAGACAGACAGTGTGCCAGAATGTCCGGGCCGCTATGGTAAGCGCACGCGCAGCCACAGGCAACGAGAATCGGCCGGAATGCCGTGTGGCAATGAAGATTTTGTCTCTACTTACCCACAATGCCTGTGAATAGATCTGTGGATAAGCTGTGGGAGACCTGCGCAATGCCTTGCTGAGCCTCGCCTCGCAACAAATTGATTATTTAATAAGCGCTCTACGGCCGCAACACGAACAAAAAAAACCCGCCGAGCGCATGCAGGGCGGGTTCAATCTCAAAAAACATCTTCCAGGAGGTTGATTGAGGAGACGTTTTCACTGTATCGCAGAAAATCCGCTGAGAAAACGATCAATATGTCATTCGCTTATGCGTTCCAGACATAAAGCGCCCCTATTGGCCGCATCCTCCTCATCTTCATCCTCACTCCCGATTACATCGGCGGCTTGACGCCATCTTTTTCCACGACGATGCGGGCGGCATTCCAGTCGTCGCCGACATGCGTCGCAACGACGAACACGGCCAGGCCCGGCTTGACGTCTTGCAAAGCAGCGGGAACGATGGTCACGACAGGCACGTCCTTAGGCACGGAAATCTTGATGGTCTTGCCCTGATAGACCAGATCCAGATCGCGCCCTGTGCTGCCCGAGACCACCGCAGAGACGGTGGCGTTCGTCATGCTGCTGCCGGGCAGCAAATCCCAGTCGTAGTGCCCTTCGCCGGTGCCGCGCGCTTCCTCGGGGAAAACCACGACTTCCAGGGCCTGGATACTGCCATTGGCGCCCGGTTTGCCGGCCGTGCCGATGAAGCTGCCCTGTTTGATCGCCGACAGATCGAGCGGCTTGACCGAGGCGTAGCGCGTGGCGTCGCTCAGATGCAGCTTGAGGCTTTTGCCTTCGCGCGTCGTGACATCAACATCGCTGCCGTTGACGGCAGCTACCGTGCCCCGGATGCGGCTCGGAGCGGCACTTTGGGCCTGCGACAGCAAAGGTAAAGCCAGCAACGCGAATGTGATCAATGACAACAACCTGGAACGACTCGACATGACGATTCCTTGGGTGAACGAAAAAACCAGTCTAGCACCGGGCTGGAAATGCTGCTCACGCCCCCCCCAGGAAGAAGGAAAACCGCTTCAAAAACAAAGAAAACGGCACGGGAGCCATGATGTTGAAGATGCCGGCAATGCTTGATGATCGACAAAAAACATCAAAAAGCATTTAGATAGAAATACTCCAATTATTCGTAGATTAAAAATATTGATGCGATTTCTTCCGAATACAAATACATGGAATATCTCGATTTTTTTCTATGTTATTCGCGCGATCTTTTTGTGAAAATGCAAACAAGTCACTCGCATCCCCATCGATTCTGAGGCGCCTGATACATCTCCTCATCAGGCGCTCAATGCCCACGGTTGAGAACGCGACTCTGCCTGCCCGTTTTTTCGGGGGAGTGACGAGCTTGCCCGGTGCCGATTTTCTGGTGCCGGGCTTTTTTATTCCATCCCCGGCAAGTGCAAGGGAAAAAGCACCGCGGAAATGAAAAAAGCAGTATCCGAATCATGTCGAATACTGCTTTCGGTGAGCTCCACCACCGTCCGGCGCGAAATCAACCCAAACGCCAATTGGAGCGGTGACGATAACGCGATTTGACGATGTGCATGTCGTCGTTGGCAGCCTGCTCCTGAGGTGTGCGTCGGAACACGTTTCTGCCGGCATTGGTCAGGTTGAAAGCACCGCCGAGGTTGGGGATGCCCAAGCCTTTGCTGATCACGCTTTGCACCACGCGCCGCGGAATGATGCGGAAATCCCCTTTGAACACGCTATACATCCAGCGCAATTCTTCACCGGTTAATTCGACATTTTTTTCAGCAGTTTTCATGGTTTCCTCACAGCAAGTAAGGCCATGGTAGCACAAACAGGAAAATAGTGTAGGAAGCCGAAAACCCTTTACCAGCAAGGGATGCAAGACTTTCAACATGTCGTTTTCACATGTTTTTGAAGCGTGAAGGAATTTCCTGACGGAATCGTGGAATCGGTTGACGGGCAATTCCCTGCAACGACTCGGAAATACGCTCAGGCCATGCGGCCTTTCACGGCATTGCCCGCTGTGTACCTGCGGCTGCGGTCCGTTCTTCGACCGTCAGCTCCAGCATGTCCTGATACACCAATTGCAGGATCTGAGATGCGCCAAGGCCTGGATGCGCACGGGCCTTTTCTGTCATCAGGCGCTCAGCCCGTCGCTGGTTGCCATCGCAGACATCGACGACGAATTGACGCTGGCACTGCTGCTGGCTCTGCTTGGGCGCTTGGGACGAGGCGCGCTTGTTGAGCAGATAAGCAAAGCCACAAAGAACGGCAAAAACCCAGAGAAAACCAGTCATGTTGAACTCGCACGGTTAGACGTCGAAGTTCAATAGTGTGAATTTTTAGCCCCGGCCTTGATATAGGAAAACTCTCAAAACCCGTTGGGATGCATGCCCGGCACAACAACGCGGGCGATACGCGAACATGCAGAAGAAAAGGCAGGCTCCGAGCGAGACTGGCTCAGCCGAAAAATTCACGCAGCAGGAAGGCTTGCAGGCCCGCCGTATCGGCCGGACGAGCGGAAAGCGGAACCACACGACCGAGCTTCTGCGAATCCCAGTTGAAATCGCCCGAATAGTATTTCCGGATCAGCGCGATCATGCTGTCGACGATGGCCTTTTCCACGTCGCCGTTGGGACCTGCATCCACGGTGATGGTCTGGCGCTGGCTATTGCGCACGTCGGTCGTCCAGCCGCGGAATATGTACTGCGCCACGCGCGGCCCCTTGCTGACGATCTCGAACACGCCATTGGTGCCGCCGCTGGCTTTGCGCGTCTGGAAGGCGATGTTGGCGCGCGCAATCTCGTTGGCCGATGGGCCCTGCTCCGCGGCCCGCGCCTCGGCGTTCTCGCGGGCGGCGGAATCCTCGGCTGCGCGGCGGCGTTCGCGTGCGGCATTGAGCATCGTGGACATGTCCATTTCCGGCGGCGCCTGCGTGATGGCGGTCGGCGATGGTGCAGGCGCTTCGCGAGCCGGCGCCGGGCTTGGCTTGGGATTGGCGCGTGCGACCTGTTTGGGTTGTGGTGAAGTTTTCTTGACCGGTTTGGTCTTTTCCGGTGGCGTCGGTTGCTTGACGACGGCCGGTGGAGGCGTACTGCGGACGAATGTCACCTCAAGCGGTTCGTGTGAAGAATTCGCCTGTACGTTGATTTTTTGCAGGCTGGGCCGCAAAACGAAAAACAGCACCACGTGAATCAGTATCGACAGGCTGACGCCGACGATCGTCCTGTTACGCGTGCGTGTTCTGGGGGTCGAGTGAGAAAGTATCGTAAAAATCGTCATACCATGCAGCAACAACGGATAGCATCCAATTTTTAGCGCCCATCATACTCGATACAAGACGCATCGGTCCTGGATCGATGATCCGCAATGCTACTGGCTTGGGCTGAAGAATGCAAACCCGCCGCTCGCGCATGGCCAGCCGGCTTGCGATCTCCGGCGGCGTTGTCCGGTCTCAATGCCGCCAGTGCCCGCCGCCGCCCCGCCAACCACCCCAATAGCCGCCGCCGTAACCGTAATAAACGCTGGCCGAAGGCACCACATAGACGGGTGCCGGCGCCCCATAATACGGATACGGGTCGTAAGGCACGGCGACGCAGCCGCCCAGCATGAGCGCCGGGATGATCCACAGCAAACGTTTCATCATGTCCTCACTGCCGGAATTATTCTTTTTGCATCATCCTATTCCGACGGCACCTTTTCCAGCGTAATTACCTTTTGTTACCTTGCGCGTGAGACCGATAGATAGCGATACATTGATACCGCTCATGCGCCGCCGCTATCGTGCCGCACCGTGGATGCTTATATAATCAGCGCTCCATAAAAATATTCAATCACCACGGAGACCATCGATCGGCGCCCTGCTCCCGCCAGGCGCCGCGTCGTCGCCCGCTCCCTTCACCGACAAGTGTACTCATGACTACCGCTTCCGCCCCCGTTGTCGTCATCGCCCCCGACTCCTTCAAAGGTTCCCTGAGCGCCCAGCAAGTTGCTGAAGCGATCGGTGCCGGCGTGCTGGCTGCGGCGCCGGATGCCCAGATTCGCCTGTGCCCGATCGCCGACGGCGGCGAAGGCACTCTCGACGCTCTGCTCCATGCCGGCGGCGAAGTGCGGCGCCTGCAGGTGCGCGGCGCGGCCGGCGCCATGCATGAAGCGGCAGCCGGCATCCTGAGCGACGGCAGCGCCGTGATCGAATCGGCCGAAATCGTCGGCCTGACCGATGCGGCGGGAACCGCCGTGGCGGTGCAAGACCGTTCCACGCTCGGCATCGGCGACGCCTTGCTGGCTCTGCTGGACAGCGGCGCGCGGCGTTTCCTCATTGCGCTGGGCGGCAGCAGCACCAATGACGGCGGCATCGGCATGCTGGTCGCGCTGGGTCTGAAACTGCTGGATGCGGAAGGCAAGCTGCTCGACCCGGTGCCGTCGCAACTGGACAAGCTGGCGCGCGTCGACGTCAGCGGCCTCGATCCGCGCCTGAAAGACATCCACATCGTCGCCATGTCCGACGTCGACAATCCTCTGTGCGGCGAACATGGCGCAACTGCCGTCTTCGGTCCGCAAAAAGGCGTCAACCCGGAGCAGGTCAAACCTCTCGATGCCTTGCTCGGCCGCTTTGCCGCGCTCTTCGAACAAGCCTGCGGCCGCAGCGAAGCCCTTTCTCCCGGCGCAGGCGCTGCCGGCGGGCTGGGCTATGCGCTGCTGATGCTGGGCGCGGAGTTCCAGTCCGGCGCCCAAACCGTCGCCGACTATATCGGCCTCGATGCGGCATTAAAAAACGCCGATTGGCTCATCACCGGCGAAGGCCGCAGCGACGCCCAGACGCTGCACGGCAAAGCGCCCTTCATCGCGGCCCAGCGCGCGCGCCTGGCAGGCGTTCAGACTTCGCTCTTGTCGGGCGGCATCGATCGCGCCTCCTTGCCCCAGTTGCAAACCAGTTTCTCGGGATGTTTTTCGATCGTGTTCGGTCCGGCGACGCTCAACGATGCCATCGCCAATGCTGCGGCGCTCTTGAAAGACAGCGCCGAACAGATGACGCGGCTGTGGCTGTCTGGCCGCAATATGCGCTGACGACAGGCGCTAGCGACAACCGCTTCCCACAGAAAAAAGTTACCCACAAAAACTGGGGGTAACTTTGTGGATAAAGTTGAGGAGTTTTCGCTATCTTCTTGATTCTAAATAAATTTACCTGATTGATAAAAGTGGATGCATTTACGCGCGCCCACTTCGACGGCATCAACCAATCGCTCAGACAAGACCAAACTCCCCTGCGATCAGCTCATAGGATCGCTTGCGCGCCTCGTGCTCATGAATGATGGTCACGATCATGACCTCATCCGCGCCATAGGCCGCCGCCAAGGCTTCGATCTGCTCCCGCACCTTTGCCGGCGAACCCACCACGGCGCGCCGGCCCGACGGCAAAGTCGACGGCGGCAGATTGTATTCGTCAAAAAACTTCAGCGCAGTGTCCACTGACGGGATCTTGTCCAGACGCCGTCCGCTGTGCATGTGAATCAGCCGCATGCCGTAACTGGTTGCCAGCAACCGCGCTTCTTCGTCGGTGTCGGCGCAAATGACTTGCAAGGCCACGCCCTGGCGCGGCGAAGGGCAACGCGGCGACGGCACGAAATCGCGCCGGTAACGTTCGGCCACCGGTTCGCCGGCGGCATGGATGAAATCGGCAAACATATAAGGCAAGCCCAGTTCAGCCGCCCAAATCCCGCTTTGCGCGGAAGAACCCAGCATCCAGGGCTGCAGTAATTCCGGACTGCCGGGCAAGGCCGACAAGCGCGCAAACGGATGATCCTCCGGCAACTCATCCCAAAGATAGCCCAGCAGCTCGTTCAACTGTTCGGGAAAATCGTCCTGCGGACGCTGACGCCGGTCGCGCTGCAACGCCGACGCCGTCAGCGAGTCGCTGCCCGGCGCCCGCCCCAGCCCCAGATCAATGCGCCCCGGATACAGCCCGCTCAGCATGCTGAACGACTCCGCTACCTTTAACGGGCTGTAATGCGGCAGCATGACGCCGCCGCTGCCCAGGCGCAGGTGCGATGTCACCGCGGCAATCGAGCCGATGAGCACTTCGGGACTGGCGCACGCCAGGGACGTGGTGCCGTGATGTTCTGCTACCCAGTAGCGGTAGTATCCAAGCCGGTCGGCGAGGATCGCCAGATCGATGGCATTTTTCAGCGCCTGGGCGCTGGACACGCCTTCCGATACCGGTGCCTGGTCGAGAACGCTGATCTGCAGCGAGGCGCTGGATGAAGGGACTGAATGATGGTCGGAAACGGACATGACGGTAGCGAGCGGCGATTAATCCGGCAAGGATAGACGAATTCGCTCAAACCGTTTTTTCACACCCGCTTTTGCCTGGCCGTAGAGAGAAAGGAAAAGTCACGCAGCAGGGACGCATGGGCGTAATGTTCGCGCAACATTGAATTGATATCGTGCAATTTATATGCTTAACTGGCTGCGTAGCCGACACTTACGCGGTTCTCCGTCGCAGTTCGGTGAACTAACATGCGTAGCGAGTATGCGTAAATCTGATCCATTGGCAGATAATAAAAACAGATAAATTTTCCCAAGAGGAAACATTTGCCAATAACGAGACTAAAATTGTAAAAATTTTCAGAGTTTTTAGAATTTTTTCAAAAAAAATGCATTTTCGATTAAGATGCACGAATTAGTTGTCACATTTACAAAACTTTGTCTCGCTGATTCACGTTTATTGCGCTCACAGCAATACCCTGCACAACGCAAATCGCACAGTGGCACAGTCGCAAATCGTTTTGTAATGCAATCAGTCCCGGGAGTTAAGTTTGCGTCGATCAGTCTTGTCTCTTCTTGCCGTCATTGCCTTCCTGGTGAGTATCTCCGCATTTGCACAGGTACCGACGGATCCAACCAAAACCGGCGAAGTGATGTCCGCACCGCCGGGCACGCTGTCCACGCTGGCGCTTCCCTCCTCTGCAGTCACCAATACGCGCGTCGGTTCAGGCGATGTGTTGCGCGTGACCGTCTTCGGCCAGCCCGATCTGTCGGCGGAAGTCGGCGTCAACGACAAGGGCGTGCTGACCTTGCCGCTGATCGGCGGCATCGACGTGACCGGCCTGACGACCAGTGAAATTTCGGCGCGCGTCGCCGATGCGCTGCGCAAAGGCCAGTATCTGCGCAACCCCGAAGTGTCGGTCGAAGTGATCCAGTTGCGCAGCCAGATGGTGTCCGTGCTCGGCGAAGTCAGCCGCCCGGGCCGTTATCCGATTCCCGGCCACCTAAGCGTGCTGGAGTTGCTGGCGACCGCCGGCGGCTTGACAACCCAGGCCGACCAGACCGTCACGCTGCTGCGTCGCAAGACCGACGATAGCGGCATCGGCGGGGCAGAAAGCGACGTGCGCATCCCCATCCTGCTGGGAGAAACCAAAGCCACCGCGCGCAGTCCGCTGGATGTCGAACTCAACAACGGCGACGTCGTCTACGTCAACAAGAAGAAACTCTTTTACATCCACGGCGAAGTCAACCGGCCCGGCTCCTACCCCATGGAACAGGACATGAACGTGATGCGCGCCATCTCCCTCGGCGGCGGCATGACGCAGCGCGCTTCGCAGCGCCGTATTTATATCAATAGGGAAATACCTGACAAAGGCGTAGAAGAAATCAAGGCAAAATTGACGGACCCGGTCTTGCCCGGCGACGTTGTCTATGTCAACGAAAGTCTGTTCTGAACAAACATCAAGGTTATAACGTGAATCTGCAGGCTCCGGAAACCGGTTTATCTTCCAAACAGCTGGCGTCGATGATCTCGGCGCGGCGCAGCACGATATTCAAGACGCTGCTGGCCACGGTGGCGGCGACGATCGTCGTGACCCTGTTGCTGCCGAAAACCTATACCGCCTCGTCCGACGTCTACCTCGACTACAAGGGCAACGATCCCATCAACGGACGCCTGTTCTCGCCGATGATGGACGAGAGCTACATGCAAACCCAGCTCGACATGATCAAGAGCCAGGCCGTGGCGGAAAAAGTCATCGATGCGCTCGACCTGGAACGTACCGCCGCCTATCACGAAGCGGTCGAACGCAGCGGCGAAGCCCGCGCGCACTCGCAGTTGGTCAAGCGCATCAACGACCATACCATGGTGGTGACGCGCCGCTCCAGCCGCGTGATCGAAGTCGAATATGCCGCGGACACCGCCGAGCAGTCGCGCGACCTGGCCAATGCCGTCGTGCGCGCCTACATCGACCTGAACCAACAGATATCCTCCGCTTCGGCGCGTTCACGCCGCGAGCAGTACAACGCGCAGCTGGAACATCTGCGCAAGGAAGCCGATTCGATTCAAGAGAAACTGACCAAGTACCAGCAGGAAGTCGGCATCCTCGATCCCAACGAACGCAACGACCTGCAATCGCGCCAGCTGGGCGACCTGATGACTTCGCTGATCGCCGTTCAGAACCAGCAACAGGAAGCACTGGCCCGCAAGAACGCCACCGACAGCCTGGTGCGCAGCGGCATGCGCGTCGACGAATTGCCGGAAGTCGCCCAGCGCCCCAACATCAACGATCTGAAGTCCAAACTCAGCGACGTCAACAAGCGCCTGGCTGACGTACAAGAGGTACTCGGCCCGCGCCATCCGAAGACAATGGCGCTGATCAGCGAGCGCGACGACATCGCTGCGCGCATCTCCCGCGAAGCGCGCAGTTCGCTGGATGCGCAGCAAATCGACGCGCGCCGCCTGGCCATGCAGGAACAGGCGCTGCAAAAGGAAGTCGACACCCAGCGCGCCAAGCTGCTTGAGCAGAAACAGCATCGCGACACCATCACCTCTTACCAGCGCCAGCTCGACAGCGTCGAGCGCGTCTACAACACCGCGCTGGCGAAGTACGATGAAATCCTCATGGCCAGCAACATCAACACCTTCGACCTGACCGTCCTGCGCGTGGCCGAAGTGCCGAGTACGCATTCCAAGCCGCTGCTGCTGCAAAACATCGCCGCCAGCATCGTGGTCGGCCTGGCGCTGGGCCTCTGCCTGGCCCTGCTGTACGAACTCGGCCAACGCAGGGTGCGCTGCGAAGACGATCTGGTGCGCGGCATCCATCTCCCGCTCATCGGCAACATCGGTATCCGCTAAGACTGCAATGACCATGGCAACAGAAAATACATCGACCGCACCGACCACTACGGGAACCGCCGACAAGATGGGCGCCCGCTTCGTGGAAGCGGGCCTGCTGACCGAAGAACAGGTCGCACGCGTTGTCGAGTTGCAAAACTCCGCCCATATCCGCTTTGGCGAAGCCGCCGTCCGTCTCGGGCTGCTGACCGAACAGGATGTGCAGGCGGTGCTGTCCAAACAGTTCAACTACGCCACCGCCCTGACCTCGACCGAAGGCCTGGACAAATCGCTGGACATCGCGCTGGCGCCGTTCGGCATGGAGGCCGAAGCGATCCGCCAGATCCGCGCCGAGTTGTCGATACGCCTGAGCGACCAGGAAAAAATCTCGCTGGCCATCGTCAGCACCGCCGAAGGCGAAGGCAAATCCTATCTCGCCGCCAGCCTGGCCCTGGCGTTCTCGCAGATGGGCAAACGCACCCTGCTGATCGACGCCGACATGCGTTCGCCCAAGCAGCATCTCCTGTTCGGACTGGGAAACAAAACCGGCCTGTCGACCATGCTGGCCGGCCGCACCGAGATTTCCGCCGGCGGCCTGACCGAAGGTTTCCCGCATCTGCATGTCCTCAACGCCGGCCCCCAACCGCCGAATCCGCTGGAAATCCTGCTGCAGCCGGCGCTGAGCAACCTGATGCGGCAACTGGCCAATGACTTCGACGTCTTCATCGTCGATACGCCGGCTGCGCAAACCTCTTCCGACGCGCAGACCATTTCGCAGCAAGTCGGCATGTGCCTGCTGGTGGTGCGGCAGCATCACTCCCGCCTGGACGACCTGCGTCAGACACAAGCGCAAATGAAAACCGCAGGCGCACAAATCATCGGCACGGTCTACAACCAGTTCGCCGAAGAAGACGCCTTCGACCAGCTCGAAGGCAAGGGCAAAAAACTATGGCACCGTCTGCGCAAATGGCTGAGCAGCCCACTCAACAGGTAGGCGGCGTCAGCAGCAGGAAGCTGCTGACGCACTCGCTGGCGTCGCTGCTCGACCAGGCCTTGCTGAGCGGCCTGAACTTTGCACTGGGGCTGGTGCTGATCCGTCTGGCGACCAAGGAGTCCTACGGCGTCTATTCGCAGATATACGTCGCCGGCATCTTTGCCTCCACCGTCATCGAAGCGCTGATCACCGGCCCGCTGACCACCATTGCACCCGGCAAGACGATCGCCGAACGCGCGCGCCTGACCACGCTGTTGCTGCGTTTCCAGTGGCAGCTCAGCATAGTCCTGGCAGTATTGTTCGGCATCGGCAGCGGCGTGATCGCGACCCTCGCGAAGATCGACGCGCATCCGGTCTGGCTGGGCATTGCCTTCGCCATCTATATCCTGGCCAACGCCCAGCGCGAATACCACCGCAGCATCAGCTTCATCGAAGCCCGTCCTCGCCGCGTGCTGCACACCGATGCAGCCTATGCGCTCGGCGTGATGGTGGGCGTCGGCATCCTGCTGCTGGCCGGTTACCTGACCGTGCCGGCGATATTGCTGGTGCTGGGACTGGCCAACATCGCCGGCATGTGGCGCAGCACCGACCACGGACTGGCATCGCCAACTTCGATGCAGGCCCGCGATAAAACGGAATACCGCGCCGTCGTCGGCGAAGTCATGCAACGCGGCCGCTGGGCCTTGCCGGGCGCGCTGGTGGCCTGGGCCACCAATTACAGCTACCTGTATCTGGTGGCGGCCGTGCTCGGCGTTGCCGCATCCGCCGACCTGAACGCCTCGCGCCTGCTGCTCATGCCGATCTCGTTGTCGGTGCTGGCCTGGTCGCGCGTGGCGCGGCCAATGGTCAGTCGCCTGTTCGCGGCACGCGACTGGAAGCATCTCGACCGCCTGGCCTGGGCCTCGATCGCCGGCATCGAAATCGTCACCATCGCCTACGTCATCGCCCTGTGGCTGGCCTTGCCGTGGCTGCAGGCGCATGTGCTGGGCGCCAAATACCACGGGCTGGAACCGATGGTGCTGGCCTGGGGCGGTTACTTCGCCATCAATGCGGCACGCTGGATCGGCTCGTCCTGGCTGACCAGCAATGATCAGTACAAGCTGCTGCTGCTGAGCGGCGTCGCCTGTCTGGTCATCATGCTGATTTCGGCAGCAGTGTTCATCCCGCTGTACGGCACATGGGGCGCAATCCTGGCGCTGATCATCGTGGAAGTGTTCGACCTGCTGCTGATCTGGGTCGTCTTCCTGCCCATGCTGAGGCGCAGACAGAGATGAGCGCGCCCATCGACATCAGCATCTGCATCTGCACCTTCCGCCGTCCCGAACTGCTGGATCGCTTGCTGGCCGCGCTGACGGAACAATCCTGCGACGCCTTGCACATCGAAGTGGTGGTAGTGGACAACGACCCTGCCGGTTCGGCCGCGCCTGTCCTGCGCGACTGGCAGACCCATTTCCCCATGCCGCTGCACGCCGTGCATGAAAATACGCCCAATATCGCCAAGGCGCGCAACGCCGCGGTGCATACCGCACAGGGAGAATGGGTACTGTTCATCGACGATGACGAAGCGCCCGACCCCGACTGGATCCGCCACCTGGTCGCCGCCCAGCGCCGCTACGACGCCGACGCGGTGTTTGCGCCCGTGCTGCCGCGCTATCGCGACGACACGCCGGCCTGGATACGCAGCGGCGACTTCTTCAATCGCCGCCGCTTCGCCACCGGCACCGTCATCACCACCAAGGACGCCCGTACCGGCAACGTATTGATCCGGCGCGGCAAACTGATGGCCGTCTCTGCTCCCGAAGGCGGGCCTTTCGACGCCGCCTTCGGCCGCACCGGCGCGGAAGACACCATGCTGTTTCGCGACATGCTGGCGCACGGCGCCAGATTCGTCTGGTGCGACGAAGCCACCGTGAGCGAAGAAGTCCCGGCCCAGCGCGCCACCCTGAACTGGCTGCTGCGCCGCTCTTACCGCCTCGGGCAAACTTACGTCTTGTCGGAAATCGCCCGCCTGCACGGCATGCAGCGCTTCCTGCGCGCGGCCCAGCTGGGCGTGCGCGCGCTGCTGCAGTTGCTGATTGCCGCCGGCGTCGCGCTGGCGACGCTGCCCTTTTCCCGCATCATGTCCATTCGCTGGCTGCGCACCACGCTGGCGCAGTGCGGCAAATTAAGCGCCCTTGCGGGCCATCGCTATCATGAATACGGCAACTGACCAATTGGGCGCATCGCGCCCGGCCAACATCTTCGACAACATCGATCCGCTTGTCGTGCGCCTGCTGATCGTCATGAGCATCACGTTCTCGCTGCTGCCGCCCGGTTTCAACTGGGGCAACACCGCTGCGCAAGGCAGCTATGTGGAAGGCTCGCTCATCTTTCAAATGGAATTCGGCTCGGTGTTCCTGATCGGCGCCTGGCTGGCCTGGCGCAATCGCGGCTGGAGCCTGCGCCATGTGCAGCACCTGAATCCGCCGTTGATCGCCATCATTCTGTACTGCCTGATCACCATCCTCTGGTCGCCCTACCCGGTCGTCACGCTCAAACGTAGCATCCAGCTGATCGGCCTGACGCTGGTCGGCATCGCGATCTCGCCGCCGATCGGCGGCAAGCAGCAACTGATCCGCACCATGCTGGGCACGCTGATGACGCTGATGGCGTGTTCGTTTGTAGTGGCGCTGGTGCTGCCGCGCATCGGCGTCGATTACGAATTGGGCGGCGCCTGGCGCGGCATCCTGATGCAAAAAAATGCGCTGGGCGCCATCTCCGGCCTGTGCGTAGTGTTGTGGATCAAGGAAAGCCTGGGCACCACGTTTCCGCGTTCGATCTGTTATTTCGGCATCCTGTTCAGCCTGTTCATACTGGTGATGGCCAAGAGCAGCACGGCCATCCTGGTAGCCGCGCTGGGCACCGGGATCTACCTGCTGGTACGGCGACGCTACCTGACCGGTGAATTCGACGGCCGCAAACTGACGATCAGCGTGGCCGTCGTCATCCTGCTCGGTTTCCATATTTTTTACGTAATCAACGGTCGCCTGCCTGAATGGAGCGAGCTGTTCTCTCCCTTCACTGCGCTGTTCAACAAGAGCACCGACCTCACCGGCCGCACCGACATCTGGCGACTGGTGCTGCTGGAAGTGGATCGCCATCCCGTGTTCGGCATCGGTTACGGCGCCTTCTGGCTCGGCGAAGGCAGTCCGTCGCAGACGATCATCAGCGCCCTGCACTGGATTCCGCTGCAGGCGCACAACGGCTACCTCGACATCCTCAACGAGCTCGGCATCATCGGGCTGGTCATCATGGCCGGCGTGTTCGTCTTCCACATCCGCAACCTGATCAAGCTCACGCGCATCGACCGCGAAGAAGCCGCCATCCACTGGGCCATGCTGATCCTGATCCTGATCAGTAATCTGTCGGAAAGCGAGGTGTTCCGCGGCGTGCTGTTCCAGAATATTTTCTTCATCTATTCGTCGACCGCGATTTCCGCGCGCCTGACCTTGCATCGCATGGAACAGGCTGAACTCGCAAAGCAATCCGAAAATACCTTGCCTGGAGCCGCATCATGAGCAAACTCATGTGCAACATCCTGCACCTGCGCACACTGATGCAGGCTGCCGCCTGCCTGACGCTATCCGCGCTTTCCCTGCCCGCAACTGCGCAGACTGCACCGACGGCCTTCACCATCGGCGACAACGGTATCGCGTATTTCAATTTCGCCATCGATGAAGACAAGCTGGGCGGCGCCCCCGACCGCTCCGCCATGAACCAGCCGCTCGACGCCGGCTCGCGCATCTTCGTACGCAACGGCCACTTTTACCGCGTCGGTCCCGACCATCGACCGAATACGGCCGACGATGCGCGCGTGCGCCTGTACGGCATCAACCTGAGCTTTGCCGCCAATTTTCCATCCGACGCCGATGCCGTGCGGCTGGCGCAACGCCTGCGCAAGCTTGGCATCAACGCCGTGCGCCTGCATCACATGGATACCAGCCCCGGCACCCAGGACAATCCGCCGCGCGGCCTGCTCACGCCCGGTCCGTATCCGACTTTCAATCCGGTGGCGGTCAGCCGCCTGCGCAACCTCATCAATGCGCTGAAACTGCAAGGCATCTACGTCGACCTCAACCTGCACGTGGGCTATCGCTTCCGCCCCGCCGTCGACCAGTTGCCGCCATTGGACGGCAAGACAGAAGCCACGCCGCTGGGCGCGCCGATACACGTCTACTATCCGCGCATGGTGGCGCTGCAGGAAGACTATGCACGCCAGCTGATCCGCGCGCTCGGCTTGCGCAACAACCCGGCGCTGGCGATGGTGGAGATCAACAATGAATCGTCGCTGCTGGCTGCCTGGCAACGCCGCGAGTGGACCGAAGCCGTGCCCCGCGCCTACGAGGCCGAACTGCGCAAGCAATGGCAGGAATGGCTGGTCAGGCGCTACGGCTCTACGGCCAAAGCCTGCGCGACGTGGAATACCTGCGTCTCCTCCAGTTCCGTGGTGCCGCTGCTGACCCCTACCGACGCCTCGCAAATCGGTCAATGGCGCGACCGTCTCGACGGCAAGTTCAAATCGCTGACCGAAAAGGTGCTGGGCCCGGCCGATCCCGGCACGCCCAATACGTCCGGCGAAGCCTTGCGCGTGCGCGACTTCCTGCTGTTCCTGGCGGACACCGACCGCGCCTACTTCAATCGCCTGCGCCAAGTCGTGCAAAGCGAGACCGACGCGCTGGTGCCGGTGACCGGCACCCAGATGGGCTACGGCGGCGTGCTCAACTTCGATTCGCAGGCGCAGATGGATTACCTCGATGAGCACTTCTACATCGACCATCCCGACTTCCCCGGCCCGGCCTGGGACCGCAACGACTGGCGCATCCGCAACAGCGCCGCCAGCGACGGCGAACTGAACCGCCTGCTGGCGCTGTCCTTGCGCCGCGACATCCGCAAGCCCTTCGTCGTCAGCGAATACAACCAGCCCTTCCCCAACAAGCAAGGCAGCGAAATCCAGCCGCTGATGGCCGCCATCGGCGCGGCGCAGGATTGGGATGGACTATTCTTTTTCGACTACATCGACGGCGACAACTGGGCCGCCACGCCGTCCGCCTTCACGCTCAGCGGCGACTGGAGCAAATACGCCGCCACCGGGCAAAGCGCCATGCTCTTTCGCAACGGACTGGTCGGCACGCTGCCGAAGCAAACGGCGATTCCTTTCGGCGCCGAAACACGCGCGGCAGTCGCCGCCGTGCGCGAGCAGAGCGCATTCGAAACGCATCTGTCGGTGCGCTACGGCGTCACGCCGGAACTGGCCACGCAAGCGCGACTGGGCATGGATCTGACCGGCGCCGGCAAGCTGGACAAGCAAACGCCGCCGGCAACAACGCCGCTGCGCGCGGCCAATGGCGAATTCGAATTCGAAGCGCAACAACGCACCATCCAGTTGCGCACGCCGCAGGCGCGCGGCTTCTTCGGTTTCCTGATGAAACGCCGCGTGGGCGACGACAATGCCGCCATCGAGCTGCTCGGCAAGAGCCGCGGTTTTACCGGCGTGCTGCTGACCGCGCTGGATAACCGCCCGCTCGTCTCGTCGCGGCAGATACTGATCTCCGCATCGAGTGCCGTCACCGGCAATCAGCCCGGCTCGATGCCGCCGCGCCCGAAGGAATTGATCCGCTACAAGAGCGACGCCAGATGGTGGACGCTGGAGCAGGACGCCGGCATGAACAACAAACCCTCCGGTCCGCGCGACGTCGAAGGGCCGGTCTGGATGGAACGCAATGAAGCGCGCATCAGCTTGCGCACCCAGGCCAAACGCATCAGCGTCTATCCCCTCGACGGCAGCGGCAAGCGCATGACCGCGCTCGACGGCAGCCGCGCCAGCCTCAACAACGGCATGGCAATCATCCATATCCAGGCCGATATTGCCCAGGCCAGTCCCTGGTACGAGGTAATCGCCGATGAATAAACGCAAGCAATCGCTAGGCCCTTTCTTTTTGCCGGCGCGGCTTTGCATGCTGGCATCGGCAGCGCTCGGCATGTCGCTGATATCCGCGTCGGCGCGCGCCACGGCCGAATACGCGCTGCAGAGCGGCGTGAGCTGGTATCGCATCGACAACCCCTTCATGTTCCCGGGCGACAGCGACAACAAGCTCAAGACCTCCGACTCGGCCTGGTCGACGGACGTCCGCGGCGCGCTGTTCCTGCCGCTGCCGACCGAGCGCAGCAACCTGCAGCTGACCGCATCGGTGTCGCAGATGCACTACGGCAGCACATTCGGCAACTACACCGACCTCAACGGCAACGGCCCCTATAGCCTGAACCAGACCAAAAAACAATTTCAAGGCATGTACACCTGGGAATTCAGCGACCTGCTGCGCGGCCGTATCCGCCATCGCACCGACGACCGCCTGTACAACTATTTCGGCGGTGAAATCACGCCGAGCACAACGACGCCGCCACGCGGCATCTCCAACGTCGAGCCGGAATTTCCGCATATCCGCGAAGACGAGGTCGAAGTCGCCTATCGCGTCACCAACCGCTTTGACGTGCCGCTCACCTGGACTCAGCAAACGCTGAGCTACACGGTGCCGGGCCGGGTTGAGATGTACAACATGAACAGCAACGCCATCCAGGCGGCGATCCGCTACACCGCCGGCACCAAGTCGACGCTGTCGGCGGGCGTACGCCGCAACCGGGTCGGTTTTCCCAATCGTACGGCCCAGGACGTCGCCGACTTCGATTCGGGCTATACCGATACCGAATTCTTCACCGACGCGGCCTGGCGCTATACCGAGAACACGGTGTTCGTCGCCCATCTCGGCTCGATCGCGCGCCATTTCAACACGTTGCCCAATCGCGATAGCCGGCTGGTGTCGGGCGAGCTTGGAGTCGACTGGCATTACTCGACCAAGACCACCTTCTACGGCCGCATCTGGGATCGTCCGCAAGCCAACGAGGAAGCCGACAGCCGTCTCTACGTGATTACCCGGGGCGTGCAAGGGCGTGCGGTATGGCAGGCCACGCCGAAGACGCGCGTGTCGCTGCTGGCCTCGCTGGAGTCGCAAAAGTCGCAGAACTTCGCCACCGCCCAGATCAGCACGCCGACCAGCGGCGACGATCAGGTGTTGCGCCTGGGCTTTCGCTACGATTACGACATCACGCGCCGCCTGGCGCTGCGTGTAGACGCCATACGCGAACAGACCACCTCCAAATCGGGAGGCAATATCGACTACCGGCGCAGCACGGTACAAGTCAGTCTGAATTACACCTTCGACAACATCACCGGGCCGTTCAACTTCGACAACCAGCAAGGCTACAACCGCGCGCGTCAACAAATTGAGGATCTGCGATGACCGTCGGCACCAGTATGAGCACAACGGCAAGCGCCCGACCTTCATTCGATTACATCCCCGGCCTGGACGGTTTGCGCGCCTGCGCGGTCCTGCTGGTGCTGGTGGCCCATCTGGGCTTCAGCACGGCGATCCCCGGCGGCTTCGGCGTAACGGTGTTTTTCTTCATCAGCGGCTTGCTGATTACCCGACTGCTGCTGGCTGAGCATGCACAAAACGGCCGCATTGCAGTGGGACGGTTTTATGTACGGCGCTTGTTCCGGCTGTATCCTGCCTTGCTGGTGGCGGTGGCGCTGGCCGCACTGACGTTCAGCGCAGCGGGCGGCATCATGGGCTGGGGCAAGGTATTTTCAGCTTTGTTCTACTATGCCAACTACTACGGCATCTACGTTCACTTCGGCCAGGGCCGCGACGGCTTCGATCCTTTCAGCATTCTGTGGTCGCTGGCGGTGGAGGAGCAATACTATCTGGTCTTCCCTTTTGTCTGCGTCGCTCTGCTGGCGGGAACCGCCGACCTGCGCCGCTTTTCCTGGGTGCTGGCGGGCAGCGTCGTGCTGGTGCTGGCGTGGCGCGTGATCGTGCATCATTATGGCAACAGCGGCGGCGGCACCAGCGATTACATCTACATGGCGACCGACACGCGCATCGATTCGATCCTGTACGGCGCCTGGCTGGCGCTGATCCTGGCCAACGATACGCAAAAGCACTGGCGACGCTTTTCGGCCAGCCACGTGGTGCAGGCGGTGTGCCTGTTGTTGCTGCAGGCCAGCTTCGTGGTGCGTCATCCCGGCTTTGACGACACGCTTTGTTACTCGCTGCAAGGGTTGGCGCTGATGCCGCTGATAACCGCAATTTGCTTCACTGCTTCGGCGACGCCGTTGACCAGGGTGCTGGAAACCAAACCCATGCGCCGCATCGGCGGCTGGTCGTATTCGCTCTACCTGTATCACCCCATCGCCATCGTGCTGGCGGAGATCTGGTG
This sequence comes from Herbaspirillum sp. CF444, assembly GCF_000282135.1. Lineage (GTDB taxonomy): Bacteria > Pseudomonadota > Gammaproteobacteria > Burkholderiales > Burkholderiaceae_D > Herbaspirillum. Next base: position 120,098 of record NZ_AKJW01000083.1, read on the forward strand.
GGGGCCCGGCAGCCTCGGGCCGCAGCGCATCGGCTGGCACGCCTTCCCGGCCTTCGCATTGACTGCGGTGCTGCTATCATTTGTACTTGCCGTGTCGTCCTACAATTTTGTGGAGAAGCCGTTCCTGCGCTGGCGCCGCCGTTTCGGCGCGCACGTGGTCGACAACTGATTGACGAGTTGACATCATCGCCAACGCTGCCGGAAAACACTCATGCCCGATACCGCCGCCAAACTTGCCCTGCGCATCAGTCGCCGACTATCGCAGCATGCCTTTCGCAACCTCTTGCCATTGCAGGCAGAGACCGGCGTGGTCAGCTTCACCTTCGACGACGCGCCGGCATCGGCATGCGAAGCAGGTGCACACGCGCTGGAGCACCACGGCGCGCACGGCACCTTCTACGTGGCCGGCGGCCTGACCGGCGGCATGGAAGAAGGCAAACCCTGCCATACCCGCGAACATCTGCAGACCCTGCTGGCCAACGGCCACGAACTGGGCTGCCACAGTTTTTCGCACATCCGCTGCGACAACCTGAGCGTCGATGCGCTGGAAAAAGAACTGGACCGCAACGCCGCTTTCCTCGCCGAATTGGGCGTGGATATTGCGGCGCTGAATTTCGCCTATCCGTTCGGCGCCTACGCCTACAACGCCAAACGCATCTGCAGCAGGCGCTTCCGTTCCAGCCGCGTCACCGGCGGCGGCACGCATGAACAGGTCGCGGACCTGAACGCGCTCAAGACGCATCGCCTGTACGACCTGCCGGTGGATACGGAAAATTATGAAACGCTGCTGGAACGCACCGCGCGCAGCAAAGGCTGGCTGATCGTCAACACGCATGACGTGGAAAGTCCGCCGAGCCGTTTCGGCTATACTCCTGAGCGGCTGGAACATGCCGTCGCTGCCGCGCTGGCCGCGGGCTGCAAGGTGTTGCCGGTGAATGCGGCTATTGATTACTTCGAGAAGAACGCTGCCCGCGCAGACGCCTGACCAGGCTGCGCAGACGCTCATTGTTGCGCGCCCGCGCACGCAGTTGCTGCCAGGCCTCGCTGCACGCCACTACAATTTTTCCGCGCAGGCTATGGCCCTGCTGGCCGGCATACAGCGGCAGCATGTGATCGGCCCATTGCATCTTGTAGCCCTCGTCGCCCACGGTCAGGTCGAACACCGCCAATCCTTCTGCGATGCAATGCTGTACCACGGCATCGAGCAAGATCCGTCCCACCGAATAGCGCGCCCACTCGCCGTCCTGATAACCCGGCATGAGCCAGTAAAAGCGGCTGCCGTAGCGCATGCCCCAATGCGTTGCAACCAGATTGTCGTCGACATACAAGGCCGATACGACAATCTCGCCGCCTGACAGGCCTTGCGCCGCAAGATGTTGATAGAAGTCCAGATAGCCCGGCTCGGCGAACAGATCGCGGCTGCCGGTCTCATGCCAGCGCCGCGCCTTCTGCTGCGCCATGCCCGAGATCACCGCCGCACGCTGATCCGCAGGCGCATCGATCAGCAATTTCACCGTGCCGAATTCATTGAGACGCCGCAATTGCCGGCGCGTGTCGGCAAACATTTTGGCGCTGCGCGCTTTCTGGAATTCGGCATAGGTCGGCGTCAGCGTCGCCGCATGCGCCTGCTCGGTGCGGCGCATGCCCGTCAATGCAATCAGCGGATTGGCGACGCCTTCGACATGTTGCGGCATGCGCCGCGCGCGGAAGACATCGACGCCGCCCAACAGGCGGATGATGACCGGCCACAGCAGCGCAAAGGATGAAGCGTCGAAGTCGGGATGCAGCAGCGGCGCATGATAGTCGGTGATCTCGCCGCCGAGGAAACCGGCGATGCGTATCCCCTGCTTGCGCTGAAGGCCGAGCGGCAGCAGCATCAGCGTGCGATCATCCGCATCCGTCAGCTCGACAATGCAGACTTCCCAGCCCTGCCGCGCCCCCAGTTCGCGCTGCCAGGTCGCCAGCCAGTCGTAGGCCTGGAAACCGTATGCCGCGCATGAGGCCTGCGCCGCGCGCCAGCGCATCTCGCTGTGTTCGAAGGAGGGATGAATACGCATCGCCATCCCCACGGCAAAGCGGCCGGCGATATCCGGCGCCAGTGCGCTCAGCAGGTGTCGGACGACTTCATGCGGCATAAGCGATATGCGGCGCGGCAACTTCGGCAGATTCAATAAGCATTGCGGTCTTTGACCACCACCAGCACGGTGCGCAGGATGATCTTGAAATCCAATGCCAGCGACCAGTTGCGGATGTAGTAGAGATCGTACTCAATACGGCGCTGCATCTTGTCGAGCGTATCGGTTTCGCCGCGCAGGCCGTTGACCTGCGCCCAACCGGTGATGCCCGGCTTGACCTTGTGGCGCAGCATGTAGCCCTTGACCTGCTTGCGATACAGCTCATTGTGCTGGACCGCGTGCGGACGCGGACCGACGATGCTCATCGAACCTTCGAGCACGTTGAAGAACTGCGGCAACTCGTCCAGCGAGGTCTTGCGCAGGAAACGACCTAACGGTGTTACACGAACATCGCCAACAGTGGCCTGCCTGACCTCTTCATCCCTGGGCAAGGGGTCGTTGCGCATCGAACGGAATTTGGACACCACGATCTCTTGTCCACCGACGCCATAACGGAACTGACGAAACACCACCGGTCCCGGTGACGACAGTTTCACGCCCAGCGCGATGAACGCCAGCAACGGACTCAGCAAGATCAGGATGATCAACGACAGCACCACATCGACAAAGCGCTTCAGCAGGCGCGCGACACCGATAAACGGCGTTTCATACGCCACCAGCACCGGCGTGCCGGCCATTTCTGCATATTGCATATGACCCAGCCCGAACATCTTGGAATCCGGCACGAAATACACCGATGCCACCGAATCATGCAAGGCATCCACGACCGGGGCGATATCGCTGGAACGCGCATGCACCAGCGCCACGAACACCACATCCACCGGGTTTTCCTCGATCCACCTGATGGCATCCATCAGACCACCCAGACGCGGCAGTTCAGCACCTACCCGCTGGATGCCCTGGCGATTGTCAAAGAAGCCGAGCGGACTGATGCCCAGCATTTTGGAGGTCTTGAACGATTCCGACAGACGCTGTGCATCTTCACTGAAACCGACAAACACGGCGGTGCGCCGTTGCCCCTTGGCGGTGTACAGACGCAGTGCCCACCAGCGGCACAGCAAAGAGGTAGCAGTCAGCGTGAACGGCGTGATGATCAGCCAGGCAGTCATCACCACCCGCGAAAAATCGGCAGTGCTTTTGGTCAGGTACAGCGCCAGCACCACCACGAAGAAGGTGCCGACCCACAGCCGTACTATCGTGCCGAAATGATGCACCATCATGGAAGTGTTCTCGACCGCATAGCGGCGCAGGTCACTGAACACGATAAAGCCGGTGACACCGGCTACTGCGGCGACAAAGTTGAAGGTGGAGAAATTCGCCCACTGGTAGAAAGCGACACAGACTTCCAGCGTGAGTACGATGGTAAAGGCGTAGGCCACGCCCACTACGAGCCCCAGTAAAGTCGCATGGTGATTGCGCTTATCCGAATAAAAACTCAATGCCCACTCCTTCTTCGCTTTTTGCTTGTTGCCTACGCTGCATTGCAGCTACCACTTCCGCCGCAGCAGACCAGCGAAGCGCGCGCCCTGCACGATATACCGGCGCCACAGGCGGCGCGGTTCGGACGCCAGCCGCCAGGTCCATTCCAGGCCGCACTTCTGCATCCAGCGCGGCGCGCGTACCTTGAAACCAAGCGCAAACTCCATTGCCGCGCCCACACACATTACCACCCCGGCCTGCAATTGATCGCGCAGTCCGATTGCCCAACGCTCCTGCTTGGGCATGCCCAGACAGACGAATACCACTCCCGGTCGGGCCTGATTGACCCGCTGCAAAGCCTCCAATCCTTCCGCACCGAGCGGATCGAACTGCATCGACGGACAAAACAGCTCCACTTGCAAGCCCGGATAGATACGCGCAAACGCCGCATGCAACGCCTGCTCCTGCCCCGGCATGCCGCCGATCACATAAACCGGCACCTGTTGCGCGGCACAAGCCCGTGCCAGCGCGACAAACAAATCCGCCCCCGTAACCCGCTCAGGCAAGGGCTGCCCGGTAAGACGGCTGGCCCACACCAAAGGCATGCCGTCGGCAAAAATGAAATCGGCCTGCACATACAACTGGCGGAACTGCGGATCTGCATCCAGCCGCACCACATGATCCACATTCGGCGTGACGACGATCGCCGGCTTCCCGGCAGGGCTGGCGGCCAGTTGCATCAGACGTTGTGCGGCCTGATCAAAACTGGCAACACATATATCGATACCAAACATCCGACAAATCGGAAAATCCCCTGTTTTCATTTCTTCCTCACCCGAATGCAAGCAAACTTACCTCAATGCATTAGCTTGACCGAAGCCAATTTGATATTATTTTAACAATTTTCTACTAGTACCCCAATTTTTGATGATCATTGCCAGATAATTTTTTGCTTTTTGCATGCTGATGACACAGGATAAACAACACTGCGGCACACGCCAAGTGCATTTATGCCTGTCAAAATTGCAACAAACCAACTTCCTAGGACAGCCATGCCCGATACCGAACAACTGCCCCTGCAACCGGTAGCCGCAGCACCTGCGGTCAATCCTCACATTGTTCCTTTAGTGATCATTTCTCCGGTGCGCGACGAAGCCAAGTACTTGCGCCGCACCTTGGATTCGGTGGTGGCACAGACTTATCGCCCAATCGAGTGGATTGTGGTGGATGACGGCTCGGTGGACGCCACCCCCGACATCGTGCGCGAATATGCCGCGAAATACCCGTTCATCCGCCTGCTGCCGCGCCAGGACCGCGGGTTCCGCAAACTGGGCGGTGGTGTGATCGCCGCCTTCAATTTCGGCAAGGAACACATCCAGCACAGCGAATACCAATACATCGCCAAACTCGATGGCGATATGTCCTTCGGCCCGCTCTACCTGGAGCGCATGTTTCAGCGCCTGCAGATCGACCCCAAACTGGCCGCCGTATCCGGCAAAGTGTATCGCGACGAAGATGGCCGCTATATCGAAGAAACCCATATCGACGAACAGGTCGCCGGCCAGTTCAAGCTCTACAAGCGCAAAGCATTTGAAGACATCGGCGGTTTCGTGCAGCACCTGTCGTGGGATGGTATTGACGTCCATAGCGCCTGGATGAAGGGCTGGAAAACCTTCAGCTTTTACGATCCGCAAGCCTGGCTATGGCATCACCGGATTATGGGCTCGTCCGACAAGCATATCTATGAAGGCCGCCTGCGCTGGGGCCGGGCCATGTGGTACATGGGTTACCATCCGCTGTATGCGATTGCCGCCGGCATCAACCGCATGCGCGAAAAACCTGTGTTCATTGGCGGCCTGTTGATGATCTTCGGGTTCTTCTGGTGTTGGGTACGCCGTCAGCCCAGTTATGACAATATGGAATTCCGGCGTTACTTGCGGCAATGGCAAATGACGCGTCTGAAAAATACCCTGCTGGGCAAGAAATAAGCCCTGTCCGTCTGCACCAGGAGCGGGCGATCTCAACTACCGTGAAGTCTGAAGACCGGCTGCCATCCATGTGCAGCCCGTCGGTCTGCCGTGCGCAACGGCAAGCGGCAAACTGCTCCTCTGTGCAGCAGGGCCTGGCTTATTTCGCTGGTACCAGATCCGAGCGGATCATGATGCAATCGACTTCTACCAGGCGCGGGAAATGCCCGGCATTGTTCGGCACCAGGGCACTCAACGTGAAGCCGTGGCTTTCGTATACGGTAAGGGCCTCGCGGAAATCCACCGAATCCGCATACAGTTTGGCAATCGCCAGTTCGCTCTGCAGACCGACAAATTCCTGCACGATATTGGCCGAGCCTTTGAAGATGTTGACGTCGTAACCCTGGGTATCCATTTTCAGGAAGGGCCGGACAAAACCATATTCTGACTGCAGCCGGCGCAAGGTTTTCTCCAGGCGTTCGGTCTTGACTTCGATCGTTTCGCTGACCGCATTCAATTTGACAAACAAATTCACATCTTCATGGCTGGGAGTGCTCAGCGAACTGAACTGGCTCGATTGCATGACGTTGAATTGGGCGACGCCATCCTGATTCGAAATCGCCAGTTCGCTGATGATCCATTTATCGTCGCGCGCGGAACGCTGGCGCAGGACTGCGGCGTCACGCGGATTCGGCTCGAACGAAAAGATATGACCTTGATACCCGCCGCGACGCAGCATCTCGGCATATTGCCCCTGGTTCGCGCCGATATCGAAGACAGCATCGACATCCAGATATCGCAGCAGCTTTTTCAGCTGGATCTGCTCCCATTGAGCATACAGCCGTTGCGAATCAACGACATCGTGTTTCAATCTGGACAAGGCAGCTTTAATGGCTTTGATCACTATAGCCTCAATAATTTATGTGATTCCGGAAAAGGGAAATAGGCGTACGAAACGTACTGTGAGCGCTCAGTATGCCTCAAGCACCAACCGAAGTGCGCGTTGCTACGTGCTTGTCTCGGATAAGAAAAAAGCTGCCAGCGGCAGCTTTCTTGTTCATACAGGCCATCAGGCACGCGCCGTCGGTCGCAGTAATTCGAGAATATCGAGCAATTCGACACGCACCGCATCAATCTGGGCTGCATCCATCGACACTGACACTTCGGCCTCTTCCGGCAACACTTCCTGCCGCTCTTCGCCCATATGGCCGTCGAGCTTGTTGCGCGCACCGCTGATGGTGAAGCCTTGCTCATACAGCAACTCACGTATACGCCGAATCAGCAGCACTTCATGATGCTGATAATAGCGCCGGTTGCCGCGCCGCTTGACAGGCTTGAGCTGGGTAAATTCCTGCTCCCAGTAGCGCAGTACATGCGGCTTGACCCCACACAACTCGCTGACTTCACCGATGGTGAAATAGCGTTTCGCCGGAATCGGCGGCAATACGATTAGCGCAGGCTTGTTAACGCGTTCATTCATGGCTTACACGTTCAGACGACGATGGCAAACGGCTGATGACTTGACACTTCAACCATTTCCTTGAGTTTTTGGCTGGCATGAAAAGTCACCACGCGCCGCGCAGTAATCGGAATTTCTTCACCGGTCTTGGGATTGCGACCAGGCCGCTGCGGCTTGTCGCGCAACTGGAAGTTGCCGAAGCCCGACAGCTTGACCGCTTCGCCGCGCTCTAGCGCATTGCGGATTTCGTCAAAGAAAGTTTCGACCATATCCTTGGCTTCACGCTTATTGAGGCCGACTTGCTCGAACAACAGTTCGGCCAACTCGGCCTTGGTCAGCGTCGGAAGATTTTTTTCCGCTTGGGAGCGCACCTGCGACTCGAGTACGGCGCGCTCCAGATCGGCATCCAGTACAGACTGAAATTCACTTGAATTCACGTTGTTCATGACGAGAGGGTTGCCCGTTCCTTACCGGTTCTGAGTCTTATTTTGACTGTTATGGCAGTGGTGCCTAATTTACTGTTTTGAATACTATTTTGCTTATTATCTTGATTGCTCAAGATAATCATGCACGCATTTTGGCGACAAGCTTGCCCGTCGCGGCGGCGATTATCGCGCTCATCGCAACATCAACTTTGTCGTCCTGGAGTGTGTTTTGAGTATCTTGCAAGGTGAATCGGAAAGCAAGGCTTTTTTCGTCATTTTCCAAGCCTTTCCCTTGATATTCATCAAATAAAACAATGGCTTGGATGATTGCACAGGCGCTGTTATTTCGCTTTTCTTCAGCAAAAACATCGAACAATTCTTGCGCCCGAACCGCTTGCTTAACCACCAATGCCAGGTCGCGCGTGACCGCTGGAAATTTGGAAATCTCGACATACGTCGGCACCTTACGCTCTTGCAATGCTAACGCAGCAACGTCAAATACCACCGGGGCCAGTGGCAGATCATACTTTTGCTGCAAGCGTGGATGCAATTCGCCGATGATGCCGATATCCTGGCCATCGAGCTCGACCCGGGCCGACCGGCCCGGATGCAAGGCCGGATGTTCAGCCTGCACGAAGCGCAGCGTCCGTGGTGCAAACAAGGCTTCCAGGTCCGCCTTGACGTCAAAGAAATCGACATTGCGCGAGCTCAAGCCCCACTGCTCGTCAGCCACAGCGCCATAGGCCAGGCCGGCGACTTGTTTCGGTTGCTGGTAACCCGCTACTTGCAGCGGACCGTCCTGCACCTGGGTGTCGCGATGGAATACGGCGCCGACCTCGAACACGCGCACGCGATTGGCCTTGCGGTTGATGTTGTAACGTACGTTGGCGACCAGGCTGGCGATCAGCGAGGAGCGCATCACGTTCATCTGGCTGGCGATCGGATTGAGCAGCTTGATCGGCTCCAGGTTGCCGGCAAAATCAGCTTCCCATGCGCTGTCGACAAAACTGAAATTGACCACTTCCTGATAGTCGAGATCGGCCAGCAGATGACGCACGGCGAACAGCGAGCGGACGTTTTCCGGTGCGATCTTCATCGCGCTGGCGGCCACCGGCGGCAAGGCCGGGATGTTTTCGAAACCGTAGACGCGCGCGATTTCTTCGATCAGGTCTTCTTCGATTTCGATGTCGAAACGGAAAGACGGCGGCGTGACGGCGAACAAGCCCGGCTCTTGCGTGAATTGCAGGCCGAGACGCGTGAAGATGTTGGCGATCATGTCGTCGGTGATGTCCACGCCGATGACCTTGGTGGCGCGCGCAGTGCGCACCTTGACCGGCTCGCGCTTGGGCAGGTTGACGATCTGGTCGTCGACCGGACCGACCTTGGTGTCGGCCGTGCCGCAGATTTCGATCAGCAAGGCGGTGATGCGCTCGATGTGGTCCACCACGGTGGCGAAGTCGACGCCGCGTTCGAAACGATGGGCGGCATCGGTCGAGAAATTGTAGCGGCGCGCGCGGCCCTGGATCGCTTGCGGGAACCAGAACGCGGCTTCCAGATAGATGTTGGCGGTGTCGAGCGACACGGATGTCGCGTCGCCGCCCATGATGCCGGCCAGCGATTCGAGCTCCTTGTCGTCGGCGATCACGCCGACCCATTCGTCGACTTCCACGGTATTGCCGTTGAGGAGCTTGATCTGTTCGCCCTTCTTGCCCCAGCGCACGTCGAGGCTGCCGTGGATCTTGTCCAGATCGAACACGTGCGACGGACGGCCGAGTTCCAGCATGACGTAGTTGGAGATATCCACCAGCGCCGAAATCGGGCGCTGGCCGCTGCGCTCGAGGCGCTGCTTCATCCACTGCGGCGTCGATGCCTTGGCGTTCAGGCCGCGGATGACGCGACCGGCAAAGCGGCCGCACAGGTCCGGTGCGGAAATCCTGACCGGCAATTTTTCGTCGATACCGACGGCGACTTTCTGGAAGGTCGGTTGTTTCAGCGGTGTATCGGTCAAGGCCGACACTTCGCGCGCCACGCCCAGCACGGACAGGCAGTCCGCCTTGTTCGGCGTCAGCTTGATGGTGAACTTGAGATCGTTCAACAGGAAGTAATCGCGGAAATTCTGACCGACCGGCGCGTCGTCCGGCAGCTCGAGCAGACCGCCGTGGTCTTCCGACAGCTTCAGTTCGCGCGCGGAGCACAGCATGCCTTGCGACTCGACGCCGCGCAACTGGCCGACCTTGATCTCGAACGGCTTGCCGTCGGCGCCCGGAGGCAGCACGGCGCCGGCCATGGCGCACGGCACCTTCATGCCGACGCGCACGTTCGGCGCGCCGCAAACGATGTTGAGAATGGTGCCGGTCTTGACGTCCACCTGGCAGACGTTCAGACGATCGGCGTTCGGGTGTTTGGCGATTTCCAGCACTTCGCCGACCACCACGTTGGAGAACGGTGGCGCGACCGCTTCGACCTCTTCCACTTCCAGGCCCGACATCGTCAGCAAGTGCGACAACTCATCCGAAGTCATCTTCGGATTGACCATGGTGCGCAACCAGTTTTCAGAGAATTGCATGATTCAAACCTTCAGCTATGATCCGGGAATCCGGACAGTCCATACAGTTCGCAAGGCAGCGCGGATGACGATGATGATATTCGCGCCGGCCCCGCATCACAATGTTCAATTGAATTGTTTCAGAAAGCGCAAATCGCCTTCGTAGAACAGACGCAAGTCGTTGATGCCATAGCGCAGCATGGTCAGGCGCTCAAGGCCGGAGCCGAACGCGAAACCGATGTATTGCTCGGGATCGAGACCCATGTTGCGCACCACGGTCGGATGTACCTGGCCGGCGCCGGACACTTCCAGCCAACGGCCTTTCAGCGGACCGCTGCCGAAGGCGATGTCGATTTCCGCCGACGGTTCGGTGAACGGAAAATACGAGGGGCGGAAGCGCACCTGCAAGTCATCGGTCTCAAAGAAGGCTTTGACGAAGTTGAGATAGACGCCCTTGAGGTCGGCGAAGCTGATGTCTTCGGCGATCCACAGGCCCTCGACCTGATGGAACATCGGCGAGTGCGTCGCATCGCTGTCGACGCGATACGTGCGGCCGGGAGCAATGACCTTGATCGGCGGTTTGTTCATGCGCGCATAGCGCACCTGCATCGGGCTGGTGTGGGTACGCAGCAGCAGCGGTTTGCCTTGCGTATCGTTGCCTTCGATGTAGAAGGTGTCCTGCATCGAACGCGCGGGATGGTTTTCCGGGCTGTTCAGTGCGGAGAAATTGGTCCAGTCGGTTTCGATTTCCGGGCCGTCGGCGACGTCGAAGCCGATCGAACGGAAGATTTCTTCGACACGCTGCCACGAGCGCATGACCGGATGGATGCCGCCCTTGCCGCGACCGCGGCCCGGCAACGTAACGTCGATCGCTTCGGCGTTCAGGCGCTCTTGCATTTGCGCGTTGGCCAGTGCATCACGGCGCGCGGTCAGCGCATTCTCGATCTGCTCTTTGGCGGCGTTGATGACGGCGCCTTGCACCTTGCGTTCTTCCGGAGCCAGCTTGCCAAGGCCCTTCATTTGCTCGGTGATCTGGCCGGTTTTGCCAAGGTATTTGGCTTTGGCGTTTTCCAGGGCTGCGGCGTCGGGTGCGCCGGCAAAATCGGCCTGGGCCTGTGCAACGAGTTGTTCTAGGGAATTCATGCGGTAAGTCTCGCTCCATTCAGATGGAAGTCTGATAAATCCAAGAACCGTTCGGCTCTGACGACGAAGTCGAAAAAACAGTGAAATACTGAGATGTAAAACGACTACGGGGCACAGGTATTTCACCTCTGCCCCGCAGGATGTGCAGCGCCGTCCGAAACCGGACGACGACTGCAACATGGCTAATTACTTAGCGATGTTGGCTTTCACCTGATTGACAATCGCAGCGAACGCTGGCTTGTCAGTCACAGCCATATCGGCCAGAACCTTGCGGTCCAGTTCGATCGAAGCACGCTTCAGGCCGTTCATGAACACGCTGTATGTCACGCCATGCTCGCGAGCAGCAGCGTTGATACGGGCGATCCACAGTGCACGGAATACGCGCTTCTTGTTGCGGCGGTCACGGTATGCGTATTGGCCAGCGCGCATGACTGCTTGCTTGGCGATACGATAGACGGTGCTGCGGCGACCACGGTAACCCTTGGCTTGCGCCAGGACTTTTTTATGACGGGCACGTGCTGTTACCCCACGTTTAACTCTAGGCATAGTAGCTCCTTAGTGTGAGGTTAAGCGAACGGCAGCATTGCGCGAACGGATGTCATGTTAGTCTCATGGACTCCCACTGCACCGCGCAATTGACGTTTGTTCTTGGTGGTCTTCTTGGTCAGGATGTGACGTTTGAACGCTTGACCGCGTTTAACGGTACCGCCTGGACGGACGCGGAAGCGCTTTTTGGCGCTGCTTTTCGTCTTCATTTTTGGCATAACACTATCTGTCCTTTATTGGACAGCTCCATTTTTTGATGATTGCAGGTGGCAACAATACGCTGCTCTTGGATGCCTGCTCTCACTTATTGGCAGCAATTTTCATTGCTGCTTTTGCAGGAAACAAAACCACTGTTTCCCGACAAAATCTTCGGTTTCGCTACAGCTGACGCTTGCTGGACCGGAATACGCATCGCAAAGACCTGCCCTGCGATGCGCGAAAAAGCATGGCTGCTTTTTCTTGAATGTATTGCTGTTACTTCTTCTTCTTCGGCGCCAGGACCATGATCATCTGGCGTCCTTCCATCTTTGGAAACTGCTCGACCTGGCCAAACGGCTCCAGATCCGCCTTCAGGCGCTCCAACACGCGCATGCCGATTTCCTGGTGAGCCATTTCACGGCCACGGAAGCGCAAGGTGATTTTGGTCTTGTCACCCTCTTCCAGGAACTTGGTCAGATTACGCAGCTTGATGTTGTAATCGCCGTCATCCGTGCCAGGACGGAATTTGACTTCCTTGACCTGAATGACTTTCTGCTTCAGCTTGGCTTCATGAGCTTTCTTCTGCTCCTGATATTTGAACTTGCCATAATCCATCAGGCGCGCAACAGGAGGTTGGGCGGTCGGTGCGATTTCCACCAGATCCACGTTAGCCTCTTCCGCCAGACGGAAAGCCTCAGCCAAATTGACGATACCAAGCGGTTCGTTATTGACTCCGGATAAACGCAATTCCGGTGCAGTAATTTCACCGTTGATGCGATGCGACTTGTCAGTAGCTATTGCAGTTTCCTTTAAACGTCCAATAAATTAAGCCGTGCTCTTGCGCTGGAAGGAGCTTTGCTCCTTTAGGCTTTGGTTTCCACCTCGGTTCTGAGGCGTTCCACCAAGACGTCGATAGGCATGACACCCAGATCGACATTGCCCCGCGCACGCACGGCCACTGTGTTTGTATCGCGTTCTTTATCGCCGACCACCAGAATATAGGGCGGCTTCTGTAAAGAATGCTGCCGTATTTTATAGGTAATCTTCTCGTTACGCAAATCGGTGACGACTCTAAACCCTTGTTTTTTCAGCGTTTGCGCAACGTTTTTGACGTATTCGGCCTGCGCGTCGGAAATATTCAGGATGACAACTTGCTCGGGAGCAAGCCACAGCGGCATCGCGCCGGCATGGTTTTCGATCAGAATCGCGATGAAACGCTCCAGCGAGCCGACGATCGCACGGTGCAGCATGACCGGCACCTTGCGGTCGTTGTCTTCCGTGACATATTCCGCACCCAGACGCGCCGGCATCGAGAAGTCGACCTGCATGGTGCCGCACTGCCAGGAACGGCCGATAGAGTCTTTCAGATGATATTCGATCTTCGGACCGTAAAAGGCGCCCTCGCCCGGCAATTCTTCCCATTCGGTGCCGGAAGCGCGGATGGCTTCGCGCAAGGCGTTTTCGGCCTTGTCCCAGACGGCTTCTTCGCCGATGCGTTTTTCCGGACGCAGCGCCAGCTTCACGGCGACGTCGGTAAAGCCGAAGTTGGTATACACCTCGCGCACCACCTTGTTGAAGGCCGCGACTTCTTCCTGCACCTGATCTTCAGTACAGAAAATGTGGCCGTCATCCTGGGTAAAGCCACGTACGCGCATCATGCCGTGCAGCGCGCCGGACGGCTCATTGCGGTGGCATTGGCCGAACTCGCCGTAACGCAACGGCAGGTCGCGATAGCTGTGCAGGCCGGAATTGAAAATCTGGATATGGCCAGGGCAATTCATCGGTTTCAACGCATAGGCGCGGTTTTCCGATTCGGTCGTGAACATGTTTTCACGATAGTTTTCCCAATGGCCGGTCTTTTCCCACAGTGAGCGGTCCAGGATTTGCGGCGCCTTGACTTCCTGATAGCCGTTGTCCTGATAAACACGGCGCATATATTGCTCGACCTGCTGCCAGATCGACCAGCCCTTCGGATGCCAGAAAATCAAACCCGGCGCTTCGTCCTGGAAGTGGAAAAAGTCCAGCGCGCGACCCAGTTTGCGGTGATCGCGCTTTTCGGCCTCTTCCAGCATGTGCAGGTAGCTTTCCTGATCTTCCTTCTTGGCCCAGGCGGTGCCGTAGACACGCTGCAGCATCTCGTTGTTGGAATCGCCGCGCCAGTAGGCGCCGGCCAGCTTCATCAGCTTGAACACCTTCAGCTTTCCGGTGGACGGCACGTGCGGACCGCGGCACAAGTCGGTGAAGCTGCCTTCCGTATAGAGCGACACATCCTGGTCTTGCGGGATGGATTCGATGATCTCGGCCTTGTAAGCTTCGCCGATGGACTTGAAGTAAGCCACCGCCTCGTCGCGCGGCAATACCTTGCGGGTAACCGGCTCGTCCTTCTTGGCCAGCTCGGCCATTTTCTTTTCGATGGCGGCCAGATCTTCCGGCGTAAACGGACGCTTGTAAGCGAAATCGTAATAGAAGCCGTTGTCGATCACCGGACCGATGGTCACCTGCGCATCGGGAAACAGTTCTTTCACCGCGTATGCCAGCAAGTGGGCGGTCGAGTGACGGATCACTTCCAGGCCGTCCGCATCCTTGTCGGTGACGATCGCCAGATCGGAATCTTTTTCGATCAGGAAAGACGTATCGACCAGCTTGCCGTCGACCTTGCCGGCCAGCGCTGCCTTGGCCAGACCCGCGCCGATGTTGGCGGCGACTTGCGCCACGGTGACGGGCGCGTCGAATTGACGTTGCGAACCATCGGGGAGACGAACTGAAACCATTTTGAACTCCATCTCGGCATTTTTTGCCGACGCTTGATTTATAGAATGCGGAAAATAAGGACGAAAAAAAACGCGGACCAGCCGCGCTTTTTCAGAAGACGAAAAAGAACCCGACTAGCGTCGCGTAGAGACCTTGGTGGTAGTTCGCGGTGTCATAACCGGTGTGCCTTTCTCGCTCTTACATGCTGAATAGGGAATACTGCAAAAACATGATCACATCATGCACGTTAAGCGTGCAACCATGCAACATCGCGTAATTATAACAAATTAGTAGCGTTGTTACGCTGCTTTGCAGCGCACGGCCAAGAAAGCCCGCATACGCACCAGCGACCAAATGGACTCCCTGCGCCCGGCCAGGTCTGAAAAATCGCACCGAGGCCAAGCTACTTATTGAACGCGGCGCGCAGCTGCATGAAGAACGCAAGCAGCCAATACCAGGCCCTGCCCAAGAATGGCGCAGTATTTACGCGACCAGTCGCGCACGACACCGGAGAACGAGGCCTTGCGATCCTCGCTTCAAACAGTAGATCAACGCTCCACTCAGATTCGTCTGACCTATTTTCCACACCCGTGTAGGTAAAGTCTGACAGACAATGCGAACGCGGCCGCTCGATCCGGACTGCCGCTGCCCGATCCGGCAGACCCGATGCATGTCATAGAACTCATTTCACAAATCGGTCTGAGACGCGCTCTAGTAAACGTTAGTGATATCGGCCCACCGCGAACGTTACTATGCGATCCCTGCTAGGCATGTGCTGCATCAAGCTAACGGCTGGGCAGGCGAGACAAATGCGCCGGCACCTTAACGCGTTCTCGCTCGTCCGCAATGACACCATCGTATTCGCCACGCTCGATTCATCGCGTTCAATCGATGCCGACAACGTCTGTGAAGTACTGCTGATGACGGAAGCAATCAATGCAACCGCCACTCACATCAGCGTGCGCCACGTGGCTTGCACACCATGCACACGAGTGGCTCACCTACCTCAGCGGAACACTTTCCTGGCTTGTTATTCTCATCCGGCGCCCAGATCTTGGGCACCCAAGAAATCCAATTTGGTGCACCACAGCATCACAGTTAACATCTTGTGAATTATTAAAAAGCAAGATGTAACAAATCGTTTTTAATCTGAACCTACACAGCTCCTCTCTGGTCTCAATGTTGTCCTGCAACATGCCCTGAAAAACGCATTCGATGCGCCTCTTCAAAAGGACAGTTGACTTTGAATTGCTTTAGAACGTCAGTCAATAAATGACCAGGCTGACCCTACTTATTTTCTTGTACGGGCCACGGCCATTACTTGCTCAGTATTTGTTAAAGGAAGGACCATGCAAACAAACGTTCACTCGCAGTTCCTGGCCCCCGCCTTAAAGAATAGCTCCGTCGCGATAAGCGCCCATGCCATTCATTGCGTTCATTGCGAAACCTCCGTGCAATTCCGTTCATTATTTTTCGATTCAGATCTTTAGAATTCCTCGCGTGGTTATCGGTGACAAGCGTTCTGATTGCCGCTAGTGCATCTTGATGCAAAGCGATAACTGCGAGGCGGCGGCACGCACGTGCACAGCCGACACCAGATTTTTTTGATGCAATTGCCACCTGCCTGAATCATTCGAACGATTCCGAGCAATGGTCTCTCGTCGCGCTTAGAAAAACACAAAGCGGCTTATCGGCGTACATCCTTACTATTTTTCGGCCTGCTCGCCATGTAATGAGCAGTCGTAAAAATGGTCTGTGGTGTCGCAGTTACGCGTTTGTACGTCATTCTTTATGCCAGAAAGATCATTGATGAGCAGACCTATAAAAAGCCTCGTCGGAAGACGTGTCCTGTTTTGCGGTTTACCGTGGAAAAGCGTTCTTCTGATACCGATCTGCTCTTGCGCAGCAGCACCTGCCTTTGCCGGGGATGCTGTGCAGACCGACTACATTCCGTCGCCCGACATCGTTATCCCTACACCGGATGCCGTCACGCCGTATGTGGGTTACGGCATCAGCTATGACAGTAATTTGCTGAGATTGCCAAGTGCGGCGTCTGCGCAAACCGCGGGGATCGGCAGCAACTTATCCGATTTCACACGCAGCGCACTATTCGGCCTAACGGTAGACAAGACTTTCAGTCAGCAACACCTCACGGCTAATCTGAATGCCGCCAAAGTCGATTACGACAGATTCAGCCAACTCGATCATATCGACAAAAATGCAGCGCTGAATTGGAACTGGCATGCCGGTCAACAGTTTCAGGGCAATGTCGGCACCAGCTATACGCAAGGCCTGACACCTTTCATCAACTTCCATTTACTGGAACGTAATTTACGCACCACCGAGAAGTTTTACGCAGACGGCAGCTGGCTGTTAGGGCCCAGCTGGCGCCTGCGGGGCGGACTGGTGCACAGCAAGTTATGGTACGACCTCGCATCGCAACAGCCGGGCAACAACACCCAGAATCAAGAGGAACTGGGAGTGGACTACCTGGCTTCCAGCGGCAGTACCATCGGCCTGCAGCTGCGTCATACCAGAGCCGACTATCCCAATCCTGAATTGAACGGCGCCACCGCGGTCTTGAACGGCTATAGCCAGGACGAACTCAAGGCCAAGATCGATTGGCTGTTAACTGGCAAGACCACGCTGCATTTTCTGGGCGGCTGGGTGAGCCGCAAGCAGGATGAATTTTCTTCGCGCAATTTCAGTGGCATCAATACGCGCGTCTCCGCCGATTGGCTGGCCACGGGAAAAATTGCAGTGTCCGTCGCCGGCTGGCGGGAAATCGGTGCGATCGATGATGTCTCCGTCGTGTACTCACTGAATCACGGTGCCAGCATTGGATCGAGTTGGCAATATTCTGAACAGGTCCAGCTGGTGGCGCAATACAGATATATAGAGAGAAATTTCAACCAATCGTCCGAGCTGGGCGCCGCCTATCCCAACGACACGTTGCGCGACATGGCTCTGAGCCTGGTCTATAACCCGACCCGGAAATGGCGCATCCAGCTGTCCGGCACGCGTAGTACCCAGACCCTCCAGAATGCTTCGGGTGGCTACGTAAGCAACGGCGTGATGCTCACCACACGCTATACGTTTTGAGGTGACCGATCATGACCGAAAATGACATCCCCCTGGTTTCATTCTTCAAACGCCTGCTCGATCCGCTGATTATTCTTGGTTCCTTGTATCTGAGCATCTTGATACAGGACGAAGTATTCACGGGCAGCTATCTGGTGTTGATGATTATCGCCTTCTTCGTATCCTCCTATATCTACGAACAGATTGACCTGTATCGCACTTTGCACGTCGGTAAACAACATGCGTATGCCGTTGATATTTTTCTGGGATGGATGATCATCATCACTATTCTGGCGCTCATTGGACAAGGTACCGGCTTGCGCTATGATTTTTCTGACAAGGTCATCGCCATCTGGTTTGCCAGCGCGCCGGTTGCATTGCTGCTGAGTCGGTTGACTGCATATAAGCTGGCCTTCCACTTCGGCAAGCATCCGGAAGTACGCTCCGCGGTGATCGTCGGCACCAACGACCCTGAGGGCGGCATCCTTAGCCGTCTGGCATCGCAGGGCAAGGCAAGTCAGACTCTCGACATCCGCGGCTTCTTTGAAAATCCGGATGAATTGGCGAACCTGCACGCGCCTTTTTCCAGCCCTCACCTTGGTGCCATTGCCGAGGTCAGCGCGTATGTCCAGAAACACAAGATCAGAACGATCTTCATCTGCCTGCCCATGACGGAGCAACACAAAGTTCTGGCGCTGATGGAAGAATTGCGCGACACCACGGCCTCGGTCTATCTGGTGCCGGATATCTATACCCATGGTTTCATACAAGCTCGCCTCGATCATGTCGGCGGTGTACCGGTGATCGGCATCTGGGAAACACCCTTCACCGGCCTGCGCGGTGTCGTCAAGCGCGGCAGCGACATTGTTTTGGCATTAATGATCCAGCTCATGTTGTTGCCCATCATGCTGGTGATTGCCTGCGGCGTCAAACTTTCATCCCCCGGAAAAATCATCTTTGCTCAGCGCCGTTATGGCTTGAATGGCGAAGAAATCGTGGTCTATAAATTTCGTTCAATGACGGTCGCAGAAGATGGCGACAAAGTCGACCAGGCCAAAAAGAACGACGTTCGCGTTACCCGTTTTGGCGGATTTTTACGGCGCACCTCACTCGACGAATTGCCGCAATTTTTTAACGTGCTGCAGGGGCGTATGAGTATCGTCGGTCCACGCCCTCACGCAGTCGCACATAACGAGCTTTATCGAAAACTCATCAGCGGCTATATGTTGCGGCACAAGGTGAAGCCCGGCATTACCGGCTGGGCCCAGGTGAACGGCTATCGCGGCGAGACCGATACCCTGGACAAAATGCGTTCGCGTATTGCATACGACCTTGAATACCTGCGCAATTGGTCTTTGACGCTGGATTTATGGATCATCGTTCGCACTGTCAAAGAAGTCTTGAAAAAAGATAGCGCTTACTGATCCATAGCAAAAGAAGGATGGCAGGAGACATAGCTGCGATCGCATGCAGCGCTGGAGATCGATCCCGATGTGATGAATTTTTATCTGGAGAAGCATCATGCAAAGAACCAAGTTGTTGATGACCGTTTTATTTACCACTTCTTGCGGCGCCGCCAGCGCCGCCACGCCGCTTTTTGAAATCGATACAAACCAGGACAGGGGAACCTATGTGCAGGCCATCGATGCTTATCCAGCCAGCGTGATCAATCCACTGCCGGCGTTGCCAGGCAGCCGTGTAACGCCTTCCACGGGACGGGTTTCCGCTGCTTCTGTGGTCTTTGGCGAAACGGATGCCGCTAGAGATACTACGTCCCTGGGCGGCCAGCTGCTTGCGGTGGGCTATTCACCTGCCCTCAACAGTCCGCTGGAAGCGGCATCAACGACCTCCACACTGAATATTACGGATGATTCTCTGTTTTATTTCCTGCAGGATTTTCAGGCACAACCGCTGCAAAAACCTGCACGCTGGAGCCTGTTTCTACTAGGGATTGGCTTCTTGCTGTACCAGATCCGGCCGCGCTCGATGCGAGCTTCGATCGGCTTCCCGCCCGCATCGATATCGACTGCGCCAAGGGTTGCGTGATTTCATGCTAACCATGGCTCTTTATCCAATGGAGAAAATGCCGACTGCTTTTTCACAACGAAAGGCAGTCGGCATTGCGCTCTTGCTGACTGTCGTGAGCTTGTCGGCTTGCGGCGATAAGGAAAAAAATACCGGCAAAGTGCTGGCCCGTGTCGATGGCAAACCGATCACCGCGTTTCAGCTGGAAACCGAATTGAAGTATGCCGGCGGCGCCAAAGGCATGGAACAACATCCGCCAGTACGCGGGCAGGCACTGGAGGCCTTGATTGATCGTCAGATCCTGCTCGACGAGGCCATGCGCAACAAGCTCGACCGCAATCCGAAATTGATACAGGTCGTCAATCGTTTCAAGACCCAGGCGATTGTCCAGGCCTACCTGGAATCGATAGAGGCAAACCGGGGAAAACCGTCCAAGGCGGAAGTCGATGCCTATTTTAAAGCTCACCCGGAACTGTTTGCGAATCGGAAGATTTTCAATATCCAGCAGTTGAGTATTGTTGACCGCGACCTGAGTTTGCCGCTCAAGACAATGATGGATTCTGCCCGGTCCCTGGATCAGGTCGAAATCTGGTTGGAAAAGCATGCCATTGCCTATGACAAAGGCAAGCTTTCCTATACCAGCGGCGAATTGCCGCCCGACGTTGCCGAACGGCTTCAGAAGCTCAGGCGCAACCGTTTCTTTATCTTGAAAGACGGGCAGCGAGATCGGTTGTGCATGTTGATCGATTGGAAAGATAGTCCCGTCACAGAGGAAACCGCCTACCCGCAGATCGAGCGTTATCTGCTCAACAAAAAAATGCAGGAAGTCTCCGCAGCAGAAATTGCACGGCTGCGTTCTGCGGCGAAGATCGAATACGTCGAGAAACCCGCTGCGTTGATAGTTGAGAACACATCAACTTTAGTCATGACCTTGCCCGGCCAACCAGAGACTGCCGTCGCCAGTGCCCACGCCGTGCATGAAGACCACCATTTTGTCCAAGATAAATCCATCGCTGAAATCACTAAATAAGGTACAGGATGAATATGATGAAACCACGATTTCCTCAAGCCATACTGGCAGTCTGGTTGCTGCTTCTTTGCTGCACTTCCGCGTTCGCAACAGATACGCCATTGGGAGCCGGCGATACCGTGAAAATCTCGGTCTTCGGCAATCCAGATCTGAGCCTGGAAACGCAAGTCAGCGATGCTGGCGACATCACCTTTCCCATGATCGGCAATGTCGGTGTCGGCGGCTTGTCTGTCCCCGACGCCGAAAAGAAAATTTCCGCGCTGCTGACGCAAGGTGGCTTCCTGCATAAAGCACAAGTCAATATTCTGGTCACCAAAGTGCAAAGCCAGATGGTGTCGGTGCTAGGGCAGGTCTTGCATCCCGGACGCTATGTCATCAGCGGCCAGCGCAAGGTAACGGACATGCTGGCGATGGCCGGCGGCGTCGGCCCCGACGGCGGCGATACCGTCACCGTCATTGGCATGCGCAATGGCCAGTCCAGCAAACAAGTGATCAATCTGGCTCAAATAGTTCATTCACCCGATATGACATCGGATCTGGAATTGCGCAACGGCGACACGGTGTATGTCGATCGCGCGCCGAAATTCTATATCTACGGTGAAGTGCAGCATCCCGGCGGCTACCGGCTGGAAGCCGAGATGACTGTGCTGCAGGCCCTGTCCGTGGGCGGCGGATTGACCCCGCGCGGCACCGAACGCGGCCTGCGGATAAAACGCCGCGATGCCAGCGGCAATCTGCAAATGATCGACGCAAAGAACAATACGGTGCTACAGGCAGATGACATTGTGTATGTGAAAGAGAGCCTGTTCTGATGCACGCCGCTATCGAACTATTCTTTCGCCGCCATTTTTCGGCCTGCACCAGGACGGAGCTGCCATGACTTTTTTTCAGATACGGACCATCGTCCGCACGCGCTACAAACTCATTCTGACGACCTTGCTGATCGTGATCGCGGCGACCGTCGCGGTGAGCCTCGCATTGCCAAAAACCTATCGGGCAACGACCTCATTGCTGCTCAACTACAAGGGCACCGACCCCGTCTCCGGTCACGTTCTGGCGGCGCAACAGGTATCCGGATACATGGCGACCCAAATGGACATCGTCACCAGCAGGAGCGTAGCGCTGAAAGTGGTTGACAATCTGGGGCTGGCCGACGACCCCAATGCCCAAAAACGCTTCCAGAAGGTCGCCAATGGCAACGTCCCAATGCGCGACTGGTTAGCCGATTCCTTGTTGAAGATGGTAGAGCTGGCACCTTCGAGGGAGAGCAGCGTGATCGAAATCAGCGCCAAAGGCAGCGATCCGAGATTCGTTGCCAGCGTTGCCAACGCCTTCGCCGCAGCCTATCAGCAGATCAACTTGCAGATCAAGCTGGCCCCTTTGCAGCAGGCTTCGCAGTATTTCTCGACGCAAGTCAAGACCTTGCGTAGCGCTTTGGAACAGGCGCAAAACAAACTCTCCAAGTATCAGCAAGATCACGGTATCGTCAGCACGGACAGCAGTGTCGACGTCGCCACTGCACGTCTGAACGAATTGTCGACCCAACTGGTCCAGGCCCAGAGCCAGGCCATCGAAGCATCCTCGCGCGGCAGCCAGGCCATGGGCCGCGATGGCAGGGATTCGCCGGATGTGGCGAGCAACATGCTGATCCAAAATCTGAAAGCGTCTTTGGCGCAAGCGCAAGCGAAGTTCGCGATGCTGTCGCAAAACCTGGACCACAACCATCCTCAGTACCAGGCCGCCAAAGCTGAAGTCGACAGATTGCAGGCCGCACTAAATAACAGCATCAGTTCAACCAATAACAGCGTGGCCAATAACGGCCGTATCTTGCGCCAGCGCGAAGCAGAAATACGTGCAGCCTTGGATGCACAGACTACCAAGCTGCTGCAGATGAATCGGGCGCGCGATGAATTGTCGGTGCTCAGCAAGGATGTGGAGAACGCCCAGCACGCCTATGACGCTGCCGCGCAGCGGCTGGCCCAGACCGACCTGGAAGGTAATGCCAACCAATCCGATGTGGTGCTGCTGAATCCAGCCGTGATCCCAGCACGACCGGCCAGCCCGAATATCGCGCTCAATGCCGTGCTGGCAGTATTGCTTGGCGCCACGTTGGGCCTGGCACTGGCGATCCTGGCTGAACTGACCAACCGGCGCGTGCGATCCAGCGACGACTTGCTGACCGTATTGCAAGCGCCAGTGCTGGGAGCCGTCGCCTGGAAAAAACCGGTACGCAAGTCTGGATTTCCAAATATGTTTTTATCGCATTGATCGCCATACATCCAGACCAGCTTGACAGGGAGCCCACATGAACAAACCTATGCATTCCATACTGAGCACCGCCAACACAGCGTCATCATACAAGGACTCGCACATCGGCCACATGCTGGTTGAGCAAGGCAAGCTCACACTGCAGCAGGTCGAAACGGTGCGTCTGATGCAAAAACGCGAGGGCCTGCGTTTCGGCGAGGCGGCAAAACGTCTCGGCTTGATCTGTGAAGATGATATCCAGCAAGTGTTGTCGCGTCAGTTCGACTATCCCTACCTGCAAGATGGCAGCGGCAATTTTCCATCGACGCTGATCGCCGCTTACCGTCCGTTCAGCGTGGAGGTCGAAGAATTGCGTTCAATACGCAGCCAGCTGATGTCGCGCTGGTTCAGCGCCAGCCGCAAGAAACTCGCCATTGCCAGTGTCAACTCTGGCGACGGCACCAGCTTGCTGACAGCCAACCTGGCCGTGGTCTTTGCGCAACTGGGAGTACAGACGCTGGTGGTCGATGCGAATTTGCGTGCCCCGCGTCAGCATCATATTTTCAATCTGCCGACCCAGAGCGGATTAGCCGATGTCTTGGCTGGGCGCAGCGACCTGAACATGATCGAGATGATTGATTCATTTGTCGATCTGTCGCTGTTACCAGCCGGATCGCCCGCCCCCAATCCGCAGGAATTGCTCAACCGCGCCAGCTTCAATGCGATCAATCAAACCCTGTGCGAACGCTTCGACGTCGTCTTGTACGACACCCCCGCGTTGCTCAGCGCGGGCGATGCCTTGGCTGTCGCCGCGCGTGCCGGTGGCGTATTGCTGGTGATCCGCAAAGACCATACGCGGATCAGCGATCTTGCCAACGTCAGCGATCAGTTGCGGCACAGCGGCGCCGAAATCGTCGGTTCTGTCATGGTGAGTTTCTGATGGACGGGAGCCAGATCATGCAGCCGGGGCAGATGGCCGGCAGCCCGGCTCAGGCTCAGCTCCGTCTGGCCACACCGGCTTTCTGGATACTGCTGAGCGCGCTGACTTATCAGGCCTTGCTGTGCGCGATTCACACCAATCTGCACAACATCTCCATGACCGATGTCGCGCTGGCCGAAGCGGTCATCTATCTCGCCTGCATCGTCATACTGGCGCGGCGCGTCCAGCTCGAACTGCTGGTCATCGGCAGTCTCACGGCGGCCTATCTGTTGCTGTGGGCAATCTTGCGCAATCAGCTCGATCCCAAGGGATTCCGGGATGTGATGATTCCCATCCTGTTTTATGGCCTGGGGCGGCAACTGGGCAGCGTGCCATACGCCGACCGCCTGCTGAAGTGGATGATTGCACTGGTGCTGGTGTTCGGTTTTTTCGAATTGTTTTTACTGGACTGGTTTTCCCGCATCTTCAATATCTTTTCCTACTACGTGAGCCAGGGCGGTCTGGCGGCAGGTTCCAACTGGGCCAAGGATAGCGTACTGGGATTGAACGGCATCCGGCCGGAAGGAATCGGCCGCACCATCTTGCCATCCCTGCTCGGCAACCATCGCATCTCGTCCATTTTTCTGGAGCCGGTATCGTTGGGAAATTTTGCCGTCATCGTCGCTGCCTGGGGGCTGGTCAAGAGCCGCGAACAGATCAAGGAGACGGCTTTTTTCGTGCTGGCTGCCGCCGTCATGATCGCCTTGAGTGACTCGCGCTACGGCATGATTACAGTGGCGCTTCTGGTGCTGCTGCGTTGCCTGCCTCTGGGGAAACACCACGCATGGATGATGCTCTTGCCGGCGGTCTGCGTTGCCCTGCTGATTTTTCTGGCAACTTATTTTGGCACCCAGTATGGCGACAATATCGTCGGCCGCCTGTATGTCAGCGGTCGGACCTTGCAGAGCCTGGACCTGCCCATGATCTTCGGCCTGGATGGCTTCAACACCAATTACGGCGACATGGGCTATCCCTCCCTGCTCACCCGACTGGGCTTGCTGCTCTGCCTGTTTCTGTGGGCCGCGTTCTGGATGATCAACATGCAGGACCCGCGCGGCGCACGTCTGCGCGCATCCGTCACGGTCTATATCTCACTAATTCTATGCGTCAGCGGAACGTCTCTTTTTGCATTAAAAACTGCCGGAATTTTATGGTTTCTGATCGGCTGCATGGCAAGCCGTCAGAGTGATGAAAAGGAAAATCGACATGCCTATTAAAGTCACACATATCGTGCGCCAATATGCCCCCTCCATCGGTGGCATGGAAAATGTGGTTCAGAATATTGCCCGCCTGCAGCGCGAGCAGCACGGACAGCTTCCCAGGATAGTTACGCTCAATCGCCTGTTCAGGAACTCTGCCGAACTGCTCGAACCGGAAGCCTTGATCAACGGCGTCGGCGTCGTGCGACTGCCGTATCACGGTACCAGCCGATACCCCTTTTGCCCGCAAGTTCTGGGGCATCTGGAAGACGCCGATGTAATACATGTGCATGGCATCGATTTCTTCTTTGACTACCTGGCCGCTACCAAACAACTGCACAAACGGCCGCTGGTGGCATCCACGCATGGCGGTTTTTTTCACACCAAGTTTGCATCCGGGCTCAAGCGGCTCTATTTCAATACCATCACGCGCGCTTCCTGCATGGCTTACGACAAGATCATCGCCACCAGCGACAACGACGGCGATATTTTCCGCGACATTGTCAAATCGCCGAAACTGAGTGTGATCGAGAACGGCGTCGATGTCGAGAAATACCGGGATCATTCGTCAGTTGAATCGACCCGGACGCTGATCTATTTCGGCCGCTGGTCGGCCAACAAAGGCTTGCTGGAAATGCTGGACCTGTTCAAACAACTGGCCACGCGCGAATCTGGCTGGAAACTGATCATCGCCGGCCGCGAATACGATCTCGGCGCGGAGCAATTGCGGGACTTGGTGGTGCAACAGCATTTGACGGCGGCCGTGCAGATTGTTGCGAATCCTTCCGATCATGAATTAGCGGCCTTGATCCGCCAATCCAGCTATTTCATCTGCCTGTCCCGGCACGAAGGTTTCGGCATCGCGCCGATTGAAGCAATGAGCGCCGGACTGATTCCGATATTGAGCGATATTCCGCCGTTTCGCCATCTGCTCGAACACGCCCCCGCCGGTTTAGTACTGACGCAAGAAAATGTGGCGGCCAAGGTTGCGCAAATAGCCAGGCTGCACGAAGAAATAAGGTCTGATTACGCACGCCGGCGCGCGCAAGTGCAGTCGTTCGTCGAACGCTATAGCTGGCGGCGTATCGCGACCAAGTATGTCGACGTCTATCAAGACTTGCTGAATTGATGGTGGCAGCGATGGATCAGCCAAGAAATCACGACAGAATCGACGCCATCACGGGATTGCGTGGCATGGCCGCACTGCTGGTGGTGTATGGCCACAGCGTGGAATGGTTTGCACTGCCATGGAAAAACCATTTATCCGGAGAACTCGGCGTGATGATTTTCTTCTCGCTCAGTGGTTTTTTGATGGCCTATCTATATCTGGACAAGCAATTCTCGATCACGACAGTCACTGAATATGGCATCCACAGATTTTCCAGAATTGCGCCTGCTTATTTGATCATTTTGCTGGCGTCCTTTTTCATCTATACACAGCTTGATCCGCATTTTGTCTACAACATATCTGAACAAAACATCCTGCGCCATCTGCTCTTCTCGGGCAACGTATCGGTATTCTGGAGTATCACGCCCGAGGTTGAATTCTATTTCCTGTTTGTGTTGTTCTGGGCTGCCGTCAGCCGCTACCGGAGCCGGAGGGAGCTGTTCCCGCTACTGCTGCTGGTGCTGTGCAGTCTGATTTTGTTGTCGTATCGGGCTTCTTTTCCAGGCACCTTCCTGGGCTCGAAACTGCATTATTTTCTGTTCGGCGCCGGTGCCGGCATGCTCCGCTCGGTCGTCAGATCCGATCAGCAGCGAGACCGCACGTCACTGAGCTTGCTGCATGCCGTGCTGGCCGTCTCGCCCATATTGATTCTCTGCGGCTGGCTGCCGCTGGCTTTTTCCAGCAACAACACCTTCTATGACAGCGTTCTGAGCGCCGTTTTCGGTGCCTTGATCGTGTTTTGCCTGTCGTTTCCATCCGCACTCGGGGCGATCGTTTTTGAAAACAAATTCATCCTCTTGTGCGGGGAATGCAGTTTTTCCATTTATCTGCTGCACATGCCCGTGATTTATCTATTTCATCAGTGGCATCCGGAACCCTTGCAATCCCCCCTGCAACTCTTGTTACTGGCGCCGTTTATCGCGCTGGTCCTGCTGTTTTCCTGGCTCAACTATCGCTTCGTCGAGCGCCCCGGAGCACGGCTCATCAAATCCACGGGGAAGACTCTGCAGCACAAAGTCCTGCCATTTTTTGCGCTGGCGGACGACACCCCCGCTGTGCCTACCGAAAGTGAGATCAGATGATAAAGCTCCTATCGGCCACGGCAACAGCCATGGCACAAATCACGGCACACAAATGCCCTTGGCAATGGCCCGCCATAGGCAGCCATGTACGACGCATGCTCGGTCTGGCGCTATTGGCTGCCTGCTTCCTGTCCGGCCATGCGGCCGTGGCTGCCTGCCTGGACGGCAAGCGGCTGGCAGGTGTCAACCTGAGCGGGCCGGAGTTCGCCGCCGACAAATTGCCTGGAACGGTCTTCAAAGACTACGGCTATCCCGATCCCGACGACATGCGTCACTTTCAATCCGCAGGCATGAACGCATTCCGCTTGCCGTTCCTGTGGGAAAGGATACAGCCGCAATTATTCGGTCCACTGGATGAAGCGGAAGTGCAACGAATGGAACAAACCGTCGCTACCGCCCGTTCGCTAGGCGCCTGCATCATCCTTGATGTGCATAACTTTGGCGAATATCGCGGCAAGCCGCTCGACTCGTCGGCGGTACCGCGCAAGGCATTTTTCGACTTGTGGAGCCGGCTTCTGGCCCGTTTCAAGGACCCCGAAAACACCGCTTTCGGCTTGATGAACGAGCCCAGCAAACTGCCGATTGCAGCATGGGCAGGAGTGGCACAGGAAACGCTTGGCATCTTGCGCAAAAACGGATCGCGCCATCTGATCTTGGTCGCCGGCGGCAACTGGAGCGGCGCCCATTCCTGGTTCGCGAAAGAGCAAGGTGTATCGAATGCGGATGCCTTCAGCCAGTTTCACGACCCGGCCAACAATTACCTGATCGAAGTGCATCAATACGCGGATGCCGATTTCTCCGGCACCCAAAAAAGTTGTATCGATCCTGGCCGCCTGAATGCGGCCATGAGCGCGATCACCACATGGGCCAAGGCGACCAAACAGCGTTTGTTCCTGGGTGAGTTCGGTGTCGCCGCCACGCCACCCTGCCTGCAGGCGTTGAGCGCCATCGTGGGAGGCATGCAGGACCGCGCAGCCTGGGGCGGCTGGACCTATTGGACCAGCAGCAAATGGCTGGGCGACTATCCGTTCAACCTGGAACCGGACAGCAATGGCGACAAGCCGCAGATGGCCATTTTGAAAACCGGCCTGTAGGCCGTGTCCATATCCATGTATTGGATGAAACAAGCGATGTAGCACTGATGCACAACACGCACGAAGGGAACACGATGAAATTTTCACTGGTGTTGGCCACGCTGGGACGCACTGACGAGGTTGCACGGTTTTTAGTGTCGCTGCACGCCCAGGACTATCGAAATTTCGAGCTGATCGTCGTCGATCAGAATGACGATGATCGTCTGCTTCCACTGATGGCCATGTATGGCGAAAAAATGCAGATCCGGCATCTCCGCTCGGCTGCACGCGGCGTCTCGCGCGCTCGCAATACCGGTCTGCCGCTGGCGAAAGGTGACGTGATTGCTTTTCCCGATGACGATTGCTGGTATCCGGACGGCTTACTGACACAGGTGGCCGCCGTCTTGCACCAGCATCAGGAGCTCGATGGCATTACCGGACGCTTCACCGACGGCAGCGGCCGTACCGAAGGCCGCTGGCTGAGGCGCAGCATGCTGCTGGACCGCTATAACGTCTGGCGCGGCGCGATCGAATTCAGTATTTTTCTGCGCCGGAAGGTCGTGGAGACAGTCGGCCAGTTCGATGAATCGCTGGGTGTCGGCGCCGGCACCGAATGGGGTGCGGCAGAGGGAACCGACTATCTTCTGCGCAGCCTGCAGCACGACTTCAAGTTGAAATATCTGCAAGAAATAACGCTGCACCATCCAGTGAAAACCGCCAACTTCGACGACAGCGCCTGCCACCGGCAAAAAAAATATGAGGCAGGCATTGGCCGCGTGATGCGCATCAACGCCTATCCGTTCTGGTATTTCCCCGGCACCTGCCTGCGCACCTGCGGTGGTGCATTGCTGGCCATGGCGGGCGGCAATTTTCTCAAAGCACACTTCAAATACGTCAGCGTGCTGGCGCGCGTACAAGGATGGCGAAAATGAGCAAACAAGCTCCAACAGACATGAACGGCAACCTGGCATCCGGCTCGATCTGGTCGATCGTCGATAACCTCGCGCAGCAAGTGCTGTCGTTCCTGGCATTTGCCGTGCTGGCGCGCTTTCTGGCACCGGATGCCTTCGGTTTGTTGACGGTGGCGCATCTGTTCATCTTGTTTACCCGGCTGGTCGTGTTCGACGCCATCGCTATGCCCATCGTGCGCGCCCTGGCGCCGAACGACAGGCTGTATTCCTGGGTGTTTACCTGCTGCTCGATTGCCGGCTTGCTGTTGGCCATGACGATGTTTTTTTCGGCGGGACTGATCTCTTCCCTGTTTCGCACACAGGATCTGAAAGTCGTACTGCAGGGAATGAGCATCTCAATTTTCTTCTTCGGTCTGGTGCGTGCTTATGAAGCCAGACTGGTGCGCAATATGATGTTCCGGCAACTGGCAATCCGCTCGATCGTTTCGGTGATGATAGGCGGCGTCATTGGCATAGCAATGGCGGCCAGTGGAGCGGGGGCGATGTCGCTGGTGGTGCAGCAGGTCACGGCATCCGGCCTGGCTCTGGTGCTGGTGGTGGCGCAAAGCCGATGGTTGCCGACACTGGTGTTTGATCGCGCACTGCATGAAAAATACTGGGACGATATCCGCCAGGTCGGCATGAGCGGCTTGCTCAATTTTGCCAATGCAAACGGCGATTCTCTCTTAGTCAGTTTTTTGCTCGGACCTTACGCGACCGGCTTGTACAACCTGGCCAAGCGCGTGACCTCAGCAGTCTATCTGGTCATTACCAGTTCGATGCAAAGAGTCGCCCTGCCGATGTTTTCCGATGCATTGGAAGATCGTATCGAGTTGCAGAATCGCTATCTGAAAATCATCGGCATCACTCTGTTTTTTATTCTGCCCTTGTTCTGTTTCCAGGGAGCGCTGGCCACACCGCTGGTGCAGATCGTATTCGGTGCGAAATGGTTGCCGGCAGCGCCGGTCATCGGTGTCCTGGCGCTTCTTTACATGCTCTCCTCGATTGTTCAGTTGAATGACTACCTGTTTTTTTCCCTCGGAAAAAATCGGCTGCCGGTATGGCTCAGCATCGCGCAATTGCTGCTGGCAATTACCTCCGCCGCCAGCGTCAGCCACTTCGGCCTGATCGGCATGAGTCTGTCGTTTTGCGGCGCCTATCTGGTGATATTCCCGGTTTCGCAGTGGCTATTGCATCGCGCGCTTGGCCTGAATTCACGCATGGTGTGGTTCGCACTGGCGCCACCTCTGGTGGCGGGCGTGGTGTTGTTGTTGGGATTGGAAGCTTATCTGGCGCTGATACCGCGACACTTCACCAGCCTGACGTTGGCAGGCGGCATTGTGCTGGCTTGCCTGTTATATCCGCTGACGGTCGCTGTGACCGGATGGCGTATCAGGAGCCGCAACGCTTCCTGGCATGCCCTGCTGCAGTCAGTCTTGCGGCCGCTCCGCACAGGTACACGCTAGCGCAGCAAGGTCTTAGCAATGAGTTTTCCCTGTTGAATCAATGCTTGATATTGCCAATGAAGGAGTACACCATGTCTGAAAACAAATTTATTCACATCGCTGGATTTCCGGTAGTCAAGACCACCTCGTCCGTATTGTCCAGATATCTGTTGCGAACCAAGTGCCTCAACAAAAAGGCCTGCTTGTTTTTTGCAAATACCAATTTCATCGTGCAATGCCATCCCCTGCTGGAAAAGATAAAAAGCACGCCCGTGGTCATCGTCAATGACGGCGTTGGCATGGATATCGCGGCTTATTTGTTCCGTCGCCAGGCGTTCAAGGAAAATCTGAACGGCACAGATTTCGTCCCGCGCTTTTTCGCCAATGCCGCGGCGCCGTTGCGTGTGTTCATGCTGGGCGGCAGGCCCGAGATGCTGGCCAAGGCCGCCGTGCATGTGCGCACTACGTTGAAGCAAGAAGTGGTCGGTACCTGCGATGGCTATGCAGGCATGGCGCAGGACCGTGCCGTCCTGATTGATTCGATCAACCGCGCGCGGCCAGATGTGGTGCTGGTGGCATTGGGGAATCCGATACAAGAAGAATGGATTCTGGCATGCCGCGATGCGCTCAATGCCAATGTGGTGATCAGCGTCGGCGCCCTGTTCGACTTCTGGAGCGGAGAAAAGCCGCGCGCGCCACGACTGGTGCGGCGGATTCATCTTGAGTGGCTATTTCGCCTGTCTCTCGAACCACGGCGCTTGGCGCAACGCTATACCGTTGACATCATGAAATTTTTGCTGTTGTGCCATAGGTACAGCGCAGAAAATGCACAGCCCCAGACGCGGACTTAACGCACGCTCGCTTTTTCTGCCGACTCGCATGAGGTGATTTCAATGAAAGCTATGATTCCGGCCGCAGTTATTCCGGCCGCAGTTAAAGGCACGCGGGTACGCCCGCCGGCCTACGATTTTCCGCAACCGATGACGCCGATTTTTGGCAAGCCCACCACGGTCTGCCTGATTGGATCTCTGGCCAGCTATGGCGTCAGGGCCATCATGGTCAATCAAAGCGTCGACAATCTTGCGCTGAGCGAACCATGAGAATATACCCTGTCATCCTTGCCGGAGGGGCCGGCACGCGCCTGTGGCCACTGTCGCGCGAGGCTTATCCCAAACAGCTGCTGCCGCTTTGCTCGTCGCATTCCATGCTGCAGGAGACCTTGCTGCGTCTGGTCAAGTGGGCGGAACTGATGCCGCCGCTGCTGGTTTGCGGCAACGAACATCGCTTTCTGGTGGCGGAACAACTACGCGCAATCGGCATCGCGCCGCTGGCGATCTTGCTGGAACCGGAGGGCAGGAATACCGCGCCGACGGTGGCCGTGGCGGCGCAATACCTGTTGCAGCATGAGCGCAAGCAGTCCACAGCGACGGAACCGCAAGAAACGAACCACGACAGCTTGATGCTGGTGCTGCCGGCCGATCACGTGATCAGCCGGCCGGAAGCCTTTCGTGCCGCCATCGAATGTGCCGCGCAGGCGGCCCGTCAAGGTGCATTGGCGACCTTCGGCATTGTGCCCTCTGCGGCGGAAACCGGCTACGGCTATATCCTCCGGGGCCAGGGAGAATTACCCGGCGCGGCCGGCTGCTATGCCGTCGAGCGCTTCGTCGAAAAGCCTGATCGTGCAACGGCAGAAACTTTCGTCAAGGATAACGCCTATAGCTGGAACAGCGGCATGTTCTTATTCCAGCCGAAACGCTATCTGGAGGAGTTGCGCGAGTTTCGACCACTGATCGCAGAGCACTGCCAACTGGCTTTCAACGCTGCCTATCGGGATCTCGATTTTCACCGTCTGGACGAGGCTTCTTTCACTGCCTGCCCCAGCGAATCGATCGACTACGCCGTGATGGAACACACCCGCAATGCAGCGGTGGTGCCCGCTGACATCGGTTGGAATGATGTCGGCTCTTGGTCGGCGCTGTGGTCCGTCATGGCAGGCGATGAAAACGGTAACGTGCTGCGCGGTGACGTCTATACGGACGCGGTGCGGGATTCGCTGATACGGGCGGAAAGCCGTCTGGTGGCGGTGCTGGGACTGCAGGATGTGGTGGTGGTGGAAACCAGGGATGCGGTGCTGGTGGCACACAAGGATCAAGTGCAACACGTCAAGAAAATCGTTGGCGAGCTCGGCAAGCAGCAGCGCACCGAACACCTGACCCATCGCCGCGTCTATCGTCCCTGGGGCAGCTACGAGGCGATCGACATGGGGGACCGCTTTCAGGTCAAGCGAATTACCGTCAGCCCCGGCGGCAAGCTGTCTCTGCAGATGCATCATCATCGTGCCGAACATTGGGTGGTGGTGAGCGGGACAGCACGCATCGTGTGCGGTGACGAGGAGAAATTCCTCACCGAAAACGAGTCGACCTATATTCCCGTCGGCGTCACGCACAGGCTGGAAAACCCCGGGAAATTACCGTTACACCTGATTGAAGTGCAGTCCGGGAGTTATCTCGGCGAAGACGACATCGTGCGTCTCGACGACATTTATCAACGCAAATAACCTATGGTGACATCATGCTTCCTATTCAACAATCGATCTTCAAAGCCTATGACATTCGCGGTGTAGTCGGCGTCACGCTGGATGCTGACGTCGCCAGGCAGATAGGCCAGGCGTTTGGCCAGGCAGTGCGCGACCAAGGCGAGTCGCAAGTGGTGGTCGGCCGCGACGGGCGCCTATCCGGCCCCGAACTGAGCGCCGCCTTGATGGCCGGCTTGCAGGATGCCGGCGTTGATGTGATTGATCTGGGCGTGGTGGTGACGCCGATGGTCTATTTTGCGACCCACGTACTCGGTGCGCAATCCGGCATCATGGTCACTGGGAGCCATAATCCGCCGGACTACAATGGCTTCAAGATGGTGCTTGCCGGCGAGGCGATTTACGGCGATGCCATTCAACAGCTGTACCAGGCGATCAGCAGCGGCCGTGTGCAAGATGCACTGACGTCGCCGTCCGGCAGCTACCGCCGGCACGACATCAAGCACGCTTACCTGCAACGCATCATCGGCGACGCCAAGCTGACGCGGCCGATGAAGATTGTGGTGGATTGCGGCAACGGCGTTGCCGGTGCCTTTGCCGGCGAGTTATATCGCGCACTTGGTTGCGACGTACGGGAACTGTTCTGCGAAGTGGATGGCAGGTTTCCCAATCATCATCCCGATCCGGCCCATCCGGAAAACCTGAAAGACGTGATCCGGACTTTGCAGCATTCCAATGCAGAACTGGGGCTGGCTTTCGACGGCGATGGCGATCGCCTGGGCGTGGTCACCAAAGATGGCCAGATCATTTACCCGGATCGCCAACTGATGCTGTTTGCTGCCGACGTACTGACACGCCATCCTGGCGGAAAAATTATCTATGACGTTAAATGCACCAGCCATCTGGCCCCCTGGATTGCCCATCACGGCGGCCACCCCCTGATGTGGAAGACCGGCCATTCGCTGGTCAAGGCCAAGATGCGCGAAACCGGCGCACCGCTGGGTGGTGAAATGAGCGGACATATCTTCTTTAAAGATCGCTGGTACGGTTTCGATGACGGCCTCTATGCAGGCGCTCGTCTGTTGGAGCTACTCAGCCGCGAAGACGATCCGTCGGCATTGCTCAATGCCTTGCCGCAGTCGGTCAGCACGCCGGAATTACAACTGCAGTTGAACGATGGAGAGAATTTCGCCTTGATCGCCAGGCTGCAACGCGATGCACATTTCCCGGGAGCGGATCAAATCATCAAAATTGACGGTTTGCGTGTTGAGTATCCCGGCGGCTTTGGTCTGGCACGCGCTTCCAATACCACGCCGGTGGTAGTGATGCGGTTTGAAGCGGAGTCGGCGCAGACGCTGGCGCATATCCAGGAAGAGTTCGGACGAGTAATCCTGGCCGCCAAGCCGGATGCAGTGCTGCCTTTTTCAAATGATATGGCAGTGCTCCCGGTGGAGATGTCGCTGGAGTAATGAACAGCCTTGCCTAAAAGCAGAACGAGCAGAACGAGCTGAAGGACGTTCATCCTCTTGATGACTGACATGCGGATAACAGAGCTGACTCCCTGCGCCCAGTCCTATCTGGAAAGTAGCGCAGGCGAAAGGTGAACCGGCTCTGGTATCCGCACGCATGGCGCGCCGATAACTGAGAGGATTCCAGCACCCCAACCTATCTGGAAAGTGGTGCCGCATTTGAATCTAC
The DNA here is from genome assembly GCF_000282135.1 of Herbaspirillum sp. CF444. Classification (GTDB taxonomy): domain Bacteria; phylum Pseudomonadota; class Gammaproteobacteria; order Burkholderiales; family Burkholderiaceae_D; genus Herbaspirillum. Next base: position 155,196 of record NZ_AKJW01000083.1, read on the forward strand.
TCAGTTATCGGCGCAGACCACGCAAGCTTGAGTACTGCTCTCTCAGATGCATCCCGCGTAGATAGCAGCACTGACTCCCGGCACCCAGTCCTATCTGGAAAGTGGTTCCGACGCCTGTGAATCTACTCTGCCATCAGCACAGATACCGGCAATGACTTGCAGCGGGCTTACGGTGTGCAGATAAGAGAGAAGATTCTCGACACCCGATCCTATCTGAAACGTGGCATCGCACTATGAATCCGCTCTGTTATCGGCACCGGCACATGATCCCGCCGTACGAATGCAAGACCGCCGCTATTGACCGCATCCGTGCGGATAATAGAGAAGATTCCCGCCGCCCAGTTCTATCTGAAAAGTGGCGACGACGAAAGATGAATCTGCTCTGATATCAGCACGAATGCCAAAAACTGAACATGCGGACAATGACGACCGTATGCGAACGCGCTTAAAACTTATGTATAGAGGAAGATTTACAGATGAATTGCTGCTACAGACATGACCGAAAAGGTCAAAAATGAAGAAGTAATGCGGAGTAACCTTCACCAGCAAGCCGAGCGTTTTTATTGCTTTTTCGACTTACCTCCCGGCTTCGAACCGAGAAACAGCAAACAATATAGCCGACAAAGCTACGCTCGTCAAGAAATTTTGTACTACCCCAACAACACCCCTACAACAACGCTGACTGCAAATGCCTGAAGGCACATGAAATATTGCGACACATTCGTAAATGCGAATGATTTTTATTATATAATTTTTGAGATCAAAGAGATACCGGGTCTCACTTCACCGCCCCACCGCTCTTCAAGGCCGCTTTTACTGCAACCGTCTTACCGCACCTATTCAGTATTCGATCGTGTCCGCCAACAGCCCTTCTGCCGACGCATTTAGCCACCTTTACAGCAGCCATCACGGCTGGCTGTACAGCTGGCTATGGCGCAAGCTCGGCTCACGCGAAGATGCGGCGGAACTGGCGCAAGACACGTTCGTGCGCCTGCTGAGCGCCAAGCCGTCCGATGAGCTGGCCGAACCGCGCGCCTATCTGACTACTGTCGCCCACGGGCTGGTGGTCAATCACTGGCGCAAACTGGCTCTCGAACGCGCCTACCTGAGCGCGCTGGAAGCCCGCCCGGAAATGCTGGCCCCTTCCCCGGAAGAACGCGCCCTCGTCATCGAAACCCTCTGCCAGATCGACGCCATGCTGGAACGTCTCGCCCCCAAGGCGCGCCAGGCCTTCCTGCTGGCGCAGCTCGATGGCCTGACCTATGCCCAGATTGCAGAACAGCTCGGCGTCTCGGATCGCATGGTCAAGAAGTACATGGCGCAGGCGATGCTGCAATGCATGTTGTTGGTTGCATCATGAGCGCCAGCCTGCGCAGCAACCAACACGGCAAAGCGGCATCCATGTCGTCGACGCCCGACTTCCCCACCTTGCAGGAAGCCGCCGAATGGTTCGCCCTGCTGCGCGCCGACGACGCCAACAGCCGCGACCGGCAGCGCTGGCAAATCTGGCTCGACGCCGAACCCTCGCATCGCGAAGCCTGGCGCAAAGTCGAAGCCGTCAACGAACAATTCACCATGCTGCCCGGCGAAGTTGCGCGCGATGCGCTGACCGCCACAGGTACACAGCGCCGCAAGCTGGCGAAGCGGCTGGCTTTGCTGTGCCTGGCGACCTCCGCCGGCGGCCTGCTCGCCACGCGCGCACCGCGCGACTATCTGGCTGCGCTCAACGCCCAATACCGCACCGACATCGGCATCACCCAAAAAATCGTGCTGGCAGACGGCTCGCAGATATGGCTCAACACCGCCAGCGCCGCCGACGCCTACTTCACCGACGATCTGCGCCGCATCGTCGTGCACAAGGGCGAAGTCCTGATTGAAACAGCTCCGGACCACCATGCGCCGAAACGTCCTCTCGTAGTCGACGTCAAAGATGGCCGGCTGCGTGCCCTCGGCACGCGCTTCACCGTGCGCCCGAGCGACAAGGGAACTCATCTGGCGGTGCTGCAAGGCGCCGTCAGTGTCGAACCGGCAGACGGCACCGCAACACGCGTCATCGCCGCCGGCAGCGAAGTCACCTTCGGCAGCAACTGGATCGGCCACCCCGTCGCCACCAACGAAAGCCGCACCTCCTGGTCGCGTAACATGCTGATGCCGGACAACATGCGCCTGGCCGATTTCCTCGACGAACTCAGCCGCTATCGCCGCGGCTACATCGCCTGCTCGCCCGAGGTCGCCGATCTGCGCCTGGTCGGCGTCTATCCACTGGCCGATACCGACCGCGTACTGGCGGCGCTGACTGCCAGCCTGCCGATCAAAGTGCGGCGCATCCTGCCGTGGTGGATCAGCGTCGAGCCCGCCTGATTGCCCACTTAAAAATATCCCTCTTAAAATATTTTTACCGAAACGGTTCCCTTTTTTGCATTTCGCTTGGCAATGGAAAAAGAACTCTGCCGAACACGCAACCCAAAAGGACCGTCATGACCGTTGCTCGATTCCCTGTACGCGCCACACGCTCGCCCACTCGTTCGTTGAAAATGCGCCCGCTGCCCCACTACCTGCGGCTGGCTTTGCTGGCTCTGCCGCTGCTGGCGGCAGAGCCGGCACACGCGCAAAGCACCGGCGCAAGCACCACAGTCGCGCGCAGCTACAGCATTGCCGCGGCGCCGCTGGGCCAGGCGCTGCGCCAGTTCGCCAGCGAAGCCGGCATCCTCCTTTCCGCCGACGCCAGCCTGACCCAAGGAAAGAATAGCCCCGGCCTCAACGCCAGCGTCTCGGTCAGCCAGGGTCTGCAGCAATTGCTGACCGGCACCGGCCTGGTCGCGGTCGTGCAAAACGACGGCAGCTACATCCTGCAATCCGCCGCCGCTTCCGCTGCGCAGGCGCCGCTGCCGACCATCGTCGCTTCCAGCAGCCGTACTTCGCAGGCAGACGGTACCTATCGCGTCGTACCCAGCAGCAGCACGTTGCGCAGCAATGCCTCAACGCTGGAAATTCCACAGATCGTCAATATCGTGCCGGCGCAAGTACTCAACGATCAGCGTCCGCGCAATCTCGACGACGCACTAATGAACGTCAGCGGCATCACCCAGGGCAACACGTTGGCCGGCACCCAGGACACCATCATGAAACGCGGCTTCGGCGGCAATCGCGACGGTTCCGTCATGCGCAACGGCATGCCGCTGGTGCAGGGCCGCGCGCTGAACGCCACCGCCGAAAGCGTGGAAGTGCTCAAAGGACCGTCGTCGCTGCTGTACGGCATCATGGATCCGGGCGGCGTGATCAACGTTATCAGCAAGAAGCCACAACTGGAACGCCGCACTTCCATCTCGCTGCTCGGTTCCACCTATGACCACGGTCGCAGCGGCGGCGGCGCCACGCTCGACACCACGGGCGCCATCGGCGACACCAACCTGGCCTATCGCCTGATCGTCGACCGCGTCGACGAAAACTACTGGCGCAACTTCGGCCAGCATCAGGAAACCCTGGTCGCGCCGTCGCTGGCCTGGTACGGCAAGGAAACCCAGGTCGTGTTCTCCTACGAGCACCGCGACTTCCTGTACCCGTTCGACCGCGGCACCGCCATCGATTCGCGCACCGGACGACCGCTCAACATCCCCGCCGATCGCCGCCTCGACGAGCCCTTCAACAACATGGTCGGCAACAGCGACCTGGTGCAACTGAACGTCGACCACGACATCAACGCCGACTGGAAAGCCCACATCGGCCTGAGCTACAACCGCGAAGTCTACGACGCCAACCAGTTGCGCATCACCGGCCTGAATCCGACCACCGGCGTCATCACCCGCAGCAACGACGCCACCCACGGCTCGCTCAGCACTGACAGCTACGGCACCGCCTACCTGCAAGGCAAGACCAACATCGCCGGTCTGCGCAACGATATCCAGGTCGGCGCCGACATCGAATATCGCAAGATCTACCGTGCCGATCTGCTGCGTCAGGCCGCACCCAATTTCAATTTCCTGAATCCCGTGTATGGCACCTTGCAGCCATCGTCAACCGTATCGGCCAGCGACAGCGCCCAGACCGATCTGCTGCATGACCGTTCGCTGTTCATGCAAGACTCGCTCTACCTGACCGACAAGTGGATCCTGGTCGGCGGCATGCGCTATCAGGACTACAACCAGTTGGCCGGACGCGGACGTCCGTTCACCACAAACACGAACCTCTCCGGCTCCAAATGGCTGCCACGCGCCGGCCTGATCTACAAATTGAACGATCAGTTGTCGTTCTACACCAGCTTCACCAAATCGCTCAAGCCGACCTCAACCATCGCGCCCTTCGGGACTGGTGTCGTGATCGACTCCAACGTAGCGCCTGAACAGGCAACCTCGTGGGAAGCCGGCGCCAAGTACGACCTGGCCTCCGGCCTGACGGCGACGCTGGCGGTCTACAACATCAAGAAGAAGAATGTGTTGGTGTCGCAGTTCAACGCCGTCACCAACCTGACCGACTATCGCACTGCAGGCGCTGCTCGCTCGCGCGGTATCGAACTGGACGTCACCGGCCAGTTGACCGATCGCTGGAACATCATCGGCAGCTACGCCTACACCGACGCCAAGACCACCGAAGATCCGCTCTATGCCGGTCTGCGTCTGTGGAACGTCGCCAAGCAAACTGCCGCGCTCTCCGCCGCCTATGATTTCGGCGCCATCCTCGGCGGCGACAAACTGCGCGCCGGCGCCGGCATGCACTATGTCGCCAAGCGCGCCGGCGATTCGGCCAACAGCTTCATGCTGCCGAGCTACACCACCGCCGACGCCTTCGCCACCTACGACACCAAAATCGGCGGCCAGTCGGTCAAGTTCCAGCTCAATGTCAAGAACATGTTCAATCGCGTTTATTACACCTCAAGCGCGAACCAGTACTTCGTCTCGATGGGCGATGCACGCCAGGTTTCGCTGCTGACCACGCTGGAGTTCTGATCATGCGCGCCGCCGTCCGTCATCATGGATTGGCGCTGCTGCTTGCCACGCTGGGCTTCGGCTCCGGCGTGGCAGCCACCGCAGTTGCCGCAGAATCCGCAGTATCCGCCCCTCAGCCGCTGGCCCGGATCACGCACCTCAGCGTCCTGCCTGGCTCCGGCCATAGCTGGGGCTTCGCCGCCAAGGATCCGACTCGCCCTTTCCTGTTCATTGCGCGCCGAGAAAACGGCCTGACCGTGTTCAACACCGACACGCAGCAAACTGTCCGCACGCTCGACGACAGCGCCGGCGCCAACGGCGTGGTGTTCGTTCCCGACGCAGACCGCGCCTACGTCACCAACATGGACGGCTCGCTGACCGTGGTGCGCCTGTCCGACCTCAAGACGCTCAAGCGCCTGCCGGTCACCGACGCCAATCTCAACAGCGCCGTGTACGAACCGGTCAGCCGCCGCGTCATCATCGCCAGCGGCCGCCGCGCCAACCAGTCGGCGCTGTACATCCTCGATCCGAAGCGGGATCGCATCGTCGGCGAGCGCAACGTCGACATCAAGAAAATCGATCCGCTGCTGGTGCTCGGCGACGGCAACCTGTTGCTGCCGATGCGCGATGAAGGCAGGGTCATTCGCCTCAACGGCAAGACGCTGGAAACACTGGCGAGTTACAGCTTTCCCGGCTGCGTGCAGCCCAGCGCACTGGCCAGCGACAATGCCAATCGCCGCCTGTTTGTCGCCTGCCGCGGCAAGGCGCCGATCCTGACGGTCGCCGATCTCGACAGCGGCGCACCAATCGCCAGCCTGCCGATCACACCGGCGGTCAACGCCCTGGCCTGGGACAGCGCGCAACGCCGCCTGCTGATCCCGAGCGGCAACGCCGGCAACCTCTCCGTCGTGCAGCAGGACGATGCCGATCATTACCGCATGCTCGGTTACGTCGGCACGCGCCTGTGGGCGCACAACATGGTGTACGACCAGGCGCGCAGTTCCGCCTATCTGTTCACCATGGACTTCACCCAACCGGCAGCGGACGCCGCCGGCCACAAGCAGGACCCCGTTTTTCACGCAGACAGCTTCACGGTTCTCACGCTCACGCTGAACCCGCCATCGCGTTAGTTGCTGACAGCGCAGTCCCTCATCAGCACTTGGCGTCGCCCGGAGATTTTCTTTCCGGGCGTCTTTCTGTTTTTAAATTCGAGCTTGAATTCGAACTTGAATTCGACCTTTGGAGAACTATCCGATGAAGTCCGTTTTGCCACGCCGATTGCCGCTGGTCATGGCGCTGTTGAGCATCCCCTATGCCGCGCTGGCGCAGACCGCCACCTCCGATGCAAGCACAGACGCCTCCCTGCCCACCGTCACGGTATCCGACAAGAAAGACAGTCCCTACGCGCCCACGACCGTCGAATCCGGTCCTTACCGCGGCAACCTGCTCGACGTGCCTGCCACCGTCAACGTCGTCTCGCGCGAGCTGATGGACATACAGGGCGCGACCGGCCTGTACGACGCACTGCGCAATGTCGCCGGCGTGGTGCGCCAGCAGCAGAGCGGTATCGCCTACGATCAGTTGTCGATCCGCGGCATCAATCTGGATAACCGCGCCAGCTATCTGTTCAATGGCGTACTGCCGTTCGACAACAACCTGCCGATTCCGATGGAAGACAAGGAACGCATGGAAGTCCTGAAAGGCGCCGCTGCGCTCTATTACGGTTTCATCACGCCGGGCGGCGTCGTCAACATGACCACCAAGCGCGCCGGTAATACGCCCGTTACAGCCGTCACGCTGAGCACCGACAACAACGGCTCCACACTCGCGCATCTGGATCTGTCGCGCCGTTTCGGCGAAGACCAGCAATTCGGCCTGCGCATCAATGCCGTGACCAACAACGTGCATACGCCGATCGGCAACGACAACGGCTACCGCCGCATGTTCAGCGCGGCATTCGACTGGCGCATCAACCGCCAGTTGACGCTGCGCTACGACGCCGAGTTCATCAAGGCCAGCGTCACCGAACAAGCCGCCATCGTTCCGCAAAATGCAGTCGGCGGCGTCATCACCTTGCCGTCGATTCCCGATCCGTCCAAGCTGCTGTCGATGCGCGGCAAGAACACCGTCTCCGACGCGCAGACCCACTTGCTGACCGCCGAATACGCCTTCAACGACAACTGGACCGGCAAGATCACCGCCGGTCAGTCCAAGACCCATCGCGACCGCTGGCTGTGGATCATGGACAACTACAACGCCACCACCGGCGCCGGCACCGTCTACGGCGCCGATCAGGTCGGCCAGATCTACACCAACCAGAACGTGCGCGCCGAAATCAACGGTCTCTTCAGCACCGGTTTCCTGCAGCATGACCTGCTGATGGGCGCCAGCCAGAACCGCCTGTACCAGCCCAGCTTCTACACCTACATGTACCGCGCGGCGCAAAACCTGTACAACCCGATCGACGTCACCACGCTGATCCGTTCTCCGACAGGCAGCAAGAGCACCCTGCGCGACCGCGGCTTCAACGAGCAGACCGTCCGCGACGGCGGCGTCTACGCACTGGACCGCGTCACGCTCAACGATCACTGGCAAGTCGTCGGCGCCGTACGCTACAGCAAGTACACGATCGATCAACTCGCCACGGCGCGCTATTCGACGACGGCGACCACACCGTCGCTCAGCGTGATCTACAAAGTCACGCCGAACACCAGCCTGTACGCCAGTTACGTGGAAGGTCTGGAATCCGCCGGCACCGCGCCGACCACCGCCTCCAACGCCGGCCAGTCGCTGCCCGCCGCCGTCAGCCGGCAGAAAGAAGTCGGCGTGCGTTCGCGCATTACCGACGGCCTGATGGCATCGACCGCCTTGTTTGAAATTGCCCAGCCGTCGGCCAGTACCGATAGCAGCAACGTCTACGCGATCAACGGCAAGCAACGCATCCGCGGTGTGGAAATGTCGCTGCAAGGCGACCTCACACGCAACCTGTCGCTGACGGCCTCGCTGATGTTGCTGGATGCACGGATCGCATCCTCGACCACCACCGCCCTGATCGGCAAGACGCCGGAGAACACGCCGCAACGCACCGGCAATCTGTTCGCCACCTATCGCATCACCGCATTGCCCGGCTTGTCGGTGAGCGCCGGCGCCTTGTCGATGGGATCGCGTCCGGTCAACGACCAGAACCAGGCCTTCATCGGCGGCTACACCACCTACACCGCCGGCCTGCGCTACCAGACCCGGATGTTCGGCAAGAAGACCACCTTCCAGGCCAACGTCGACAACCTGACCGACAAGCGCTACTGGAGTGCCGCGGGCAGCGGCCAACTGGCCGTGGGCATGCCGCGCACGATCACGCTGTCGAGCAATGTTGAATTCTGATGATCTTGACTTGATAACGAAAGGATGAACACATGATCCGCACTTTTTCCCGCCTGCTGCGGCTGGCGCTTGTAGCAGCCGCGACACTCATCGGCATTGCACCGTTAAACATCGCCCACGCTGCCGATGTTGCCACCCCTCAGAAAAAAATTCTCTACGTCACGCGCCTGGATCTGCCCGCCAACGCCAGCGAACGCAACAAGGAATTGCAGCAGAAAGGCATGGCCAGCGACACCAGGGTACGCACGCATCTGGAAGCCATGGGTTACGCCGTGACCTTCGCCGACCAGAGCGCACCGCCGGCCAATGCCGAGAAATACGACTTGGTGATTCTGTCATCGGTGGTGCAATCGCGTGAACTGACCGATACCGCCTACAAGGATGTGCGCGTTCCCATGCTGACCTGGGAAAATGACTTGTTCGACTCGCTGCGCCTGACCGGCCGCAAGAAAGGCGAAGTCTACGGCGAGGTGGAAAAGGAGCATTACATCCGCATCGTCAACGCACCGCATCCGCTGGCTGCCGGACTGCCGGCCGGCAAGACCTACGTCTATCCGCGTGACACCTCCATGGGTTGGGGCACGCCGGCGCGCAGCGCAATCGTGATCGCGACCTTGCCGGGCGACCTCGACAAGGCCGTGATCTTCGGCTACGAGAAAGGCGCGACGATGGATTACGACTTCGTCGCACCGGCGCGCCGTGTCGCCTTCTTCCTCGACAACCTGACCTTTGACCAACTGACGCCGATCGGCCTGCGCCTGTTCGATGCTGCAGTTGTCTGGGCGCTGGCTCCCGCGCCGGCGAAGAACTAAATCCTTCCTCCACCGTCCAGTGCGGCCGCCAACACGCGGGCCACGTGGACGGCTTCGCGCCCGGCGCCGTCGTGGATCTGATGACGGCAACTGGTGCCGTCAGCCACCACAATTGCTTCCGCCGCAGCCTTGCGCACCGCCGGCAACAGCGCCAGCTCCGCCATCGCCATCGATGCCTCGTAGTGCTCCTCCTCGTAGCCGAAGCTCCCCGCCATGCCGCAGCAGGATGATTCCACCACGGCGACTTCCGCCTGGGGAATCCACTGCAACACGGTCGGCACCGGGCGGAAAGCGTCGAACGCCTTTTGATGGCAGTGACCGTGCAGCACGATCTTGTTGGACGACAGCGGCTTGAGATCGAGCTTCAACTTGCCGGCCTTGTGTTCCTTCACCAGAAACTCTTCAAACAGGAAAGCCGATTTCGCCAGTTGTTGTGCTTCCTCGCCGTAACCGTAGTTCAAAAACTCATCGCGCAAGGACAGCAGACAGGACGGTTCCAGCCCGACCACGGCCACGCCCCGGTGTACGTAGGGCATCAGCGCATCCAGCGTGCGGCGCGCTTCAGCCTTGGCCTGGTCGACCAGCCCCGCCGCCAGATAGGTGCGGCCGCAGCAGAGCGGACGCTGTTCCGGCAGCGTGTTGAAATGCACCTTGTAACCGGCGGCTTCCAAAACCTGCTGCGCGGCGCGGGCGTTTTCCGGTTCCATGTTGTTGTTGAAGGTGTCGACGAACAGCAGGACTTCTTTGTCTGCATTTGTCGCCGGCGCACTCTGCGCATTGCTCAGAAACGCTTTACGGAAGCGCGGCAACGAACGCTGCGGCGCCAGCCCCAGCAAACCCTTCACCCAGCCGGAAATCACCGGAATCTTCTCCGCCAATGCCAGCGCCCCGCCGACGCTGCCGGCATAGGACGCGTACGCCGGCATGTAGGCGATCAGCCTGTCGCGCAGGCTGATGCCGTGCTTGGCGGCCCAGGCGGCGCGCGCTTCGATCTTGATCTTGGCCATGTCGACGCCGGTCGGGCAATCGCGCTTGCAGCCCTTGCAGGAGACGCACAGGTCCAGCACTTCCTTGACCTCGGGGCTGGCCAGCCCGTCGCTGCCGAGCTGCCCGGATAGCGCCAGCCGCACGGTATTGGCGCGACCGCGCGTGACATGTTTTTCATCACGCGTGACGCGATAGCTCGGGCACATGGTGCCGGCGTCGAACTTGCGGCAGTGGCCATTGTTGTTGCACATCTCGACCAGCTTGGCCAGACCGTCGCTGCGATCGCCGCCGCTGCCGGGCGCGCTTTCCTTGCCGGTCAGCGGATCGCGCTTGACGTTCCATGGCGACCAGTCCAGCGCCGGGCTGTAAGGCAACTCGCGATAGCCGGGCGCAAAGCGGAAGTTGCTCGCGTCGTCCATCTTGGGCGGACGCACGATCTTGTCGGGATTGAAGCGATTGTCGGGATCGAACAGATCCTTGATCTCGCTGAAGGCGGCGTTGAGTTTCGGCCCGTATTGCCATGCCACCCACTCGCCCCGGCACAGGCCGTCGCCATGTTCGCCGGAATACGCGCCCTTGTATTTGCGCACCAGCACCGCGGCGGCTTCGGCGATTTCGCGCATGTCCTTCGCGCCACCGCGCCGCATGTCGAGGATGGGCCGCACGTGCAAGGTGCCGACGCTGGCGTGGGCGTACCAGGTGCCCTCGGTGCCGTACTTGTGGAACACTTCGGTCAGCTGGCGCGTGTACTCGGCCAAATGCTCCAGCGGCACGGCGCAATCTTCGATGAAGGACACCGGCTTGCCGTCGCCCTTCATGCTCATCATGATGTTCAGCCCCGCCTTGCGCACGTCCCACAAGGCTTTTTGCTCGTTGGCGTTGGGCATGTCGACCACCGATCCGGGCAAGCCGAGGTCGCCCATCAGTTCGCCCAGACGCTTGAGCTGTTCCAGTTGCCGGTCGAGATTTTCGCCGGAGAATTCCACCAGCAAAATCGCTTCCGGATGGCCGACCAGCGCCTTCTCGATCACCGGCTTGAAGGCCGGATTGCTCATCGCCAGGTCGATCATGGTGCGATCGACCAGCTCGACCGCGGTCGGTCCCAGCTTGACGATATGCTGGGTCATGTCCATCGATTGATAGAAGGTCGGGAAATTGACCACGCCCAGCACCTTGTGCGCCGGCAGCGGCACCAGCGCCAGCATGATCTGGCGGCTGTAGGCCAGCGTGCCTTCCGAGCCGATCAGGATATGCGCCAGGTTGGCGACGCCGTCGTCGGTGTAGGCGCGCGGATTCTGGCAATCGAAAATGTCGATGTTGTAACCGGCCACGCGGCGCAATACCTTGGGGATGCGTTCGGCGATTTCGCCACGCTCGCGCTGCGCGATGGTTTGCAGTCCGCGCACGATGTCGCCGATGCGACCGCTGCCGGGCATCTCCGGCAAACGACCGAAGCGGCCTTCGGTGCCGTCGGCCAGCACGGCCTCAATGGCCAGCACGTTGTGCACCATGTTGCCGTATTCGATCGAGCGCGAGCCGCAGGAGTTATTGCCGGACATGCCGCCGATGGTGCATTGCGCCGCCGTCGAGACGTCCACCGGAAACCACAAGCCATGGGGCTTGAGCCAGGCGTTGAGGTGATCGAGCACCATGCCCGGCTCGACCGTGATGGTGCGCGCAACCGGATCGAAGTCGATCACCTGGTTGAGATACTTGCTGTTGTCGACGATCAGCGCTTCGCCGACGGTCTGGCCGCACTGGCTGGTGCCGGCGCCCCGGGCCAGCACCGGCATGCGATGCTGGCGCGCGATATCGAGCGCGATCTTCAGGTCGGCCTGATCGCGCGGCACGACCACGCCCAACGGCATGATCTGATAGATGGAGGCATCGGTGGCGTAACGACCGCGATCGGCTTTGCCGAACATGACTTCGCCGCGCATCTCGCGCTGCAATTGCATGGCGAACGGCGTAGCGGGTGCAGTGCTCCGCCCGCTCGGAGGAACAAGATGGATGGGCTTGACCAGCATGAAGTAGTCCTGTCAAAAAACGAGCGTGGAATTCAGCTCAGTTCAAAATGGATCGGCGGCAATCCGGCGATCTGTCCGATCACCATGCCCGGTGCTTTCGGAAAATACATGCCGGTGTAGGAACCGGTGGTGACGACCGTGCCGCCGGGGATGACGATGCCGCGCTCGCTGCAATGATTGACCAGCCAGCTCAGCAAGCGGCGCGGGTCGCCGGCGGGATTAACGCCCTGCCCCTTGAACACGTCTTCGCCGTTGAAGGTCAGATGCGCCTCGGGGCGATGGAAGTCGAAGCCGTCGCGGTAGTCGCTCAGTTCGCCGATCACCAGCGCGCCGTGATTCTGCAAGTCCGCCAGCTGACTCAGCTTGGGCACGTCCGGCCAGCCGGCGATGCGGCTGGAGACGATCTCGATGGAGGCCCCCATGGCGCTGATGCTGTCCATGACTTCCGCCTCGACAATCGGCGCCGGCCTGGGGGCGAAATCGCAGTCGAAGCAAAACATGATTTCCAGCTCGATGCCGAGCACGGGAAAAGCGCTGCGCTGCAGGGACGAGGATGAAGGATGGATGCCGCCCAGCGGTAACGGCGCCCCCTGCACCGGACCGGATTCGCTCTTGGAGCCGATCTTCCAGCCGCCGGTGGCGGCGTGGCTGCGGCGCAAAAATGCCTGCTGCGCGCGGTAGGCGTCGTCCATGTTGGCCGGTTCCAGCCCGGCCGGCACGACGGCCAGCGTCGCTTGCCGGGAATAGGCGTCGCCCAGGAGATGGCCGAGTTCTTCAGCCGCGGAAAGTAAAGTCGTCATGGCTACCTCGTATGGATGATGCGAAGGAATGCCGGCCCCGGTTCATCAGGCACGGCATTCTTCTTTGATGCGTTTTCCGATGCAATCAGGCACGTGCCTTGACCACATTGCCGCCGGCGTCGGGCGTAGTGTTTTCGAACTTGTTGTCGGGTTGCATGCGGAAAGCCAGCACCACGCCGAAGCCCATCAACACCATGCTGCCGAGGAAAGGCAGCTCCCAGTTGCCGGTCTTGTCGATCAGGTAACCCGACAACACCGGCGAGATGATCGCGGCCAATGCCGAACCGGTGTTCATCATGCCGCTGGCGGTGCCCGAATATTCCGGCGCGATATCCATCGGAATCGCCCACATCGGACCGATCGTCATTTCAGCGAAGAAGAAGCCCGCGCCCAGCGACAGGATCGAGATGTAGACGTTGTGCGTAAACATCAGCGGCAGCAGCGACAGCAAGGTCAGCAGCATGCACACCGACACCATGTAGCTGCGGGCGCGCTTGAGGTTGCCGGTGTTCTTCAGAATCTTGTCGCTGACGATGCCGCCCAGGGTGTCGCCCACCACGCCGGCAAAGAACACGCTGGAAGCGAACAGCGCCGACTTCTTGATGTCGAGGTCATAGCTGTGCAGGAAGTATTGCGGAATCCAGCTCAGGAACAACCACAAGGTCCAGCCGTAGCAGAAGTAGACGATGGTGACCGGCATCATGCGCTTGAACAGCGGGCCCCATGGAATCTGCGGACTCTTCTTTTTGCCGGCCGGCAGGATCGCCAGCTCTTCCGAAGTGATGCGCGGATGCCTGGCCGGATCTTCGGTGAACACGAAGGCCCAGACGATTACCCACACCAGGCTGAAGGCGCCGAAGATATAGAACGATTCGCGCCAGCCGTGCTCCGCCATGATCCACACCACCGCCGCCGGCGCCACCGCGTTGCCGATGCGTGCAAAGGCGTGGGTGATGCCTTGTGCGAAACCGCGTTTTTCTTTCGACACCCAGCGCGACATCGCGGTGGTCGCCGCCGGGAAGGTCGCGCCTTCGCCGAGACCGAGCAGCAGGCGCGCCAGCAACAGCGACACCAATCCGCCCGCGAAACCGGTCAGCACCGTCGCCAGCGCCCACAGCAAGCCGCAATAAATCAGCGTGCGGCGCGCGCCGAATTTATCGCTGACCCAGCCGCCGATGATCTGAAACACTAAATAGGGATAGGCGAAGGCGGAAAAGACCAGGCCGATTTCCGTCTTCGAGAGGTTGAATTCCTTGGCAAAACCGGCCGCGGCGGTGCTGACGTTGACGCGATCGAGGTAGGTGATGAAATACATCATGCATAACATCAATAGCACGACCGTGGTCGCGCGCAAACGCAGGTGTCTCATTGCATTGTCTCCAGTATTGGTGCGCCGGCGCGCCGTGAAACCTGTGGTTTCGATTCCTCTGCGGGATGCTGCTTCGCCGGTCTTTCGTTATTGGTCCACGTGACCGGCGCAGCGCTTCTCGTACATGCGCGCTGCGCCGGCGTTCTTTCCTCCGTTATTGCTTTTTGCTTTGCCCTGCCGTGCTGCGCTCCTTACGGCGCAACACGGCATGGATACGGCTGACTGTCATTTGGATTCAGGCAACCTTCAGCGCCGGTTTGTTTTTCTTCGCGGTCAGGTTGTCCATCGCCGCCTGCACGCCGCTGCCGGCCAGCTTCACGCCCGCCAGCTTCAGGCCCATTTCGCAACCGGCCAGCGTCGCCATCAGGGTCAGGTCATTGGCTTCGCCCAGATGGCCGATGCGGAACATGCCGCCCTTCATCTTGCCCAGGCCGGTACCGAGCGACATGTTGAAGTTTTCGTAAATCACTTTGCGGATCGCGTCGGCGTCGAAACCGGCCGGCGTCATCACGCCCGTCAGCACCGGCGAATACACGGCCGGATCGGCGCACTGGATCTCCAGGCCCCAGGCCGTGACGGCCTGGCGGCAGGCTTCGGCCAGACGCTCGTGGCGCGCGAAGACGTTGTCGAGGCCTTCGCCCAGAATCATCTCCAGCGCTTCGGACAAGCCGTACAGCAGATTGGTGTTGGGGGTGTACGGCCAGTAGCCGGTGGCGTTCATCTCGATGATTTCGGTCCAGCCCCAGAACGCCTTCGGCAGCTTCGAGCTCTTGCTGGCCTCGATGGCCTTCTTCGAGACCGCGTTGAAGCTGATGCCCGGCGGCAGCATCAGGCCTTTTTGCGAACCGGAGACGGTGACGTCGACGCCCCACTCGTCGTGGCGATAATCCGCCGACGCCAGGCCCGAGATCGTATCCACTAGCAACAGCGCCGGATGGCCGGCGGCATCGATGGCCTTGCGCACCGACGCGATGTCGGAAGTCACGCCGGTCGAGGTTTCGTTGTGCACCACGCAGACGGCCTTGATCTGATGGCCGCCGTCCTTGCGCAGACGCTCTTCGATCAGATCGGCCTGCACGCCGCGGCGCCAGCCTTCGATGCCCGGCAAGCCGAGGAATTCGGGCTTCAGGCCCAGCGCTTCGGCCATCTTCTTCCACAGCGTGGCGAAATGGCCGGTCTCATACATCAGCACCGTGTCGCCGGGGCTCAGGGTATTGGTCAGCGCCGCTTCCCATGCGCCGGTGCCCGAGGCCGGATAAATGACGACCGGCTGCTCGGTCTTGAAAATCTTCTTGATGCCCGCCAGCACCTGCAAGCCCAGCGCACCGAATTCCGGGCCGCGATGGTCGATGGTCGGATAGCTCATGGCGCGCAGGATGCGATCAGGCACAGGGCTGGGACCAGGGATTTGCAGGAAATGACGGCCGGCTGGATGAAAGTCTAGTTTTAACATTTACTCCTCCTTTGAAATCTGTCTTTGAAATTTAACTTTTAGATATTTTGTATTTTGAATGCAAAATACTTTATCAGCCAGACCAGGAGAGGTAAAGGTTTTTTTGATCCGCACAGTCCTTACTTCAGGTATGGAGTCTGCGCATATTTTTGGTAAAAATCGCGTAAATAGATATACTTAGAATCACTAATAGGAATTTCATGGCAATATTTTTCATCCATACAACAGCAGGAAGCTGGTATTTTGGCAATGAAGCTATCCCTGCTAAAATACGCCCCAGTAGGACATTAAGGATTTTGAATGCAAAATTCAACAATTGAACTAGACACGAACGAGACCAGAAACACCCCCGCCGCCCTGCCGAAACTGGAGCGCCAGCGTCTGCACGACACCGTCGTCGAGCACCTGCGCAACCTGATCGTCGAAGCGGTGCTGGCGCCCGGGACCAAACTGAACGAACGCGAACTGTGCGAAACGCTAGGTATTTCACGCACGCCGCTGCGTGAAGCATTGAAGGTATTGGCCGCCGAAGGCCTGATCGAAATCTCGCCCAACCGCGGCGCATCGGTGTCGAAGATGTCGGAAAACGAGATCTGGGAAACCTTCGAACTCATGAGCGGCCTGGAAGCGATGTCCGGCGAACTGGCCTGCGAACGCATCACGCCGGTGGAAGTGGCCGAGATCAAGGCGCTGCATTACGCCATGCTGGCCTGCAAGGCACAAAACGACCTGCCCGGTTATTACAGCCGCAACCAGGCCATCCACAACAAGATCAACGAAGCCGCGCGCAACTCGGTACTGCACCAGACCTATCTCGGCCTGAACCGCCGCTTGCAGGCGCTGCGCTTCAAATCCAACTTCCGCCCCGAAAAATGGGACAGCGCCGCGCACGATCACGACGAGATGGTCAAGGCGCTGGAAGCACGCGACGGCAAACGCCTGGCGGCGGTTTTGCGCCAGCATTTGCTGGACAAGCGCGATGCGGTGCTCAATGTTCCCGTTGCGCCAGTGGCGGCGACTGCCGGAGGAACTCCCGCAGGGAAAACGAATAATCAATAAAAACGGTAGTGAAGTTGTCCCTGGAAGCCATCGCTTGCGATGGCTTTTTTTATGGCTGCGGTAAAGGCATATCCTCGCCGGCGCCTCTCGCGTGCAACAAGCGCACGACATAAAACCATGGAACAGGCGCCATCAGAACAGCAAAAACCAGAAAGGAGAACCGGGAGAGAAAAGAAGAGAAACAATATCCGGAAGACAAAAAGCAAAAATGGAAGCCGGGACTGCGCTTCCATTATTTCATTTGCTTTTGATGCTGTTTTTTACGAAGCACTGAGTGACAGTAACTGCCTGCTTCGATACCAATATTCAACAACATCAAGAATATTGGTAGGCACGATTGGACTCGAACCAACGACCCCTACCATGTCAAGGTAGTGCTCTAACCAGCTGAGCTACGCGCCTAGTGAAGAAGCGAGATTATAGGGGCATTTTTTATTTTTGGCTAGTCTTGGCGAAAAGTTTTTTAAAAAATCTTGCCTATCACCTCGCCGACCAGCCGCAAAGCCTACTGCCGCCGGGCTTCCAGCACGCCCTTCACTTCGCGGATCACGGCCAGCGCCTTGATCAGTTGCGCGGTCGAACCGATCTCGGCGGTGAATCCCATGCGCGCCTGCCCCTTCACGCTTTGCGTGCTGACGCCGATGACATTGATTTTTTCGCGCAGGAAAATTTCCGAAATATCGCGCAGCAAGCCCTGGCGGTCGCCGGCCAGCACGAAGATGTCGACCGGATAAACGGTGTCCTTGCCCGAAGTGCCCCATTCGGTCTGGATGACGCGCTCCGGCGCCTTGCTGCTCATCTCGGCAAAGTTCTTGCAGGTCAGCCGGTGGATGGACACGCCCTTGCCGCGCGTGACGAAGCCAACGATGCTATCCGGCGGCGCCGGTTTGCAGCAGCGCGCCAGTTGCGTCATCAGACCTTCGGTGCCGACCACCAGCACGCCGGACTTGGCGCCCTGCACCACGCTCGATGCGCGGCTCTTGCGGGTGATAGAGGCTTCGTCGGGTTCGGCGTGCTTGCTTTCCTTGCCTTCCTCGCCCTCATGCAGCACCTGCTCGATCTGGCGCGGGCTGAATTCATCCTTGCCCAGCGACAGGCACAGGTCGTCGACCTTGGCGAAGCCGAGCTTGTGCGCGAGTTCTTCCAGGTTGACGGCGGTCTTGCCTTCGCGCTGCAGCGTTTTTTCCAGCACGGCGCGGCCATGGGCCAGCGTCTCTTCCTGTTCGATGGCGTTGAACCAGGCGCGCACCTTGGAACGCGTGCGCGAACTGACGGCGTAACCGGGACTCAGCCAATCGCGCGACGGACCGACGCCGGGGCCGCTCTTGACGGTGATGATGTCGACGGTCTGGCCGTTTTTCAGCGGCGTGTTCAGCGGCACCATGACGCCGTCGACGCGCGCGCCGCGGCAGCGATGGCCGACGTCGCTGTGCAGGTGATACGCGAAGTCGATCGGCGTGGCGCCGTTGGGCAGTTCGATCACGCGCGCTTGCGGCGTCAGGACGTAGATGCGCTCGTCGAGCGTGGTGGACTTGAGTTTCTCGACCCAGTCGCGACGTACGTCTTCCTGCTCGACCACGGCGTCGGAGACTTCGCTCTTCCACGCCAGCAGCTGGCGCAGCCAGGCAATCTTTTCGTCGTACTTTTGCGCTGAGAAATTGGAGCCGCCGCTTTCCTTGTAGCGCCAGTGCGCCGCCACGCCGTATTCGGCGAAGTGATGCATCTCGTGCGTGCGGATCTGCACTTCCAGCGGGCGGCCGTCTTCGGCGATCACGACCGTGTGCAGCGACTGGTAGCCGTTCTGCTTGGGTCGCGAAATGTAATCGTCGAACTCCTTGGGAATCGGCACCCAGATGTTGTGGATGATGCCGAGCACCGTGTAGCAAGTCTTGATGTCGTCCACGATGACGCGGAAGGCGCGTACGTCGTACAGCTCGGAGAAGTCGATGGACTTGCCGCGCATCTTGTTCCAGATGCTGTAGATGTGTTTGGGACGGCCGGAGACTTCCGCCTTGATGTCGGCGGCGGTCAGCTCGGTGCGCAAGCGGTCGATGGCGGAGGCGACGAATTCCGCGCGCTCGATGCGCTTTTCTTCCAGCATCTTGGCGATGCGCTTGTAAGTGACCGGCTCGATGAAGCGGAAGGACAAATCCTCCAGCTCCCACTTGAGTTGCCAGATGCCGAGGCGATTGGCCAGCGGAGCGTAAAGATCGAAGGTCTCGCGCGCATATTGCGCGGTGGTCTCGTTTTCCAGCTTGTTTTCGGCGAAATAGCGCAAGGTCGTCACGCGCGAGGCCAGGCGCACCAGCACCACGCGCATGTCGGTCGCCATCGCCAGCAGCATCTTGCGCAAGGTTTCGACCTGCGCCGCGGCCTGTTGCGCGGCGTTCTTGCCGCGCAAGACTTCCTGCGGATGCTGGAAGGTCAAGCCGTGGAAACGCATCAGCTGGCGCACGCCGGCGACCAGATCGGCGATGTCCTTGCCGAAGCGTTCTTCGATCGTCGCGGCGGCATCGAGATCGAGCACATGCAACTCGAACAGCAGACCGGCGATGCGCGTTTCGGCGTCGACGTTGAGCGCGGTCAGCACGCTGACCACGCCCTGCACGAACTGCAAGGCATCCTGCCCCGACGGAATCGGCTTGCCGGCATACAGCGGCTCGACGAAGGCCAGCGCGCTCAATACGCGCGCGCTGTCTTCCGGACTCAAACCGGCGACGATGGGGGCGGAGCCCTCTTGCGAAACTGCGACGACTGAAACCATGAAACCTTGCTTTGTTTATTTTTGGGCAGCGACGATGATGATCTCGACCAGCAATTCGGGACGAGCCAGCTTGGCTTCGACGGTGGCGCGCGGCGGCGTGTTGCCGGCAGGCACCCAGGCGTCCCACACGGCGTTCATGCCTTCGAAGTCCTTGACGTCGGCGATGTAGATCTGGCACGACAGGATGTTTTCCTTGCTGCTGCCGGCTTCGGCCAGCAGACGGTCGATGTGGCCCAGGACTTCGCGTGTCTGGCCTTCGATGTTCTGGGTGGTGTCTTCGGCGATCTGGCCGGCCAGATAGACGGTACCGTTATGGATCGCGGCTTCGGAGAGACGCTTGCCGACGTGGAGACGTTGTACTGTCATGATGTTTCCTCTATGAAGGTAAGGGTTGATGTCCGGTGTTGCCGGCTGTTTGCAGCCTTTTTATTGTTTATGGTTGGACGAATCAACCGGGTAATGATTCACACGACTCAGCCGATTCAGCCCAACAAAAAATCTTTCGCGACCTGGATCTGCCCGGCATGCATGAACGTCGGCGCATGGCCGACGCCTTCGAATTCCACCAGCGCGGCCTTGGGGCCGCGCCGCGTCATTTCTTCGGCCACCTCCGGCAGCAGCAGGTCGGATTGCTTGCCGCGCACCAGCAGCGTCGGGCAGCGGATCGCATCGTACGCAGCCCACAACATGGCCTCGCCCGCGCTCGCCGCTTCCGGCGTCATGGCCTTGAACGGCGCCGACAGTTGCAGATCATAATGCCGCGTCCACTTGCCGTCCTTGTCCTGGCGCAAGACATCCGCCGCCAGCTTGTGCCACTCTTCATCGGTATGCGGCCCGAAGGTCGCCGAGATGGCGCGGATATACTGCGCAGCTTCGTCAAAGGTCGTGAAGCGGATGTCCTGCCCGATGTATTCGCCGATGCGCGCCAGCGCCGACGCGTTGATGGAAGGGCCGATATCGTTGAGCACCAGGCGGCGCACCGGATTCTCCGGCATCGATGCAAGACCCATGCCAATCAGCCCGCCCATCGAGGTGCCGAACCAGTCCACCGACTCCGCATCCAGACGCGCCAGCAAGGTCACCATGTCGCTCACATATTGCGGAATCACATAATACTGCGGCGCCTGCAAGCGCCCCGAACGGCCGCGCCCGACCACATCCGGACACACCACCCGATACGTCTCGGACAACTCGCGCGCCATCACGTCGAAATCGTCGCTCACGCGCGTCACGCCGTGCACGCACACCAGCACATTCGGATTACGCGGATCGCCCCACTCCTTGTACGCCATCGAATGCAAACCGGCAGGCGAAATACATTGAACTGTCTTCAATACAGCTTGTGTCATGGTCTCGGCCAGGTGGTTGGAATATTCGATATTTTACTCCCTGACATGCTTGTTGTAGACCGGAAAGAGAAACGGCAAGCAAGAGCCGACCATAGGCCGGCCCGGCGCCCGCTCACCGGGAGCGCAGAGGAAAAAACGGAAGGAAACGGGAAGTCGCAATCACAATAGGCTGATTTCGGCCGGAGTCGCTGCTATAATGCGATCCTTTTCGGCGCTCCCGCGCCGCGAAAACCATCTGCCTGAGTGGTGAAATTGGTAGACACAGCGGACTTAAAATCCGCCGCTTACCTGGAAAGGGGCGTACCGGTTCGATTCCGGTCTCAGGCACCAAGAAGCAGTTTTCAAAGTCGTACAAAGAAGTCCGGCAAAGCCGCTAGAACGCCACGTTTCAGCGGCTTTTTGTTTTTTGACGTCCAACGAGACTTATTGCATCCGGTCGTTTTTGCTGCATATCAGGGATCTTTACACGCTTCACAAGGAACTCCTGAGAACGCCTGCTCAGAACAAAAATAATGGATCAAGGTCGTGGCGACCACAATATCTCGGACCGTACGCGGCGCAAGTCCATTTCGACTTCCATGTCGACAATTGGCGGACGCGTCAGATGCCAGGTCAATCCGCCGGATAAGTTACCGCGACGGATGATTTCGTCCTCAACCAAGCTGCCGATGTCGTGTACGGTGTAGACCTGCACCACGGCCGCATCGTCCCAGTCAAAGCCGAGTCCGGTGGTTCGTCGTTCCATCTCGGTCATCACGTAGTGAAGCTTCTCACGCAGGCCCGCGAGGCTAATGTCGCCAAGCCGTACCATGCTTTCGCGATAGCTTGCCTGGCCGTCGCGTGCTTCTCCACCACCGGATACCACGAAGTCTCCGGAGCTTGATGTTTCGGTAGTCTGGAAGGTGTAACAGAAGGCGTGGAAGACCGGCTCGGCAGGGATGTTGACCAGCGGGCAGACATTGGTACGCGCCACCGGATTACGATCCCCGCGCACGAGTCCCCAGGACTCAAGCGTTCTTGCGTATCGGCGATTGAATATCTCAAAGCCGGCCTCTGAGAACGGAGCCGGCGATCGCAGCTCGCAAGCGCACAGTGCCGTGAGCGGCCGCCCCATCGAAACCAAATGCGCTGCGATCGCCTCGAAGCCCTCTGTCAGCGGCATTGGCCGTTTGAACAGCACGCGCTCTATCAGATGTCCCGGTTGTGCCGCCACTCCGCCTGAATACTGGAACACTCCCTTCAGATAGCGATAGCCTCCTTCGGGGAAATTTATCAATTCAGTTCCATTCGCCATTCGATCCCTCCAAGTTTGCGCCCAGTATAGGAGGCCACCATGGTCGAGACAAGACGCATTCAGGCACGCGCCTGTTGCCGAAATCAGAACACCTCGGAAGACTTTCCGCCGTAACGGCCCATGGCGGAAACCAGCAGTTCCAGAAGCGCCCGCGCGGCCAATGACAGTCTCTGCGTCGGAAAGGTTACGAGGCTTGTCGCCGTTTGGGCGAAGTCGCGCTCCTTCAGCGGCACGGCACGCAAATTGCCATTCGAGACCTCATGCAGTGCTGCATAACGTGGCATTAGTGTGACCAAATTGCTGTTGCGCACCACACCGCGCGCCATCTCGAGCGTATTGGTCTCGATTGCAAGTTCAAGATGCACCTGGAGCCTGGACGCTATGCGGTCCACCAAGTGTCGGATTTGAAATGACCGGTCGGGCAGTGCCAGGCGCTCACCGGATAATTCATGAAACGAGACCGAACGTTTTTTCGCAAATGGATGCGTGGGTGAAACCAGCGCGCACAATGGTTGTTCAAGTCGCGCATGTTCACGCAATACATGTTGTTCCGGAAGGTTGAAGGCCAGTGCCATATCGATGCGACCGGCCTGCTGGGCCTCAACCACAGCGCGCGATCCAAGCACCAGGACCTGCACTTTTACCTGCGGATAACGCTCCTGATAGCGTGCCAGATTGCTGGCGAGGAAGTGCTCGACCATGCCTTCGATGCTACCGATGCGCACCACGCCGGAAGGCGTCCCCATCAATTCCTGCAATGCCGTGCGGAGCGTTTCGCTCTCCTCAAGCACCGCTTCCGCATGTGCGAACACGAGTTCGCCGGCAGGCGT
This sequence comes from Herbaspirillum sp. CF444, assembly GCF_000282135.1. Classification (GTDB taxonomy): domain Bacteria; phylum Pseudomonadota; class Gammaproteobacteria; order Burkholderiales; family Burkholderiaceae_D; genus Herbaspirillum. The sequence goes on from NZ_AKJW01000083.1 coordinate 178,243, forward strand.
CAAGGTCGTGCGATTACTTCGACGGTCGAGCAGCAGAACCTTTAGTTCAGTTTCAAGATTGGCGATCTGCCGGCTGACGGCACTGGGCGCAATGCCCAGGCCTTCGGCAGCCCGACGCAGTGAGCCCGCACGCGCCACTTCGCGAAAGTAGAGCATCGAAATCGAAAGCATCATGGTCCTCTTGTCAAGACTGAACCGCCCCGGGTTTAGGGGCGGCTGGTTGGTTTAAAGTTGAGCTTAACGCTGGCCCGATATGAGCGCTCCATTTTATGTCCTTCTTCATTAGAGAAAAAAACATTGGGAATTATTGCGCGACGATCGTCCCCAAGCCGTTCATCTTGGCGTTACCATACCTCTCCAACGCGTGACAATCATCGAGGAATACAGTCTGTGCAAATCTGACCATCTGAAAACTCCAGGACGAAACCATGAAAAAACCGGGCGCAAGCGAAGGTCAATCCGCATCTGACCTGATCTCCCAAAAAATCGCCACCCTCGCAGACTGGCGCAGCGCAACCCTCACCAAAATGCGTGAGCTGATCCGGCAAGAAGATCCGGAAGTCATCGAAGAAATGAAATGGGGCGACGTCCCCGTCTGGTCACACGACGGCATCCTCTGCACCGGCGAGTCCTACAAGAAGGTGGTCAAGCTGACCTTTGCCAAGGGCGCGTCGCTGCAGGATCCTGCGTCGCTGTTCAACGCGAGTCTCGATGGCAATGCGCGTCGCGCGATCGATATTTATGAAGGGGAAGAGATTGATGCGGCGGCGTTCAAGGCCTTGATTCGTGAGGCGATAGCCTTCAATAGTGCCGGCAAGTCGGCTGCAAAACCGAAGTCTGTGAAGAAGGCTAAGGATTAGACTTACTGCGGACATGGCAGCGGTCGACGCTGCCAACTTTGATCAGAGGCGGTCTTTGAGAGGCGCGCATCCAAAACCGCTTTCGCTCCGGAACAACTTCCCTCCCCGCCCTCAGCATTCAGCACTTACACGCAAGACTTACAACGCCACTCAAGCGTCCCGCTCCACGCGATTCCTGCCGCCGTGTTTAGCCTTGTACAGCGCCGCATCGGCACGTGCATAAGCATCTTCAAAATCGGCGCCGACCTCGCTCCAGGAGATGCCGAAGCTGGCTGTCACCGGGCGTGACGGCAGGCAGGGGAAGACCTCTTGCACGATCGCCAGCCTGATTTCTTCCGCGATCACCACCGCTGCGTCGAGCGACACGCCGGGCAGCAGTATGGTGAATTCTTCGCCGCCGACGCGGCCGATGTCGCCTTCGCCGCTGAGGGTTCTGCGCAGGCGATTTACCAGTTCGCGGATGACGGCGTCGCCGGTGGGGTGACCGAATTCGTCGTTGATGCGCTTGAAGAAATCGATGTCGAGAACGACGAGGGACAGCGAAGTGCTCTTGAGGAAATGATGCGCGCGCTCGAAGATGGCGCCGCGGTTCAACGCACCGGTGAGGTTGTCGTGCCTGGCCTTGTAATCCAGCTCGTCGCTCAGTTGTTTCAGCCTGGAGTTGACCTGATTGAGCTCGCGTTCGGTGCGGTCGCTGCGCGCGATCAGGCGACGGCTTTCGCGCATGAGCCTGCCGTAACTTTTGACCAGCTCTTCCAAGGCCTGCCGATATTGGTCCGGATCTTCGGCGCCGTCCGCCACTACCCGGGTGGCGCGGGCAAGAACCGCCGTCTCCGCTTCAAAAAGGTCGACGTCCGTCATAGGCTTTTTACTGCGTGATCGTGGAAGACGAGATTAGGGAAGTCTTCGCTCAGTTCCTGCCCGAATTCGAAGATGGTATCGTCTTCTTCGTCGTGATACCAGTTGAGGACGACTTCGGTGCCGGACTTGGCTTTCTCGTTGAGCGTGCCGAACAGCGAGAACAGCATCTTGGTGCTGGAGCTGTTGAAGTAGGCCAGCGCCACGTTGACCGCGATGGTCGTTCCCTCCGCGTCCTGCTCCAGGAACTGGCGCAGCACGGCGATGATGTCGCCCCAGAACTGCGCAGCGTTTTCCGGATAGGATTCCCCTTTCAGCGAGAGCTTGCGCTCGTCGAAACGGAAATCCACTTCGGGGGAACTCGGACTGGCCGCTATAAATAAGTTATCCATATTTGCATTCTTCATTCAGATAAACCGCGAACAACACCTCTCCCGTCATCGCCACGCATGACGGATCAGATCGTTGCCCTTAAATAAAACATTGACGTGCCGTCAGCGGCCGGCGGCGAGAATTCGAACTCCAGCGGTGCGCTGGCGTCGCGCGCCATCGTCAGGAAACCGAGACCAGCGCCTTTGCTGTCCGGCGGCGTCTCGGAGCGCAGCATTTCCTTATACTCCGATTTGATTTCGTCGATGGTGAGCGAGCGCAGATGTTCGAGCTTTTCGCGCAGCTTTTCGGCGACGACGGCATTGACCGGATTGGAACAATGCAGGTAGTAGCGCTCGTCGGTCAGCGAAATGAACACCGCGCCATGACGCATCGATGCCTCGGAGATGCCTGCCTTCTCATACGAGTCGGCCGAGTAATGCACGATGTTTTGCGTCATTTCAATGAACGAAGAAAACAGCTTGCGGCGCGTCACCGCGACCGCGCCGGTGTGCTCGGCGCGCAGCTTGACGGCATCGGCCATCGCGGCGATGATCGTTTGCGAAAAATAACCGACATAGTAAAAAATCACGTCGCGCCGCTCGACGCACCGGTTGAAATCATCCCACTGCTGCTGAATCGCGTTCATGGCTATCTGCACTCAAATCTGCTTGCTGTTAATCGATCCGCGCAGGCGGAAACTGAAAAAGGTCAGGTCATCGCGGCGACGCTGATGGCCCTGGTAGTTCTTTTGTTCTTCCATGATTTTCTTGCCGAACGCCGACATGGACAGATCGCGATTGGCGAGCATGGCGTTGCGCAGGCGCTGCTTGCCGAAGGCGATGTTCTTCGGGCCGCCGATCTGGTCGATGATGCCGTCGGTGGCCGTCATGACGACGGCGCCTTCGGTCAGTTGCACGCTGCGGTTGCTCCACTTCATGTCGTCGGGGGTATCGATGTAGCCGAGACCGGTGCGCGAACCATCCAGGGTCTGTACTTCTTCTGCGCCAGGCAAGAGCACCAGCAAAGGCATCTTGGCGCTGGCGTAGGTGAGGCTGTCGGTGGCCGCTTCGAACCAGAAGAAGCAGGCATCCATGCCGTCGTCGGACTCCGAGTGCTGCTCGGCCGTGGCGTGCTGTCCGAGTACGCGCTTCATGCCGCGGTTGACCTCGCCCATGACGCGCGCCGGATCGTGCGGGCCGTGTTGCTCCAGCGCCTGCTTGAGCGAGGACGACGCGATCAGGGTGAGGAACGCGCCCGGCACGCCGTGCCCCGTGCAATCGGCCACCGCGGCAAACCAGCCGTCGGCATAGCGTTCGAAATGATAGAAGTCGCCGCCCACCACGTCGCGCGGCTCCCAGACCAGGCAGGCATCGGCAAGCGCCTGCGACATCGCCGTGCGTGAAGCGCTCAGCATGGCGCGCTGGATCACGCTGGCGTAGTCGATGCTCTGCATGACCTGGCGGTTTTTTTCCGCCTGCAACGCCACCATCATGCGCATCAGATCGAGGCCGGAGCCGAGGCCGGTAAATTTGCCCTGGTCGACGATCATGAAGCCGTCCGCCAGCGTCTTGTCGCCGGATTCCACTGCCAGGGCGCCGAGCGTCTCGATGGAGGTGTCGACCTCGACAATGAGCGGGTCCTTGTCCATGAACGCGATGCAGCTCTTCTTTTCGTAGAGCTCGCGGTGGTAAGGCTTGGACATCTGCGACATGAAGATATTGCGGCTGATGAGCCCGATCGGATGACCGTCCTCCAGCACCGGCAAGCTGATCAGCTCGCGATGCCGCCCGAATACCTCCAGGACCTTGGCGTTGTTCTCTTCGAAGGTCACTGCGGGTACGCTCACCGCCAGCGCACTGGCTGTCGGTTGTTGCAAATGACGCCCCACAGCCGGCGCAAGACTAAAATCGGTGTCCACGTGGTCCCAATCCCGGTTAACGGCAAATTGTTGTTTAACCAGCAATTTTAGTTAACTAGTGTGACAGCGATATGACGCTCTCCGCGCCCAGGCCAGGCGGGCTGTGCCGGCTTCGGCGCCGCCCCAAAGGGCTATTGCCTGACGCTCAGCCGATATGCCGTGGTCTGGCGGTAGACTTGGCCCGGCCGCAGGATGACGGCTTCCCGCTCCGGGGTGTTGACCTGATCCGGATAAGCCTGTGCTTCCAGGCAAAAGCCGTCATGCATGGCATAGGGTTGCGGCGCGCGTCCCTGCACGCCTTGCAGGAAATTGCCGCTGTAGAACTGCAGGCCGTTCTCGGTGGTCGAGACGGTCAGCTCGCGACCGGAGCCCGGATCGTAGACCGTCGCCACGTCGCGCAAGGGCTGGAAGCGGCGTCCCGGATCGGCGATGTCGCCGTTTTCCCGGCGCAGGCAATAGCAGTGGTCGAAGCCACCGGCCACTTTCAGCTGCTCGTCGGGCCAGGCCAGCCGGGGACCGATCGGCGCCGGCTGGCGGAAGTCGAAAGCGCTGCCGGCGACCTTGGCGAGCTTCTCGGGAATCAGCCGGCGGTCGACCTGCAGATAGGCGTCGGCGTCGATGGACAGAATATGGTCGCAGATGTCGCCGGCGCCGCCGTTAAGGTTGAAGTAGCCGTGCGAGGTCAGGTTGAGCGGCGTGGGCGCATCCGTCGTGGCGGTGTAGTCGATGCACAAGCGGCCGTCGTCGTCCAGGCGATACAGCACCGAGACCAGCACATTGCCGGGAAAACCTGCCGCGCCGTGCGGCGACGCCAGCGTCATCCTCAGGCCTTCGGGATCGGTCTGCACCTGCCACGGCATCAGGTGAAACCCGCCCTCGCCGCCGTGCAGATGGTTGTCGCCTTCATTGCGGTCGATCTGGTAGTCGACGCCGTCCAGCGTGAAGCTGCCGTTGGCGATGCGATTGCCCCAGCGGCCGATCACGCCGCCGAAGTAGGCGGGGTTGGCGAGGTAGCCTTCGCTGCCGGCGTAACCGAGCAGGACGTCGGCTTCGCGGCCGTAGCGATCCGGCGCCCACCACGAAATCAGCGTGGCGCCGCGGTCGCTGATGACCACGCGCATGTCGTGTGCATTGCGCAAGGTGTAGAGGGTGACGCCGTGTTCGGCGGGGGCGCTGGTGATGGTGAAATGTGTCATCGTCTGGAAAATTGGCGATGGATTGACGCGGTCAATCCATTCGTTGATTTGTTCGCGTGCCTGTTCGTTCGCGTGCATGTCAGTTGCCGTTGGCGTGTTCTCTCACGGCCGGTGCGATCATCGGCGGTGCCGCAACAGGAGATTTTTTCTTCGACAGGTAGACGGATTTCCGGGACGCATCGTCGCCGGCCATCTGCTCCTGATATTCCCTCGGCGTGCAACCGAGTTCGCGCTTGAAGACGGCGTGCATGTATTGCACCGACGTAAATCCGCAAGTGACGGCAATGTCGGCGACGTTGCTGTCGGCCTGTTGCAGCAGGCGCTTGGCGGCGTCGAGTTTGAAACGCAGGATCTCGTCGTGCACGCTGCGCCCCAGCTCGCGACGGAAATACCACTCCAGCGAAGAGCGCGAGATGCCGACATAGTCGGCCACCTGTTCGGTCTTGATGCCCTGGCAGGCGTATTGGCGGATGAAATGCATGGCCTGCATCACGTGCGGATGATTGCGCGCCTCGTGGCGGCTCGACGCCAGCACGTTGATGCCGGCCGGCGGCACCAGGATCCGCGTGTCGGCAAAACGCGCGCCGTGCAGCATCTGGTGCAGCAAGTGCGCTGCCGTGCGTCCCATCTCGACCGTTCCCTGAATCACCGAACTCAATGGCACCCGCGTCAGGATGCGCGCCAGCGGATCATTGTCGATACCGATCAACGCAACTTGCTCGGGCACCGCAATGCCTGCGCACAAACACGCCTGCAACAACTGACGGGCACGCGCATCGGTCACGGCAATGATGCCGATCGGCTTGGGCAAGCTGCGCACCCAGGCGATCTGCTGCTCGACGGCGGTATCCCAGGACTGCGCGCTGGTGCCGACGCCGCGATAGATATGTCCCTGAATGCCGTCGCGCTGCATCAGCGCTTCGAAAGCTTTTTCACGCTCCTGCGCCCAGCGGTTGACGTCCGCCTTGGGCAGGCTGAAGCAGGCAAAATTTTGCAGTCCGGCTTCGATCAGATGGTCATAGGCCAGCTTCACCAGTTTGAAATTGTCGGTCGCGACGTAGGGAACGTCTCGCGGATAGTCGGCAGCATCGGCATAGGATCCGCCGACGGCTACCACCGGCAGATGCACTCCCGCCAGGGCTTCGCACGTGGCCGGATCGTCGAAGTCGGCGATGATGCCGTGCCCCTGCCAGCGCTCGATGCCCTGCAGGCGGCAGCGAAAATCCTCCTCCAGGTACAAGTCCCATGAGGCGCGCGTGCTGGTGAGGTATTCACCGATGCCGGCAATGATGTCGCGATCGAATATCTTGTTGCCGTTGAACAGCAGCGCAATGCGATGCACGGTCGGTACTCTTGTCACTCCGCTGTCTCCTGATGTCTCGCTGCCGGGCCTGCGACCGTCGGAATTTTTAATTGGCAGATTGCCATCTATTCTTTTTCCGGTCTTCCGATTTGCGCTCTGTGTCGGTCTTGTTATTCCAGCCTGCCGATTGTACCGAGGCGTCAGCGCCGCGTCAGGCCAAATACGGCTTTGTGCGACTGCAATAGAAAGAATCGCTATCCCGGTTGGTGAATTTCGTAATTGTAGACGCCTGTCGCTGATTGCTAGTATGGCTCCACATCAAAACCGGTGGTGATCTTTCGTCCGGGAATGATGGCGTAATAGCAGATGAACAGCGGATGAGCAGCGGATGAGCTGAGCGCCTTCCACCCTGAGTTTGCGGGGCCGGACAGCGAACCGCTTCATCCTCCCGGCATGGCGGCGAACCACAAATCAAACCACGAAAAGTCGCCGGAAAGAAAAGACCGATGCCGACCATGCGCGGGAGCATCCCCCCTTAAAAATCATAATGAAACTGGAGACCTGGCAATGAACGCAATCCTGAAAAAAAGTGTATTGGCATTGATGGCGGTGACCACGATTTCGCTGGTCAGCACGAGCGCCATGGCGGACGCCAAGAATCCGAAAATCGGCTTTTCGATTGACGACCTGCGCGTCGAACGCTGGGCGCGCGATCGCGACTTCTTTACCGCAGCGGCAGAAAAACTGGGCGCCAAAGTATTCGTCCAGTCGGCCGACGCCAGCGAAGCACGCCAGATTTCCCAGATCGAAAACCTGATCTCGCGCGGCGTCGACGTGATCGTGATCGTGCCGTTCAACGCGACCGTGCTGACCAACACCATCAAGGAAGCCAAGAAGGCCGGCATCAAGGTACTGTCGTATGACCGCCTGATCCTCAATGCGGACGTCGACGCCTATATTTCCTTCGACAATGAAAAGGTCGGCGAAATGCAGGCCGAAGGCGTGGTCAAGGCGCAATCGAAGGGCAACTTCTACCTGCTGGGCGGCTCGCCCACCGACAACAACGCCAAGATGTTGCGCGAAGGCCAGATGAAAGTGCTCAAGCCCTACATCGACAAGGGCGACATCAAGATCGTCGGCCAGCAATGGGTGAAGGACTGGAATCCGACGGAAGCCTTGTCCATCGTTGAAAACGCGCTGACCGCCAACAACAACAAGATCGACGCCATCGTCGCCTCCAACGACGGCACCGCCGGCGGCGCCATCCAGGCGCTGGCTGCGCAAAAGCTGGCCGGTAAAGTCCCGGTCTCAGGACAGGACGCCGACCTGGCCGCCGTCAAGCGCGTGGTCGCCGGCACCCAGACCATGACCGTGTACAAACCGCTCAAGCTGATCGCCACGGAAGCGGCCAGCCTGTCGGTGCATTTGGCCCGCAACGAGAAGCCGGCTTACAACTCGCAATACGACAACGGTTTCAAGAAGGTCGACACCGTGCTGCTCAAGCCGATTCCGCTGACCAAGGCCAACGTCAACGTGCTGGTGGACGACGGTTTCTACACGCAAGCGCAAATCGGCGGCAAATAACAACAAGAAATCATCCGGACGGGCCATGCGCCTGTCCGGCCTTGTCGCGTCGTCTTGTCCGATTGCGGTTGACGGTTACGCGTGGCAGCGTGACCGGTCCGCAGTTTTTACTCCACGAGAGCATGCATGTCTGAGTATTTGTTAGAAATGAAGGGCATCGTCAAGAAGTTTGGCGGCGTCCGCGCCCTGGATGGCATCGACATCAAGATCAAGGCCGGCGAATGCGTCGGCCTGTGCGGCGAGAACGGCGCCGGCAAATCTACGCTGATGAAAATCCTGTCCGGCGTCTATCCGCACGGCACATGGGACGGCGAAATCCTGTGGGACGGCAAGCCGCTGACGGCGCAATCCGTGCGCGACACCGAAGCCGCCGGCATCGTCATCATCCATCAGGAGCTGATGCTGGTGCCCGAGCTGTCGGTGGCGGAAAACATTTTCATGGGCCACGAGCTGACGCTGGCCGGCGGCCGCATGAATTACCCGGCCATGTACCGCCGCGCCGAAGAGCTCATGCGCGAGCTGAACATGCCCGACATCAACGTCGCCCTGCCGGTCATGCAATACGGCGGCGGCCATCAGCAACTGGTGGAAATCGCCAAGGCGCTCAACAAGAAGGCGCGCCTGCTGATCCTCGACGAACCCTCTTCGTCGCTGACCTCGTCGGAAATCGCGGTCCTGCTCAAGATCATCAAAGACCTCAAGGCCAAAGGCGTGGCCTGCGTCTACATCTCGCACAAGCTCGATGAAGTGGCGGAAGTGTGCGACACCATTTCGGTGATCCGCGATGGCAAGCACATCGCTACCACGCCGATGCAGGCGCTCGACGTGGACCAGATCATCACGCAAATGGTCGGCCGCGAAATCACGACCATGTATCCGACGCGCGACCACGAGATCGGCGAAGTGATTTTCGAGGCACGCCATGTCACCTGCTTCGACGTCGACAATCCCAGGCGCAAGCGCGTCGACGACGTCTCGTTCTCGGTGCGCCGCGGTGAAATCCTCGGCATCGCCGGGCTGGTCGGCGCCGGACGCACCGAGCTGGTCTCGGCGGTGTTCGGCGCGTATCCGGGCCGCCATGAAGGCAAGGTGCTCATGAACGGCGCCAGGGTCGACACCGGCACGCCGCTCAAATCGATACGCCTCGGCCTGTGCATGGTCCCGGAAGACCGCAAGCAGCACGGCATCGTACCCGACCTCAGCGTCGGCCAAAACATCACGCTGACGGTGCTCAAGGATTTTTCGCGCCGTACGCGCATCGATGCGGAATCGGAACTGAAGACCGTGCAGGACGAGATCGTGCGCATGCAGCTCAAGACCGCCAGCCCCTTCCTGCCGATCACCGGCCTGTCGGGCGGCAATCAGCAAAAGGCGGTGCTGGCCAAGATGCTGCTGGCGCGACCCAGGGTGCTGATCCTCGACGAACCGACGCGCGGTGTCGACGTCGGCGCCAAGGCGGAGATCTACCGGCTCATCTCGGAACTGGCCAGGCAAGGCGTGGCCGTGATCATGGTGTCGTCCGAACTGGCCGAAGTGCTGGGCGTGTCCGATCGCGTGCTGGTCATCGGCGAAGGCAAGCTGCGCGGCGACTTCATCAACCGGAACCTGACGCAGGAGATGGTGCTGGCTGCCGCCATCAACCAGTCGCCGCAGCACCGCACCTTGCAAGCCACGGCATAAGTAAAACAACCTGGAATCAATCCGCATGAATTCGCTCAACTCAATCAGTTCGACCAACATCAAGCAGCTTTTCAGCCGCTACAAAATCATGGCGCTGCTCATCGCCATCGCCATCATCTGGGCCTTCTTCAGCTGGAAGACCGAAGGCGGATTCGTGACGCCGCGCAATCTCTCCAATCTGCTGCGCCAGATGTCCGTGACCGGCATCCTCGCCTGCGGCATGGTGCTGGTGATCATCGCCGGCGAGATCGACCTGTCGGTCGGCTCCCTGCTCGGCCTGCTGGGCGGCGTCGCCGCGATCATGGACGTCACCCACCACTTGCCGCTGCCGCTCAACCTGGCGCTGGTCTTGCTGTGCGGTCTCGCACTGGGATTGTTCAACGGCTACCTGACCGCTTACATGCGCATCCCCTCCTTCATCGTCGGCCTCGGCGGCATGCTGGCGTTTCGCGGCGTGCTGCTGGGCGTGACCGGCGGTCTGACGATCGCGCCGGTGTCCAGCGACATGGTCTATCTGGGGCAAGGCTATCTGCCGCAACAACTGGGCGTGGCGCTGGTGATCGTGCTGTTCGTCCTCGCCCTGGCACTGACCTGGCGTCAGCGCGCCAACCGCGTACGCCATGCGCTGCCGGTGCATGCGCTGTGGCGCGACGCGGCGAAGGTGCTGGTCATCGGCGCCGTGCTGCTGGCCTTCGTGCGCACGCTCAACAGCTATGACGGCATCCCGGTGCCGGTCTTGCTGTTACTGGCCCTGCTCGGCCTGTTCAGCTACATCACGACGCAGACGGTATTCGGCCGCCGCATCTATTCGGTCGGCAGCAACATGGAAGCGACGCGCCTGTCGGGCGTCAACGTGCAGTCGGTCAAGCTGTGGGTGTTCGGCATCATGGGCGTGATGTGCGCGCTTGCCGGCCTGGTCAATACCGCGCGCCTGGCGGCGGGTTCGCCATCGTCGGGCAGCATGGGCGAACTGGACGCCATCGCGGCCTGCTTCATCGGCGGCACCTCCATGCGCGGCGGCTCGGGAACCATCTACGGCGCGCTGATCGGCGCACTGGTGATGGCGAGTCTGGACAACGGCATGTCGATGCTCGATGTCGGCACCTATTGGCAGATGATCGTCAAGGGCAGCATTCTGATGCTGGCGGTGTGGGTGGACGTAAGCACCCGTTCCGGACGCTGAGCGCTGAATACGCTGAGATCAATACGACTGTTCACACAGGAAAGTGCCATGCAATCCAGGATGCAATCAATTCACGCACAAGCGGTTTTACCCGCAGATCTGTCCGATGCCTTGCTGGTCGGACGCGTCTGGCGAAACAGCAAAATCAATGGTCCCTGCGTCGTCGTGGTTCGCCGTGGCGAGGTGTTCGACATCACCGCCACCGCACCGACCTCGGCGGATTTGCTGGACGCTGAAGACCTGTTGGCGCTGGCGCGCCACGCGCCGGGCGAGTCGTTGGGCAACGTGGCGGATCTGGTCCGCGATGCGCTTGATCCCTTGTCGGACAAGCGGTTCCCACAACTGCTGGCGCCTTGCGACATTCAACCGATCAAGGCCTGCGGCGTGACCTTTGCGGTCAGCATGCTGGAGCGCGTGATCGAAGAAAAGGCTGCCGGCGACGCCAGCCGCGCGGAGTCGCTACGCAAGGAATTGCAGGCGATCATCGGCTCCGACCTGTCGGCGATCCGGCCGGGATCGGAAGCGGCGATGAAGCTGAAACAGGAGTTGCTCAAGCGCGATGCCTGGTCGCAATACATGGAAGTCGGCATCGGCGCCGATGCCGAAGTGTTCTCCAAATCACAGGCCATGTCGGCGGTCGGACTGGGCGCCGATGTCGGCCTGCATCCCGAATCGCAATGGAACAATCCCGAGCCGGAGATCGTACTGGCAGTCAACAGCCGCGGCCAGGCCGTCGGCGCCACGCTGGGCAACGACGTCAATCTGCGCGATATCGAAGGCCGCAGCGCCCTGCTGCTGGGCAAGGCCAAGGACAACAATGGTTCGTGCGCCATCGGCCCGTTCATTCGCTTGTTTGACGAGCGCTTCACCATCGATACCGTACGGCAGGCGGAAGTGACTTTGCTGATCGAAGGCGAGGATGACGGATTCCGTCTGAACGGCGCCAGCTTCATGCGCGAGATCAGCCGCGACCCACTCGACCTGGTGGCGCAAACCTGCGGCGCGCATCATCAGTATCCGGACGGTTTCCTGCTGTTTTTGGGCACCATGTTCTCGCCGATCAAGGACCGCGACGCCGCCGGTTCCGGCTTTACCCATCATCTGGGCGACCGCGTCACCATCGCCAGCCCGGCGTTGGGCGCGCTGGTCAACCGCGTGCAGCGCTGCGACGCCATCGCGCCGTGGACCTTCGGCATCCGCGCCCTTTATCAACATCTTGCCGGGCGTGGCCTGGCGGGAACTTCGCCATCTTCCTGGAGTGCATCAGCATGACCGCATCAGTTCACACCGCGCCGACCTCATCGGTCTCATCCACCACGATGGAGCACGCCGTTTATCGCAGCCTGGCCGGCAAGCGCGTCGTCATCACCGGCGGCGGCACCGGCATCGGCGCCGCGCTGGTGGAAGCCTTCGCCGGACAAGGCGCGCAGGTCTTCTTCCTCGACATCGCCGTGGAAGAATCGCGCGCGCTGGAAGCATCGCTGAAACATGCGCCGCTGCCGCCAACCTTCCTGCACTGCAATCTGCTCGATCTGGATGCGCTGGCGGCAAGCTTCATCAGCATCGAAAAAATGGCCGGCGCCGTCGACATCCTGATCAACAACGCCGCCAACGACGATCGCCACAAGATCGCCGACGTCAGCCCGGCGTATTGGGACGAGCGCATGGCGGTCAACCTGCGCCATCAGTTCTTTTGTGCGCAAGCGGTGACGCCGGGCATGCGAGAACAAGGCCGCGGCGTGATCCTTAATTTCGGTTCGATTTCCTGGCATCTCGCGCTGCCCAGCCTGACGCTGTACATGACCGCCAAGGCGGCGATCGAAGGCCTCACGCGCGGTCTGGCGCGCGACCTCGGCCCGCACGGCATCCGGGTCAACTGCATCATCCCCGGCGCGGTGCGCACGCCGCGCCAGATGCGCCTGTGGCACAGCCCGGAAGAAGAGGCCAAGATCCTCGCGGCGCAATGCCTGTACGAGCGCGTGGAGCCGCACGACGTCGCCGCGCTGGCGCTGTTCCTGGCGTCCGACAGCGCAGCCAGATGTTCCGGCCGCGACTATTTCGTCGACGCCGGCTGGTACGGTGCATGATTGCCACCGCGCCCGTCTGTGTATGGCTGGTCGGCGCCGAACTGGGCGAAGGACCGGTCTGGCACGCGCGCGAGGAAATGCTCTATTTCGTCGACATCAAGGGCGGCGCGATACACCGCTGCGCTGCGGATGGCAGCCGGCGCCAAAGCTGGGCGGCGCCACGCGCGCCGGGCTTCATCGTGCCCTGTGACGATGGCGATTTTGTCTGCGGACTGCAAGGCGGCCTGTATCGCTTCAGCCCGGCCGCCGGCAGCTTTTCGCTGATCCAGGCGGTTGAGACCGATCTGCCCGGCAACCGTCTCAACGACGGTTTCGTCGATGGCCGCGGGCGACTCTGGTTCGGCTCGATGGACAACGCCGAAGAACAGCCGAGCGGTGCGCTGTATCGCTGGGAATCACCTCGCGGCCTGTCGCCGCAAGACCGCGACTACGTCATCACCAACGGTCCCGCCGTCAGTCCCGACGGACGCACGCTGTATCACACCGACACGCTGGCGCGGACGATTTACGCCTTCGATCTCGACGATGCCGGAACGCTGTCGCGCAAACGCGTGTTTGCAAAAATCGAAGGAAGCGGCTATCCCGACGGCATGGCGGTCGATGCGGAGGGTTATGTCTGGATCGCCTTGTTCGGCGGTTGGCGCATCGAACGGTTCTCGCCTGCGGGGATACTCATGGAGGCCGTCCAACTGCCTTGCGCGAATGTGACTAAACTAGCGTTCGGCGGGCAGGACTTGCGCACCGTCCATGTCACCACGGCATGGAAAGGTTTGTCGCCCGACGAACGCCGACAGCAACCGCTTGCGGGCGGATTGTTTTCTTTCGTCGCCGGCACGCCGGGCCTGGCTCAACATCAGCTGATCACGAAGCAGTCAACAACAGAGGTAGAGAAGTGAAGAATCAACAGACACCACGCCGGTTCCGCTCGCAGGACTGGTTCGACAATCCCGACCATATCGACATGACCGCGCTGTATCTGGAGCGCTTCATGAACTACGGCATCACGGCCGAGGAATTGCGTTCCGGCCGGCCGATCATCGGTATCGCGCAGAGCGGCAGCGACATCAGCCCGTGCAACCGCATCCACCTCGAACTGGCGCGCCGCGTGCGCGACGGCATCCGCGATGCAGGCGGCATTCCGATGGAATTTCCGCTGCATCCGATCTTTGAAAACTGCCGCCGTCCGACCGCGGCGATCGACCGCAATCTGTCTTATCTCGGGCTGGTGGAAATCCTGCACGGCTATCCGATCGATGCGGTGGTCCTGACCACGGGCTGCGACAAGACCACGCCGGCGCAGATCATGGCGGCGTCCACGGTGGACATCCCCGCCATCGTGCTGTCGGGCGGACCGATGCTCGACGGCTGGATGGACGGTGAACTGGTGGGCTCCGGCGCGGCGATCTGGAAGGGCCGCCGTCAATTGTCGGCGGGCATTATCGACAATGAAAAATTCCTGGAAATCGCGGCGGCGTCGGCCCCCTCTTCCGGCCACTGCAACACCATGGGTACGGCTTCCACCATGAACGCCATGGCCGAAGCGCTCGGCATGTCGCTGACCGGTTGCTCCGCCATTCCGGCGCCGTATCGCGAACGCGGCCAGATGGCTTACGAAACCGGTCGTCGCATCGTCGGCATGGCGCATGAAGACCTGCGACCGTCGGTGATTCTCACGCGTGAAGCCTTCCTTGACGCCATCGTCGTGAATGCCGCCATCGGCGGTTCGACCAACGCCCAGCCGCACATCATGGCGATGGCGCGCCATGCCGGCGTGGAGCTGAATTCCGACGACTGGATGCAGTACGGCTACGACGTGCCGCTGCTGCTCAACATGCAGCCGGCCGGAAAATATCTGGGCGAACGCTTCCACCGCGCCGGCGGCGTGCCGGCCATCATGTGGGAACTGCAACAGGCAGGAAAACTGCGCTCCGATCGGCTCACCGCGACCGGCAAGAGCATGGTGCAAAACCTGGAAGGCCGCGAGAGCCATGACCGTGAAGTGGTGTTCCGCTTCGACGCGCCGCTGCGCGAACGCGCCGGCTTCCTGGTGTTGAAGGGCAATCTGTTCGACTTCGCCATCATGAAGACCAGCGTCATCTCGGACACCTTCCGCGAGCGCTATCTCAATACTCCCGGCAGCGAAGGCATCTTCGAATGCAAGGCGGCGGTGTTCGACGGTTCCGACGATTACCATGCGCGCATCAACGACCCGGCGCTGGGTATCGATGAAAACACCATCCTGGTGATTCGCGGCGCAGGTCCGGTCGGCTGGCCTGGATCGGCCGAAGTGGTCAACATGCAACCGCCCGACGCGCTGCTGCGCCGCGGCATCACCACGCTGCCGACGCTGGGCGACGGTCGCCAGTCCGGCACCTCGGACAGTCCGTCCATCCTCAATGCATCGCCGGAAAGCGCCGTCGGCGGCGGCCTGGCTTATCTGCATACCGGCGACACCATCCGCATCGATCTCAACACAGGGCGTTGCGACATGCTCATCAGCGACGAGGAACTGGCCAGGCGCAAGGCCGAAGGCATCCCTGCCGTGCCGCCCAGCCAGACGCCGTGGCAGGAGATTTATCGCAGCACCGTCGGCCAGCTGGAAACCGGCGCCTGCATGGAACTGGCGGTCAAGTACCAGGGCGTGGCGAAGGTCTTGCCGCGCCATAACCACTAAACGGCTGCCGCCGGCGCCCGGATGAACGTCTCCGGGGCCGGGCCGGCGTCAATCTAAAATCGCTGCGCGCTGAACGGCGCCAGATCGATTTCCGCAGTCTGGCCAGTCAACAGTTGAGCGACCAGACGCCCGGTTCTCGCCGAGGTGCCTAGTCCGATATGTCCGTGACCAAAGGCATGGATCACATCCGTGCTGCGCGTCGACGGCCCGATGCACGGCAGGCCGTCGGGCATGCTGGGCCGCCGTCCCAGCCAGTAGCGCACGCGGCTGGCCGGCAGATCGCGCGGCAACGCGGGGAACAGCTGCAGCGCGAGGTCGCGCATGATCTCGGCGCGACGCCAGTCGGGTTCGGCCTCGAAGGAGGCGATCTCGACCTGGCCGGCCACGCGCAAACCCAGCTCGGTCTGCGTGGCGATGACCTTGCGGTCCATGATCATCATCGGCGTACGCGGATGCCCTTCCGGGTTTTCCACCATGGCGTGATAACCGCGTTCGGTTTCCAGCGGCACCTTGTCGCCGGCTTGCGCCGCCAGCATTTTCGATTGTGCGCCGGCGGCGATGACGGCGGCGTCGCACACGATGTCGCCCTCTTCCGTGCAGACCGCGCTCAGGCGATCGCCGGTGAAGCGGAATCCGGTCGCCGTGACCGCTTGCAGGCGTGCACCGCGATCGCAAGCGTGCCGGATCAGCGCGGCGATATACGCGCCGGGATTGCGGCAGTGGCCCGCTTCACCGATATAGACGCCGAATCCGTAGCCGGGATCGAGGTCGGGCTCGCGTCGGCGTAACTCCTCCACTTCCAGCTCTTCCCACGAAATGCCGAACGCGCGCCGGATGCGCCAGCCTCTGGCGTCGTTCTCGAAATGCTGCCGCGAACGATAGACGTGCAGCAGGCCGCCGAGCTCGATCAGTTGCCCGACGCCGGCCTTCCCGGCAATTTGCTGATGCAAGGGAGCCGCACCGGCGAGCAAGGTTCGCAAGGCTTTGGCGGTCTCGGTGATGCGCGCCTCCGTCGAACCGGCGATCAGATAGCGCAGCAGCCAAGGCAAGGTGCGCGGCAGATAGCGCCAGCGAATCGACAAGGGTCCCAAAGGATCGGCCAGAAAACCCGGCACCTTCTTCCAGACGCCCGGTTCGGACGGCGGCAGGATGGAATGCGACGACAGCCATCCGGCGTTGCCGTAGCTTGAGGCATGCTCGCCTCCGGGCGTGCCTGGATCGACGATGGTGACCTGCAAACCCTGGTCGAGCGCATGCAGTGCGCTCATTGCACCGATGGCGCCGGCACCGATAATGACGACATGGCGTGACGCTGAAGATCGGGAGGATGGGTTATGGGGCGGAGATGATGACGGAATGAGGGACATGAAATTTGATCGGTATCCTGAATTGCCCGAAGTGTCGAGCGCAGGAATATATCTTACCGCGATACCTGCCGGCAGGCCGAATCCCTGCCTGGCATATCTGTGATATCTGTGAGCGAGCGGGATTGCCGCCTTATGTGGTGAAAGGATAAATCGGTTGCGTTACCGCGATCAGCAACAACGTTGCCATGACAAAAAACAGGCTGACGCCAGCGACGACTGTTAATGCGATTTTCTGGAAACGCTTCATGACTGCCCCCTCCCCCAAAAATGATGCGTTGCGCCGGACGTTGGCTTCGACCGGCGTTATCTGCTGAAATCCTGATTTGCCACGATCCACAGGACTGCGGCCAACAGTCCCGCCACCAACACGGCCAGCACATGCAAGAGCCAATCGAAAGTCATCATGCCTCGCCTCGCGTTTGATCGACACGGCGTCATCGCATCGGCAGACGCGATGATCCGTGTATGGGAGCAAGTATAAAAAGATGCACGGGAGAAGTTCGTCAGCGCGGCGTAAAACGCTGAAAAGTTTTGCAAAGAAAGGAACGTCGAAGAAACGACAAGAGCGTGCCGGTCGCGAGCAAAAAGGAAGGTTCGCACAGATGAAAATTTTGCACTTCTTCTTTTCACGCCGGGTCGGCATGATCATGAATGAAGATGAACGGAGCCGTCATGCAAGGGATGATCTCAATGACAATGAAATGTGTAGATGCAATTGCAAAAGCGCACATTTGTTGTCGAATTTCTTGATGGAACGGCAATGAAACGAAAATATTTCATCCGTTTTGCACAAGTGACGCCACGCCCGATCTTCGCTTCGTGCTAGGATTTTGCTATTCAAGGGAGAGTTACAGAATGTCCGACGGTCACGATTGCGTTGAACTACCGACCATCATCAACAATGTTGAGTATGTGCTTCAGAGCCGTACGGTAGCGGCTACGGATGGGGTGCAGTACAGCGAATACCGTGTGCTGCTGGAGGGCCTTGTTGTCAAATCATGGACGCCTGGCGACATCCGCGCCTACTTCTCGATTCCCGGCTGAAAAGCGCACTTCGCTGCAAGTGCGCCGGCATGACGATCAGCTCGCCATGCTTGCACGCCGCGCCAGAATCTTCTCGATCTTTTCTTTCAGCGTTGCTGCGTTGAACGGCTTGACGATATAGCCGTCCGCGCCGGCTTGCGCCGCTTCCACGATATTCTCTTTCTTCGCTTCCGCAGTGATCATCAGCACAGGCAAATGCGCCAGCGACGGTGTTGCGCGAATCTTCTTGAGAAGAGCAAGGCCGTCCATCACCGGCATGTTCCAGTCCGTCAGAACAAACGTGATCGATGCGGCGCCGGCTTCCAGAATCTTCATTGCGGCAGACCCGTCTTCGGCTTCGGCCATTTTGGTGAATTCAAGCTCCTTGAGCAAACCGGTAACGATGCGCCTCATGGTGGAGAAGTCATCCACTACCAGAAAATATTGATCATCTTTCATTTGAATAATTTGTGTCTTGCAGTGTTAAGAGTGAGAGAAATTATCTAAATTTTTCTATTTTTTTCGCATTTTAAGGCGCTTCGAATTATTTCAATATTTTGCCGCAAACCAACAATATAAATATTGTTTTTAATAAAAAAGACTAATAATCATCAGAAAAATAACGAATATTGGCCCCACTATCTAAAGACATTGCCAATCAACGAGGCGTTCCTGATCTGTATAGCGAAATCATTAAAGTATTTTTTCGTATAAAAACACGAAATAGCTGAATCAAGCACCTTTGCCTTCCTAAACTCGGGCAAACTTCATGCCTATGCTGCGCACCGGGTAGAGAACGAGTCACCGGTCGATGACACGCTCGCGCCACTGTGATCGGAGAAACGTCCATTGATCAAGGCGGCGGCCTGGGAACGCATGCATATGGCCGCTCAAGAATCGTTTTTTAGCGAGGAACCGGAAAGACCAGCACTCTTCTAAAGTTTTCGTTGGCACCTACGCCCTTCTCACTTCAGGAGTTTCACATGTCGTTGCGATTTTCCGTCTTGCTGTCTTTTTGTTTGCTGCTAGCGGCATGCACCAAGATTACTCAAGAAAACTATTCGAAATTATCTGCAGGAATGCACAAGGAAGACGTGGAAAAATTGTTGGGTAAACCCACTGATTGTTCTGGAGCACTGGGCATGTCGAGTTGTACATGGCGTGACAAAGACAGCTCCGTCAGCGTGCAATACGCCGGCGACAAAGTACTGATGTTCTCAGGACAAGGGCTGAAGTAGAACTACTTCTTCAACAGCTCAATAGCGTCTTCAGCAACGCTGCGCAAATTGGTGATCGTGGCGTTCAGATCGGCCAATTCACGTGCCGTAGGAGGTTCATCCATCCCTCCCTTCACCAGCGACGCCTTGATGATCGTCGCCGCCATGTGCCAGGCTGCACGATTATGCGCGTTGATCAACTCCCTGCGGATCCGCTCCAGTTCCGCTTTCTTCGTTTTATCCATCGCTATCTTTAGCTTGTCGGTTGGTCGAATCTGACTGCCGCCCAAGTTTCATGAAATTTCCATGCGGAAATATAACATGAAGCCCCGGGATCATACTATGCATCAATTCTTTCAAGCTCGTGACTCGCATTCAGTACAGTATATTGTTACTGCGCAATAAACCTTACACCTTATTTGTTAACTGAAATGAATAATTTTGAATATTAAATAGAATTTTTTACATGCACCTGATCTACGTCAATGTATCTCCTGGCCTGACGCCGTCAAGCAGAGACCGTCAAGTTCATCCCATTACCAGCCCGTAGCCAGTTCATGCGTCAGTTCGGCGGCTGGAATCTCTTTGCAGCCACGCGCATTCTGGCCCGACCATAATGGCGAGAAATCCCCGCTGCCCTGGCTCTCCGCCTTGCTGCGCAACGGTGAGATAGCGGAAGTCGCCAGCGGAAAGGCCGGCGCAGCGGCGCTTAACGCGCCCAGCTCGCGCATGAGGCGGTTGACCACGCCACGCGCGGGGCCGCCGGTAAACAGATTGGTCAGCGCCGTATGTTCCACGGCATCGCTCTTCAATATGGCGCGATGAATCGCGCTGGTGCTTGCTTCGGGCGTGAGCATATAGGCCGTGCCGATCTGCACGCCCGCCGCGCCCAGCAGTTTTGCAGCGGCCACGCCTTTGGCGTCGACGATGCCGCCGGTGGCGATCACGGGGACGTTTACTGCACGCACGATTTGCGGCAGCAAGGCGAAGGTGCCGAGCTGCGTGGAAATGTCATGCGACAGGAAAAAACCGCGATGTCCTCCCGCTTCCAGACCTTGCGCGATGATGGCGTCGACGCCCTGCTCTTCGAGCCAGCGTGCTTCCGCCACGGTGGTTGCCGAGGACAGGACTTTGGCGCCCCAGCTGCGTACGCGCGCCAGCAATGCGGCGCTGGGCAAGCCGAAATGGAAACTGACCACGGCCGGCTTGAATTCACTCAGCAATTCGGCGGCTTCTTCCGTGAACGGCGCGCGGCCGGGGCCGGTCGGGATGGCGTCGGCATCGATGCCGAATTCCCGGTAATACGGCGCCAGCGCAGCGCGCCAGGCGGCCTCGCGCGCCGCATCGGGTTCGGGCGGGATGTGGGCAAAGAAATTGACGTTGTAAGGTTTGTCGGTGCCTGCCCGGATTTGCGTCAGTTCCTTGCGCAAGGCGTCGGAAGTGAGCATGGCGCACGGCAGGGAACCCAGTCCGCCGGCATTGGATACGGCGGTGACCAGTGCATGGCCCTGTACGCCAGCCATTGGCGCCTGGATGATTGGCAAATCTATGCCGAGCAGCTGCTGCAACGATTCCATGTTTTCTCCGGTCTATCGTGATACGTCGAACAGATGACGACAAACGTTTCGACGCGCTTTCTTGCGCTGAACGAAAATTTTCAAGCCATCTCGTGCAACAAAACTATCCAAGCGATAAGTATATCGGGGAGTCCGAAATGATGTTGCCACGACCTTGCTTGTTACGGATCCTTACGTTCTGCTTCGACTTGTGACCTTGCCGATAATTTACAATTGCAGTATCGACTCACATCAGGAGATTCCAGGCATGCGCCGCTTGCTTCCTTCGTTATCCGTTTCCGCCTTGCTGATCGCCGGTGTCGCCGGCCTGGCTGGCTGCTCGACGTCGAAACCGTCGTTCTATCATCAGGAAGACTTCAGCGAAACCGATACCTATTCCCGCAGCTTCGGCGCCAGCGACAACGCCGTCTGCGAAGCCGCGCGCCGCGCCTTGCTGGGCCAGGGTTACATCATCAGCAAAGCGCAGGCCAATATCGTTGACGGCACCAAGAGCTTCCAACCGGAAGCCGATCAGCATGTGGAAATCGCTTTCCACATCGTCTGTGCCGCCAACGGCAAGGCCGATCACAATGCCTCTTTGTTTGTGAGCGCGACCCAGGATCGCTATGCGCTGAAGAAGACCAACAATTCCGCCAGCCTTGGCGTCGGCGTGTTGGGTTCGGTGTCGATGCCGTTCGGCTCCAGTGACGATTCGCTGGTGCGCGTGGCCAGCGAGACCATCCGCTCCGGCCATTTCTACGACCGCTTCTTCGGCGCAGTGGAGCGTTACCTGACGCCGGGAGAAGAGGATGCAGTCAAGGCCAGCAAGGTCGAATTGGATGGCCCGGTTGCGCAACCAGAAAAAAAGGAGTCCAAATAGGACTCCCTTGATGATGTTGTCGCCTGCTGCCTGATTTTGAGGCGAAACAACTAAGTTCCATCGAATCAATCACTTGGCAACTTCCTCACGACTTGCTCACACACTTACCCACAGTTTTTGTGGGTAAGTGTGGGTAACTCGGCGTATCGGACTACCAACGGCGATCGTAATAGCCATGATGACGGTAGCCATGGCGATAATAACCACGGCCATAACCGCGATAGTAGTAACCGCCCGGTTCAACATAGATTGGTGCAGGGGCGACATAAACCGGAGGCGGCGGCGCATAATAGACCGGAGCTGGCGCATAATAGACCGGTGGTGGTGGCGCCGCATACATCGGCACGCCGATATTGATGCCGACGCCGACATGCGCGGCCATCGCCGGAGCCGCAAACAGACTTGCGGCGAGAACGCCAACCGATACGACTGTCACGGAAAGAAGGGATTTTTTCACGATGGCTCCTTGGGTGCACCTGAAGATGCATATTGCTAACTAACGACGCTAATGCGCTCGTTAAACTGTTAACACCATTTAAATCCAATTCGAGCCCGATAACCAGTCAGTACCCGGTAAGCCTTGTAACAAGATGCTACAAATTCCTGACCGGGCTTCACATTTCCCCTTGTCCCCTTAAAGTACAGGCGTAAAAAAACGGACACTGCTTCTGCAATGCCCGCCTCTGTCGATTTGCCGGTCGCCCGGCCATTCAAAAAAATCAGGCCGCGTTCAGCACCGGCGCGACGCTCTGCCCAGCCTCAAGACGCGCGATCTTGCCGACGGTGTCGGCGCAGGCGCGCGCGGCTTCCCGGCCCTTGACCACGAAATGCTCGTGGAAGAATTGCTGATGCTCGCCATGCGAATGGAAATGATGCGGCGTCAGCACGGCGGAGAACACCGGCACTTCGGTTTCCAGCTGTACGCTCATCAGGGAGTTGATCACTGCCGTGGCGACGAAATCGTGACGGTAAATGCCGCCGTCAACCACCAGGCCGGAAGCTACAATGCCGGCGTACTTGCCGGTCTTGGCCAACAGCTTGGCGTGCAGGGGGATTTCAAACGCGCCGGGGACCTCGAAGAAATCGATGCTTGATTCCGGGAAACCGAGCCTGGCGATTTCAGCCGTGAACGAGAGACGGCATTGATCGACGATTTCCTTGTGCCAGCACGCCTGGATAAAGGCGATGCGATTTTTGGCGGGAGCGGTATGGGTATGGTTTGCTGCGTGTTGCATTTGTTCAGGACTCCTGTTTGGTGACTAAAAACAGGGCGCATGGGAACGAGCAGGCGCATGCAAACGTGCATGCGCGCAGCAAGTTTCCGTTCTCTTTCATCCGGACTATGACCGTCGGCCCCGGGATCTCACCAGGTCTGCTGACCTTGACGGACTGGCGTCCGCCAAGCGCTCGCGGGCTCGTCGCAGAAACATCGCAACATTACCGCCGGTGGGGATTTCCACCCCGCCCCGAGAACATCGTGTACAGAAAATTTCAAACTATTTCGAAATTTTCGCCACACGGAAATTTATCACGATTGCAAAAATGCTGCAGGGCACACAGCGATTCCAGACCGATCAGGTGCGCGCACGATTCTGCAACGAGGCGATGCGCGACTCGATCGACGGATGACTGGAAAACAAACCCATCCACGACTCGCGGCCGGCAATGCCGGACGCCTGCAGGTTCTGCGGCAAGCCGTCGGACTCCATGCCGCCCAGACGGCGCAAGGCGCCGATCATCGGCGTCGGCGACCCCATCAGCGAAGCAGCACCGGCGTCCGCACGGTATTCGCGCTGGCGCGAAAAGTACATGACGATGATGCTGGCAAGGATGCCGAATACGATTTCGCACACCACCACCGTGACCATGTAGCCGATGCCGGGACCGGACGACTGCTCGTTATTGCGGCGCAACGCCGAATCGACGAAGTAGCCGACGATGCGCGCAAAGAACATGACGAAGGTATTCACCACGCCCTGAATCAGCGTCAGCGTGACCATGTCGCCATTGGCGATGTGTGCGACTTCGTGCGCCAGCACGGCTTCGACTTCTTCCCTGGTCATGCCTTGCAGCAGGCCGGTCGACACCGCCACCAGCGAATTGCTTTTGCTGGCACCGGTGGCGAAGGCGTTCGGCGGACCGTCGTAGACCGCGACTTCCGGCATGCTCAGCCCCGCGCGCGTGGCCAGGCGGTTGACGGTATCGACCAGCCACATTTCGGTGGAGTTTTGCGGCTGCTCGATGACGCGCGCGCCGGTGGACCACTTGGCGATGGTCTTGGACATCAGCAGCGAAATGAACGAGCCGCCGAAGCCCATCAATGCACAGAACATCAGCAACATGCCGAAGTTGAGGCCGTTGGCCGTCATGTAGCGATTGATGCCGAGGATGCTGGCGGTCACGCTCAGGACCAGCATCACGGCCAGATTGGTGACGAGAAAAAGAATGACGCGTTTCATGGTGCTTCCTAAATAAAAAGACGAGAAGTTGCGGCAGCGAAGCCGCCGCCGCAGGGCGATAACATTAAGGACGTAAGAGAGCCGGTCGGCCGCACTGGGCCGACAGCGCACTCAAGCGAGCGGAGGAGGACGCTGCAGATCGATGAACGCAGAAGTGCCGTCGTTCACGAGGGGATAAAAATGGGGAAAAGGATGCCAGTCCAGCGGCAAGGTGGCAAAGGGAACCGGCAAGGTCTGGTCTTCCAGATCGCCTTGCGCCGTCAGTTTTTTGGCGTCGGGCTGGTCGCCGGTGCCCGCTGCATCGGCCGGATCGCTCGCCTCGCCCTGGTTGGCATCGGCGATCTCGTCAGCCGGCTGCCATGCCGATCCTGGCGCATCGTCTGGCGAGCGCGCTTCAACAGCCGACACGATCGCCGATGTTGCATCCGGATGCTTTGCCACAGGCTCAAGCGTCCCTGCAAACAATTGCAAGGGAAACAGGAATGCCAGCAGCAAAAAGCAGAATCGGCGCATGAGCAAGGCGGTAAAAACGGCGAAAAACATCAAGGAGCGCATTATACGCAAGATCGGCAGGCGCACGGAGGCGGCCATATCGACAGACTGACGACACCCCAAGTTACTCACAGAAAATGTGGTCAACCCTGTTGATAACTTGTTTATGACAACGCGCAGGCCGCGTCCGTTCAGCTTTTCCGGGAATTGTTCATGTTCCGTGCAAAGAAAGGACAAAGGGCATTAAACGCCGCTGATGACCTGATTGCGTCCCTGCTTTTTCGCCCGGTACAACGCATCGTCCGCGCTGTCGAGCAGCGCCGTGCCGTCGCTGCCGATATCCGGCGTCATGGTACAGACGCCGACGCTGATGGTCATGTGCGTACCGGACTGAGACTTCTCATGCGGAATGCCGAGGTCGCTGACACTGGCGCGCAAACGTTCGGCAAACTTCTCGGCCTGGGCCTTGGTGAAGCCCGGGATCAGCATGATGAACTCTTCCCCCCCATAACGCGCACAGACGTCGTTGGGACGGCGCATTTGTGCGCGCAGGATATTGGCGACCAGTTTCAGCGTCCTGTCGCCTTCGCTATGGCCGTAATGGTCGTTGTATTGCTTGAAATAATCGATGTCGATCATGAACAGCGACAAGCTGCTGCGATTGCGTTTGGCGTCGCGCAAGGCCAGCGCATAGCTTTCATCGAAGAAGCGACGATTGTAGATTCCGGTCAGACCGTCAGTGATGGCTTCCCGCTTGAGCGCGTCGGAATGCGACATGAGCATTTTTTCGCGCTTGACCGACGTGCTGGAGTCGCTGATCTGGATCAGGCATGTCGGCAAGCCGACATCGGATCGCAACGGCGTCATGATGATGGATTGATGCATGTGCACCGGCGCCTCGCTCCTGTCCTGCTCGACGAAGAGCGGTAACGGCGAGCGATGGAAGGCGCTCGACAAGATCGCCGGCAGGCCGTAACCGATGGCGTTGTTCAGGGCGCGCAGGAAGCCCGGCGTCAATTGCTCGCCGAACAACGCAATGATGTTTTGCGCGAGCGCCTGTTCCCGACCGATGCGGCTGTGACGACTCATCCAGTCATTCCATAACCGGATGTTCAGATCATGATCGACCACGACGAGTCCCAGGTTCACGCTGTTGACAACATCGTCTGCCGAAAAACCGAGTGGCACTGGACTGCTCATGGAGATACCGTTCAAAGAATAGTGTTCAGATACTGCTGAATATGCGTAATCAGCTTGCTCAGCGAGGTCGAACTGAGCAGGAAAATCAAGTGACCTTCGGTATGGTGTTTTTCCAGCACCAGATCGATGTGCAAGATCAGGATGTAGTTGTCGTCCCGGCCTTGTTCGGCCAATCGCGCGGCAATTTCTTCCGGCGACGACATGCTGTAGGTCGGCAGCGAACTGCTGAGGCTGATCTTGAGCATGTCGGCCATGGCCGACAGACAGGCATTGAGGATGATGTTGCCGAGTTCGCACATGGCTTCCTGCTCGAATTCGGCAAGGTCGTCGATGCTCATCTGCGAACCCATCATGTCGCGCACGATCTCCAGCGCATAGTCTTCGTTGAACAAGAGCACCGCTTCGGCGGTGAAAGGTCCCGTGAACATCTGGCTGACGGTGGCGAACTTGTCGTCCTTGAGCGTGAACACGCGGTTCGTCACCTCGGCGGCTTTGAGTATTTCGATGGACGGCACCGAGAGCAGGACTTCTTCACCGACGATTTCGCTCAGGCTCAACGCCGCACGTCCCGCCCCGACGTTGAACACTTCTGTCAGCGCATCCAGTTCGATCTCTGAAAGTACCTTCACGCCGCCCCCTTGAAACCTGTGAAGTGGCCGATTGCCTGGGCAATGGATTTGTCGGTCACGGGCTTGGCCACAAATAAAGCACCCAGTTGCTGCGCGCGCGATTGCACCGCTTCCTGGATGTTGGCGGAAAAGATCACGACCCGCACGCCCGGATGTCTGGCCAGAATGATTTCGGCTGCATCGGTGCCGAGCATGCCGGGCATATTGATGTCCATGGTGCAGTAATCGGGTTGCTCGTTGTCGACCATGGCGATGGCCTCATTACCGCTCGCGGCTTCCTGGATAATCCAGTCGGTATGCGCCGACAGGATATGCGCCTTGATCACCATGCGCGACACTTTGCTGTCGTCGACGATCAGGATTTTTTTGGGGGGGATATTTATTGTCATAAATGCAATTTTTTGATGTATGAATATTGTCTTTTTTTCTATATTTTACTATTTTAGACATCTTGATTTTTCTAGTGTTACAGAAAAAAAGCCAAAATCAACCGGCATTTTTTTATGGAAATCTTGCGTCAAAACAATGACTTGAGGAAGCTTCCATGCAAATGCCCCGCACACCGCTCCAGTGTGCGCTTTCCTCTCTGTATAGCAATAAAAAAAGGAAGCGCGCAGGCCTCCTTTTCAACAACTATGCCGATTTTGATGTGGGGGTTGAACAACACCGCCGCCGTTTGACCTCAAAGCTGCAAGGTCAGCACCTCCCCAAAGGCAATTGCATGGGCATTGACGGCTGCATGCTCGGCCATTTTCGGCACCGCGAGATTCAACGCGCGCGCCTGCAACATGCGGATCGTGCCGGCGTGGCAGACGATGATGGCCTGCCCGTGTCCGCGCGCCAGCAAGTCGGTGCAAAATGCATCGATGCGTTGCGCCACGTGCAGCACGTTCTCGCCGCCGCCGGGACGGTAGCCGACAACGTCGGCGGCCCACTGATCGATTTCGGCGCGCGGCAAATCATCCCACGCACGCTGCTCCCAGGTGCCGAAGTGCATCTCCATGAGGCGCGGATCGTAACGTACAGGGCCGGCATTGAGCACCGTCGCCAGCGGCTCGGCAAGAAACACGCAACGTTGCAGCGGGCTGGAATACAACGGCGCATGCGGCGGCAACACCGGCTTGACCTGTTCGAGCACCTGGCGGCAGTCTTCTTCAGTCACGGCAAGATCGCTGCTGCCGTAACAGAGGCCCTTGCCGATAACAGGCTGAGGATGACGAATTAAATGCAGCAACATGGTGGACCTTTCTGTTTATATGGACGATGTCGGCGACACCGCGGCCAGCAGGCCCAGGTAAATCGCGATTTCGCTGAGTTGTTGTACGGCGCCGAGGCAATCCCCGGTGTAACCGCCGATGCGACGCCGAAATTTGCGGGCAAGAAAAACCGTGGCGGCCAGACCCAGCAGCAGCGCCGGCAGCAGCGCCTGCCATGCCAGCCATCCCAACGCCGCACACAACACGACCGGCAGAAGCGCCGTCAGTGCCGCGACGGCAAATTCGGATGTGCTCATCTGCTGCGCCAGCGGCTTGGCCTTGCCTTCTTCACGCACGTAAGCCATGCGCCAGATCAGGCCCGTCGCCAGGCAGCGCGACAGCGGATGCGCCAGCAGCAGCGCCGGCATCACCTGCCTCGCCGGCAAACTGGCAAGCGCGGCGATTTTCAGGCTCAGCAACATCACAACGCCGATCACGCCATAAGCGCCGACGCGCGAATCGCGCATGATGTCCAGAATGCGCGACGCTTGCATGCCGCCGCCGAAGCCGTCGCAGACATCGGCAAAACCGTCTTCATGAAAAGCACCGGTCAGATAAATGCCGGCAGCCGTCGACAACAGCACCGCGACGACTTGCGGCAACACCAGCGACGTCAGCCAATACACGGCAGCGCATGCCAGCCCGACCAGAATGCCGACCGCCGGAAAATAACGCGTTGCATGCTGCAGCCACGCCGCATCGAATCCCACCCAGCGTGGCGCCGGCAGTCGCGTGAAAAACTGCAGAGCCGTGAAAAACAGTCGCAATTGATGGCGCAAGCCGGAGCCGGCATGAGGAACGGCCGACATGTCAGGCGCTTTTTTCACTGACCTGCGCGGACGAGAACGTCGCCATCTGCGCCAGGAAATTCACCGCGGCATGCAGCAGCGGCAAAGCCAATGCACTGCCGGTCCCCTCGCCCAGCCGCAGATCGAGCTGCATCAGCGGACGGCCGTCCAGATACTGCAGCATGCGGCGATGCCCGTGTTCGTCCGAGCAATGTGAAAACACGCAATAGTCGAGAATGGCCGGCTGCAGTTTCGCCGCCACCAGCAAGGCCGAGGTCACGATAAATCCGTCGATCAGCAGCACCGTGCGTTGCTCCGCGGCTTTCAGCATGGCGCCGACGATCATGGCGATTTCAAAACCGCCGAAGGTCTGCAACACATCCAGCGGCGCATCGACACCAGCATGATATGCCACGGCCTGTTCGATCACCTGCTGCTTATGGCGGATGCCATCCGCCGCCAGACCGGTGCCGGCGCCGACGCATTCGGCGGCGGCAATGCCGGTAATCTTGTGCATGAGCGCCGCAGCGGCAGTGGTGTTGCCGATGCCCATTTCGCCGAAACCGATGACGTCGACCGGCATCGCCGCCACCAGATCCATGCCATGCCGGATCGCCTGCATGCATTGTTCTGCGGTCATGGCCGGCTCTTTCGCAAAATTGCGTGTGCCGGCTCCCAGCTTTCTGTCGATCAGTTCTGCGCGCTTGCCGAACTCGTGGTTCACGCCGGCGTCGACGATATGCAGGGCACAGTCGTTCTGGCGCGCAAACACGTTGATGGCGGCGCCTTGCTGCAGGAAGTTCTCCACCATTTGCCAGGTCACGCTTTGCGGATAGGCGGAGATGTTTTCTGCGACGATGCCGTGATCGGCGGCGAAGACGACAATCGCCGCGCGGTCAATGCGCGGGCTGGATGTCTTCTGGATCAGGCCGATGCGATGCGCAATGAACTCCAGCACGCCAAGACTGCCCTGCGGCTTGGTCTTGCTGTCGATCAGGCCTTGCAAAGCCGATGACAGCGCGGCGTCCTGGGTAGAAGATAATTGTGGAATGAGCATAGCTGGATCACACGCGGTTAGCCGTGAAATGAAACTGACCAATGGAAAACAGAATTGACGAAAGGACGCCAGTATAAGAGATAGTCGCGCGTTGCGACCGAATGTGCTGCGCTGGTTGGACGTTCTTTACATTCTGGCGCCTTCAATGGATATCGCTGCCGGCGAATACGATATGACGAGAATTGTGAAACACCCCGCACCGACATGCCTGGCTCTTGCCGATATGGCATGTAGTAGTGTTGCCAGCCTGCAAGGCAGGCTGCAACCAGGACCGGCAGCGCATTTCAACGCAGCGAGGCGGTCAGGATATGCCGAATGGCAAAAATGCCGTCGGCATCCTGCGGATGACTGACGGCATTCTACGATTTAAGCCGAGATGTCGTCTGACGACGACCTGACAGATGTTATTTTCCCAATGCCTTGCTGATGGCGGTAGTCAGGTCTTCGATGACGAATTTGGCGACATAACCGTCGGCGCCGATATTTTTGACGTGGTCTTCATTGGCGGAGCCGGACAAAGAAGAGTGGATCACGACAGGAATGGCTTTGAGCCCATCGTCGCGCTTGATGTTTTTGGTCAGCGTGAAGCCATCCATCTCGGGCATTTCCAGATCGGTCAACACCATGGCCACGCGATCGGTGATCGGCACGCCTTGCGCCTTGGTTTCTTTGTGGATCTGGAGAATTTTTTCCCAGGCCTCTTTGCCGGTCTTGTGCATCAGGAAAGGCAGCCCCATGGCTTTGAGGCCGCTCTCGACCAGCGAGCGCGCGACCTTCGAATCGTCGGCGG
The DNA here is from genome assembly GCF_000282135.1 of Herbaspirillum sp. CF444. Lineage (GTDB taxonomy): Bacteria > Pseudomonadota > Gammaproteobacteria > Burkholderiales > Burkholderiaceae_D > Herbaspirillum. The sequence goes on from NZ_AKJW01000083.1 coordinate 208,672, forward strand.
CGATGATGACCGCCCCCGGCTTGAGAATGATCTGCTCCACGCCGACCATTTCCATGTCGCGTTCCGTCGGCATGATTTCATGCAGGATCTGTTCGACGTCCAGCACTTGCGCCAGCCTGCTGCTGCTCACATCATGGTCGAGACGCGCAATGCTGGTAACAAAATTTCCGCCCGCCTTGGATTCCGCCGACAGCACCTGACTCCATTCGAGCCGCACGATTTCATCGACAGACTCGACCGCAAATGCCTGCGTGCTGCGCGCATACTCGGTGACAAGCAGGATGTTCAGACCCGTTTTCGGTACGCAACCGACCACGGCCGGCAAATCAATGACAGAAATGATCTGGCCGCGAATATTGACCATGCCCAGCAGCGGAGAGCGCGTGCCTGCAGCCTTGGTGATTTCCTGCATGGGAACAATTTCGCGGATTTTGAAAACATTGATGCCAAACAATTCGGACCGCACGCCATAGGGATCCATCCCGAGACGAAACAGCAGCAATTCAAACTTGTTGGAGCTTGTAAGATTCGTTCTCTCGTCGATCTCTTGCTGGAATGCATCCATGGTCGCCCCTCCCGTTAACATGCGCTGTTGTGCCTGAATCGTCGTCATCGACTGATACGCCAATGTAGAGTGTAATTGCATAAAAAACAATTAGAACCGACAAAATACGACATAAATGCATCGCATATTTCACCGCATAGCAAAAAAACAAATAGAGCAGGCGAAGTCCGAACGGAGCCCGCAAGGATTGAAAGTCAAGAATACATCGGGACGCATCGTGGATGCAGAAAAGAAAAAAGGAAGCTCATTGCTGAGCTTCCTTTTTAATATGGAGCGGGAGAAGAGTCTCGAACTCTCGACCTATACCTTGGCAAGGTATCGCTCTACCAACTGAGCTACTCCCGCATGGAGCGTTTGGAGGCGGGGGTCGGGATCGAACCGGCGTAGACGGCTTTGCAGGCCGCTGCATAACCACTTTGCTACCCCGCCAGGGGACACTGATACTGCTGTCTGTACGTTGCGCATTGCGACTGTCTTTTCAACCGGCTCCGGAAGATATTCTTCGAAGTTTTTTCGGCTGATGCAGCACTTCACAATGAAAAAAGGAAGCGTTTTGGCGCTTCCTTTAGTAATTCTGGAGCGGGAGAAGAGTCTCGAACTCTCGACCTATACCTTGGCAAGGTATCGCTCTACCAACTGAGCTACTCCCGCATCAACAACAGAACGCTATTATAGAGCTTCCATAGAGGAAGTCAAGCGCCGCTTTTACTTTCTTGCACTTTTTTTATGAGCGGCCAGGCCTTCTGCAAGTAGTAAAGCATCGACCACACCGTCAGCACGGCGGCGATCAGCAACAGCCATTGCCCCCACACGCGCGTATCGATGAAGCCGAACAAATCGCCATAGAACAGCAGCATCGGAATCGCGATCATCTGCGCCGTGGTTTTGATTTTTCCGAGCGAGCTGACGGCCACCGATTTGGATGCGCCGATCTGTGCCATCCATTCGCGCAGCGCCGAAATGGCGATCTCGCGGCCGATGATGATGAAAGCGGTAATCGGATGCACGCGATCCAGATGCACCAGCACCAGCAAGGCGCCGGTGACCATCAGTTTGTCTGCGACCGGGTCGAGGAAAGCACCGAACGCCGAGGTCTGATCCCAGCGACGCGCCAGGAAACCGTCGAACCAGTCGGTCGCCGCCGCGACGATGAAGATGATCGTCGACGCAATGCCTTGCTCATAGCGCGACAGTCCGATCTCGGGCACATAAAACACACCGACTACCAGTGGAATCAGGGCGACACGCAACCAGGTAAGCAAAATGGGAATATTGAATGGCATACGTTTATTTATTATCGTGAACTTCTGCGCTGAGTGAAATTTACCGAGATAGTATCAGAGCCGCTTCTTAAAACCTGTTACCGAGAGAAATCAGTGCGCTGCCAACGAGGTTTGGAGCCGTCTCCGGCTACATGCAGGCGCCGGGGAGAAATTCAATGCAGTTGACGATAGATTTCTTCCGCCAGCGTGTGTGAAATGCCTTCCACCGATGCCAGTTCGTCGATGCTGGCGTCGGCCACGCCGCGCAAACCGCCGAAACGCGCAAGTAATTTCTGGCGGCGTTTGGCGCCGATGCCCTCGATCTCTTCCAGCCGCGAGGTCTGTCTTGCCTTGGCGCGTTTGGCGCGCATGCCGGTGATGGCGAAGCGGTGCGCCTCGTCGCGAATCTGTGCGATCAGCATCAGTGCCGCCGATTCCTTGCCCAGCTCCTGCGGCGCTCGACCGTCGACGAAAACCAGCGTTTCCAGGCCAACCTTGCGCCCTTCTCCCTTGGCCACGCCGACGATCAGGCCGATGTCGAGGCCGAGTTCGGTGAACACCTGGCGCGCCATTTCAACCTGCCCTTTGCCGCCGTCGATCAGGACGATGTCGGGCATGGTGCCTTCGCCGTTGGCGACTTTTTCATAGCGGCGCATCAGCACCTGGCGCATTGCGGCGTAATCGTCGCCCGGCGTAATGTCGTTGATGTTGTAGCGGCGGTATTCGCCGTTCTGCATGGCGTGATGATGGAACACCACGCACGATGCCTGCGTCGCCTCGCCTTGCGTATGGCTGATGTCGAAACATTCCACGCGCAGGCTGTCGATGTCCTCGACTTCGCTGCCCAGCGCTTCGACCAGTGCACGCGTGCGCGCCTGTTGCGAGCCTTGTTCGGACAACAGCCGCGCCAGCGCGATCTCCGCGCCCTTGTGCGCCATCTCCAGCCATTGACGGCGCTGACCTTGTGGCTGCAAGGTCAGCGTGATGCGGTGGCTGCACTGCTCCATGAGCGCCAGCATCAGCGCCGGGTCGTCGAATTCGGTGTTGACGATCAGATTGCCGGGGATGAATTTGTCGATGTAATGCTGCGCCAGGAAAGCCTTCATGACTTCGGCCTCCAGCGACTCTTCGCCTTCGGGAATGGCGCCGTCGACGTGCGTCGGGAAATAGGCGCGATCGCCCAAATGGCGGCCGCCGCGCACCATCGCCAGATTCACGCAGGCGCGGCCGCCCTGCACGATCACGGCGATGATGTCGATGTCGGCGTCGCTGCCGGTTTCCATGGTCTGCTGATGCAGGACGCTGGAGAGCGAGGTGATCTGGTTGCGCACCGCCGCCGCCTGTTCGAACTTGAGTTCGCCGGCGTAGGCGTGCATTTTCTTTTCAAGCGTATCGAGCACTTCGCTCTGGCGGCCGCGCAAGAATTTGGAGGCGTTTTCGACATCGAGGGCGTAGTCTTCCTGCGTCACCAGATTCACGCACGGTCCGCTGCAACGGTGGATCTGGTGCAGCAGGCAGGGGCGCGTCCGATTGGCGTAGACCGTGTCTTCACAGGTCCGCAGCAGGAACACCTTCTGCAAAATCTGGATCGACTCCTTGACCGCCCAGGCATTGGGGAAGGGACCGAAATACTGGTTCTTCTTGTCGACCGCGCCACGGTAGTAGGCCATGCGCGGAAACGCGTGGCCGGTGATCTTCAGGTAAGGATAGGACTTGTCGTCGCGAAACAGGATGTTGAAGCGCGGACGCAGCGTCTTGATCAGATTGTTTTCCAGCAGCAGCGCTTCCGCCTCGCTGCGGGTGACGGTCGTCTCCAGTCGCGCGATGCGCTCGACCATCATGGCGATGCGCGGGCTGGTCAGCGTCTTCTGGAAATAACTCGATACGCGTTTCTTCAGGTCGCGCGCCTTGCCGACGTAGAGAATATTGTCTTCCGCATCGAAATAACGATATACGCCCGGCAGATGCGGCAGCTTGGCTACCGTCTCAATGACGATATCTCTTGCATCGGGAGGATCGGTTGGCAAAGTGTCGGACATGCTGGCTCGAATAATTCGTCTCGTGGACAGCTATTAGAACTCATTTCATAAATAGGCGTGAGTGCGAGCTTGCCCTGTTTGGGATGAAGTGCAAGGCGCGAATCGGGGTCAAGACTGGGCGTCTTGACCCCGATTCGTAAC
>NZ_AKJW01000084.1 GCF_000282135.1 Herbaspirillum sp. CF444
TATGGACATATTCATCCAGCAAATCATCAACGGCCTGGTGTTGGGTAGCATGTACGCCCTGATCGCGCTGGGCTACACGATGGTGTACGGGGTCTTGAACCTGATCAATTTTGCGCACGGGGACGTGCTGATGATCGGGGCGATGGCCGGTTTAAGCATCTTGAAACTGGTGCAGCACGTTGCGCCCGGTCTGCCCGGCATCGTCAAGCTGATCATCGCCATCATCGGCGCCATTCCCGTGTGCGTGATTGTCAGCATGATCATCGAGCGGGTGGCCTATCGCCCCCTGCGCAACGCCCCGCGCCTGGCCCCGCTGATCACCGCCATTGGCGTCTCGATCCTGCTGCAAACGCTGGCCATGATGATCTGGGGCCGCAGCCCCTTGCCGTTCCCGCAAATCATGCCGTCGGACCCGGTGCACATCGCCGGCGCCCTGATCTCGCCCACGCAGATCATGCTGCTGCTGCTGGCGCTGGCCGCCATGATCGGCCTGGTCCTCATCGTCGAGAAGACCAAGATGGGCCGGGCCATGCGCGCCACCGCCGAGAACCCGCGCATTGCCGGCCTGATGGGCGTGGATTCGAATCGCGTCATCGTCGTCACCTTCGTCATCGGCGCCGCCCTGGCCGCGATTGCCGGCGTGATGTGGGCGGCGAATTACTCCACGGCACAATTCGCCATGGGCTTCGTGCCGGGGTTGAAGGCCTTCTCGGCAGCGGTGCTGGGCGGTATCGGCAACATCTACGGCGCCATGCTCGGCGGCATCCTGCTGGGCCTGATCGAAAGCCTGGGCGCCGGCTACATCGGCGACCTGACGGGCGACTTCCTGGGCAGCAACTACCAGGACATCTTCGCCTTCATCGTGCTGATCATCGTGCTCACACTGCGTCCCTCCGGCATCATGGGTGAGCGCGTGGCGGACCGCGCTTGACATCGACTCAGGTGCCGTCAGCGTATGTGCTCGCGACGGCTCCTGAACGAATTTTCCATTTGCTAACGCAAACAGAGAGACATTAATTATGGCCTTCCTCAGCTTCGACAAGAAACGCAACCCGCGCCAGGCCAACATCAGCCTGGTCGCGCTCCTGATCGTCATGATCGCCTTCCCCTTCATTGCCAGCCAGTTCGGCAATTCGTGGGTGCGCATCATGGACATCGCCCTGCTCTACATCATGCTGGCCCTGGGCCTGAACGTGGTGGTGGGTTTCGCCGGCCTGCTGGACCTGGGCTACATCGCCTTCTACGCCATCGGCGCCTACACCGCCGGCTTGCTGGCCTCGCCGCAGTTCGCCGACGTCCTGCAATCCTTCGTCAACACCTACCCCGCGGTGGGCAACTTCCTCATCCTGGTCTGCGGTCCGCAGATCGTGCAGACCGGCATCCACCTGTCGCTGTGGATCATCGTGCCGCTGTCGGCCCTGATCGCCGCCCTGTTCGGCGCCCTGCTGGGCGCGCCCACGCTGAAGCTGCGCGGCGACTACCTCGCCATCGTCACGCTCGGCTTCGGCGAAATCATCCGCATCTTCATGAACAACCTCAACGCCCCCGTAAACATCACCAACGGGCCGCAAGGCATCAACCTGATCGACCCCATCCGCGTCTTCGGCGTCTCGCTGGCCGGCGAACCCGGCTCCGGCTCCATCGTCAAATTCCTCGGCTTGAGCCTGCCGTCGGTGAACGCCTACTACTTCCTGTTCCTGCTGCTGTGCATCGGCGTCATCTTCTTCTCCATCCGCCTGCAAGACTCGCGCCTGGGCCGCGCCTGGGTCGCCATTCGCGAAGACGAAATCGCCGCCAAGGCCATGGGCATCAACACGCGCAACGTCAAGCTGCTGGCGTTTGCCATGGGCGCCTCGTTTGGCGGCATTGCCGGCGCCATGTTCGCCTCCTTCCAGGGCTTCGTCTCGCCGGAATCCTTCTCCCTGACCGAATCGATTGCGGTGCTCGCCATGGTGGTGCTGGGCGGCATCGGCCACATCCCCGGCGTCGTGCTCGGCGGCGTGATCCTCGCCGCCTTGCCCGAAGTGCTGCGCCACGTGGTCGAACCGGTCCAGATGAGCCTGTTCGGCCGCGTGTGGATAGACGCCGAAGTGCTGCGCCAGCTGCTCTACGGCCTGGCCATGGTCGTCATCATGCTCAACCGTCCCGCCGGGCTGTGGCCGTCGCCGCGCCATGAAGACCGTCCCGAAGCCGACCACCCGCACGGCGACGAGCCGGTCGGCGTGGTCAAGGCGTAATCATCGACGAACAGCACACAGAGGACCAACCAATGAGCACCACCCTGTTAAAAATCGCCGACGTCAGCAAACGCTTCGGCGGCCTGCAAGCCCTCTCGGGCGTCAGTCTCACCATCGAACAAGGTCAGATTTACGGCCTGATCGGCCCCAACGGCGCCGGCAAAACCACCTTCTTCAACGTCATCACCGGCCTGTACCAACCCGACACCGGCAGCTTCGAGCTGGCCGGCAAGCCCTACAGCCCCAGCGCCCCGCACGAAGTGGCCAAGGCCGGCATCGCCCGCACCTTCCAGAACATCCGTTTATTTGGCGACATGACCGTACTGGAAAACGTCATGGTCGGCTGCCACGTCCGCACCAAACAAAACGTCTTCGGCGCGGTCTTCCGCCACAAGGCCGCCCGGGACGAAGAAGCCCAGATCAAAGAGAAATCGCAAAAGCTGCTCGACTTCGTCGGCATCGGCCAGTTCGCCGCCAGAACGGCGCGCCACCTGTCCTACGGCGACCAGCGCCGGCTGGAGATTGCCCGCGCGCTGGCCACCGAACCGCAACTGCTGGCGCTGGACGAACCGGCAGCGGGCATGAACGCGACAGAAAAGCTCGGCCTGCGAGAGTTGCTCGTAAAAATCCAGGCGGAAGGTAAAACCATCCTGCTGATCGAACACGACGTCAAACTGATGATGGGCCTGTGCAATCGCCTGACGGTGCTGGACTACGGCAAGCCGATTGCCGAAGGCGTGCCGGCGGACGTGCAGAAGAACCCGGCGGTGATTGAGGCATACCTTGGTGCTGCGCACTAAACCTTTCTCTCCTTGCGTCGTCCTGACGAAAGTCAGGACCCCGCGTCGTAGCGGCGTTTGTTACGACACTGGGTCCCAGCGTTCGCTGGGGCGACACTCCAATTGATGCAGTGAGTTCAGAAAACCATCATGACAACGAACATCTTAAAAATTGAAGACCTGAGCGTTGCCTACGGCGGCATCAAGGCCGTCAAGGGCGCGAGCCTGGAAGTCAACGAAGGCGAACTGGTGACCCTGATCGGGGCCAACGGCGCCGGCAAGACCACCACCCTGAAGGCCGTCACCGGCACCTTGCCGAACTGCAAAGTCAGCGGCCACATCACCTATCTGGGTCAGGCCCTGAAGGGCCAAAGCTCCTTCAACCTGGTGCAGCAAAAGCTGGCGATGGTGCCGGAAGGGCGCGGCGTCTTCACGCGCATGAGCATCCACGAAAACCTGCTCATGGGCGCCTACACCAGCGACGACAAGCAGCAGATCGCGCAGGACATCGAGCACTGGTTCACGGTGTTCCCGCGGTTGAAGGAACGCGCCGGGCAGATGGCCGGCACCTTGTCGGGCGGGGAACAGCAGATGCTGGCCATGGCGCGCGCGCTGATGAGCCATCCGAAATTGCTGTTGCTGGACGAACCGTCGATGGGTTTGTCGCCGATCATGGTGGAGAAGATCTTCGAAGTGATCCGCACGGTGTCGGCGCAGGGGATCACGATCCTGCTGGTGGAGCAGAACGCCAAGCTGGCGCTGGAGGCGGCGCACCGCGGTTATGTGATGGAGTCGGGCCTGATCACCATGACCGGCAATGCCAGGGACATGCTCAGCGATCCGCGCGTCAAGGCGGCTTATCTGGGCGAGGGGTAA
>NZ_AKJW01000085.1 GCF_000282135.1 Herbaspirillum sp. CF444
GGCGGCGGCTGATCGGCCGCCGCTACTCGCGGAAATAACTACAGTGCGAACTGCTGTGCGCGACTGTCCGGTAGATTCCGGTTGGGGCCGTTCATAGCGGGAACGAATTTCTGGCGTGGGGTCATGCTGTCTCCTTGGTGAAGCCGCGTTATTGTTTTTGGTCGCAGCTATTATTTTTTATATGGTGTACTGCGGACGGTTAAGCCATCGTCGGATGCCCGGCACGGGGTTGGCGTACCTGCAGGCTGCGCCGCAGCACCTGGTCGGTGACCCACTTGGCGGCGCGATGCGCACGGCGGGCCACGATCTCGGGCGACAGTTGCAAGTAATCGTCATTGAAGACTTCGAAACTGTAGTCGCCGCGATAACCGCCGCGGTCCAGCCGCCGCAACAATGCCGACAACTCCTTCGAATGCGCGCCCTCGCCCGGAAATACGCGCAGATGACGAGCCGTTTCCAGCCGCTCTTCGGCACTGCGGATATCGCGCCACATGAAATCGGACAGCTGCACCATGGCGATCTTGTCGCTTGGAATATCTTGCAAGCCATCCAGATCGGCCTGGTTCGCCAGCATGTGGAAGGAGTCGAGCACCACTCCCAGGTTGGCGTGATCGGCCATCTCTACCGCTTCCCACGACTGCTGGTATTGATTGACATGCCGGCCCCAGGACAGCGCTTCGTAACCGATGCGCACCCCAAGCGGCACCGCCAGGGTCGCCAGTTTTGCCAGGTGGCGCGCGATCAGGGGCAGCTCGCCGCTGGCGTGGCTGGAGGTACTGGAACAGACCATCAGCAACGGCGCGCCTACCGCCTGGCACACCTGCAACAGGTTCTTGGCGATGTCGAGTTTGTATTCGTGCAAGGCGCCGGACAAGCCTTCGAAATCGCGCATGACCTGGATCCCGGTCACACGCACCCCGCTAGCCTTGACGAGCCGCACCGCCTGTTCCAGGCCGCCCGGATGGCCGGCCAGGTCCTTGGCCCACAACATGATCTGTGAAAACCCTGCGGCCTTGGAAGCATTTAATTTTGACTCCAGCGGCCCTGCCAACGTGATGCTGTCCATGCCGAAATTGCTCAGGTTCATATCGCCTCCAACACGCGAAACGCATCCGACGATATGCCCGGCCAGCCGAACAGTTCGAGGTACAGCGGCGCTTGTTCGATCATCATCTCGCGCCCCTTCTGGATGCGGCAGCCGTGGCGCTGCGCTGCCACCAGCAAGCGGGTCATTTCAATCTTCATGCCGCAATCGGCGACGATGCAGGACGGCGCAATACCGTCCAGGTCCAGCGGTAGCGGATCGTCCGGGCTCATGCCAAGCGGCGTCGAGTTGACCACCAGGTCATAGCCTGCGGCAAACGGCGTGCCGATCACGACTTCCGTGCTGCCGAACATTTTCTGCAAGCGCTGGCGCAACGCCTCAGCCTGTTCGCGGCGCGTATCGTAAATGGCGACATGGCGAATGCCGCGCGCCGCCAGCGCCGCCGCCACCGCGCAGCCGACACCGCCGCTGCCGACCACCAGGGCTCTGGCGCGCGGCCAGTCGAACGGCGTGTCGCCGCAGGTGCGGTCGAAGGCGCGCACAAAACCTTCGCCATCGATCAGGTCGCCGATCAGGTGGCCGTCCTTGCTTTTATAGATGGCGTTGCAGGCGCCCGCCAGCACGGCGCGCTCAGTCGGCTGGTCTACCGCCTCCACGCTCATCGGCTTGTGCGGGATCGAGACCAGGATGCCGCCTACGTTTTCCATCGCCATCAGCATGCGCACCGACGCAATGTAAGCGGCCGGTGGAACCTTGAGCGGAATGACGCGGGCATCCATGTCATGCCGCTTGAAATAAGCGTTAAACAAGGTTGGCGCTTTGACTTGCTCGACCGGCCAGCCGATGACCGGGAAAATACGGGTGCTGCCGGAAATCTCAAGCATGTGCCTGCTCCTGCCGGCTGATATTCTGGTGGCTGATATTTTGGTGACTGACTACCAGTTCGAAACTGATGCCGCTCTTGTAAAGCTGGGTCAACGCGCCTTTTTCGCTGGCTTGCGTCGGTTCGCGGTCGATGAAGACGATGCCTCTTTGTTTCAGTTGCCGCACGGCTTCCAGCACATCGGGCGCACCGATGCCGACCCGCACCAGTTGTTCATCCCACTGCAGGCCGGCGGCGCCTTCCGGCGGCTCTACCAGTTGCAGGTAAAAACGATGGCAGGGGCTTTCCAGCAAGACTCCTTTCGGCAACACGCCAAAATAGCGGCCTTGCGGCAGCGGCCGGAAATCCATCAGTTGCTGGTAAAAATCGATCCATTCCGGCGAACGATCGCGTCCTATCGTCTGCACCACGCCAAAAAAATGCATGCCCGCCAGCGCAGGCGGATTGGCCGGGGCATTCAGGATCGGCTTGAAATCGACGTCGTAGATGGAAAAATCGCGGAAGCGATCGACGAAATACAGGATCGAGTCGCCGACCCCATGCACCCCGGGGATATTCAATTCCATCACGCCGGCGCGCGTCTGGATCGCCCAGGCGCCCATCTCGATGGCATGGCGGTAGGCGGCGTCGGCGTCGCGCACCCGCAAGGCAATTGCGCTGATGACTGTCGCCTGGGGTTCGCCGTCGGCTTGCGGCAGCGAAGACGGGTCGGCATTGACGATCACATTCATCGTGCCCTGGCGGTACAAGGTGACTTCCCGCGAGCGATGACGGGCGGTCGGCACAAATCCCATCTGCTCCAGCAAGGCGCCCAGCGCCAAGGGCTGGGCGCTGGCGTATTCGATAAATTCAATGCCGTCGATGCCGAGCGGATTATTCGGTTCCGGATTATGTTCTTGCGCGGTCATGCTGATCCTTGGCTGAAATGGTCAGGCCAAGTATAGGAATGGCGCACCCGGAAAAATAGCCGGGAAAATATGCAATACTGCGCTAATCGCGCAAAATGCGCGATTAGCGCGCATTTTGGGAGTTATTTGGCATGAAAAAAACGGAGTTGCAGGAAGTGGAAATCGCCAGGCGCGATCTGATCGACGGCTTGATCAAGGGCATCGACGTGATTACCGCCTTCAATGACGATACGGTGCGCCTTACGGCCAGCGAGCTGGCGGAAAAAGTGGCGCTCAGTCGCAGCGCGGCGCGCCGTTATTTGCTGACCCTGGTGCACATCGGCCTGGCGGCAACCGACGGCCGCAACTTCTGGCTCACGCCCAAGGTGCTGAACCTGGGACGCTCCTACCTGGATTCGGCGCGGTTGCCGCGCGCCATGGTGCCCTTCCTGCAGCGGCTGACGCTGCAGTTGCAGGAGTCGACCAACTATTCCGTACTGGAAGGGGACGACGTCGTGTATGTCAGTCGCGTCAATGCGCCGCGCCTGCTGACCACCGGCTTCGAACCCGGCACCCGCTTGCCGGCCTATACCTCGACCGCCGGCCGGGTGCTGTTGTCGGCCCTGCCGGACGCCGAGTTGCGCGCCTACCTGGAACGCATCGAGCTGATCGCCTATACCCACTTGACCGTCACCGACAAGGAGCAACTGTTGCGGCAGTTGATCGCCATCCGCGAAGATGGTTTCGGCGTCACCGAAAACCAGTATGAAATCGGCATGCGTGGAATATCGGTGCCGATCAAGAGCCGCCGGGGTGTTTTAATCGGTGCGTTGAGCGTTTCGATGATGACCTCCAGCTGTTCGAAAGCCGAAGCGACCGCGCGCTGCCTGCCGGCATTGCAGGCGACGGCGAATACTTTGATGATGTGGGTGTGAGTCCGACCCGAATGTCTTCGAATATCGGGGAGCCATGTAAGGCTGCAGCGTGAACGGTACGCCAAGTGTATCGAAGCAAATTGTCGAACGCAATGGAATGTTCAAATCTGTTGTGACGTCAGCGCGCCGGATTGAAAAAAGCCGCTGCCTCGTTCGAAAGCAGCGGCCTTTTCGTCTTTCTTATTTCCTCAGCCTTCCAGCAGGCTGCGCAGCATCCACGCATTCTTTTCATGCAATTGCATGCGTTGTGTCAGCAAGTCGGCGGTCGGTTCGTCGGCGGCGGCATCGACAGCCGGGAACAGCGAACGCGCGGTGCGGGTGACGGCTTCCTGGCCGGCCACCAGTTGACGGATCATGTCGTCGGCGGCAGGCACGCCTTCGGCTTCAGGGATGGACGACAGCTTGGCGAAGTCCTTGTACGAACCCGGCGCCGGATAGCCCAGTGCGCGGATGCGTTCGGCGATCAGGTCGACCGCCAGCGCCAGTTCGTTGTACTGGCCTTCGAACATCAGGTGCAGCGTGTTGAACATCGGGCCGGTGACGTTCCAGTGGAAATTGTGGGTCTTGAGATAGAGCGTGTAAGTGTCGGCCAGCAGTTTGCTGAGGCCGTCTGCAATCTTCTTGCGATCTTTGTCGTTGATGCCGATGTTGATCGCTGCCACGTTCTTTTTTGCCATTGTTTTGCTCCTTGGTGTGATGGAATGCAACTTCGCGATTTTATGCCAAAACCGCAACCCTATAAATAAGACATAGGGATGATTGACTCCATCACAAGGTATGAGGTTCGATTATTGCTATCGATTATTCTTTGGCAAGCTGAGAACGGCGATACAGCGACAGCGTCAATGCCACCGCGCACAGCGCACCGATGGCGGCGAACAGGAAGACTTCTTCGTAACCGAACTGGCCCACGATCAAGCCGGCCAGCGGACCGGTGATACCCAGCGCCAGATCCAGGAAGACCGAATACGCCCCCAGCGCCGCGCCGCGATTGGGCGCCGGCACCAGGCCGACCGCTTCCACGCCCAGCGATGGAAACACCAGCGCAAAGCCGAAGCCGGCCAATGCCGCGCCGACCATGGCGACTTCCGCCGAACCGGCCAGCCACAGGATGCTCAGGCCGGCAGCTTCCACCGCGAACGAAGCGATGGCGACACGGAAACCGCCGAAACGATTGATCGAATTGGCGAACAGCAGGCGCGAGCCGATGAAGAAGCCGCCGAACAGCGTCAGCGAAAATGCCGCGTTGGACCAGTTATGGCTGGCGTAATACAGCGTGATGAAGGTGGCAATCGCGCCGAAACCGACCGTGCCCAGCGCCAGGCCGATGCCGTAAGGCAGCACGCGATTGAGCACCAGGCGGAAGGCCAGGCGTTCGCCGCGTACCACCGGCACGGCAGGACGACGACGCGCAATCAGGTAACCGATCAGCGGCAGCGCCAGCGCGAGAAAACCGATCGAAGAGAAGCCTGCAACATGCTGCAAGGCCACGCCCAGCGGTGCGCCGATGGCCAGCGCGCCGTAGGTGGCGATGCCGTTCCACGAGATCATGCGCGCGGTATGCGCGGCGCCGATACGGCCGATGCCCCAGATGATGGAGCCGGTGCCGGCCAGGCTTTCGCCGATGCCGAGGCAGAAGCGGCTGACCAGGATCATGGACAGGCTCAGCCACGGCAGTTCCGACGACCAGGCCGCCAGCACCAGGAACACGCCGCTGGCGACGCAGGCCAGCATGCCGCGCATGACGGTTTTCTTGGGGCCGATGGTGTCGACCATGCGTCCGGCCTGGGCGCGCGTGATGAAGGTGGACAGGTATTGCACGCTGATCGACAGGCCGGCGATGAAGGAGCTGTAGCCCAGGTCCAGATGCACGTAGCCCGGCAAGACCGCCAGCGGGATGCCTATGGTCATATAGGCAAGAAAAGTGAACAACACCGTCGACAGGATCTGGACGATGACGGCGGATTGCGCAGGGGTGCTGACAGGCGCGCCTTCAGTGGCGGCAGTAGATGTGGAACGTAGAGCTTCTTCGGACATGATAGGGAGTAAGAGAGGGCAACCGGCCTCAATGCCATGTTGCAGTGCGGAATTTTACTCCTGTTGCCGCAAACCTGCTGGCGGCGCGGGATTTGGCCTGGTTCGGCGAATTTTTCGAGGGAAGAATCAAGGGCGATGGCGCGCTGAAGATGACGCACCCACGTATAATCGCGGGATGCAAAATCTTCTCCACAATCTCAACGCCGAGCAGCTCGCCGCCGTCACCCTTCCTGCACAATCCGCATTGATCCTGGCAGGCGCCGGATCAGGCAAGACGCGCGTGCTGACGACCCGCATCGCGTGGCTGATCCAGACCGGGCAAGTGTCGCCCTCGGGCATCCTGGCGGTGACCTTCACCAACAAGGCGGCCAAGGAAATGCTCACGCGTCTGTCGGCGATGATGCCGATCAACACGCGCGGCATGTGGATCGGTACCTTCCACGGCTTGTGCAATCGCCTGCTGCGCGCGCATCACCGCGACGCCGCCTTGCCGCAGACTTTCCAGATCCTCGATTCGCAGGATCAGCTGTCTGCCATCAAGCGCCTGCTCAAGCAGATGAATGTCGACGACGAGAAGTATCCGCCGCGCAACCTGATGTACTTCATCAACGGTGCGAAAGATCAGGGCTTGCGCGCCAAGGACGTCGAAGCGCATGACGACTACAACCGCAAGTTCGTCGAGCTGTACGACCTGTACGACCAGCAGTGCCAGCGCGAAGGCGTGGTCGACTTTGCCGAGCTGCTGCTGCGCACGTATGAGCTGCTGTCGCGCAACCAGCCGCTGCGCGAGCATTACCAGCGCCGTTTCCGCCACGTGCTGGTGGACGAGTTCCAGGATACCAACGACCTGCAATATAAATGGCTCAAGCTGATGTCCGGTCAGGGACAGGTCGACAGCGGCGCCGTGTTTGCGGTGGGCGACGACGATCAGAGCATCTACGCATTCCGCGGCGCCAATGTCGGCAACATGACGGCCTTCGAGCGCGAGTTCCGCGTGCAGAATCTGATCAAGCTGGAGCAGAACTATCGCTCGCACGGTCACATCCTCGACGCCGCCAACATCCTCATCGCCAACAACAGCAAGCGCCTCGGCAAGAACCTGCGCACCGACGCCGGCCATGGCGAGCAGGTGCGCGTGTTCGAAGCCAGCAGCGACCTGCAGGAGGCGCAATGGATCATCGAACAGGTCAAGAACCTCATCGCCGAAGGCTGGTCGCGCAGCGAGATCGCCTTGCTGTACCGCTCCAACGCACAGTCGCGCGTGCTGGAGCATGCCTTGTTTTCGTCGGCGATTCCTTACCGCGTGTACGGCGGCCAGCGCTTCTTCGAACGCGCCGAAATCAAGCACGCGATCGCCTATCTGCAATTGATGGACAACCTCCACAACGATTCCGCTTTCCTGCGCGTGGTCAACTTCCCGACGCGCGGCATCGGCGCCAAGGCGCTGGAGCAATTGCAGGACGCCGCGCGCCAGTACAACTGCTCGCTGTATGCGGCGGTGCCTTACGTTGCCGGCAAGGCAGGCTCTTCATTGAACGGCTTCATCAAGCTGATTGAAGCCGCGCGTTTCGAGACGCAGAATCTGCCGCTGCAGGAAATGGTGCAGGTGGTGCTCGACGCCAGCGGTCTGCTCACCCATTACCAGAACGAAAAAGAAGGCGCCGACCGGATCGAGAATCTGGAGCAGCTCGTCAGCGCCGCGACCTTGTTCGTGTCGGAAGAAGGCTACGGCCTCGATGCGCCGGCCTTCCTCGGACCGCAGGCGCAAGCCGTTGCCGGCACCTCCATCACGACCGCCGACGGCATTGAAATCATCGATGCCGACGCGTCGCTGACGACGATCATGTCGCCGCTGTCAGCTTTCCTCTCGCACGCCTCGCTGGAAGCCGGCGACAACCAGGCGCAGGCCGGGCAGGACGCCTTGCAACTGATGACGGTGCACTCGGCCAAGGGCCTGGAATTCGACGCGGTGTTCATCACCGGGTTGGAAGAAGGCCTGTTCCCGCACGAGAACAGCGCCAAGGAAGAAGGCGGCGTGGAAGAAGAGCGCCGCTTGATGTACGTCGCCATCACGCGCGCGCGCAAGCGTTTGTACATGAGCTTTTCGCAGACGCGCATGTTGCACGGCCAGACGCGCTACAACATGCGCTCACGTTTCTTCGATGAATTGCCGGATGAATCGATCAAGTGGTTGTCGCCGAAGATTCAGCAGCAGCAACACAGCTGGTTCGCACAGCCGAAATCGGCCTGGGATGCGGCGCCTGAATCCGGCAACAACAAGATCGCGCAGAATTTTTCCCGGCCGGATTCGGGATGGCGGATTGGGCAGAATGTGGCGCATGCCAAGTTTGGCGAGGGTGTCATCGTCAACATCGAGGGCGGCGGCGGGAGCACGCGGGCGCATATCAACTTCGGGAAGTTTGGGATGAAGTTGTTGGATTTGAGTGTGGCTAAGTTGGAGAAGGTGGGGTGAGGTTGGGTTTGTTTCGTTTCGTTCTGTTCCGACTGACTTTGTCTGTAGTTAATTCTGGAGTCTCTTCGATCAACCTTTGCCGGGGGCGGCCCGGCAGCCGCTCACTTTTCTTGTCTCGCCAAGAAAAGTAAGCAAAAGAAGGCGACCGCGGGATCCAGG
>NZ_AKJW01000086.1 GCF_000282135.1 Herbaspirillum sp. CF444
TGATCGAGGACATGGTCAAGGCAACCGAAAATTCATAAATTCAAGGAGAAAAAATATGCGCGCCATCGTCGTTCACGCCCCCCATGATTTGCGGATCGAGGATCTTCCTGCAGCCGCACCCGGCCCCGGACAGTTAGCCATCCACATCAAGGCCGGCGGTATCTGCGGATCGGATCTGCACTACTACCATCATGGCGGTTTCGGCGCCATACGGATCAAGGAGCCGATGGTGCTGGGACATGAAGTCTCCGGCGTCGTGCACGCAGTGGGAAGCGCCGTCGCGGACATGCCTGTCGGCACCAGGATTGCCGTCAGCCCCAGTCATCCATGCGGACAGTGCCGGTATTGCCAGCAAGGCCGTCACAATCATTGTCTCGACATGCGCTTCTACGGCAGCGCCATGCGGATGCCGCACATTCAAGGCGCCTTCCGCCAGGAAATCGTCATCGAACGCCATCAGGCCTTTGCCGTCGCGGATCACGTCAGCGATGGCGAAGCCGCCATGGCCGAGCCTTTGTCAGTGGCCTTGCATGCGGTACGCCGGGCCGGACCGCTGGTCGGAAAACGCGTACTCGTGACGGGTTGCGGGCCGATCGGCGCGCTCACCATCATCGCCGCACGCCACGCCGGCGCGCTCGAAATCGTCGCCACCGACATTGCCCCCAAGGCATTGCAGGCAGCCGCACTGGTCGGCGCCGACCGGGTGATCGACATGAGCAAGGATGCCGAAGTACTGCAATCGTATACCGCCAACAAGGGCAGCTTCGACGTCTTGTTCGAAGTCAGCGGCACCGAACGGGCACTGCGCTCGGCCCTGGAAACGCTGCGTCCCGCTGCCGTCGTGGTACAGATCGGCCTCGGCGGCGACATCAATTTCCCGGCCAATCTGCTGGTCTCCAAGGAATTGGAATGGCGTGGCGCGTTCCGCTTCCATGAGGAATTCGGCACCGCGGTGGAATTGATGAATCGTCGCCTGGTCGATGTTACGCCACTCATTTCCGCCACTTTTCCATTCGATCAGGCGGTCGAAGCATTTGAGGTTGCCGGCGACCGCAGCAATCAAATGAAGGTGCAGCTTTCCTTCTAGCGCGTTTTTCCGACGCCCCCGACGACGACGCCCCCTTGCCTGAGACGATGCACATGACTTACTTCCGTAACTTGAAGCTTTCCGCCAAACTGATGCTGTCGTTTTTGTGCGTGCTGTTGTTGACGGCGATCCTGGGAGCCTTGTCGCTGCTGCAGATCACGCGTGTCTATCAAGTCTCGGCCGATCTCAATTCGCGCTGGACGCCGGCCACCCGTCTGTTGCTGGAGATTCGATCGGATCTGGCGCGCTTTCGCATTGAAGAGTTTCAGCATTTGCTGTCGACGCGCAATGACGAAGCGGCCAATTTTGAAAAAAACATGCAAGTGATTTCACAAAGAAGAACCACGCTGGAACAACGGTTTCAGACGTTTCTTGCCGACGACAATGAACGCAGTATCTACGCCGCCTATGCGGCAACCCTGAAATCCTACCTGGCGCTGCATGCCAAGATTCTCGACCTTTCCAACCAGGGTCGCACGGAAGAAGCCAAAGCGCTCATTCGTACCACGGGCAGTGATCTCAATAGCAAATTGAACAGCGAGATTGACGATCTGCTGGCCATCAGCAGCAAAGGCGGCAGCGATGCCGGCAAACATGCCGACGACGCTTATCGAAGTGCCCAAATTGGCATTGCAATTCTGCTATGTTGCAGTTTACCGGCGGGATTCGCTTTGTCGATTTTCATGTCCCGCGCCGTCACCCGCCCCTTGCGCAAGGCCGTTGCAATTGCCACTGCGGTATCTCAAGGCGATTTGACCAGCCGGTTCATGGCGTCCTCACGCGATGAAACCGGCAAGATGCTGCAAGCATTATCCGAAATGAATGCAAGCCTGGTGCACATCGTTGACGAAGTACTCGGCAGAACCGATCGTATTTCCCAGTCGACGACCGAGCTGGCCAAGGGCAATTTCGATCTATCCGGGCGTACCGAAGAACAGGCGGCATCGCTGGAGCAGACCCGCGCTTCCATGCTGGAAATCACGTCCACCGTGCGCAAGAACTCAGGCAATGCCGAACAAGCAAGGGCGCTTGCATGCACGGCCTCCGGCGTTGCCGAACAGGGTGGGGCGATGGTTGCCGAGATGGTGCAAACGATGAATGCCATCGATAATTTTTCGGCAAAAATCGTCGACATTATCGGCGTCATTGACGGCATCGCTTTCCAGACCAATATCCTGGCGCTCAATGCCGCCGTGGAAGCGGCGCGTGCCGGCGAACAGGGACGCGGCTTTGCGGTGGTTGCAAGCGAAGTACGCAATCTGGCGCAACGCTCCGGCTCGGCCGCAAGAGAAATCAAATCCCTGATCGAAAATTCCGTTGCACAAGTATCGGCCGGTACGGCATTGGCGTCGAGAACGGGCGAAACCATGCATGAAGTGGTGACCTCCGTACAACGCGTGACTGCCGTTATTTCCGAAATCGCCTTGGCCAGCACCGACCAGACTTCCGGCATCGAACAAGTCAGCCAGGTGATTGGCCAACTCGATGAAATTACCCAGCGCAACGCAGCGCTGGTGGAAGAAGCAGCGGCCGCTACCGAATCGCTGCGGCAAGATGCGACCGGTTTGACCCAGGCTATGGCGATCTTTAAAACAAAAACCGGAGCCGACATGCCGCCAGGATCAGATGCCCCCGATTATCGCCACCCGAACACACGGAAGCGATACCTGAATTGATATCGACCGTCGTACGCGCAATCAATCCGCCGTGCCAGTCGACATTCATGTAGAGATCTCTTTTCGTCGCAAAGCATGATTCTAGCCGCGGTAAACTTCCGGCTGTGCAAGCGCAGCCTGGAGCATTGCTCCCGGCAAATTCGTCCAGGCAAAAGAGTCATCATCCGATGGAAACGCCCCTGGAATTTCCCGGCACTATTTTCAGAAATCCATATCGAAGCCAGACGGCTGGCGCGACCCGGCGCCACTATTGTCCGTCTCAATTCAGGAGAACCAAGATGATCAGCAAAAACACGATTTGCCTCTGGTACGACGGCGCCGCACTGGATGCCGCGAAGTTCTACGCCGCGACCTTCCCGGACAGCGCAGTGGGCGCCGTCCATCGTGCCCCCGGCGACTATCCCGCGGGCAAGGAAGGCAACGTCCTGACGGTGGAATTCACGGTGATGGGGATTCCCTGCCTGGGCCTGAACGGCGGTCCGGCGTTCAGGCACAACGAGGCATTCTCGTTCCAGGTCGCCACCGACGACCAGGCCGAGACGGACCGTTTGTGGAACGCGATTGTCGGCAACGGCGGCGAAGAAAGCGCCTGCGGCTGGTGCAAGGACAAATGGGGACTGTCGTGGCAGATCACGCCGCGCGTCCTGACGGCAGCCATTGCCGATCCTGATCGGGCTGCGGCCAAGCGCGCGTTCGAAGCCATGATGGGAATGAAGAAGATCGACGTCGCGGCAATCGAAGCGGCGTTGCGCGGCTGAGCGCTCGCCGGTGACGCGCCCCCCGGACTGAATTCCCCGGCCTCCTTGTCAGTTCGCAAGGCAGTTCAGATGCAGGGCATGAAAAATCAGCGGGCACCCTCGCCATGCTCCTGCTGCACCGGATCGACGTGCGTCATGACATCGAGCACATGGTGTTGTTCCATCACCCGGCTACGCGCCAACGTGGCGATGGCATGCCCTTCGGTGACGGTCTGGTCGCCGTCGAGTTCGAGATGCACGTCGACGAGGGTCATGTCGCCCATCTTGCGCGTGCGCAGGTCGTGCACGCCGAAGACGCCGGGCGTCGCCAGCAAGGTCGCGCGGATTGCCAGCGCTTCGTCTTCCGACACGGCCTTGTCCATCAGGTCGTTGAGCGCGCGCCAGAAAAACACGGCGCCGGTGCGCACGATCATCAGGCCGACGATCAGCGCCGCAATCGGGTCGAACAGAGGAAAACCGAGCAGGTTGCCGGCGATCCCCAACGCCACCACCAGTGACGAGACGGCATCCGAGCGCGCGTGCCAGGCATTGGCGACCAGCATGCTGGAGCGTGCCTGCTCGGCGATGCGCAACATGTAGCGAAACAGCAACTCCTTGCTCACCAGCGTCGCCAACGCCACCCAGAACGCCGCCAGATGCACGGTCTGCGCATTGAGCGCTTGCAGTTTGAAGAACGCCGACACCAGCATGCCGATGCCGACCGCCAGCAAGGTGCCGCCGAGCGCCAGCGACGCCGCGGTTTCAAAGCGCTGATGGCCGTATTGATGGTCGGCGTCGGCCGGGCTCCGGCTTTGCCGCGCCGCAAACAAGACGACGAAATCCGCCACCAGGTCGGACAAGGAGTGCACGCCGTCGGCCACCAGCGCCTGCGATCCGGACAACAGACCCACGACGATCTGCAGCGTGGTCAGCACCAGGTTGACGACAATGCTGACCAGCGTACTTTTGCGCCCGGCCTGATAGCGTTGTTCTGTAGCCGCAGAATCGTTTTTTTCTATAATCAGCATATTGACATTTTGATAATTACAATCTAAACAAACCTTGTACTTAACGACGATTTACAGGATGATCTTGCCACACAACAAAATTACATATAAAGGAACCGGAATTCTTGCCGATTAGCTAAGGATAAGGACTTCCGAGACATATCATGGAACAAACAAGCCCGCAATCGCTGTCGTTCAACTTCGACAGAGTCAGCGGAGAACTGGCAGCGGCGTTCACCCCGGTTGAGGGTGTGCAAGTCCCCAATCTCGTGATTCTGAAACAAGCGCTCACTGACGGCGGCTTTACCAAGCTCTATATTGACGAAGCCATGCTGGGCGATTTTGCCGCCAAGGCCGCCACGGCCAAGGAAGCGTTCTCGCAGAAGATCGGCGAGCGTCGCGACGGCGAATTCCTGATCGAGATTTCCGAAGACCTGATGGGTGCTTACCTGACGCTGGTGCCGCCGCAAGGCGGTCGCGCGCGCGCCGTTGAAGTGGTCAACGAAATTCGCGCACGCGGCATCACGCACGGCATCATGCATGAAAAGCTGCGCGGCGCGCTAAGCGCCGGCCAGTGTTCGCAATTGCTGATCGCCAAAGGCGACGAACCGATTGAAGGCCAGCAGGCGCGCTTCGAAAGCCTGTTGGAAGAAAAGGAAGAAGAACTCTCGGAAGTCGATGAAGACGCCGTCGTCAGCTACGCCGATCTCGGCCACCTGCTGCTCATCAACGTCGGCGATCCGCTGATGCGCCGCATCCCGACCGTGGCCGGCGTCAATGGCGTCAACATCAAGGGCCAGCCCGTCCTGGCCAAACCAGTCACGGAAATCGACTTCAACAAGGATTGCATCGGCACCGAAGTCAAGGAAGACAATCCCGACTTGCTGGTCGCCGCCATTGCCGGCCAGCCGTCGCTGATCACCAACGGCGTCAAGATCAACCCCATCGTCGAGATCGAAGACGTCGATCTGAGCACCGGCAACGTCACGTTTTCGGGCACCGTCAAGATCAAGGGCGACGTCAAGACCGGCATGCGCCTGCATGTCTCCGGCGACGTGTTCGTCAACGGCACCGTGGAAGCGGCCGAGATCATTGCCGGCGGCAACGTCTTCGTCAAGGGCGGCATCATCGGCCATTCCGAAACCCAACCGGGCGTCTCCGCCTCGATCGCCGCGCGCATCAAGGCCGAAGGCTCGGTGCAGGCGCTGTTCGCCGAAAGCGCGCTGATCGAAGCGCGCCAGGACATCATGATCGCCGGCAACGCGCGCCAGTGCGAAATGATGGCCGGCAACGAAATCCTGGTCGGCAAGACCAATCCGAAGCTGGGCCAGATCATCGGCGGGCGGGCGCAGGCCACGATGATGGTCAAGGCCGTTGCATTCGGCTCGCCGAGCGCCGCCACCACCAAGATTCAGGTCGGTCTCGACCCGTATCTGGAAGAAAAGCTGCGCGCCAAGGAACAGGAATTCCAAAAGAAGCTCGACGAGCTCGACCGTACCATCAAGCAGCTCGCCCACTACAAGCAGAATCCCGAAAAAGCCAAAAACGGCGTCGGCGAAGAAACCGAACAGAAGCGCAAGATGCTGGCGCAGGAAGTCAAAGACCTGATCGCCGAACAGGCTGAAATGAAGGAAGACCTGGTCGCTGCGGAATCCGCGCGCATCGTCGCCGTCAAGACGGTCTATGAAGGCGTGGAAATGCGCATCGCCCGCCAGGTCTGGCAGGTCCTCAGCGACCTCGGCGGCGGCACCGCGCAACTGCAAGGCGGGAAAATTTCCTTCGGCGGGAAATAAGCGCGTCAATGGCGGATTTACCCCTGCTCGACGGCGAACGCCTGCGCGCACTGGCGCAACGCAGCGCCGCCGTGACGACGACCTGTTCCTGCACCGAACCGGCGCTGGCCGCCTGGACCAGCACGCCGCTGTCCTTCCCCGAATCGCAGTTGAAGGACATCGGCACGCTGTACGCCGATCCCTACGACGAACCCGGCTTTGCCGAATACCATCCCGGCGGCACGCGCTACGAATCGGCCGACGCTCCGGTCGCGCCGCTCCATTTCCCCTATAACCGCTGCAACGTCGCGGCCTGCGAGGTCTGCGGCCGCTGCTATCTGCGCTACACCGAAGCAGGCGGCTATTTCGTCGACCGCCGCATCCGCGCACTGAACCGGCCTGAACTGGTCATCGACGCGCCATTGCCGGCATAGCTGCTATTGCTTCGGCGGCAGCATGCGCATGGCCGTCATGACGCCGTAGGCGCACAGGGATTCGGCGCCGTCGCGAAACGCCGCGACCTCGATCTGGCAGATGCTCAGCGTCCGTCCGCCCTTGATGACCCTGCCGCGCGCGATGAAGTATTCGCCTTGTGCGGGCGCCAGCAAGTTGAGCTTGAACTCCGTCGTCAGTACGTCTTCGCCCGCGCCGAACAAGCTCATCGCCGCATAACCGCCCGCCGTGTCGGCAATCGTGGCGCTCATGCCTGCATGCAGGAAACCGTTTTGCTGACCGAGCTCCGGACGAAAGTCCAGACGTATCTCCACCAGTCCCGGCGCAACCGTCTGCAGCCGCGCGCCGATGGTCTGCAAGGCGCGCTGGCGCGCAAAACTCTCTTCGACGCGCGCCGCGAATTGTGCGTCCGCCGCTTGCATGCTTTTCCCTGTCATCGTGGTCTCCCTGTTTTTTCTGGATCGCTTGGCGCAATCTTATCGCAGAGCTTACTTGTGCAATTCGCTAGCCATGAGGATCTGGAACAGCGTGTCGGCCGGACGGCTCAGTCGCCTGGCCGTCAACGCGACATATTCGACATCGGGAAACACCGGTAGGCTGGCGTGGTTGAGCGGCAAGGTCAGCTCGCGGCTGGCGAGGGGCTGCGGCAAGATCGTCAGGCCCAGTCCGCCGCGTGCCGCCGCCATGCAACCGGCGTGACTGCCGCTGGTGCAGACGATGCGCCAATGATGTCCTGACGCCCCCAGCGTGTTGAGGATGGCCGCGCGCGTCACGCTCGGCTCGGGCAGCAGGATCAGCGGCAGCGGCTGAGTGAGGTCCACCGTCGTCTCCGGTCGCGCCAGCCAGACCAGCGGCGTGCGGAACATCGCCTGGCCGCGCTGCTCGCCGGGACGACGCTTGCCGACGATGAGATCGAGGTCGCCGTTGTCGAGTCGCTGATACAGCTCGCCGGTCAGGCCGATGGTGATTTCGAGCTCGACTTCGGGATGCTTGTTGCGGAACAACGCCAGCATGTCGGGCAAAGGCCCCATCGCCAGATCGTCCGACGTCCCGAAACGTACCCGGCCGCGCAGCCGCGGTGCGTTGAACTGCGCCTCGGCGCGGGCATGGGCTTCCAGGATCAGGCGCGCATGGATCAGCAGGCTCTCGCCGTCCGCGGTCAGCGCCAGCGAGTGCGTGTCACGCACGAACAGACGGCGTCCGGTGCTGTCTTCCAGCCGACGGATATGGTCGCTCACGCTCGATTGCGTAAGGCCGAGTCGGCGTCCGGCTTCTGTAAAACTGCTGGAAGCGGCGACGGTGCTGAAGGTTTTCAGCCAGACGGGGTTGAACATGGGAACTCCTGCATGCCGGCAATCGGCATATCCGATAGCAGTCAACGCGATCAAAGGGGTTCCCGATCATAGCCGGTTTTCCTATCATGTGGCAAAGGGCCGTCGTTGCCGTCCCGGTGACATCTGCCCGCCGTCTTTTGCCATTCTTTTTTGCCGTCATGAAACGTTATCTTCCCGACACCTTCACCCTGCTGCTGCTCGGCACGGTCCTGCTCGCCACCCTGCTGCCGGCAACCGGTGCCTTCGAAAACATCATGCACCTGGCCAGCAATACCGCCATCGCGCTGCTGTTCTTCCTGCACGGCGCGCGCCTGTCGCGCGAAGCGGCGCTGTCCGGCTTCAAACAGCCGCGCTTGCACCTGCTGACGCTGTGCTGCACTTTCGTGTTGTTCCCGCTGCTGGGGCTGGCCTTGCAAGCGCTGTTTCCGGGCTTGCTGACGCCGGAGTTGTGGCTGGGCGTGCTGTTCGTCTGCACCCTGTCGTCGACGGTGCAGTCGTCGATCGCCTTCACCTCGATCGCGCGCGGCAACGTGCCGGCGGCGATCTGCGGCGCCACCGCGTCGAACCTGCTGGGCATCGTCATCACGCCCGTCCTGGTGACCTTGCTGCTGCACCGCCATCATGACGGCGGCGGCATCGAACAAGTCACCGGCATCCTGTTGCAACTGCTGCTGCCCTTCGTGCTCGGCAACGTGCTGCGCCCGTGGATCGGCGACTGGGTCTTGCGCAACAAGGGCCTGCTGGCCGTGGTCGATCGCGGCGGCATCCTGCTGACGGTGTATGCGGCGTTCAGCGCGGCGGTCGTGCAAGGCGTGTGGCATTTGTTCCCGCCGCAACAACTGGCGCTGCTGGTGCTGGTCAATGCGATCCTGCTGGGCGGCGTGCTGATGCTGACCACCTTCGGCGGCCGCGCGCTGGGCTTCTCGCGCGAAGACGAGATCGTGCTGGTGTTCTGCGGCTCGAAGAAGTCGCTGGCCTCCGGCATCCCGATGGCGTCCGTGTTGTTCAGCAGCAGCGGCGTCGGCATCGTGCTGCTGCCCATCATGGTGTTCCATCAGATGCAGCTGATGCTGTGCGCCGTGCTGGCGCGCCGCTATGCCGAGCGCGCCGACGAGGAGGAGGCGCGCGAAGCCGGCATCATCGCCTGATTTCCTCCTGCCTCCTGAAACCTCCTGACACAATGGTGTCAGGAGCACTAGCTCATGATGTCTTCCATGCCAACCGGCATACCAACCGAGACAAGCAAGGAAAACATCATGACTACCCAAATCAACTGGTTCGAAATCCCCGTCATCAACCTGTCCCGCGCCAGCAAATTCTACGAAGCCGTCTTCAACGCCAAGCTGCGCATCGAAACCGATTTCGACTCCGCGCCGATGGCGATCTTCAACGACGCCGCCGGCGAATCCTGCGGCTGCCTGACCGAAACCCAGGCGTTCAAGGCAAGCACCGACGGCGTGCTGGTCTACCTCGACGCCGGCCCATCGATCCAGAAAGCCATCGACCGCATCGCGCCGGCCGGCGGCAAGGTCGTGCTGGACAAGTTCGAGTTGCCCAAACAGCTCGGCTACATTGCCCACTTCATCGACACCGAAGGTAATCGCGTCGCGCTGCACGCCATGCAATAAGCGGCAGCCCGTCGTCGCTTAATGATGGTGGGCAGCACCTGCAAGTCATGCCAGAATGGCAGCCTTTCCCCTTCTGGCAGAACCCATGCGCCGAGCCGACCGCCTGTTTCAGATTACCCAATACCTGCGCGGGCGCCGTCTCACCACGGCGCGCCAGCTGGCCGAATGGCTGTCGGTGTCGGAACGCACGGTGTACCGCGACGTGCGCGACCTGTCGCTGTCGGGCGTGCCGGTGGAGGGCGAAGCAGGCGTCGGCTACCGCATCAACAAATCGGCCTTCGATTTGCCGCCGCTCATGTTCTCTCCCGATGAAATCGACGCGCTGGTGATCGGCATGCGCATGGTGCAAGCCTGGGGCGGCCCGCAACTGGCCGCTTCGGCTGCTGCCTCGCTGGCCAAGATCGTGCTGGCGCTGCCCAGGGACAAGCGCGACTTCGTCGAGAACACCGCCCTGTTTGCCCCGAGCTTTCATATCGAAGCCGCACATGGCGAGCGGCTGGAAGAAATCCGCCAGGCCATCGGCAGGCGCTGCAAGCTGCAGCTCGATTACGTCGACGCGCGCGGCCAGGCGACGCAGCGCGTGATCTGGCCGCTGGCCTTGTACTTCTGGGGCGGCGGCTGGTCGATTGCAGCGTGGTGCGAAACCCGCAGCGACTTCCGCTCGTTCCGCCTCGATCGCGTCAGCCGGATGGCCGATGCCGGCAGCTATCCCGACCAGAGCGGCCGCCGTCTTGCCGACTTCGTACGGGCGGTAAAAAAGTCCCGCTATTAGAATTTTGCATATCCAGATGCCAATATCTTCGTTCGCATGCGCGGACGAACGGTTTAGTCTGTGGACACGTCTCCTCCGAGGCGCACCGACGACAACCGAGGTCTCCATGCATCGCGCGACGAACAAGAACAGCTACGCCCCCGCAGCATCCACCGCAGCCGCCGTCATCAATACCTCCGGCTTCAGCCTGGCCGACCGCTGTGTGCTGTGCGTCGGCGGTCTGACCGGCGCGCGCAACCACTACCGCCACGCCATCGAAGAACGCCAGGGCCGCTTCATCCATCACGACGGCGGCCGCGAAGACAGCCTGCACCGGCTGCAACCGATGCTCAACGGCGCCGACATGGTGGTTTGCGCCTCCGGCAACATCAGCCACAACGCCTACCACCTCGTCAAACAGCTCTGCAAGAAAATGGGCAAACCCTGCGTGATGGTCAAAGGCACCGGCATCGCCTCCTTCATCGACGGCCTCGGCAGCCTCAGCGGCAAGTTAACATCTTCGCAACGCGGAGAAACCGTTCTCAAGTCGGGACGGCACGCCTGACGTCGCGATTCAACCAATGACTACACCGAAGCAATCCCGCATCGCAAGGCTGCGCCGGGCGTTCGCTGGCTAGGCGCAGCGACGCAGACAGTACTTGAGTACGGCAAGGAGCTGTAACGACGCCAGCGGACGCCCGGCGCAGCCTTGCATTAGCAAAAAAAGGAAAAGCCCCCTACAATCTGCGCATCGCACCATTTACCATCTGACGGCGTCTGTAAAGATGCCGCGCGCAACAGGGAGTTTGTTTGAAAATCATCCATCGCATCGCGCTCGCCTGCGCGCTGCTGGCGCCGAGTGTTACCGGTATGACCGGCATCGCCAATGCGGCGCCGGCGGCGACCTTCGGCATCGAAGTCGGCAACGCCCTGCTGTGCCTGAACCAGCTCAACAGCAAATACTTCTACGACTATCTTTTCGAAGCCTTCGGCAAGCCGTATAAGAACGAAGGCGGCGCCTACTGGTTCAAGGCCGCCGGCAGCACCATCTGGGGCATGGAAATCACCGACGTGCTGGTCAACGACAGCAGCAGCCCGGCCGACTTCATCGGCGCCGTGGTCAACAGCACGCCGCAAGCGCTGGCCGACGCCATCGGCAGGACCGTCGGCATCCGCTATTCGCTCGAAGACAACAGCAAATATTCGCAGCGCCAGTCGCAGGCCGGCAGCATCATCGCCTACGCCAACACCAACGCCAAAATCTACTGCGCCAAATCCAAATACCTGGTGCCCCCCAAACAGTAACCGGCTACATGCACGACAAAAAACGGCCTCCGGAGGAAATCCCGGAGGCCGTTTTCATTTCTGCCTATCCCTGATCAATCGGCGGCAGGAAAATCCACCACCGTGTCGTTGACGCGGTTGAACAGATTGGTCAGATTGATCGCGGCCATCGCCAGCAAGGCGTCGACGATCTGCGCATCGGTGTAGCCGGCGGCTTTGACGGCATCGACGACTTCCACCGGCACGGTGCCCTGGGTAGTTGCGAGATAGTGCGCGAAGCTGGCCAGCGCATCCAGTTGCGCATCGCCCGAGCTTTCGGCGCGGCGCAGGCCGGCCACGGCTTCGCTGCTCAGGCCGAGACGCTTTGCGGCAAAGCTGTGCGCGGCGAGACAGTAGTCACAGCCGGCCACTTCGCTGACGGCCAGTTTGACGGCCTCGATCTGTTTGCCATTGAGGGAACTCTTGCGCAGGGCGGCATCCATGTTGAGCACGGTTTCCAACGTGACCGGGCTATTGCTGCCGATGGTGGCGTAGGCATTCGGCACCTTGCCGATGGCGCCCTTGATGGCGGTGAACAGTTGAGCGGCCTGGCCGGTGGCGGAGGCGATATCCTGAGTGTACAGACGAGACATGATGAATCCTTTCAATGGTGTTCAATAAGAGAAACGCGGCAACCGCCTTGGCGTGGCATCCGTTCAAACGCGGTATGGAAGAAGTATAGGCAGGCGAGATGAAACTTTTAATGGCAAAATAAGCCAATAATTTGACCAATCGTACCAATTCAATGGATGCGCCATGCATACCTCCTCCGACGCCCTCAGCCGCCTGCTCGCGCTGTATCCGGTCAGCACGGTGCTGGATATCCACTGTCATTTCGGCGCGCCGTGGCGACTGGACGAAAAACCGGCGGAGCCGGGCGTCGCCCGTTATCACATGATTCTCGACGGCGCCGCCCTGCTGGAGGCGGACGGACAGCAAGGCGTGCCGCTGCAGAGCGGCGACATCGTGTTTTTTCCGCACGGCTCTGCACATACCCTGCACGCCGAAGGACGCGGCAAGGCGGCATTGCCGCAAGACGCCCCGCCGCGCGAGGAAGATTTCCTCATGCGCATGGAAACCGCCAACGTCGACAGCGGCGTCCGCGCGCGCACCGATATTCTGTGCGGGAAATTCCATTTCGATGCCGCAACCGCAACAGCCTTGCTGCGTTCCCTGCCGCCGGCGATGCTGATTCGCACCGCGGGACGCGCCGACTTTGCCGGATTGGGCGCCCTGATGAACATGCTCAGCGTCGAGACGGCAATGCCGCGTCCCGGCGCCCATGCGGTGACGACGCAATTGTCGTCGGCCTTGTTTGCGCTGCTCATGCGCGCCTGGCTGGATCAGGAGGAAGCGCAAAAGGTCCCCGGGCTGTTCGCGTTGCTGGCGTCGCCGCGCCTGCAACGCGCTCTGCAATGCATGCTGCACGAACCGGGCCGCGCCTGGTCGCTGGAAGAACTGGCCGATGCCTGCCATCTGTCGCGCACCACCTTTGCACGGCTGTTCCGCGCCACGGCAGGCGCCACGCCGGGAGAAGTCCTCGCGCGCACACGCATGGCGCAAGCTGCGTATCTGCTGGCCGGTCGCCAGCGCAGCGTGGCCGACGTCGCCGAAGCGGTCGGCTACCAGTCGGAAGCATCGTTCAATCGCGTCTTCAAACGCCACTTCCACATCGGTCCCGGCCAATACCGCCGCGCAGCGCGACAAGCCGCCGACGCCTCGGCATGACGGTATGACATGACAATACTTTTAAAGTATTGAGATATATAAATCGAGATATTTTACATAGCAAAATACGGCTCCTATAATCGCTCCCCATAAGAACAACAATGCTCAGGGAGGGATGCCGATGATCCGGCTGCATGAGCAGGAGACCGCAACAGCACACTACTTGGCGCTTTATTGATACTGATGCTGCGCACAAGCACGCCGCTCCGGCTTTCTGCCTGTCGAAAGACCTTGCCTCTCTGTCGATCCGAATCGTTTGCCGATGCAAGGGAAGCCAAGATGGCCATGACCGCCGCTCTCAAAATCACAAGTACCTCGTTGCTGGCAGCCGCCCTGCTGCTGCCGCCGGCGAGCTACGCCAAAAAATCCGCCGAAGACATTCCGCCGCCGCAAATCGTCACGCTCGCGCCTGGTGCGCAGCAATACGCTTTCGCCATCTACGCCAACAGCTCGCTGAGCGAAACCAATACCGCCAACAATGCCATCGTGCGCGCCATCGTCCTCGAACATGGCGTCAAGCGCGACGGCGACCGCTACTTTGAAACCGGCCTGGAATTCCTGAACAAAGCCAAACTGCTCCCGGCGCAAAACCTGTTGCTGACGCCCAACTTCATGACCGAAGGCGACAGCTTGTCGGACGGCAAGATGGCGCTGTGGCGCGGCGACAACTGGATGCAGGGCCAGGATTCGACCCACGGAAAAACCGGCATCAGCGCGTTCCGCGTGTTCGACGACATCGCCGCTTTCCTGACCTCGGGACGCTTTCCGGCATTGAAGGAAATCGTCTTCATCGGCCACTCGGCCGGCGCGCAGCTGATGCAACGCTACGCCGTGCTCAACAACACCGACGAAAAACTGAAGCAAGCCGGCATCAAGGTGCGCTACGTCATTTCCAGCCCGTCGTCTTACCTGTACCTGGACAACAACCGTCCGACCGGCAATGTCGATAACGGCTTCGCGCCGGTCGGCGGCATCACCTGTCCCGGCTACGACAACTATCGCTACGGCCTCGGCGAAATGCTGCCTTACGGCCAGGGCAAGGATGGGCAAGTGAGCGGCGAAGCCCTGTTCAAACGCTACGCCGCGCGCGACGTCACCTACATGGTCGGCAGCAAGGACAACAATCCGAATCACCGCTTCCTCGACAAGGCCTGCGGCGCGCGCCTGCAAGGCTCGAACCGCGTCGAGCGCCACGACAACTACGTGCGCTACGAACAATTCCTCGCAAAAAAATGGCAGACGCCGGTGCACCACCCCGACTTTGAAGTGCCTGGTGCAGGCCATGAAGCCGGCGGTTTGTTCGGATCGGATATCGCTGCGGAAAAAATCTTTCCGGCGAAGTAAGCAAATCAGAAATAAGCAAAACAGCGACGGCGCCGCAACAACACACTGACGTGCGCCGCGTAAAAACAGAATCATCAGGAGACAGGGAAATGAACCAACCACGTTTTGCCGCGCATCGCCGGCAAGTACTGGCGATGCAGGTGCTGACCATGCTGGCCGCCGCGCCGGTGGCGGTCTACGCGCAAACGCCGCCGAGTTCCGGCAGCATCTTTGACGCCAATCGCCAGCAGCTGACGCCGACCGATCGCGAGCGCCTGCAGCAACAGGACCAGGCCCAACCCCGCCAACGCGTGCAAATCGAAAAAGAAACGCAGGACAGCGATGACGCCGGTGCCGCCGGTGCCGTCGCAGCGCAGCAGGCTGCCGTCAGCGTCAAGGTCGACAGCTTTACCCTGAGCGGCAACGCCTCCGTCGACGACGCCACCTTGCAAGTTGAACTGAAAGAATTCATCGGGCAAGAGCTCGACTTCAACGGCCTGCGCAAGGCGGCGTCGCGCATCACCAATCTCTATCGCGCGCGCGGCTACCTGGTGGCGCGCGCTTACCTGCCGGCGCAGGAAATCCGCGACGGCAAGGTCGCCATCGCCGTGCGCGAAGGCGTCATCGGCCAGGTCATCGCCGACACCGACAACAACGTGCGTCTCGACAAGAGCATCATCCAGCGCTTCCTCGATGAACTCAAACCCGGCACCGTGATCCGCGAGAGCGAACTGGAAGGCACGCTGCTGCGCCTGTCCGATATTTCCGGCGTGTCGGTGCGCGCCCTGCTGCGTCCGGCTTCGGTCGCCGGCGCCACCGACATCGTGCTCAAGATCAGCGAGACGACCGCGATCACCTCGCGCGTCGCTATCGACAACTACGGCAATTACTACACCGGCGCCAACCGCCTGTCGGCCAACCTCAACCTGAACGACGCCCTGGGCCTGGGCGAGAGCTTCGGCATCAATACGCAGAATTCGTTTGAAGGCCTGCGCATCGCCGGATTGAGTTTTGTGCTGCCGCTCGGCAGCAGCGGCGTGTCCATCGGCGCCAGCGTCGCCGAACTGGAATACAACGTCGGCAAGAACCTCAAGGATGCCCAGGCCAGCGGCTCGGCCAAGGTGTCGAGCTTCTTCATCAACGACTCGCTGTACCGCAGCCGCAAGGCCAACGTCAACCTGTCGCTGGCGGCCGAGTTCCGCCACTTCCAGGACATCACCTCGGCCACCGCGGTGAACAAGTCGGCGCGCTTCTGGAGCGCCACGCTGTACGGCGACTGGCGCGACAACCTGCTCGGCGCGCAAGGCAACAACAGCTGGAGCCTGCGCTACGGCCGCGGCCAGCTCGACAAGGAAACGCCCAACGACGCGGCACTCGACGCCATCACATCCAAGGCTGCCGGCAACTACGAAAAGGTCAATCTCTCCTACAGTCGCCTGCAACAACTCGGCGGCGGCTACTCGCTGCTGACGGCGGTCAATGCGCAATACGCCAACAAGAATCTCGACGCTTCCGAAAAGATGAGCCTGGGCGGCCCCAACGGCGTGCGCGCCTATCCGGTCGGCGAAGCCGCCGGCGATGAAGGCGTGCTTGGCCGCGTGGAGCTGCGCAAGCTGATCGGCAGGTTTGGCAACAGCGATGGCGGCGCAGTGGTCGAAGGCGCACTGTTCGCCGATGCCGGCCGCGTCACCGTCAACAAGACGCCGTGGGACACGACGCAGAATTCGCAGTCGCGCTCCGGCTACGGCGTCGGCCTCAACGTGTATCACAAGGACCTGGTCTTCAACGCCAACGCCGCTTATTCGCCGGGCGTCAACCCGACCACCGAGCAACGCAACGCGCGCCGCCTGTGGGTCTCGGTATCGGGCTCGCCGCAGGCTTTTTCCAGCTTCGGTTCCGACACCACCGGCAAGGGCGAAGACTTCGAAGAACCGGAAACCGCCTTCGTCCTCTACGGCTCGCTCGGCCTGGTGCCGGAATTCGTGCACCGCGACGGCGCCACGCCGGCCGCTGCCGCCGACCAGAGCAAGCTGGCCACGCCCAACGGACGCAACATGCCGGGCTTCTGGCGCGTGCGCGACAACGTCTCCTACATCGGCGCCCACAGCGGCATCCAGTTGTACGATCAATGGAAATTCCTGTGGCAGCTGGAAGTCGGCCTGTCGCTCAATTACACCAACCGCAGCGCCGAAGCCGTGCCGGACTGGACGCACGCGCAAGACCTGCGCAACACCGGCATCGCCTTCGCCCATCCGTCGGCCGGCACGCTGATGTACGGCCGCTGGGATACGCCGATGAAGGAAAGCACGACTTCCTTCGATCCCTTCCAGGGCCTCACCAGCGCCGCGCATTACAACATCATCGGCTCGCCCGGCTTCGTCACCAGCATCACCAAGAACTCCGGCCCGGTCGGCGACGCCATCAATTCCAACAACGACGATGCCGCCTTCAACCGCCGCCAGGACGGCCTGATCGGCTACTGGTCGCCGAAGCTGTACGGCTTCCAGCTCAAGCTGGCATATTCCAACAACGGCATGAAGGCGGCTTCGGACGTCGCCACCGGCTATATCTACGGCGGCAGCCTGTCGTACGAGCATGGCGGCTTCTCGGCCGTGTTCGCGGCGGAACAGCACATCAACTATTTCGGCATCGCCAGCCTGGGCCGCGACGCGCGCGGCGTCGGCAGCAGCACCCACGTGACGGCGGGCACGTCGTCGAGCGACTTCAGCTTCCGCTACGGCGTCGCCTACGATTTCGGCAAGACCAAGATTTCGCTGATCGCCGACGACCTGTCGTATTCGGAATCGGGCGTGGTCAATACCAGCACCACCTCCAGCGATCTGTCCAACTATCGCCGTCGCGCCTACATGCTCGGCATCTCGCATCAGATCGGCGCGCTGGAATTGCGCGCCAGCGCAGCCAAGGCGCTGGCCGGCGACTGCAGCATGATCGGCGGCAGCACCTCCGGCGACACCAAGTGTTCGACCGACGGCATGGGCGCCACCTCGCAGGCGGTCGGCTTCTCGTACAAGTGGAGCAAACAGACGCGCTTCTTCGGCCAGTACGTGGTCTTGCGCAACCAGGCGCTGGCCAACTACAACTTCGCCGTCTCCGGCGTGCTCGGCGCCACCGGTCTGTCGCCGGGAGTCGGCACCACCATCCGCGCCCTCGGCGTCGGCGTCAACTACACATTCTGAGGCGTGCCATGATCAATTCCCCTCGTACTTATACTTGTACCCGTACGCGTCCTCACGGCAAAAAAATCCACCCGGCGCTCAAGCCGGCCTGCGTTGCGGTCCTCACCGCCTGGTGCGGCCTGACGGTGCCGCCGGCGCATGCGCTGGATGCCGGCGCCTTGCCGACCAACGGCCAGATCACCGCCGGCAGCGGCAGCATCAGCCAGAGCGGCAACACCATGACGGTCACGCAAGGCAGCGACCGCATGGCGGCCACCTGGAATACCTTCAACATCGGCAGCAGCGCGACCGTCAACTTCGTGCAGCCGACTTCCTCGTCGGTCGCGCTCAACCGGGTGACATCGGGCGACGCCTCGCAAATCCTCGGGCAACTCAACGCCAACGGCCAGGTCTATCTGATCAATCCATCCGGCATCCTGTTCGGCGCCGGCTCGTCGGTCAACGTCGGCGGCCTGGTGGCCAGCACGCTGAATATCTCCGACGCCAACTTCATGGCCGGGAAAAACGTCTTTGAACTCGAAGGCGCAAGCGGATCGGTCGTCAACCAGGGCAACATCACGGCAGCAGACGGCGGCTATGTCGCCCTGCTCGGCGCGCAGGTGCACAATGAAGGCAACATCGCGGCCCGTCTCGGCAGCGTGGTGCTGGCCGCCGGAGAAAAGATGTCGCTCGACTTCAACGGCGACGGCCTGATCAACGTCGAAGTCAGCAACGCCACGCTCAACGCCAACGTCGTCAACCAGGGCGTGCTGCAAGCCAACGGCGGCACCGTCGTCATGACCGCGCGCGCCACCGATGCGATGCTGTCGAACGTCGTCAACAACAGCGGCGTAATCGAAGCGACCAGCCTGCGGAATCGCAACGGCAGCATCCTGCTCGATGGCGGTGATTCCGGCATCGTCGCCAACAGCGGCACGCTCAATGTCTCCGGCGTCAACGCCGGGGAAACCGGCGGCACGGCGAAGGTACTGGGCCAATACGTCGGCCTGTTCGACGGCACGCGCATCGATGCCTCCGGCGACGCCGGCGGCGGCACCGTGCTGGTCGGCGGCAACTATCAGGGCAGCGGTACGGAGCACCAGGCCGAAGCGGTCTACATGGGCAGCGACGCCGCCATCAAGGCCGACGCCATCCACAGCGGCAACGGCGGCTCGGTGGTGCTGTGGTCGACCGGCAGCACGCGCTTCTACGGCGACATCAGCGCGCAGGGTGGTGGTGCGACAGGCCGCGGCGGCACGGTGGAAACCTCAGGCCATGATCTCGAAGTCAATGGACTGGTTCATCTTGGCGCGGCGTCCGGCATCGGCGGCAGCTGGCTTGTCGATCCGTTCAACATCAACATCACCACCGCTGCCAACGCCAGTGGCGCGACCTCGACCAGCCCGTTTACTTCCAGCACCGCCGCCAACTCCAGCCTCAGTTCGGCGACGCTTAACGCCTCGCTGTCGGAAGGGGCCAATATCCTGGTCACCACCAATGCATCCGGCGGTTCCAGCGGCGACATCAACGTGCTCGACGACGTCAAGGCGGTCGGCAATTCGTCGCTGACCTTGCAGGCGCATCGCAGCATCGTCATGACCAACCACACGATCAGCAACGCCACCGGCAAGTCGCTGAACGTCTCTCTGGTCGCCAACTTCGGCAATACCGGCAACGGTTCGATCACGCTGACCAACAGCACCATCTCGACCAATGGCGGCAACATCACTTCGAGCAGCAACACGGTCAACATTTCCGGATCGACCCTCGATGCCGGCGGCGGCAACATCAACATGGTCGCCAATCAAGCCAACACTTCCGTCGCTACCGACGCATTCGTGGTGACCGGCGGCAGCCGCATCGTCACCAACGGCAGCGGCTCGATCAGCATTGACGGCACCACGCTGGGCGGGGGCAACGGCACGCGCATCTTCAGCACCAACAACACCATCGCCGCAACCGGTTCAGGCAACGTTACCGTCAGCGGCAATGCGACGTCCGGCTTCGGCGTGCTGGTCTGCTCGACCGCCGCCACCTCGTCGCAGACGATTACCGTCGGCAGCGGCAACCTGACGGTCAAGGCCAACAGCGGCGGCTTCGCCGGCTCGAGCCGCGGCGTGTATCTGGCCGCCAGCGGCACCGGTTCCGTTGTCCTGAACTCAAGCGCGGGCGGGGCCATCAACGTCAACGGCAGCAGCACCGGCAGCTACGGCACCGTGCTCAACTCCACCGGCGCCAGCTCGCAGATCAGCATTGCCACCGCAGGCGACATCAACATCACCGGCAACACTTCCGGCGGCACCACGCCGGCACTGGCGCTGATCGCTTCCGGCAACGGCACCAGCTCGGCCGTCGGCGCGCAAGTCAATGTCACCAGCTCCGCCGGCAACATCACGCTGACCGGCAACAACAGCGTGATCAACACGTCGAGCGGTTCGTTCAAGGCCTTGTCGCTGGACGTCGGCGGCCAGTATGCCGCGGTCAACATCAAGACGACGACGGGCAACATCAGTCTCAACGGCACCAGCGCCTCCGGCCGCGGCGTCGACATCGCACCGTCGGCGCTGAATGCCGTCGTCAACATCGGCGCCACCAGCGGCAACATCGCCATCAACGGCAACAGCACCAACAGCTTCGGCGGCTACGGCATCTTGTTCAATTCGACCAACAGCGCCACCGGCGTGAACGTCACCACCGTCAGCGGCGACATCACGCTGCGCGGCGATTCGGTCGGCACCTCGGATGCGATTGCACTGGGCGGCAGCGGTACGGCGTCGGTCAACAACATTTCTTCGCAGGGCGGCAACATCACGCTCAACGGCAACTTCCATTCGCCCAATGTGCCTGAACTGGATCACGGTATCGCAATCCTCGGCGTGACCAACAAGATCCAGACCACCGGCTCCGGCAACGTCACGCTGATCGGCAATGCCGCCGACCAGGGCGACGGCGTCAGTCTCTACAGCAGCGGCAACGCGCTGGTGAGCGTGGAGAACGGTACGCTGAGCATCACCGGCAGCAGCGTGTACGGCGACGGCATCAGCGTGCTGACCGGCACCAACGTCATCCGCGCCACCGGCAGCGGCTCGGTCAGCCTGACCGGGACGTCCGTCAACGCCGGCGGCATCACGATCTTTCCCTCGACCAACGCCAGCAGCGCGGTCATCTCGACCAACACCGGCAAGCTGGCGCTGACCGGCACCAGCAGCAGCGCATCCGGCACGGCGGGCATCACCATCCACAGCCCGAGTTCCGGCGCCGCGGCGGGCGTGAAGATCCAATCGAACAGCGGCGATATAGCACTGACCGGCACCGGCAACGGAGCGGGCGAAGGCATCGCCTTCGTCGGCAGCAGCACCAACGGCTTCAACACGGTGAGCACCGGCGGCAGCGGCAACATGATCGTCAACGCCACCGGCAACGGCAGCTATGGCCTGCGTTTCAACGGCGGCACCAATACGCTGCAGGTGGTCGACGGCATCCTGTTCGTCACTGCCAGTGCGCCGAACGGCGCGGCGCTGGGCCAGGCCGGCGACGCCACTACCTTCGCCGCGACCGGCGCGGGCGTGGTGATCAAGAATTTCGGCGCCGGCATCAGCAACCTGTTGACCAATGCGGCGACCGCACCGGCCACCGCCGCGCTGCAAACCGATCAGACCGCCAACGCCTGGAATCGTCCAAGCGGCAACAGCAACGTGTTCTCGCCGTTCAATGAAAGCGCGCGCCGCATGAACATCGAACTCGCTTCCGCCGGGCCCGCCATCTCCGAGGCGCAATCAACCTCGCCATCCACTTCAACTCCGACCAACACCAGTACGCAAGGTAAAAACAATGATGCCGACTAAATCACCTTCCCTCCGCACCGCGCTGCCACGCCACGCAGCGCGCATTGCGAAGCTCGCGCTCGTTCCGCTGGCGCTGATGACCATCGGCGGCGCCGTCGCCGCCGACAAAAAACCGGCCTATCACGACTACTTCTACTTCCTCGGCGAGATGAACAAGGCGTCGACCGTGATGGTGATCGAGAACAAGATCGTGCCGCCCGACCTTGGCAAGAAGATCGTCTCGGCCGTCGACCAGGTCATCAAGAACGGCGACCAGCCCGGCGCCAAGCGTCCTTCCGATTACCTGCAATACGAACCGCTGATCCTCGCCATCGCCGGCCCCGACGGCTCTCGCATGCATTCCGGCCGCAGCCGCCAGGACATCCTGTCGACCAACCGCCGCCTGATGCAGCGCGAGCGCACGCTGGACCTGATGGAGGCAATGAACAAGTCGAAGGCGGAAGTACTGGAACTGGCCGAAAAGAACCTCGACACCATCGTGCCGGCCTATACCAACGGCGTGCAGGCGCAGCCGACCACCTTCGCCCACTACCTGCTGGCGTTCGCTTCCTCGTTCGGCCGCGACAGCACACGCCTGCAGGAAGCCTATGCGCGCCTGAACCTGAGTCCGCTCGGCGCCGGTGCGCTGGGCACGTCCAGTTTCCCGGTCGACCGCAAGCGCCTGGCGGAATTGCTCGGCTTCGACGGCCCGATTGAAAACTCCTACGACGCCGCGCAACTCGGCGCGCTCGACCAGGGCATGGAACTGGTCAGCCTGTGCAGCAACGCCGCGCTGACCATCGGCATCCTGGTGCAGGATTTCCACACGCAATACCATCAGCCGTATCCCTGGATCATGATCCAGGAAGGCCGTCTCACCGGCACCAGCAGCATCATGCCGCAGAAGCGCAATCCCTACGGCCTGAACGTGCTGCGCCTGCAAGCCAGCGACATCGTCGGCGGCGCCATGACATTCCAATTGGAGGCGCACAACGTCTCGCCCGGCATGCCGGACTACAAGCGCGACCAGGTCGAAAAGACGCTGGAACTGACTTCCAACGCCTTCGTCAAACTGGCCGACCTGCTGGACAACCTGGTGATTGACAAGGACCGCGCGCTGCAGGAAGTGGACGCCGACTACTCGACCACGACCGAGCTGGCCGATATCCTGCAACGCGACTCCGACGTGCCTTTCCGCGTGGGCCATCACTTTGCCTCGGACCTGGTGACCTACGGCCGCACCAACAAGATGAAGCCTGCGGATATTCCGTTCGACGTCGTGCAGCAGATCTACACCGAGGCCGTGAAGAAGTTCGACTTCGAACGCACGCAGTTCCCGCTGACGCAGGAGCAATACAAGAAATCGCTGACGGCGCAGAACATGCTGGCGTCGAGCAAGGGCCTGGGCGGTCCGCAACGCACGGAAGTCATGCGCATGCTGGGCGTCGAAAAAGCCAAGCTGGACAAGGACGTGGCGTGGTTGCAGCAGCAGCGCCAGAAGCTGGCGAAGGCATCCGCCAATCTGGATCAGGCTTTCTACAAGCTGGGCAAGTAAGGCCTGGGTTTTGCAAGAAAGAAGTGGAGTAGGTAGTAGGTTTCAGTCCCGGCAAGTCCGGGACTTTTTTTATGCCGACAAGACCTGCGCCATGCGGTCCCGGTCCAATGCCTTGTCCCATGCGCACACCACCACGCACGCCAGGCAATTGCCGATGACGTTGCTGAGCGAACGACACTTCATCAGTCGCTCCACCCCCAGCAGCAGCACGATGGCGCCGACGGGAATGATCTGCAGGGTGCTCAGCGTCGCCGCCAGCGCGATGAAGCCGGAACCGGTCACGCTGGTGGCGCCCTTGGACGTCAGCATCGCGATCGCCAGCAACGAGAGTTGCTGCCACATGCTGATTTCAATCCCCCCCGCCTGCGCCAGGAACATCGCCGCCATGGTCAGGTAAATGTTGGTGCCGTTGAGATTGAAGGTATAGCCGGTCGGCAGCACCAGCCGCACCACCGCCTTGGCGCATCCCATGCGCTCCATCTTGTCGATCAGGCCCGGCAGCGCCGCCATCGATGAGGTGGTGAAAAACACCAGCAGCAATTCTTCCTTGATGTAGACGATCAGGCGGAAGATATTCACCCCCGCCACGCGCGCGATCACGCCCATCACCACGCAGACGAACAGGATGCTGGCGGCATAGATGGCACCGACAAAATGCAGCAGCGGCAGCACCGACGCCATGCCGTAGCGTCCGATGGTGTAGGCCATGGCGCCGAATGCCGCCAGCGGCGCTACTTTCAGAATCAAATTGATCATGCCGAACAGGATGCGCAAGATAGCTTCGATGAAGCTGACCACATTGCGGCCGCGCTCGCCCTGCCGCGCCAGCGCGACGCCGAACAGTACGGCCAGCAGCAGGATCTGCAGGCTGCTGTTGCGCGTGAAGGCGTCGACGAAGGTATTCGGGATGATGTTGAGCAGGAAGTCGGCGACGCTGGTGGTGGTCAGCTTCGCCGCGTACTGCGTGCCGTTTTCGGCCAGATGCGACAGATCGAGGTTCGACCCGGCGCCGGGCTGCAGGAGGTTGGCCGCCAGCATGCCGAAGCCGAGCGAGACCAAGGTCATGATTTCAAAATACACAATCGCCTTGCCTCCGACCTTGGCGGCATGCATTTTGTCCTGCATGCCGGCGATGCCGAGTACCACCAGCGCGAACATCACCACCCCGATCAGCATGCCGATCAGGCGCACGAAGCCGTCGCTCAGCGGCTTCATCTGCGCCGCCAGATGCGGATCGACGTGACCGAGCAGGACGCCTGCCGCGATGGCGATGAGCATCTGGACGAAGGCGTTCGTGTAGAAGGCTCGCTTCATTGGTTTTTTGAGGGGGCCTGGTGAGGGCGGTCTCCGGGGGTTGTTTTTGGTTTTTTGTCGAGCTTTGTCGTTTTTTGGCGATCTTGATGTGGGGGAATTTTATCTTGTTTGGGGTGGTTGGCGGGGAGTACGGGGATTAGGGGTATCCGCAATTGCGTCGCTGGGGATTGTTTCGTGTTTTGTTCCGACTTGCCGTTTTAGGTAGCTTCGGATTTTCTTTCTTCGGTCGACCGTGCCGGGGGTAGCCCGGCGGCTACTCACTTTTCTTGTCTCGCCAAGAAAAGTAAGCCAAAGAAGCGACCGCTAGGTCGTAGCCCCTTCGGGGTCCCCGGCGCCAGCAGGCGAAAATCGGGAAGGGAAAACAACTCGCTTCGCTCAGACATTTTTCCCTTCTTAATCCGATTTTCACCTGCTG
>NZ_AKJW01000087.1 GCF_000282135.1 Herbaspirillum sp. CF444
GGCGGTTCGCTGGCCGATGCCCTGGCTGCCATGCCGGAAGTGACGGAACACTTCGACCGGGCCACCATCGATCGCCTGACCGCTCCTGAAAACTATCTTGGCCTCGCTCCGCAAATGGTGGACCAGGCAATTAAACTGTCCGGCGCAATCACAATCTGACCGGCGCCAAGGAGACATGATGACTGCAACTTCCAAAAAAACTCCCTGGTATCGCAAGCTCGGCATGCAGGTCCTGGCATCGCTCGTGCTTGGCATCGCAGTTGGATTTTTATTCCCGAAATTTTCCGCGCAGCTGAAATTGCTGGGCGATATGTTCCTGTCGCTCATCAAAGCCGGCGTGGCGCCGCTGGTGTTCCTGACCATCGTCCACGGGATCGCTTCCGCCGGCGACATCAAGAGTGCGGGTCGTGTCGGCTGGCGCTCGATTGTCTACTTCGAAGTCGTTTCGACCATCGCATTGGTGATCGGACTGCTGGCAGGCAATTTGCTCGAGCTGGGCAGCAACATGAGTCACATGACCGTGGGCGCCGTACCGCCGGCTGCGGCAAAAGCCGAAACGCAAAGCTTTCTGTCCTTCATGATGCACATCGTGCCGGACAACTTCGTGGGCGCATTTGCCAAGGGTGAGTTGCTGCAAGTGGTTGTGCTGGCGGTGATGGTCGGCATCGGGATTCTGGCGATTCCCGAAGCGCGTCGCGAGAAGGTCAACGTGGGACTGGACTACATCTCGGAAGTGCTGTTCTCGTTCATCAATCTGGTGATGAAACTGGCGCCCATCGGCACCTTCGGCGCGGTGGCGTATTCCGTGGGCAGCAACGGCACCGCGGTGCTGGTTGCGCTGGCGCAACTGGTGCTGGGCTTCTATGGCGTCATCATTCTGTTTTTGGCGGTGGTGCTCGGCTCCATCGCCAGGCTTGCGGGATTCAGCCTGTGGCGTTTCCTGCGCTACATCAAGGAAGAAATCTTCATCGTGCTCGGCACGGCGTCTTCCGAAAGCGCATTGCCGCGTTTGCTCATCAAGCTTGAGCGTCTCGGCTGCGCAAAGCAGACGGTCGGTCTGGTGCTGCCTACCGGCTATGCCTTCAATCTCGATGGCACATCGATTTTCATGGCAATGGGGGTGATGTTCATTTCACATGCCTACGGCGTTCCTCTCGGTCTGGATCAGCAGCTTGGCATTCTGTTGCTGATGTTGCTGACATCCAAGGGCGCCGCGACGGTATCGGGAGGTTCCTTCGTGGTGTTTGCCGCCACCGTGACCTCGACGGGGATCTTGCCGATAGAAGGCCTGGCGGTCATTTTTGGGGTCTATCGTTTCTTGTCGATGGCGATTGCCACCTGCAACACGATCGGCAATAGCGTGGCGACCGTCGTCGTTGCAAAGTGGTCGGGAACATTCGACGCAGCCATGGCGGAAAAGCATCTGCATCCGGAGCGCTATCCGCAGGTGATGGCCGAGGATGAAGCCATGAATAGCGTGAGCGCAACCAGCGCGCGACAGGACGTCAGGTTGTAGCCGGTTTTTTTAGCATCAAGCAAGCGAGCCGATCTGTCCACATCGATGCACTTTCGAAGGACAGGTCGGTTTCCATTTATGAATCTGTCGGATATGGCGTCTCCGATCCATCGCGAGCGCTGCAGCGAGGTATGAAATGTTGTCAAGAATCTCTATCAAGGCACGTATCACCGGCGCCATTTTTGCGCTGGTCTTTCTATTGATCGTCGTTGGCGTGATTGGCCAGATATCCAATCGCGCGGGCGAAACGGCCTTGCATGAAACCTATTCCGTGCAGTTGGCTTCGGCCCTGGCGATCGGCGAATCCAAGTACAACCTTGCCGTCGCGCGTATCGCCATCGATCGGGCTCTGCTGCATCCCGAGTCGGGCGACATCAAGGCGCTGGTCGACAAGACCAGGGATTATCTGAAGGTGTCCGACAACGCCTGGCGCCGTTATCTGGACTTGCCCAAGTCCGCCGAGGAAGAGTCGATCGCCAGGGATGTGGCGGCCAAACGCAGTACTTTCATTCAGCAGGCGATAGAGCCCGCTTTGGCGGCATTGTTGAGCAAGGACAGCGTCTCCGCCGACAAGATCACCATGCAGATTGCTCCGCCTTTGGCATTGGCGTTCACCAAGGGCGGAACCCAGCTGGATCAGTATCTTCTGAAGCATGGCCAGGAAAATTACGATGGTTTCAGCAGCGAATTTCGCACCGTGGGTTTCATCTCCATTGGCATGATCGTGCTCGGCATCGTCGTGGGCGTGGTCTGCGGTTGGGGTTTGCAGCGCGCCATTGCTCGTCCTCTTGATCAGGCCCTGTTTCATTTTTCGGCGATCGCCGCCGGCGATCTGAGCCGCCACATTCCGATTCGGTCTCAGGACGAGATGGGGAAATTGATGAGCGGCCTGAAAGACATGCGCGATGGATTGCGCAGCACCGTCACCGCCGTTCGTCAGTCGGCCGATTCGATGGCGACGGCGACGAGCCAGATTGCCTCCGGCAATGCCGATCTGTCGCAGCGCACGGAAGAGCAGGCTGCCTCGCTGGAACAGACGGCCGCCAGCATGGAAGAGCTGACCGGCACCGTGAAGCAGAACTCGGAAAGCGCCCGGCAGGCGAACGCCATCGCCAGTGAAGCGGAATCCATTGCCCTGCGTGGCGGGGAAGTGACCGATAAAGTGGTGCAGACCATGCGCGGCATACAAGGCAGCTCGAACCAGATGTCGGCCATCATCGGCGTGATTGACGGCATTGCCTTCCAGACCAATATTCTTGCGCTCAATGCCGCTGTCGAAGCTGCACGGGCCGGCGAGCAAGGCAGGGGCTTTGCCGTCGTCGCCAGCGAAGTGCGCGGCCTGGCGCAACGCTCCGCGGTAGCGGCAAAAGAGATCAAGCAACTTATCGATGAGTCCGTCGATAAAGTCGACAGCGGCACATCGCTGGTGGAGCAAGCCGGCGTTACCATGCAGGAAGTCACTGACGCGGTACGCAAGGTAAGCGCCATCATTCGCGAAATCTCGCTGGCCTCCGATGAGCAAAAAGACGGCATAGATCAAATCAATAAAGCGGTAACGCAGA
Organism: Herbaspirillum sp. CF444; assembly: GCF_000282135.1. Lineage (GTDB taxonomy): Bacteria > Pseudomonadota > Gammaproteobacteria > Burkholderiales > Burkholderiaceae_D > Herbaspirillum. Next base: position 3,079 of record NZ_AKJW01000087.1, read on the forward strand.
TGGATGGCGTGACGCAGCAGAATGCGGCTCTGGTTGAAGAAGCGGCCGCCGCGGCGATGTCGCTGCAAGAGCAGGCCCGGTCATTGCAGGGCGCGGTCGCGAAGTTTCGCTACGACAGCGTCGAGGTTTTTTCCTTGCCTGGGTCGTCTGTGCGTATCCGTTAGCTATTCATCTGATTGATCATCGATCAATCTGCGGCACGGTCCGCTTCAACACTGCATTGGATTGAAAATGAGCAATTCACGCATCGAACACGACGCTTTTGGCCCCGTCGACATTCCGTCCGATAAGTATTGGGGCGCGCAGACGCAACGCGCGATGAGCATTTTTGAAGTCGGCGAGGAGCGTTTCCCCGCATGCCTGCTGCATGCATTCGGATTGCAGAAGATTGCCGCAGCGCGCGCCAATCGGCGTTGCGACGTACTCGATACGGTCATGGCGAATGCCATCGTCAGTGCCGCCGAGGAGTTGCGGGAGGGACGTTTCGATGATCACTTCCCGCTCACGGTATGGCAGACCGGGTCGGGTACGCAAACCAACATGAACGCCAACGAAGTCATCGCGAACCGGGCCAATGAATTGCTGGGACAGGCTCTCGGGACAAAATCGCCGGTTCATCCCAATGATCATGTCAATGCCTCGCAGTCTTCCAACGACAGCTTTCCGACGGTGATGCATCTGGTGACCGTGCTTGAGTTGGAAACCCGGCTCAAACCGGCGCTCGTCCTGTTGCGGGACAGCCTGACAGAGCGCGCCACGGCTTTTTCTGCGGTGTTGAAGATAGCGCGGACGCATCTGATGGATGCCGTACCGATGACGATGGGGCAGAGCTTCGATGCCTTTGCCCGGCAGATTGGCCATGGCATTGACCGCATCGATGCAAGCATGCCGCGCCTGTTGTTACTGCCGCAAGGAGGCACGGCTGCCGGTACGGGTTTAAATGCGCCGCCGGATTTTGATCGCATTTTTTGCGAGGAAATCAGCGCGCTTACCGGCCAAGGCTTTTCTCCCAATCCGTCCAAGTTCGAGGGCATGGCTGCGCATGACGCCATGGTCGAAGTTTCCGGCGCATTGAACGTGCTCGCTACGTCCCTGATCAAGATGGCGAACGACATTCGCTGGCTGGGCTCGGGTCCGCGTTGCGGTCTCGGTGAATTGAAGGTTCCCGACGACGGCCTTACCAGTTCAATCATGCCCGGAAAGCGCAACCCGACCATCGCGGAAGTATTGGCGCAGGCCTGCATGCAAGTGATGGGCAACCATGCGACGATCACCATTGCCAACGCCTCCGGCAATTTCGAGCTGAACGTCGCCAAGCCGGTGCTGATCAGTAACTTGTTGCAATCGATCCGTTTGCTGGCAGATGCTTCGCGCGTATTTGCCCGGCGACTGGTTCAGGGGCTGGAAGTGGATGCGGTACGGTTGGCCGACAACGTCGGCAATGCGCTATTGCAGGTGACGGCGCTGAACCCGATTCTCGGTTACGACAAAGTGGCACAGATTACCGCCAGGGCGCTCGAGGAAGGCATCACGCCGCGCGCGGCGGCGTTGTCGCTGGGCTTCCTGGATGCGGCGACCTACGACTCCGTGGTGAATGCGGCGAAGCTGGCGGGCCTGAGCATGCATCGCATGGCGCCGCATGATGAATAGACAAGCCTGCGCGAGCGGACTTTTCTGAGGTAGTTATGGGCAACGTTGCGATCGCCGATGTGCTTGCATGTCCGCAAAGGATAATTGCGCGAATTTAGCGCAGGGAGCAGAAATCATCCCGCAACAATAATTCGTTGGCGCTCCTGTGTTATTGGCGCCCAACCTGCTTAACGGCCCAGTCCTCGTTCCCGTATCAGCTCCACCATCCAGTCCACAAACACACGCACACGGGTGCTCAGATGGCGGTTGGGGGCGTAAACAATCGACAATGGAACGCTGTCGGCCTTCCAGTCGCGTAGCAGCGGCACCAGCAGGCCCGAGGCGATGTGCTGCTCCGCGATAAACGCCGGAGAATGCATCACCCCCAGACCTGCCAAGCCCGCCGCCAGCATGGCATTGGTGTCGTTGATGCCGACAAAATGCCGTCCGTTCACATTGATGCGCTCGTTGCCACGCACCAGTTCGATCGGCAGTTTCCGTCCCGTGCCTGCGAAGAAATAGCGGATTAACAGATGGTCGTTCTCAAGATCGGACGGGTGCTTCGGCACGCCATGCTTTCGTAGGTAACCCGGGGTCGCGGTCGTGACAAAGGGCATGTCGCCGATCTGGCGCGCGATCAACGATGGATCCGTAATCACGCCGCTGCGCACCACGCAATCGACCCGGTCGCCCAACAGGTCCACCGGACGGTCGCTCACGCCGATGTCGATCTGCAAGTCCGGATAGCGGCGCTGGAATTCAGGAAGTGCCGGTATCACCAGCACGGTCGCAATGGTTGCTCCCATGTCGACTCGTAATTTTCCGCGTGGATTCGATTGGGCACTTCCTAATGCCAGGTCCGCCTCCTGCCATTCGTCGATCAACCGCGCCATGCGCTCGTAATACGCCGTGCCATCGTTGGTCGTCGACACGCGCCGCGTCGTCCGGTTCAGCAGCTTGACGCGCAGGTGAGCCTCCAGCGCCTGCACCAGCTTGGTCACCGTGTTGCGCGGCAGCTCGAGCGCATTGGCGGCTTTGACGAAGCTGCCGGTCTCCACTACCGCGGTAAATGCCCGTACCGCCAGAAACTGATCCATTTCAGCCTTTCCTATTATCACCATATTGGGAACACTGATGTAATTTATAGCATCTTTATCATCTTTTTGCTGATATATACACTTGCCTCATCGATCTGCTGAATGCGGGCACAACGCTCCGCTGGCCAGACAAGGAGAGCAACATGAATCAACACCGCGTACGTATTTATGAACAAGGCGCCCCCGACGTAATGCGCTATGAGCCTGCCCCGGCCGCCATCGGTACGCCGGCGCGCGGCCAGGTCCGCCTGCGCCAGGACGCAGCTGGCCTCAATTTCATCGACACGATGTTCCGCGACGGCACCATCGGCGTGACGCTGCCGTTCAACATGGGCGTGGAAGGCGCGGGCGTCATCGAGGAAGTCGGCGAAGGCGTCACGGGATTTGCCGCCGGCGACCGCGTCGCCTACTTTTTTTCGTTCGGCGCCTATGCCAAGGTCCGCATGATCGAAGCCGACGTGCTGGTCAAGCTGACATCGGACGTGACAACCGAAACCGCCGCTGCGCTGCTGACCAAGGGACTGACCGCCTGGATGCTGCTCAAGCGCGTACACAACACCAAGGCCGGCGACACGATCCTCGTGCACGGCGCCGCAGGCGGCGTCGGATCGCTCGTGACGCGCTGGGCAAAGGCGCTCGGCGCCACCGTCATCGCCACCGTCGGTTCTGCCTCCAAGATTCCTCTGGTGCGTGCCCACGGGATCGAACATGTGCTCGACGCCAGCGCGGCTGACCTGGCGGACCAGGTGCGCGCCATCGCTCCCGGTGGCGTCGACGTGGTGTTCGAGTTTGTTGGTCAGGCCACTTTTGCGCAGTCGATCCTGGCGCTGCGCGACGGCGGTCACCTGGTCCATGTCGGCAATGCATCGGGTTCGCCGCAGCAGAATTTCCAAGACCAACTGGCGCAGCGCGGCATTCGTTACACCAAGCCGGCGACGGCTCAGTATGTCAATAGTCGTGAAAGCCTGGACGAATCCAGCAGGGACCTGTTCGCCACCTGGCGTGCCGGCGTCTTCGGCGACGTCACTCCAGTGCGCTATGCCATGTCGGATGTGGTCCGCGCCCACCAGGACCTGGCAGCGCGCCGCATTGCAGGCCCCGCGATCCTCGTTCCTTAAACCTGAATCACGTCAAAGGAGATTCATCGTGAGTGCAGTCTTGTCCCCAAAACCGGGGCGTCCGGTCCAGTACCGTTCCCGCGGCCAGCGCCAGGCCTGGTTCAACCGCCTGGTCAGCCCATCCGGCCTGGGCGAACGCATCAAGCCTTTTGTTTTCCTCGACGATTTCGATATTGCACCAAGCGGCAAGCCGCTGTCGGGCCTGCACCCGCACTCCGGCATTGCCACGCTGACGGTGATTGTTTCAGGCCAGATGGAATACATCGACACCACCGGCAAGACCGGCATCCTGCCCACCGGCGGCGTCGAGTGGATGAATGCGGGCGGCGGCGTGTGGCATGGCGGGGGCGCCATCGGCAACTCCAACGTACGCGGCTTCCAGCTTTGGGTGGCGTTGCCGCCGGAAGATGAGAATGGGCCGGCTTACAGTCAGTACCTGGCCCCGGAGACGGTGCCGGCGGCAGGCCCCGCCCGGGTGATCCTGGGCAGCTACGGTGGCGTCTCCAGCGCCATTCGCACCCGGGCATCGATGAACTACCTGCATGTACGTCTTCAGGACGGAGAAGCGTGGAGCTATCAGCCGCCCGCAGGACACGGCATCGCCTGGGTGTCGCCGATGCGAGGTGTCCTGCATGCCTCGGAAGCGCGTCTCGAAAACGAGATCGCCGTCTTCGAGGATAGTCAGGACACTATCGATTTCGTCGCGCAGGGCGACACCGAATTCGTGCTGGGTTCGGCCGTACCGCATCCACACGACCTCGTTCTCGGCTACTACTCGGTCCACACGTCGCAATCTGCACTGGACCGTGGCGAAGCCAGCATCGAAGTCATTCGCAAGCAGTTAGAAGCAGAAGCATCGCAGTAAATTTCGATACCACCAACCCAACTTTTATTTTCATTATTTAAGGAGCACTACCATGAAAAACGCAATCAACCTGTCGAACACCGTCCTGCCGCTCGTCGCCCGCCTGCTGCTCGCATCGCTCTTCCTGATCAGCGGCATCGGCAAACTCAGCGCCCCGGCAGCCACCATTGGCTATATCACCGCGATGGGCTTGCCGTTCCCCACGCTTGGTTACGTGATCGCGCTCATCGTTGAACTCGGCGGCGGCTTGCTGCTGGTGTTCGGGTTCCAGACCCGCCTCACCGCTCTCGCGCTCGCCCTGTTTTCAATCGTCACCGGCCTGGTCTTCCACAGCGCGGTCGGCGACCAGAACCAGATGATCCACTTGCTGAAGAACATCTCGATAGCCGGTGGCCTGCTACAAGTAGTCGCCTTCGGCGCCGGCGCGTTTTCCCTGGACGCGCGCAAGCCCGTCACTGGCGCCGCACGTATCGCCTGAACCCGCCGCCGATGGCAGACACGTTACGCTTCAACAGGACGCCCTTCATTTCGCCCGGCCGAAATGAAGGGCGTGAAGCCAACCGTACAGGCGCATGGGAAAATTATCCAGCGCGCTTGGCCAGCTTGAAAATGTGCACGTTCTTCACCAGTTTCTCGGCTTCATTTCGCAAGCTTGCAGTCGCCCCTGCAGCTTGCGTGATGAGCGCAGCGTTCTGTTGCGTCACCTGGTCGATGTCTCCGACGGCCTGCGTCACCTGACTGATGTCTTCACTTTGGCGGGCGCTGGCGCTGGCAATCTCGCGCATGATCACGATCACATTGCCGATGGCTTCCTCGATGTTGTGCATGGCCGTGCCGGCGCTGCTGACCAGCGTGCTGCCGCTGTCGACATTGGCGACGGATTCCGTGATCAGCATCTTGATTTCGCGCGCGGCCGCCGCGCTGCGCTGGGCCAGCTGCCGCACTTCGGTGGCCACCACCGCAAAGCCCCGTCCCTGTTCGCCGGCCCGTGCCGCTTCGACCGCCGCGTTCAGGGCGAGGATATTGGTCTGGAACGCGATGCCGTCGATCACGCCCAGAATATCCGCCACCTTGTGTGAACTGGCGCGGATGGTCGTCATGGTCTCCACCACCGACCGGACGACTTGACCGCCGTCATGGGCCTGGCTGGCTGCGGTGCCCACCAGCGCGCCGGCCTGTCGCGTATGGTCGGCATTATTGCGGATGCCGCTGGTGAAACTCTCCATCGTGGCGCGCACCTGCTGCAGCGCGTCCGCCTGGGCCTCGGCCCGTGCCGCCAGATCACTGTTGCCGACGGCAATTTCCTGCGCGTTGGTATTGATGCGTTCGGATCCGCCGCGTACATCATTGACGATGCCGGCCAGTCCTTGCGCAATACCGTTGACGGCTTGCATCAATTGGCCCAGCTCATCACGTCGGCCGACATGAATCAGGGTGGTCAGATCGCCCGTGGCCAGTTGCCGCGCGGCGTGCGTCGCCTCGATCAGCGGCGCGGTAATCATCCTTTGCAGCATAAGATAAAGCAGGCCCATGACCACAGCCAAACCTGCCAGGGTGAACAGGCCGTAACGCAGTTGCTGCGCGGCGATCTCGTGAAGACTGGCGACGACAACGCCGTCGCGCGCCAACAGCGCCTGGCAAGCCCAGACATACAAGCCGACGATCGTGCCGCTCAAGGCCAGGCCCATACCGGCAATACGCGCGCCGATGCCAATGTGCCGGCGCTGGCTCACATCGATGCCCACATACAAGACTGCCACCACGCGACCATTGCCGTCGCGCACCGGGTCGTAACGGGTCATGTACTGGCGGCCGAACAGCTGCGCAAAACCGGTGTAGCTGCGACCCGCCAGCAGATCGCGATAACCGGCATGGGAGTGATCGAGCAAGGTGCCGACGGCGCGATTGCCATCTTCCTTTTTGATGGAGGTGGCGATGCGAACGAAATCGCTGCCGCGTTGCACGAAGATGGTGGCGCTTCCGCCGGTGGCAGCGGCGAATTCATCGATCGGCCCGAAATTCAGATTCAGCACTTCGGCGCCACTGCTGAGTACCGGCGTGCGCTCATTCCCGACCAGCATCTGCTGCTGTGATTGCAGGGAAAAACCGGCGGGGAACCGGCGGATCAGTATTCTAGCAAGTTGATTGATCTGATAATTCAGAGGCAACAAGCGGTTCATGACCAGGCTCCCATGACGAGGTTACGCTTTTATAACGTATTTTTTGTTGCCAGTGAGAATAAACATGCGTTCCGACTGATGTCGAGTTTATCTCAGCTTGGCCTTTCATGTTTCCTGCTTCCAGCCATCCTCCAAAGGATGTACCCCGGTGACCTGAGCGTCTTTATACCCGATACCGTGGAGTCGGCGGCAACGGGGAATTGCCAAATGACAAATAGTTTCCCAGGGGGAGATTGTCGATGAATTATTTATTGGCTGAACATTTTCTGTGAAAAATGATATATGATGATCGTCATGAAATCTAAGCCAGTCAAACAAAAAACTGTTGGCCGAAAAGAGATTACGCATGAGCGCATCGTTGAGGTCGCCGCACGCGCAATCCGGCGCAGCGGTTATGACGGTACCGGTGTCGCCGACATCATGAAGGAGGCCGGTCTTACGCACGGAGGCTTTTACGCCCATTTCGCGTCGCGTGAAGCCTTGCTGGCGGAGGCGGCGGATCGTGCCGGCGCCGAAACCGTCGGTTTGTCGGAGCGCATCGCCGCTTCGGTTCCACCCGGACAGGCTTTGCCGGCCATGATACGGGCCTACTTGTCGATGGCGCATTTCGAAGGGATTGAAACCGGCTGTGCAATTGCCGCGCTCGGTTCGGAAATGCCGCGTCAGGCGCCCGAAGTGCGGCGTGCGTCCACCCGTCGCATCAAAGAAATGATAGATGTGGTCGCGCGCGAGCTGCCCGGTTGGGGGACGCCGGCCGGGCATGAAGAAGCATTGACGATAGTTGCTTCGATTGTCGGCACCATGATCATGGCGCGCGCAGTCGATGATCCCAAGTTGTCCGAAAGTTTTCTGGAAGCGGCACGGAAAAAACTGGCGCCATCGGCTCTTTGATGCATCAAGGATGTGTGCCGGTTTTGCGTTGTTTTTAAATATGATGATTATCATATATTTTCGTAAAAAATCAGTTTGAAGCCACTAAGGCTTTCTATGAAAATCGGGAGAACATGATGGACGACAAAATCGCATTGGTGACCGGAGCTTCTTCGGGGATTGGTGAGGCAAGCGCAGAGCGGCTCGTGGCGGAAGGGTACAAGGTCTACGGCACCAGTCGGCGAGGAGCTCACCTGGAGCAGCGATCGTTTGAAATGTTGCCCCTTGACGTGACGAGCGACGACTCCGTCAGTGCTGCCGTCGATGCTGTCATGCGGAGAAGCGGCAGGATCGATCTGTTGGTGAACAATGCCGGTTTTGGCGTTGCGCCGGCCGCGGCGGAGGAAAGTTCCCTGGACCAGGCGCGGTCAATTTTCGAAACGAACTTCTTCGGGCTGGTCCGCATGACGCGCGCCGTGATTCCTTACATGCGGCAACAGCATGGCGGCCGCATCTTGAATATCGGCTCGGTGCTGGGCTTTCTGCCCATGCCGTACATGGCTCTCTATTCCGCTACCAAACACGCCGTGGCAGGGTATTCGGCATCGCTCGATCACGAACTGCGAACGATGGGTATCCGCGTCTGCGTCATCGAGCCCGGATATATCAATACCCGGTTCGATGCAAATTCCATGGAACCCGATAACCCGCTCGACCTGTACCGGGAAATTCGTGCGGCCTTGAACAAGCGCGTCAAAGAGGTGCTGATTGGCGCAGACGGGCCGGAGGTGGTGGCCGAAACCGTGCTGAAAGCAGCGGTTTCTCGTCGCCCCAAGCTCCGTTATGCCGCTGGTGGTTTGGCGAGTCGTTTGCGGTTGCTGCATAGATTCGCGCCGGCGGCTCTTGTCGATGCGGGCATCAGAAAAGATTTGCGGCTTGAATCTTGACGGCGCGCCCGGACAGGTTCCAATGATGAGGTGGTTCAGCGAATGAAAACAAGGCAATGGGACGGCATCCCGGGACAGGAATTTTTCGTTTCCAACTATGCTTCCCGTCATCCCGAAGAAGCCGAAGTCCCAGCCCCGGGCGACATTGCCGCAAGGAGTGGCGAGGGTATGGTGGACATCGCTCAGTACAGGGTGCTCCGACCCATTGTCTTGCCTCATCTGCAAACAGGCAACGACAGTGCAAGAAAGGATGGAGATGCACGTGGCATGCCGGCGTTTTCCGGTGACGAAATGCGTCTGCGCGCATATTTGCAGATCATGTAAGAACATTTCCAGAACGCAACTTATTCAACAAGAACGGGGAAAGAACATCATGAAGGCATTCATCCTTAAACGTTATGGCCGCAACAATCGCCTCCATCCCGTAGAAATGCCGGAGCCGGATCTGCGTGACGACGACGTATTGGTTCAGGTCCACGCTGCCGGCGTCAACCTTCTCGATTCCAAAATCAGGAACGGAGAATTCAAGCTGGTTTTGCCCTATCGCATGCCGCTTGTTTTGGGCAATGACGTGGCCGGAGTGGTCGTCAGCGTCGGACCTGGAGTAAGGCAGTTCAAGCCCGGCGATGAAGTCTATGCCCGTCCCGACAAAGACCGGATAGGCACATTCGCAGAGTTTATCGCGGTGAGTGACAAAGACGTTTCCTTGAAACCGAAATCGATCTCGATGGAAGAGGCTGCCTCGTTGCCTCTTGTGGGCTTGACCGCATGGCAAGCATTGATCGGGAAAGCGGAATTGAAGAAGGGGCAGAGGATCTTTATTCAGGCGGGTTCCGGCGGCGTGGGGACATTCGCCATTCAGTTGGCGAAGCACCTTGGCGCAACGGTAGCGACCAGCACAAGTGCTGCCAATCTGGATTTGGTGAAGAGCCTTGGGGCGGATATCGTGATCGACTACAAAAAAGACGATTTTGAAGGGATGTTGAAGGACTATGACGTCGTCTTGCATAGCCAGGATGGCAAGACCATGGAAAAATCCATGCGGATTCTGAAGAAGGGCGGGAAGCTCATCTCGATCTCCGGACCGCCGGATTCGGATTTTGCAAAAGAGATCGGCGCATCGTGGTTGGTCGCGCTCGTCATGCGTCTTTTGAGCTTCAGCGCCAGAAAGAAGGCAAAGCAACTCGATGTCGGATTCTCATTTCTTTTCATGAGAGCGAACGGCGAACAATTGAACAGAATTGCGTCGCTGGTTGATGCAGGAATCATCCGTCCGGTCCTCGACAGGGTTTTTCCATTCGAGGCGACGAACGAGGCGATGGCTTACGTCGAGACGGGGCGCGCCAAAGGGAAGGTCGTCATTAAAATCAAATAAGCTCGACTTGAGCGCATGTCCATATGGACATGCGCTCCTTGTTTCCCGTGCTGCTCAGCGAATCTCCGCGCTGTAGCGAAACTTGCTGGCGGCGCCGCGCGATTGGCGCCATTCCAGCGGCGTGCCGTCCGAACCCAACGCCAGCCGTTCTATCACCACGACCGGGGTGTTGACGGAGAGCCCGAGCAGTTTGGCCTGTGCTTCCGTGACGGACTCCACCGTCAGGACTTCCTGGGCGGAAGCGATGATCTGTCCGCATTTTTCTTCATACAAGGGATACAGAAGATCGCCAAAATCTTCCACCGCCAAATCCAGAAGAACCTGGAAGCGTTGGGCGCACAGATATATATTTTCTGCCAGCACGGGTTGTTCGTCGACCAGGCGCAAACGAAGCAATTCAATCACCGGGGCGCCGGTTTTCAAGCGCAGCGCCGCAGCAATGTAGGCGGAGGAAGCAATTTTCCTGCGCTGCACAATATGGCTGGTCGGCACGCGTCTTTGCCCGTCGGCGGATTCAAAGCGAAAGAAGCGAAATAGCGAATTATCAAAGCGCGGCTTGCGCACGAAGGTGCCTTTGCCATGACTGCGTTCGACCAGGCCTTCCGCAATAAGCGCTTCAATCGCCTTGCGCACCGTGCCGACGGCGACCTGATACGTATTTTTGAGTTCCGTTTCGGACGGCATGATCTGGCCTGGTTGCCAGACTTGTTCTTTTATTTTGCTTGCGAGTTCATCGCGCAGTTGCTGATAAAGCGGCAGACGCGGGTCTGCTGCCGATTGTTTGAAAAGTGATGTCATGCTGGCATGGGGCGGATGATAGGTGTGCGGCGCGGTTAGAACGCATCTCACGCCTATTGATGAAATGCGTTCTAGTTTAACTCGGGAGTGGCTGCCCTCCTGCAATTGTTCAACCGGCGTCTCCGGTTTGTGCTATCTTTCATACACTCATATATATGAGTGTATGAATATGAGTATTTGTGCAAATGAACAACTTCCGCTTCCTTTCACGGAAATGGGAACCTCGAATCAATTAAAAAATGCATGGATGGCTGCGACAAGCATGATGCGTGGAGTCGATACGCAAGCAGACTACATGCACGGAGATAGGAGAGAAGACGATGTTTACCTGGTACAAAAAAATATCCGGCAAGGAGCGCAAGACCTTCTGGGCCTGCTTTAGCGGATGGGCGCTGGATGCACTTGATGTGCAAATGTTCAGTCTGGCGATACCGGCGCTGATCGCGGCTTTCAGTCTCAGCAAAGGCGAAGCGGGGCTGATCAGCGGCGTCACCCTGGTGGCGTCCGCCATCGGCGGCTGGGTTGCGGGGGCCGCATCGGACAAGTACGGACGCGTGCGCACCCTCCAGATCACGATCGTCTGGTTCTCGCTCTTTACTTTCCTCAGCGCGTTTGCACAGTCATTCAATCACTTGCTGATCCTGAAAGCCTTGCAAGGATTCGGTTTCGGTGGCGAATGGGCCGCCGGCGCGGTGTTGATGGCAGAGACGATTCGTCCGGAACATCGCGGCAAGGTCATGGGAACCGTGCAAAGTGCGTGGGCAGTCGGCTGGGGCTGCGCCGTGTTGCTGTTCACGGCGCTGTTCTCCTGTCTTCCCCAAGACACCGCCTGGCGCGCCATGTTCATGATCGGCCTTTTGCCCGCGCTGCTGGTCGTCTATGTCCGTCGTTCCATTCAGGAGCCGGAGGCGTTCTTGCTGGCAAAAAAGCGGGCCGGTGAAAGCAATGCCAAACAAAAGAGTCCGTTGCTGGGCATCTTTGCGCCTGATGTTTTGCGCCTGACCGTCATCGGCAGTTTGCTGGGCGTGGGGGCGCACGGGGGCTACTACGCGCTGATGACATGGTTGCCGACCTATTTGAAAACGGAAAAGCATCTGTCGGTGCTTGGCACCGGCGGTTATCTGGCGGTGATCATCGTTGCCTTTTGGGCAGGCTGTATCGCCAGCGCGCAATTGCTGGACCGTATCGGCCGCCGCCGCACCGTAGCGTCGTTCGCGATCTGCTGCGTCATCACCGTGCTGTGTTATATCTTCCTGCCGTTGAGCGACACACAGATGCTGATCGCGGGTTTTCCACTGGGTTTTTTTGCTGCCGGTATTCCTGCCAGCCTGGGTGCCTTGTTCAACGAGCTGTATCCGAGCGGCATTCGCGGAACAGGAGTGGGTTTTTGCTATAACTTCGGTCGTGTCGCCTCCGCAGGATTTCCCGTGCTGGTGGGGCACATGAGCGACTCGATGCCGCTGGGCGAAGCGATCGGCATCGACGCCGCCATTGCCTATAGCCTGGTCGTCGTGGCAGTGCTGATGCTGCCGGAAACCAGAGGCAAAAAATTTGAGGTGGAGAGTGCATGATGTCGGCAGTCTCTTTACCTGACATGCCGGCGGGCATTGCCGTCGACACGCATGCGCATGTGTTCGCGCGCGGTTTGCCGCTGGCGGCCACGCGCCGCTACGCACCGGATTATGACGTGGGCGTCGACGAATACCTGACGCGTCTCGATGCCAATGCGATATCGCATGGCGTGCTGGTGCAGCCGAGTTTCCTGGGGGCGGACAACAGTTATCTGATCGCCGCATTGCGTGCGCATTCGCAACGATTGCGCGGCATTGCCATGATCGATGCCGACATCGGCCGGGAACAATTGCAGGATTTGCGTGATGCAGGCGTGGTTGGCATTCGTTTCAATCTGGTCGGCGGCGCCGAGATCCCCGATTTTTCGTCCGCGCGGTGGCGTCGCGTACTGGCGGACATCGCACAATATCAGTGGCTGGTGGAAATTCACCGGGAGGCGCGCGATTTGCCGCTGGTTCTTCCGGCGCTGCTGGATGCCGGCGTCAATATCGTGGTTGATCACTTCGGTCGCCCTGACCCGGAGCAAGGCGTTGGCGACCCCGGGTTCCGTTATCTCCTGAAGATCGCGCGGACCCGGCGCGTCTGGGTGAAGTTGTCAGCCGCATATCGCAATGGCGGTGTCGTTACCGGCAATCGGATCGCCGCTGTGGCCGTTCCCTTGCTGCGGCAGGAATTCGGGTTGCAGCATCTGCTCTGGGGGAGCGACTGGCCGCATACCCAGCATGAACGGCTGACGGACTACCGGCAAGAATGTCGTGAACTCCGCACCTTGCTACCGGAAATCATGGAGAGGGATCAGGTTCTCCGCGCGGCTGCGCAGCTGTATCAATTTTCCTGACGCATTCCGTTCGTCCGTCCATCTCCTTGAAGAGAAACCATGAAAAAATTCTACGATTTGAGAATAGCGACGAAGCTATTGGTATCGTTTTTACTGATCATTCTGGTGATGACCTTCGTCGGCCTGTTTGCCGTCAACCAGATGGCCAGGGTCAATGCAGCGACGATGGAGATCGCCAGGAAATGGTTGCCGGCCGTGCGCATCAGCCTGACGCAGGAGCGGGTGTTGGCGCGTGTACGCTCGACCGAATTTCAGCATATCCTTGCCAATGCGGAAACCATGGCAGGACTGGAAAATAGCTTGCGTGAGCGCTATGCGGAATTTGCGCAGTTGCAGGATGAGTACCAACGGCTGCCCTTGAGTGCGGCAGAACAGGCTGACTACGAAGAAATAAAAAAGACGCTGGCGGCCTATCTTGTCGAGCACAAAAAGATTATCGCCTTGTCGCGAGACAATCGGAAAGACGACGCCATGGCGCTGACCAAAGGCGACTCGCTGAAAGCCTATCGGGCCATCGATCGACAATTTTCCGAGCTGAGAAAGCTAAGCACTTCAGGTTCCGCCGAGGCAGATCAGCGTGCCAACGATATCTATTCCACGTCACAGCGTTGGATCATGATCTTGCTGGCGATCGGTATTGCCCTGGGTGTCGCCCTGGCAATTGTGATTGCCCGCGTAGTGTCCCGACCGTTGCAGGACGCATTGGCGATCGCACGCAAAGTGGCCGGGAACGACCTTACCGGCAAAGCGAGCGTAAAGCATATGGATGAAACCGGGATGCTGATGCACGCTCTCAACGATATGACCGGCAGTCTGGGCATCATCGTCGGCGATGTTCGCAACAGCATTGCCGTCATCAATATCGCCTCGGGCGAGATCGCGAGCGGCAATGCCGACTTGTCGAATCGCACGGAATCACAGGCTTCCAGTCTGGAAGAAACGGCGTCGGCAATGGAAGAGCTGACCTCCACCGTGAAGCAAAATGCAGAGAATGCGCATCAGGCGAATCAACTGGTGATATCCACTTCGGATGTGGCGGTAGAGGGGGGCGTCATGGTGGAGCAGGTTGTCAATAAGATGGGGACGATCAAGGAGTCGTCGCGGAAGATTGTCGACATCATCGGGGTGATCGATGGTATTGCGTTCCAGACGAATATTCTTGCCTTGAATGCGGCGGTAGAGGCTGCGCGTGCAGGTGAACAAGGTCGCGGTTTTGCCGTGGTCGCCACCGAGGTGCGCAGCCTGGCGCAACGCTCGGCTGCCGCAGCCAGGGAAATCAAGGATCTGATCGGAGACTCCGTCGGACAAGTCGAGGAAGGCAGTCTGCTTGTCGATCGGGCCGGGACGACAATGACCCGGATCGTCGACTCGGTAAGGCAAGTCGCTGCGATCATGAGTGACATTACCGTCGCCAGCCGGGAGCAGAGCACTGGCATCGAAGAAATCAATCGTGCTGTGTCGATGATGGATGAAAGCACGCAACAAAACGCGGCCCTGGTCGAGCAGGCTGCGGCCGCAGCGCAATCTCTGCGAGATCAGGCATATGCGTTGTCCCAAGTGGTGAGCCAATTCAAATTGTAGATCTGCGCTTCTTGGTGTATCCGGCAAAGAAAAAGAATTGGTGCGCCGCGGCCGCTTCCGGCATCAGGTCATGCATTTTGCGCGCGCCATATGACACCGGCTCAACACGATATCTATTGCCTGTCCAGGATCAGCGCGCAAAGGAAACCGCATTGCGCAATTCCAGCGCCTCATCGCATTCGAACATTTCTATCTTCATCGCCATCTTGCGCAACTGACCGGAAAAAAAGCCGCACTAAGCGGCTTTTCTTCGATCGTGGAATCAAACGGCAATCAGAACTGATACCGCAAACGCACGTCAGCCGTCTGCGCGGTATAACCGCGTGCCGCTTCCATGGTGTAACGAGCCGCCAGCGTCAGGTTCCGGCTGCGCGCCAAGGTCGCGCCCAACACCAGCACACCGGTATTTTTATTGGCGGCTGCGCCTTGCGTGGTAAAGCTGGTGGCGCCGCTGGCGTCGGCTGCAAAATTGGCCACCGACTGCACGCTGGTGTCGCGATACTCATGGCGCCAGCTTAACTGCACCGACGGCGTGACTTCTCCATACGATGTCTTGAAGGAACGCTCCAGTTTCGCACCCAGATCGCTCTTCACCGAAGAGGTGCTGCTTGAGTTGACGTGCAAGGCCGCGACGCTGCCGGTTTCGGTATAGGCATCCTGGCGCAGGCGGCTGTAGGTCAATCCCGCAATCGGCGTGAGCGTGGTCATGGCGTCGAGCCTGATCGGATAGCCGGCCTGCGCCGAGGCGACGTACTGCGTGCCGTCGAACTGGCCGGCGGCATTGCCGCTGAAGCCGGTATAAGCGACGCTGCGCAGCGTGTTGTATTTTTGCTGGACGATGCCGCCCGACAGATTCAGATACCAGTTCTCTGCGGTATAGCCGCCATAACCGGTCAATCCGTAAGCCTTGATGTGCGCCGAACTGCCGGTATTGTCGCCGCCGCCGTTGACGGAGGTATCGGCATAGCTGAACACGCCGCCAATGCGCCACTGGTCGCTGAGTGCGGTGTCGGCGCCGATCAGCAAGCCGCTGTAGCCGGCGCGATAGCCGCTACCGGCAGCACGGTTTCCCTGGTTGGCCTGACCGCCGAAGGCCTGGCCCCACAGCGCGATATCGCTGGCGCGTTCACCGGTCGAGACGCCACTGCCGGCAGCTTGTGCCGTACGCAGGGTGTCGATATGGGACGACGTGACGTTGAGCACTGCTTGCGTGGATACCTGGGCCGACTGGATGGTCGAGGCCGTATTGGCGGCCGGACTCAATTGCGCGCCGGCGCGGTTGGCATCCGCTGTAGAACCCAGTGCGGCAGCGGCATTGAACATGTTGAGCATGTTGGCATTGGTGCCGCCGTAACGGAACAAGCCGGACAAGGCAGAGACGGCGTCAGGCGTGGTCGCCGAAATGTTGGGGCTGGTAGAGCCGGAGCTCGACGAACCCAAGGTAATCAGCAGATCGGTCTTGGCGTTGTTGTCGCTGTCGGTCACACTGGCGCCGCTGATGGCGCCGCTATAACCGTCCGCAGAATAATTCAGCAGACTGGCGTTGTACTGCGCATTGCCGTTGTTTGCCTGCACCACCACGAAGCGCTGTCCCTGGGCGAAGGAATAGGTGCTGAGTTTTTTAAGTGCGATGCTGGTGCCGGCATCGAAGGTCGCCACGCCCGATACGATCAGCCGGCCGTAGCCGCTGTCGGTGCTGACGACCCCGCCTGCAACGGCGCCGTTGGCCACGCCGATGTTCAGGGTCGCGGCGGCGTTTTGCGTGTAATTGCCGGTGACGGTGATCGTATTGTTGATCTGCAGGACCGAACCGGAATTGATGGCGGTGCGGCCGGTGACGTTGATATTGTCGTTGAGCAGCTGGTTGCCCGCACTGAAGACCAGGTTCGAGGCGGTATTGGTGATCAGGCCGATGTTGCCGGCGCCGATGCCGCTGCCGGAACCGGTCAGGGTGCCGAAGGTCGCTCCCGCACCGCCGGTGATGGTCAGATTCTGGCCGGCGGTGTTGGTGATGTTGCCTGCAATGGTGCCGCCGTTGTTGGCGATCGGTCCGAGGGTGCCGCTGTTGGAAATGGCATTGGTGGTGCCGGTGATGGTGCCGGTGTTGGTCAACGTCCCGATCGTGCCGGAGTTGCTGATGCCTGTTCCTCCGCTGATGGTGCCGCTGCTGCTGTTGTTCAGCAGGCCAATGTTGCCGGAATTCAAAATGCCGGTGGTCGTTCCGTTGTTGGTCAGGGTGCCGCTTGTCACGGAAACAGTAAGGGCCGGCGTGCCGGAGAGAACGACGCCATTATTGATGAGGAATGTGCCGCTGCCGTTCCACGTCACGCTCGAGGTATTGCCGGTGACAGTGGCACTCCCGGTGACGGTCGGGCCTGCCAGTGCCGTCGTCGATGCCATCGTCGCCAGCGCCGCGGCGAGAGACAAGCTCAGGATGGTGATGCGGCCTGGCGATAGGTGTTGTGATGGAATTTTCTTATGCATGTTCATTTCCCCTTGTAGTTCTGAGCGGCTTGGTACAGCCAGTTCTTCTTCTCGTATATCGACGTAATCACCGCATACTGAAGAGTAGAAAATTTGTATTTTTGTCAACAATCTCGAAATGGAAAACTGTTTTAACTTGAAAATATTCCTATTGTAAATATTTTGGACGTTTTATCCACAAAGAAGCCTGATCTGATTTTTCGCCTGTAATATTCTCGGGAAAAATTGTCGCGTACGGACATTGTTGATCTGTGCCCCATCTATCCACATATCAGCATCGTTCCCAAACAGGACTGTTCCTGTTTGCTGTTTTATGCCTTCATTGCTGTGGAGTATTTTTGAACACGAATAATTATCCGGTCGCCAATCAACTCACCATTCCGGAAGCCCTGAATCGGGCGTATGCGCACTGGAACGCAGGTCAGGCGCAGCAAGCTGAACAACTCTGCCTGCAAGTGCTGCAAGTCGTGCCGCACCAGCCTGATGCTTTCCATTTACTGGGGCTGATAGCGCATGCCTACGGCAAGCTGGATCTGGCGATTGACTATCTGCGCAAGGCTTGTCTGTTTCCTGCCGTGCCGGCGACCTACTGCAGCAATCTGGCTGAAATGTGCCGTCAGAAGGGGCTGCTGGCGGAGGCGGAGCAAGCAGCAAGGCGCGCCGTGGAGCAAGAACCGCAGCTGATCGCGGCCTGGAATAACCTCGGCATCATTCTGCAAGAGAGTGGAAAATTCGACGCCAGCCTGGAATGTCTGCAACGTGTCGTATCGCTGGAACCCGACAATCCGGAGCCGTACAACAATCTTGCCAATACTTATAAGCGTCTGGGCCAGTTCGAGCAGGCGCAAGATTGTTACCGGCGTGCTCTGGCATTGCGTCCCGACTACGCCGAAGTGCATAGCAATCTGGCTTTTCTGTTAAACGACCTGGGGCGTTTCGATGAGGCCGTTGCCTCTGCCGAGAAAGCGATCGATATCAATCCGCAATTGGCGGATGCCTATTTCAACCTGGCCCAGATCGAAATGTCGCGCATGCGCTATGCCGAGGCACAGTGTCGGATCGACGCTCTCCTTGCGTTTGCACCACGACATGCCGGCGCGTTGACTGCGCGCGCGCAGCTGCTGATGAAGCGAGCGCATCATCAGGACGCGCTCGCGTGCGCGCGCCAGGCGTTGAGCATTTCGCCCGACAATGCCCATGCGTACAATGTGCTCGGTCAGGTTTTGCAGGCGCTGGGGCAGCACGACGAAGCGGCGGCATGTTTCGATCGCGCTGCGGCGTTGCCGGGCACGGTCGCCGAAGAGGCATTGGTCGCGCGGGCAGCGTTGTTCATGGAGATGGGCCGCAAGGAGGAAGCCATTGCGGCCTTCGATTACGCGCTTGAGAAATTTCCCGCCTCGACGCGCGTGATGGCGGCGCGCTCCGACAGCAAGACCTATCGCAGCGACGATCCCGATATCGCGGTGATGGAGGCGATGCTGGTGCGGGCGATGCAGCCGGCGATCAGTGACCGGATGAGTTTGCATTTTGCGCTCGGCAAAGCGTATCTGGATACCGGCAATTCGGAGCGCGCTTTTTTCCATCTGGACCAAGGCAATGCCATCAAGCGCGCCACCTTCAGTTACGACGAAGCGAAGACCGGCGAGTGGATGCAAAAAATCGCCGCCGCGTTTACCCCGGAGCTGATGGAAAAATTCAACGATGCCGGAGCCGCATCGGAGCGGCCGGTGTTCATCGTCGGCATGCCGCGTTCCGGCACGACGCTGGTGGAACAGATCCTGGCATCGCATCCCGGCATTTACGGCGCGGGGGAATTGAGTGCATTGAGCCACGCGGTGGATCGGGCCGGAATTTTCCCGGGCGATCTCGCGCGCTGGGGCAAAGAGGATTTTGCGCGTATCGGCAGCGATTATCTGTCGCGTGTCGATGACCTGGCGCCTGGGGCACTGCGCCTGGTCGACAAGATGCCGGCCAATTTCCTGTATGCCGGATTGATCCCGCTGATCCTCTCCGGCGCGCGCATCATCCATTGCCGCCGGGACCCGGTGGATACCTGCCTGTCCTGCTACAGCAAACATTTTGCCGGTGAACAGCTGTTTGCCTATCGCCTCGACGAATTGGGCACATTTCATCGTGGCTATCAGGCCTTGATGGACAGTTTGCGCAAGGTGTTGCCGCCGGAGCGCTTCCTTGAAGTCGACTACGAAAGCGTGGTGGACGATCTGGAAGGCCAGGCGCGGCGACTGATCGATTTTGTCGGCATGCCGTGGGACGATGCCTGCCTGGATTTCCACAAGACGCGCCGCATTGTGCGTACCGCCAGCGTGAGCCAGGTGCGGCAGCCGATTTACGCTACCTCGAAGGGACGCTGGCGGCGCCATGCGGCCTATCTCGGTCCGCTGCTGAACGCGCTCGGTGTGGCAGCGCCGGCTGACGACGCGCAATGATTGCGCCGCACGCACCCGTGACCGACTACGCTACGGTTCAACAGCAGGCGAATGCCTTGCTCGGCGAAGAACGCTTCGGCGAGGCGGAGGCATTGTTGCGCGCGGCGCTGGCTTCCGGATCGGGGCCGATTCAGCTATGGAAGCAACTGGTTTTCGCGGTTCGTCCGCAAGGAAAGATAGCTGAAAGCCGGCAGATTCTGGAAATGATCGTAAGCATGGTCCCGGGCGACATGGGCGCGCGTTTCGACTTGTCGGAAATACTGCTGCTGCAGGGAGAGTTCGCCCGCGGCTGGCGTGAGTACCGGTTCCGCTACAAGATGGCGCACACGACCATGATCGGACGGCACGTGCAGACTCCGCGCTGGGAAGGCCAGCCGATCGCAGGCAAGACATTATTGATCCACGACGAGCAGGGATACGGCGACACCTTCCAGTTCTTGCGCATGGTGGCCTGGGCGCGCGAACGCAGCGGCGCGCGCGTGATCCTGGAAGTCAATGCGGACAGCTACGCACTGGCCCGGCGTTGCGCCGGCTACGATGGCATCATCCCGTTCGGCACCATCCCGCCGGCATTCGATTTCCATTGCGAGCTGATGAGCCTGCCGCTGGCGATGGGCTTGCAATTGCATGACCTGCCGGGCAGCACCGGCTATCTGAGCGCCGATCCGGCGCGCGTCGACAAGTGGCGGGCGCGCCTGGCGTCGCTGCCGCGTCCGCTGGTCGGCCTGGTGTGGGCGGGGCGGCCGGCGCACGCCAACGACGCGCGCCGGTCGATGAGGCTGTCCGATCTGGCGCCGCTGGCGCAGGACGGCATCACCTTCGTCTCCTTGCAAAAAGGGCCGGCAGCGCAGCAAAGTGCAACGCCACCTGCCGGCATGGCGCTGCTGTCGCTGAGCGACGAGATCCGCGACTTCGAGGATACCGCCGCCATCCTGACGCTGCTCGATGTGCTGGTGTCGGTCGACTCGTCACCGGTGCATCTTGCCGGCGCACTCGGTTGTCCGGCTTGGGTGATGCTGCCGTTCCTGCCTGACTGGCGCTGGCTGCTTGAGCGCGACGACACGCCCTGGTATCCCTCCGTGCGCCTGTTCCGCCAGCAGGCGCGGGGCGAGTGGGGGCCGGTGCTGCAAGCCGTTTCCGCTGCGCTGGGAAAATTGCGCGAGGACGCGCGATGAAGTGGACGGCGACACTGACGATATTGCTGGCTGCGGGCTTGTCGACGGCATGCGCCGGCGATCCCAACGCGCATGCCGACGCCATGGCGCAGCCGGCAGGTTTACAACGCGATCAGGTGCAGGCCGGCGCTTTCGTGCTGACTTCTTATCTCCGCATTACCCGCACCGACCGGCCGCTGACCGTGTATATCGAGGGTGACGGTTTGGCCTGGCGCAGCCGCCATCAGCCATCCGAGGATCCCACGCCGCGGCGCGCACTGGGATTGAGCCTGGCCGTTGCCGACACGGCTCCCAATGTGGTGTATTTGGCGCGGCCCTGCCAGTTCACGCCGATGTCCGCCAATTCGCGCTGCGCCGTAACGTATTGGACCGATAGGCGCTATTCCGAAGAAGTCGTGGCATCGATGAATGCGGCGGTGACGCAATATTTGCACCGCCTGCCCGGGCAACGCGTCAACCTGGTCGGCTACTCGGGCGGCGGCGCGCTGGCGGTATTGATCGCCGCCAGACGGCAGGACGTCGCCAGCCTGCGCACGGTGGCCGGCAATCTCGATCATGCGGCGGTGAATCGCCTGCATCAGGTCAGCCAGATGCCGGATTCGCTCAACGCCATCGACGTCGCTGCGCGCGTTGCCGCGATTCCTCAATTGCACGTCAGCGGCGCCGACGACAAGGTCGTGCCGACTTTCGTTGCACGCAGTTTTGTCGCTGCCGTCGGATCATGCGCGCAATTGCGCGTGGTCGACGGCATGGCGCATGAAAGCGATTGGGCCGCCAAGTGGCCCGCATTGCTTTCGAGCACGCTCCCTTGTTCCCGGGAGCCGTAGCATGACCACTCCTCAGCCGCTTGCTGCGAACCTCTCCGGACCGGCAATGCAAGCCCCCACACCGGCTCCCGCGAAAGACGACCATGCCTCCTGACGCTCGCAATCTGACCGCAACCGCGCACGCCTTGTCTGCGTCCGATCGCCAGTCGCACTATGGCCATGCAGGCGGGGTGTTGTGGCTGACAGGTTTGTCGGCTTCCGGTAAATCGAGCCTGGCGATGGCGCTGGAACAGGCGCTCATGGAGCGGGGCTATTCCTGCTATGTGCTTGATGGCGACAATGTGCGTGGCGGCCTCAATGCCAATCTCGGCTTCAGTCCGGAAGACCGGAGCGAGAACATTCGTCGCGTGAGCGAAGTGGCCGCCCTGTTTGCCGATGCGGGACTGATTTGCATCACCGCATTCATCTCGCCGTATCGCGCCGACCGCGCCCGGGCGCGTTTGCGCTGCAAGCAGGCCTTCCATGAGATTTACCTTGCTGCCGATCTGGCTGCTTGCGAAGCACGCGACCCCAAAGGCTTGTACAAGAAGGCGCGTGCGGGAGAGCTGCGGGAATTCACCGGTGTCAGCGCACCGTATGAGTCGCCCGAACGCGCGGACTGCGTAATCGATACGTCTGCTGAAACCCTGGCGGCAAGCGTCGAAAAACTGATCGGTTATGTCGTCGCGAATTTCCCGCTCGGCGGCAAGTGATCTGCCGCTATCTGCCCTGAATCGAAATCACCCGCGCCGCCGACATCACCAGGTCGGCATGGCGGCGCTCATCCGTATCGCCCGACCAGCGCGCCGTGGTGATCGCCAGGTTGACGGCGCCGACGGCGCGTCCGATCCGCGAGTCGGTAATCACGGCGGCGGTGGAGATGTCGCCGAAGAAGTATTCCTCACGGGCATGCGCGTAGCCCTGTTCGCGGAACCTGGCCAGGCGCTGCTTGATCTGGCCGCGGTCGGCGATGGTGAAGGGCGTGTACATCCTGAGGTCGGTGCGGTCGAGGATATCGTCGACCTCGGCGTCGCTCAGGGTCGACATGATGGCCAGTCCCGACGCCGTGCAATAGGCGGGCAGGCGGGTGCCGGTGACGACGTTGGGGTTGAGCACGTTGCGGCTGACGATACGCTGGACGAACACCACGTCGGGGCCGTCGAGGATGGTCAGGTTGGTGGTCTCTTCGGTTTCTTGGCTGAGTTGCTGCAGGTAGGGCGTCGCCCGGCGCACCAGTTCGCTCGAGGTCAGGTAGTGATAGGCGAAGTTGAGCACCTTGGGCGCCAGCTCGTACTTGCGGACTTCTTCGTCCTTGGTGAGGTAGCCGAGCGTCATCAGCGTATAGGTGAAACGCTGCGCCGTGCTCAGGTCGAAGCCGGTCAGCGCGGCGATCTGCGATAGCGACAACTGGCGCTGCTGACCGTCGAAGGCCATCAGCACGCGCATGGATTTCTCGACGGAATTCACATACAGCGGCGAGTCGACGCCGGTGTTGTCGGTCCGGGGCGCCGGTTCGGTAGCTGCCGCTTTCTCCGGTTTGGCTGTTTTCGCCTTGCTTGTTCTCGATGGCGCTTTTGCGCCCGCGCTGTCAGTGGTTTTTCTCATCATGGGTGGTTTTGATCTGCCTGTGCGGCGTATGCGATTGTAAACCTTCCTGGCGCTTGTTCCCGCATTGCTTTGCCGACGCCTTGTCAGCGACCGGCTGCAAGCGCACGCCCGGCGGTATTCTGCCTATCCCATGCCGAACCGATGTCGCGCTTGAGCAGGTGCTTCTTGATGCGCTCGCTGAGCGTGGTTTCGAAGCCGTCCGCCTGCAGGTAATAGCGCGGCGCCTGGTAGCTGGCCAGCTTCGATTTTGCCCATTCCGCCAGTTCCGCGAAGGCGCTGCTGTGACCTTCCTTGAACTGAACGTAGAGCAGGATTTCCTGTTCGCCGACTTCGCTTTCCACGCCGACTGCCGCCGCGGCGGCGATGGCGGGATGCATCACGAACACGCGCTCGATTTCCCAGGCGGAGACGTTTTCGCCGCGCACGCGCATGCTGTCGGTCTTGCGGCCGACGAAGTAGAGGTCGCCGTCGGCATCCCTGCGCGCCAGGTCGCCGGTGTGGAGCTTGCCGTCTTGCAGCGCCTCCGCCGTCGCTTTTGGATTGTCGAGATAGCCGGGCAGGAAGCAGCCGTCGATGTCGCTCGACACCACGACCTGGCCGATCTCGCCGGCCGGCACGACCGCGCCGCTGTCGTCCAGCAGTTCCACGTTCAGCCAGGGCAGGGCGCGGCCGATGGAGCCGCGTTTGCCGCTGGCGTTGACGGTGGCGAAGCTGGAACCTTCGGTCATGCCATAGCACTCGCGCAGCGTCAGTTGCAGGCGTTCGAGGATGCCGTCCCAGGCCTTGGCGGAAACGCCCGCACCCCAGGCCACGCGGATGCTGTGCTGCGCCGGCTGCATCTGCGGCGGCAGCTGCGCGAGGATGTCGAGAATGCCGCCCAGGTAGTGCAGGTGCGTCGCTTGCGCCGTCGCTATCTGCTGCCAGAACTTGCTGGACGAGAAGCGTTCGACGATGTGCAGCTCGGTCTTTTCGAGGAAAGGCACCAGCAGCATCTGCGCGCCGCCGATATGGCACAGCGGTTCCCACACGAACATGCGGTCGCCCGCCTTGACGTCGGAGACGATGCGCGTGGCTTCGCTGGCGATGCGCATCATGCGATGCGTGAAGATCACGCCCTTGGGCGCGCCGGTGGTGCCGGAGGTATAGATCAGACAGAGCGGGTGGTCGGTGGCGATGGTCGCGGCCACAGGCGGTTGCGCTGCAGAGGCCTTGGTCGCCTCAGTTGCGTCGATGACCTCATCGAGCCAGACCAGTTTGCCGTCGAGATCGGTGAGATCGCCCAGCGGCTCGGCGAACGTACGCTGTGCAATGAACAGGTCGGGCGTGCAGTGTCCCAGCAGATAACTGATGCCGGGGGCCTTCAGCCGCGTATTGACCGGCACCCAGACGACGCCGGTCAGCATCAGCGCATAGATCAGCGCCATGTGGTCGAGGCCGTTTTCGAGCATCAGCGCGACGCGGTCGCCTTGTCTGACGCCACGGTCGGCGAGCCAGGTTTGCATGGCGGCCACGCGCGCGGCCATGTCGCGGAAGGAGGTCTTGACGCCGTTGAAATCGAGCAGCGTCCGCTCGCCGTTGTTGAGCAAGCCTTCGTGCAGCAGCGGCACGACGTCGAGCGCGTCGTGTTCGGATCGGACGGGGAAGTAGTTGGTATAGCTGTGCATGGTCATCTGAAGTAAAGAAGGTGTCGCCCGATCAGCGGCGGCGGAAAGTTTTATAGAGCGAAGGCGCCAGCACCAGCAGGGCGATCACGATCACCATCACCAGCGACACGGCGGCCAGGGTCGGATTGACTTGCAGGATCATGTCGTCCCACATCTGCTTGGGCAGCGTGTTCTTCATGCCGCCGCTGACGAAGATGGCGATCGTCAGCTCATCGAAGGAAATGATGAACGCCATCTGCAAGGCTGCCGCCACGCTGCCGATCATCATCGGCAACTGGATGGTGCGCAGCCGGGCGAAGGCCGAGGCGCCGAGGATCTTGGCCGCGTCGTCGAGCCGCCAGTCGAAGCGCTTGAGCGCCGCCGCCATGGTCACCACGACATAGGGGATTGCCAGCACGGTGTGGCCGATGGTCAGGCCGAGATCGGTACCGACCAGCCCCATCCGCGAAAACAGATAGAACAGGCCGACCGCCACCACGATGCGCGGCACGATCAGCGGCGCCAGCAGGAAGGCGAACACCGGCTTGGTCCAGCGCGCCGGCAAGCGCGTCAGGGCCAGCGCCGCGCCGATGCCCAGGGCGGTCGACGCCAGCGCCGTCACGATCGCCACGCCGAACGAGCGCAGGAAAGACGACTGCCACACCGGCGAGAACAGGAAGGCGTCAAACCAGCGCAGGCTGAAACCCTGCGGCGGAAACGACAGAAAGGGCGAGTTGGTGAACGCGATCGGAAACACCACGATGATCGGCAGCGACAGCAGCGCCACCGTCAATACGCTGTACAGCTTCAGCCCCTTCACCCGCGTCAATGCAGGTCCGCCCGCGCCGTAGCCGGCGCCGCACACGCGGCCGATGGCGATCAGCGCTGTGGTCACGAAGGTGGAGCTGTTCCGCTTCGGCGCCGAACGGGTTTCACCGCTGAGCGAAGACAAACCGACCAGCTTGTCGTAGAGCATGAAGACGGCCACGGCGAAGATCAGCAGGATCGTCGACAGGGCGGCGGCGTACGGCAGGTTGAACAAATCGTTGATCGCCGAGATGACCAGTTGCGCCACCATGGTTTCCTTCGGCGTGCCGAGCAGCGCCGGCAGGATGAAGAATCCCAGGCTGGTGATGAACACCAGCAGTCCTGCCGCGGCGATGCCCGGCCCCGCCATCGGAAAGAGTGTAGATCTCGGTGGTCGCCGTATCATTAAAAAAAA
>NZ_AKJW01000088.1 GCF_000282135.1 Herbaspirillum sp. CF444
CGTCGGCGACCGCCGCTGCGATGACGTCGGTCAGGTAATACTCGCCCTGGGCGTTGTCGTTGGACAGCGCCCCCAGCCAGGCGCGCAGCTTGGCGGTCGGGGCCACGATGATGCCGGTGTTGACTTCCTGAATCGCGCGTTCGGCTTCGTTGGCGTCCTTTTGTTCAACGATGCGGGTGATCTTGCCATGTTCGCGCACGATGCGGCCGTAACCGGTCGGGTCCGCCACGGTCTCGGTCAGCACGGCCAGCTTGTCGTTGCCGGCGGCGGCCAGCAGGCGTTGCAGCGTCGCCGGCCTGGTCAGCGGCACGTCGCCGTACAACACCAGCGTGGCGGCGTTGTCGTCGATGAAAGGCAGCGCCTGTGCGACCGCGTGGCCGGTGCCGAGCTGGGGCTCCTGTTTGGCGAATGACAGCGCCTGGTCGGCAAAGCCGGACGGCACGGCGTCGCCGCCATGACCGTAGACCACGCACAGCGTGGACGGCGCGAGCGTCTTTGCGGTATCGACGACATGAGCCAGCAACGGCTTGCCGGCGAGGGGGTGGAGGACTTTCGGCAGCGCGGATTGCATGCGCTTGCCCATGCCGGCGGCGAGGATGACGACGTTCATACGTTCAGGAATGGTGGCGAA
Source organism: Herbaspirillum sp. CF444 (assembly GCF_000282135.1). Classification (GTDB taxonomy): domain Bacteria; phylum Pseudomonadota; class Gammaproteobacteria; order Burkholderiales; family Burkholderiaceae_D; genus Herbaspirillum. The sequence continues at coordinate 632 of NZ_AKJW01000088.1, forward strand.
AAGTAAGCTGAAAGTGTAGCACGCGCCTGCCCCTGCGACGGTTGCGAAAGCTTGTCCAAATGCAAAGTTGAGGGTCATTTCCGCATGTTCTCGGCCCTTTGACTGCGACTGTTCTCATTAAGATGGTAGCCGCTGGATGGTGGCCGATGATGCTGCCGCTTGCGCACATGAAGATTCGCCCTCGCAGAAGAAAACGGACAAGCGGGCGGCATCAGATCGCTATCGAAAACAGCTTTTTAAGGTTGTGCATGAAGATTCTCCTCCTGAATGACGAGTTCTATACTACCGGCGCCAGCATCGCCATGTTGCGCCTGGCCGAGCGCCTGGTGCAGAACCATGAAGTCTCGGTCATGGCGCGCATCGACGGCGAAGGCGAGATCAAAAAGAAATTCGAAGCGCTCGGCATCCCCATCGTCAAGGACATCCAGGCGGGAGCGATCGATCTGCTGATCGCCAATACCCTGTTGTCCGGCGCCCATGTCGCCCAAGCCGCGCCGAAAGTCCCCGTCATCTGGTGGATCCACGAAGCCGAGATCGGCCGCGACATGTTGCTGCGCTTTCCGCAGCTCGCCGGCGGTTTCAAGCATGCTTCCCACATCGTGTTTCAGACCGAATTCCAGCGCATCGTGTACGGCAGCTTCCTGTTCGACAGCACGGCCACGGTGCATGTCATGCCGTTCTGGAACGACGCGATCTACCGTCAGGCCGACCTGCAACCCGAGGCGAAGCCGGCAAACAAGAAGCGTATTCTGTGCATCGGCACGATCGAGCCGCGCAAGCGCATCGCCGACACGATCATGGCGGTCGACAGCCTGGAAGCCGACGTGCGCAATCAGATCGAATGCATCTTCATCGGCAAGTACCTGCAATTGCCGGAAGGCGCGCGCAAGCTCGCGGACGCCTTCCCGGAGCGCTATCGCATGCTCGGCGAATTGCCCAACGAAGTGGCCCTGTCTTACATGGCTTCCGCGGACCTGTTCGTGCTGGCCAGCGACAGCGAGTCGCAGCCGCTGACGATCTGGGAAGCGTTCGAACTGGAGGTGCCGGTGTGTCTTTCCGATCTGGAAACCTATCGGCACATCGGCCTGCGCCATGCACGCAACGCCATGATGCATCCGGTCGGCAACATCGACATCCTGGCGACCAACATCCGCACGATGCTGACCAACGACAACCTGCGCAAGAGCATCACCTCCGCCGGCAAGAGCCTGTTGCTGAAGAACCTGACCGACGACTGGACCGACAGGTTTGAACGCCTGGTGTATCGCGTCAACACCGAGATGGAAATCAAAAAGCTCGGCTATTGATCCGGCAGTCGCGCCGGCCGCGATGCTTGCTTCAGTTACCGCTTCAGTTGCCGCCTCAATTGCCATTTCAATCACCTGAACGAGACAACGATGACTTTTAACCAACGCGCGACGACGCTGTTGCAGCTGCCCGTGTCGCCACTGACCTGGGACGGCATTCTGAAAGAATGCCAACGCCTGGAAGAAGATTTCCTGCAGATTCCTTCCGGCTACAAATGGGCGCTGGACTATAAGTGTTTTCAGGTCGAGCAGGCGCGCGGCAACACCGCCGCCTCGCTGGCTTACCTGAAGACGGCGATCGCCACCATGCCCTACAACAGCGACATCATCGGCGACTACAAGGGCGTCGTGAAGAAGGAGTCGGGCGTCAAGAACATGGTGATGATCGTCGCCAGCAAGAAGACGGAAGCAAAGGCCTTGCGTCTGGCGGCGCAGTTTGACAACGCCAACGTCGAATACATGATCGTCAGCGGCGCGGATGCGCCATCCATCAAGCACGTGCGCGCCTTGCAGGTGGATGCCTCGGACGCTTATGAAGGCTTGCCGAAAAAGGTCGCCGCGGCGCTGACCTGGGTGTATGAAAACATCGGCGGCAACGTCGGCGTGCTCAAGGTCGAGGACCGCATGATCCTGCGCGAACCGGAGAAGCTGCGTCAAAGCCTGTCCGCCCTGGCGCAGGAGAATGCCTATGCCGGCGTGCGCTCGGCCAACCTGGATCATGACCGCTGCCTGCACTGGGGCCAGTGCAAGGATCCGCTGCTGAACCGTCGCGTCTACGGCAAGCCGGTACTGCGCCCGTGGGCCAACGGCAGCGCCTATTATCTCGGCGCCGGACCGCTGGAAAAAGTCGTGCTGGCGCTGATTCGCTTCCCCGGTTTGTTCGACGGCGAATACTACGAAGACAAGCTGATCGGCGACGCGCTGGTGTTTGAAGCGGTAGAGCCGAAGTTCCTGAACAGCTACGCCGACTTCGGGCTGGCCGAGGGCATCTGACGGATGCCGCTGCTTCCCAGCAGGGAAGCAGCGACGAATCAGAAAAAGTCGGTCGGCTGCTCGGAAAAATATTCCGTATCGCAGCGTCGCAAAACATCATGCCGCAGGGCGCGGAAGCGTTGCAGGTAGGCGTTGTCTCTCGATTGCTGGTACGCCACCTTGAGTGCATCGAGCGTGACCATTTCGTCGCGGCACGGGTAAAACAGCGGATTGCCTATACGCATGACGCCGATGTTCAGGTTGACGACCTGCAGTTCCGGCATCAATGCCAGCACCAGCGAGGCGATGCGTTCCATGATGAATACCTTCATCTGCACGGTGCTCTTGCCGTAGTCGGTGATCTCGGTCAGCTTCCTGGCCAATGCGCTGTCGCCGGCTTCGGCGATCTCGAACATGCGCTCATTGATGGCAAACCATTTTTCCCAGAAGACCGGTTTGGCGACGATGTAGTTGCAGAACACCGTGGTGCGGAAATCGTTGATCAGATTCTGGATGTCGACTTCCAATCCCACGGCGCGCATCAGTTCGATGGTGATCGGCAGCAGTTCGGGATGGCGCCGGTTGCCTTGCTCAAACACGCTCAGATAGCACGCCGCATCGGACATCGTTGGTGAAAACGTGTAGACGTCCGCGCCGGGATTGGCGTCCATGAGCGCATGCACCTGATGCGCCTGCAGGCCGCTCTTGTTATGGAACTGCGGCGACAGGAAGCCGTAGTATTCGTCGGCGTTGAGCGCATTGCTCAGGAAGTAGTCGCGGATGGCCCAGAATTCGAACCAGTCGGGACGCGGATTGCCGACGACTTCCAGTGGAATGAAACCGGGATCCAGCGAGCGGCGGGTGGCTTCGTTGTAATGGATTTGCAGGATGTTCTTTTTCATGATGACGGCATCCGTTGTTGATGTTGCGGCGGCAGGAGCGGCAGGAGCGGCGGAAACCGCCGGGGTAGCCGGAGCAATGGATTCGCGCTTGTCGGTAAGGCTGCCGTAGACGGTGTCGTACAGCGTCGCCTTGGCGCGCAGGTCGAAATCTCTGCGGACTTCGTCCTGTCCTGCCTCAGCAATCGCCTTCCTCTTCTCCGGGGATTCGATCAACTGCGTAATCGTGTCCAGCCAGGCCTGATCGTCGTTGGGCAGCAGGAAACCGGTCCGGTCATGCGTGACGACCTGGTTGTAGACCGTGACGTCGCTGAAGACCGAGGCGATCCCCGCCGCCGAATAATCGAGCCACTTGATGTAGCTCTTGCATTGGTTGTATTCGTCGCTGGCCAGGGGGATGAGCGCGATGTTCCATGCCCATTGCTTGAGCTGCGCGGCGTAGTCGACGTATTCGTGGATAAAGCTCTGGAAGATGGCGTTGGGATGGTTTTCCCAGCCCTTGGGGCATTCCCATCCGACAAAATGGATTTTCAGCCGCGCGCCGTAACGTTCGCACAGCGCCTGCAGCGACTTGTTCACCAGCGCGAAATTGGACGGCTGGATCGACGAGCCGAGCAGGCCGATGGTGATCGTGTCGCCCGGCAGCGGCGCCGGCACCGGCCGGAAAAACAGGTCGAAGTCCAGGTAGTTCGGCAAGACATGGACCCGCGGATTGAGCGGACGGTATTTTTCCGCGAGGAATTCGGTCGACACGACAATCGCCCTGGCGCGGCGCGCGGTGTATTCGATGCCTTCTTTCCAGCTCGCGCCGGCGGCTGCTTCCGGGTGGTCGTGGGGGATGTCGTTGAGCAGGTCGTCGGACTCGTAGACCACCGGCTTGCCGAGGTTGAAAATGGCCTCCAGCGCCGAAATCGGCAGCAGGCCGGGCGTGAAGCGATGCATCAGTATCAGGTCTGCGCCGTCCACGGCGTCGGTCATGATGACGCCGTTGCGTATGCCCCAGATCAGTTCCCATTCATCTTCCAGATGCGCGAACGGACGGATCAGGCGGATTTGCGGGCAGGGGCTCCAGGTCGATTCGACGGTGTAGATCAGGATGCGTTTCTTGCGGGTCACAGCTGTTTTCCTCGTTGTTGTTGCTGCGCATGTCCGGAGCCGGCGCGATCGCGGTCATGATGTCCCGGACATGGCAAAACCCGGCTGATATGAAGCTCGCCGGCGGAGAAGCATTTTGCCAAAACACTGAATAGTCGTATGAAAACCAACGTTTTGCGGCGCTTTCGCCGCCAAATATAACGTACAATTTTCCACAGAGTCGCCCGCCGTCGCACTGAAAATGCAGCTGGAACGGGCTCTGCGTAAAACGAAAACCATATTATGCCGCCGTCGGCGTCGGCGCTATCCGTTGAAATGACCTATGTTTGGGGGTGTTTGTGAAAGTTGTGATTCTTGCAGGCGGTATGGGAACGCGTCTGGGCGAAGAAACCGATGTGCGTCCGAAACCGATGGTGGAAATCGGCGGCAAGCCCATCCTGTGGCACATCATGAAGAGCTATTCGCACTTCGGCTTCAATGAGTTCGTGATCCTGCTCGGGTACAAGGGCTTCCTGATCAAGGAATATTTCGCCAACTACTTCCTGCACCAGGGCGACGTCACCATCGACCTGGTCGACAACAAGGTGGAAGTGCACCGCAACAAATCCGAACCCTGGAAGATCACGCTGCTGGAAACCGGCCTGCACACCCAGACCGGCGGTCGCCTGCTGGCGGCGCGCGATTATCTTGGGGAGGAGGATTTCATGCTGACCTACGGCGACGGCGTCGCCGACGTCGACATCAAGGCGCTGGTGGCGCATCACGATCAGCACAAGGCGCTGGTCACCATGACCACGGTACAGCCGGAAGCGCGCTTCGGCATGGTCAACACCGATGAAAAAGGCTACATCAACGATTTTCGCGAAAAGCCGCCGGGAGACCTGGGCTGGATCAACGGCGGTTTCATGGTGTGCCGCGCCGGCGTGTTCGACTACCTGCAGGACGGCGAAGCCACCATTTTCGAGCGCGCGCCGCTGGAAAACATCGCGCGCGACGGCATGCTGCTGAACTGGCAGCATCAAGGTTTCTGGAAGTGCATGGACACGCTGCGCGACAAGATCCAGCTCAATCAATTGTGGGACAGCGGCGCGGCGCAATGGAAGAAATGGGCTTGAAAATGGAGCGAAATTCGCGCACATGAAGACCTTGCCCACAGACCTGCCCGGCGTACTGCTGATCGAAACGGATCGCCGCCGCGACGAGCGCGGCGGGTTTGCCCGCTGGTTCTGCGACGCCGACCTGGCCGACGCGCTGCAGGGCGCGACCATCCGTCAGATCAACCATTCCCACACGGTGCAACGCGGCAGCGTGCGCGGCATGCATTTTCAGCATGCGCCGCATGCCGAGAAAAAAATCATCCGTTGCCTGGCCGGGAAGATTTTCGACGTCGTCGTCGACCTGCGCCGCGGCTCGCCGACCTTTCTTGCCTGGCGCGGCTTCGAACTGGAGGCAGGCGACGACCGCGCCCTGCTGATTCCGGAGGGATACGCCCACGGTTTCCAGGCGCTGACCGATGAAGTGCAGATGCTGTACCTGCACACCGCGCCGTACACGCCGGCGGCCGAGGGCGCGTTGCGCTTCGACGATCCTCGGGTTGCCATTGCGTGGCCCTTGCCGCCACAGAATTTATCCGAACGCGACCTGCAGCATCCTTTGCTGGGCGCCGATTTTTCCGGGATCAGCTTATGAAATGCCGTCATTGCCAGACCGAGTTGCACGACACCTTTATCGACCTGGGTTTTTCGCCGCCGTCCAACGACTACCTGCGTCCGGAAGACCTGATGCGGCCGGAAACCTGCTATCCGCTGCGCGTGATGGTATGCCGTTCCTGCTGGCTGGTGCAGACGCAGGATTACGCGCACTATGACCAGTTGTTTGAGTCCGATTACGCGTATTTTTCGTCGACGTCGACCACCTGGTTGAAGCATGCCGCCGATTATGTCGAGATGATCACGGCGCGCCTGGCGCTGGACAAGAACTCCAAGGTGGTCGAGATCGCGGCCAACGATGGCTATCTTTTGCAATACGTGCAGCAGCGCGGCATTCCCTGCCTCGGCGTGGAGCCGACCACCAGCACCGCCGACGCCGCGCGCGCCAAGGGCATTCCCATCATCGAAGAATTCTTCGGCGTCAGGCTGGCGCAGGACATCGCGGCGCGCGACGGCAAGGCCGATCTGATCGCGGCCAACAACGTGCTGGCGCACGTGCCGGACATCAACGATTTCCTGGGCGGCATGGCGGTGCTGCTGAAGGATGAAGGCACCATCACGATTGAATTCCCGCACCTGCTGAACCTGATCGAACAGAGCCAGTTCGATACGATTTATCACGAACATTTTTCCTACCTGGCGCTCGGCAGCGTCGACCGCATGATGCACGCATTGGGTTTGCGCGTGTACGACGTGGACCAGATCCCTACGCACGGCGGCAGCCTGCGCGTATATGCCTGCCATGCGCAGGCCGCGCATCAGCCAACTGCGGCATTGCGCCGCGTGCAGCAACAGGAACTGGATTTCGGCCTGGAAAAGATCGACACGTATCAAGGCTTCCAGGCGCGCGCCGAAACAATCAAGCTGGACTTGCTGCAATTCCTGCTGGAGCAAAAGCGCCTGGGCAAAAAAGTCATGGCCTACGGCGCCGCCGCCAAGGGCAATACCTTGCTGAATTATTCCGGGGTGCATGCCGACCTGTTGCCGCTGGTGGCCGATGCCGCGGCATCCAAGCAGGGCAAGTACATGCCGGGCAGCCATGTGCCCATCGTCGCGCCGGCAGCCTTGCTTGCCGCGCGTCCCGATTACGTGCTGATCCTGCCGTGGAACCTGAAGGCCGAAGTGGAGGCGCAGCTCGCCGAAATCCGCGGCTGGGGCGGCCGCTTCGCGATTGCCGTGCCGCACATGCAGGTGTGGTAACGCCGAAGTTCCTGTAGCGCTCGCCCGGGCGCATGAATGCACTGACACGTACTGACCATTCCATGAACATTTACCTGTATCAGATAGCGCGCAACGCCGAAGCCGGCTTCATGGCTTTGCCTCGCGAGGGTCTCGAGGGGAGCGAGGACTGGGGCGACTATGCCGCCATTCGCGCCTATTTCACGAGCGAAGCCGTCGACGAAGAAGCCTTGTACGGTTTCGTTTCCGCAGATTTTATTCAGCGCACAGGTCTGAACGCCGATGATATTGCACGTTTCGTCGATCAGCAGCCCGACAACGAGGCGTATCTTTTCTTCCCGTTCGCCCGCGATGCGGCATGTTTTCTGAATGTGTTTGAAGAGGGCGAATTCCGTCATCCCGGTTTGCAGCAGCTTGCTCAGGACTATCTGGACGCAGTTGGTCTGTCGCTCGATCTGCGCGAGTTCGTCACGGATTTTCGCGCGGTTGCACATACCGGCTATGTCGTCGCAAAACCGCTGTTCTGGAAGACATGGTTCGATCTGACGGAGAAAGTCTTCGAGCTGGCGGAATCCGGCAACGATGCGTTGGCGGCGCGACTCAATGCAGCGTCTGCCGGCACGCCGCAAGTGACGATGAAGTCTCTGCTGACGGAGCGCATCGCGTCGCTGGTGCTGGCGCTGGATCAGCAATTGCATATCGCCGTGTTCGATCATACGAAGTTGCCGTTGGCCGATCTGGCATTGCTGACCTATCAGGACAAGTTGTCCGAGCTCGACGCCATGAAGCGGGATTATCTTGCGACAGGCGACATCACGCACATCGATAGGTTTCTGGTGCTGCGAAACAGCATTCTGCAGGTTAGCAAGCTGGAGAAAGCATCGACGCCGGAACCGGCAACGCCACAAGCCGTCGCCGGCGGGCATGATGCCGAACTGGTCTACGGATGCATCACGCACGTCGAATTGCCGATCCGTTTTCCCGATTTCGTCACGCCGATCTACCTCGGCGAATCGCAGGTGGAAGGTCGTCTCAATCTGCGCGAGCTGGCGCCGCAGTGGGTGCCTTACCACCCTATCGTCGGCGGCATGGTGGGCAACTTCGCCTTGCGCAATCACATCCTCAAGAACTACCCGAACGTCAAACGCATCGGTGTCTGCATGTACCGGAAATTCATCTCGCGCGATCGCATCAGCGGCGTGCCGGCGGAAGACAACTGGATGATGGACGTGGTGTCGAACAAGGACCTGGCGCAGCGGACTTTCGACAGCATGCTCGATCCCGGTTCAAGCGCGTTGCTGGTTGGAAAAACCTGCGGCTTTCTTGCCGATGGCCAGAGTGCGGGATATTTGAAGCACTATGCGCGCGCGCATCATGTGGAGGACATGCTGCGTTTTGCCGCGGAGGCGGTCGAGCTTGGCGTCCTGCACGGCAACGAGGTGGAACTCTTCTTCGATGAACGCGTGTTCTTCATGGGCGGCGTCGAACTGGGCGTGTTCCCGGCCGATTTCTGGCTCAAGAGCATTGCCGATATCGAAGCGGTGGCGTGGGCTTGCGTGCAGCGCTATCAGGTCAAGCGCGAGGGATACCAGTCGCGCGCCTGGGCGTTCTGTGCGGAGCGTCTTGGAAGCTATCTGTTGTTGCGTTACCTGCGATCGATTTGCGGCGGCGACAACTTTGAACAGTTCATGGGGCAACTGAACCTGATCACGCAAGGTGATCAGACGCTGTACGTGCCGAGCAACTGACATCATCACCCTGCCAAAAATTCTTCCGGCAGGCGTGTCTTTTTTCTCTTAAGCCAGCTTGCGCCCATCAGCCAGACTGTATTCGCGGACGATTTCGTCCAGGCAGGCTGCAACATCGGTCTGCCACTGCGGCATGGCCACGGCGAAGGTCGATTCCAGTTTTGCGCCGGACAAGCGGGAATTTTGAGGGCGATGCGGCGGCACCGGATAGGTGCTGGACGGCACCGGCGTAATGGCGCCGGCGCCACCGACTTTAATCGGCACGTTCAAGGCTTGCAAGCGATCGACGATAAATGAAGCATAGCCATGCCATGAAGTTTCGCCTGCGGCAGTGAGGTTGTAGATGCCGCTGGTGCGGCGCAGGTGATCGAGGTCAATCCGTGTGCCGGGCGTCGTTTGCTGATTGACCAGCAAGCGGCGCGTCACGTCGCTGATGGTTTTCGACCATGTCGGTGCGCCGAACTGGTCGCCGACGATGGTGAATTTTTCCTGCTCTTGCGCCAGCCGAATCACGGTCTTGAGGAAGTTGCCGCCGCCGACGCTGTAGACCCAGCTGGTGCGCAATATCCAATACGCTTCGCAGTGGCGCGCAATGGCTTCTTCGCCGGCGCATTTGCTCTGGCCGTAGACATTGATCGGATGCGTCGGCGCGGCCTCGTCGTAGGGCGTATCCCGCGTGCCGTCGAAGACATAGTCGGTCGAGTAGTGCACCATCGGCGCACCCAGACGCTGGGCTTCCTCCGCGATGACGCCGGGCGCTTCGCCGTTGATGCGCATGGCCAGTTCCGGCTCGCTCTCGGCCTTGACCACTGCAGTGTAGGCGGCCGGATTGACGATCAGGTCGGGGCGCGTGGCGCGGATGGCGTCGCGAATCTGGTCCAGGTCCGCCAGATCCATTTGCTGGCGCGAGAATGAAATGATTTCTCCGAGGCCTTGCAAACTCAGCGCCAGTTCATTGCCGATCTGGCCGCTCTGGCCGGTGAGCAGGATTTTCATGCAAATACCTCGGCGTTCGCCAGCAGGGTTCCGTTGACGTCCTTGGCCGACAATAAGGGAGCCGCTTCCGCGCGCCAGTCGATGCCGATTGCCGGATCGTTCCAGAGGATGCAACGTTCGTGCTCGGCCATCCAGTAGTCGGTGGTCTTGTAGAGAAACTCGGCATACTCGCTGCGCACCAGAAATCCATGGGCGAAGCCGGGCGGAATCCACATCTGCAGTTTATTTTCCGCCGACAGAATGGTGCCCGTCCATTTGCCGAAGGTCGGGGAGTTCTTGCGGATGTCGACGGCGATATCGAGCACTTCACCGACGGTAACGCGCACCAGTTTTCCTTGCGGGTGCTGGATCTGATAATGCAGTCCGCGCAAGACGTTGCGCGCCGAGCGCGAATGGTTGTCTTGTACGAAATTGGCCGTGATGCCGGTCAGTTCTGCAAAGCGGCGGGTATTGAAGCTTTCGAAGAAGAAGCCGCGGGCGTCGCCGAACACGGTCGGTTCGACAATCATGACGTCGGGAATTTCGGTGGGGATGATTTTCATGTCGGAAAGCTCAGTAACTCATGTCTGTCAGCAAGCGCAGCAGGTATTGACCGTATGCGTTCTTCTTCAACGGCGCGGCCAGTGCTTCCAGTTGCTCTGCATTGATGTAGCCGCGTCGATAAGCAATCTCTTCGGGGCAGGCAACCTTCAGGCCCTGGCGTTTTTCGATGGTGGCGATGAACTGGCCGGCTTCCAGCAGCGAGTCATGGGTGCCGGTATCCAGCCATGCGATGCCGCGCCCCATCAATTCCACTTGCAACTGGTTGCGTTCCAGATAGGTGCGATTGACGTCCGTGATTTCGAGTTCGCCGCGTGCCGATGGTTTGATGCTGTCGGCAATGTCGCAGACCTGGTTGTCATAGAAGTACAGGCCCGTCACCGCGTAATTCGATTTCGGTTCGACCGGTTTTTCGACGATGCCGATGGCGCGGCGCTGGCGATCGAATTCGACTACGCCATAACGCTCCGGGTCGGTCACGTGATAGGCGAAGACCGTCGCGCCATCTGGTGTTGCCGCTGCTGCGCGCAATTGGTTTTCAAAATCGCGGCCGTAAAAAATATTGTCGCCGAGGATCAGCGCCGACGGCGCATTGTCGATGAAACTGCGGCCGATGATGAAGGCTTGCGCCAGGCCGTCCGGCGACGGCTGCACCGCATAGCTGAGGTTCAGTCCCCACTGCGCGCCGTCGCCCAGCAGCTCGGCAAAGCGCGGCGTATCCTGCGGCGTCGAGATGATCAGGATGTCGCGGATGCCGGCCAGCATCAGGCTGGTCAGCGGGTAGTACACCATCGGCTTGTCGTAGATCGGCATGAGCTGCTTCGACATGACCGTCGTGGCAGGATACAGGCGCGTGCCGGATCCGCCGGCGAGGATGATGCCTTTGCGGTCCGGCATCGGGCGGGTGTTGGTGTTCATGCGTTCTCCTCGTCTGCATCCTCGGCGCCGTAGTGCAACTCCAGCCATTTCAGGTAACCGCCGGTGCGGATGTTGGCGACCCATTGCGGATGATCGAGATACCAGCGTACGGTCTTGGCGATGCCGGTCTCGAAGGTTTCCGCCGGCTTCCAGCCAAGTTCCCGCTCCAGTTTGCGGGCGTCGATGGCATAGCGGCGGTCGTGTCCGGGACGATCCTGCACGAAGGTGATCTGGTCGCGGTAGCTGCCGGCGGCTTTCGGTTTTTGCTGGTCGAGGATGTCGCACAATGTGTGGACGACGTCGAGGTTGGCCTTCTCGTTCCAGCCGCCGATGTTGTAGGTTTCGCCGACCTTGCCGCGCGCCAGCACCTGGCGGATCGCGGTGCAGTGATCGCTGACGAACAGCCAGTCGCGGATCTGCTGGCCGTCGCCGTAAATGGGCAGCGCCTTGCCGTCGAGCGCGTTGAGAATGACCAGCGGAATCAGCTTCTCGGGGAAATGATAGGGGCCGTAATTGTTGGAGCAGTTGGTGGTCAGCGTCGGCAAGCCGTAGGTATGGTGATAGGCGCGCACCAGATGGTCCGACGCCGCTTTGGAGGCGGAGTAGGGACTGTTGGGCGCGTAGGGCGTGGTTTCGCTGAACGGCGCATCGTCCGGTCCCAGCGTGCCGTAGACTTCGTCGGTCGATACGTGCAGGAAGCGGAACGTCTCCTTGTCTTCGGAACCGAGGCCGGACCAGTAGGCGCGCGCCGCTTCCAGCAGGCTGAACGTGCCGTTGACGTTGGTATGGATGAATTCGCCGGGACTATGGATCGAACGATCGACGTGGCTCTCCGCGGCGAAGTGAATGATCGCGCGCGGCCGGTGCTGCTCGAACAGCCGGGCGATTTTTTCGCGATCGGCGATATCGGCCTGCACGAAATGATAGCGTTCGTCGCCGTCGAGGCTGGTCAGGTTGTAGGGATTGCCGGCGTAGGTCAGTTTGTCGATATTGAGGACGTGCTCATCCTGGCCCGCCAGAAAATCGAGAATGAAATTGCTGCCGATGAATCCGGCGCCGCCTGTTACAAATATCATGGCCTAGTCCGTATTTTGTTCGTCTCGTGTTGATTTTCCACCCTGTTCACGCAGGCAGGGCATCCGCATGCGCCATGTGCACCGTGTGCATCATGCGCGAAAGCCGTTCGGATTGCCCATTTGCCAGCGCCAGCTGTCGGCGCACATGGTTTCCAGCGAACGTGTCGCTTCCCAGCCCAGCAAGGATTTCGCCAGCGTGACGTCGGCATGGTAAGCCGGCAGATCGCCGGAGCGACGCGGTCCGATGGTGTAGGGAATGTTCTTGCCGCTGGCTTTTTCGAATGCCTTGACGACGTCCAGTACGCTGTGGCCGCGGCCGCTGCCCAGATTGAGGGCAAAACATTGCGGCTGCCGGAGATATTCCAGCGCCTTGACGTGGCCGACCGCAAGGTCTTCCACGTGGATGTAGTCGCGCACGCCGGTGCCGTCGGGCGTATCGTAATCTCCGCCCCAGATGTTGAGCTTGTCGCGCTTGCCGATGGCGACCTGCGTGACAAAGGGCATCAGATTGTTTGGCGTACCCTGAGGGTCTTCTCCGATCAGGCCGCTTGCATGCGCGCCGACAGGATTGAAGTAGCGCAGCAGCGCGATGCGCGTATCCGGCTGGGCGACATGCAGGTCGCGCAGAATGTCTTCCGCCATGAGCTTGCAGCGTCCATAAGGGCTGGTGGACGACAGCGGATGATCTTCGGTATAGGGGAGAAATTGCGGGACGCCATAGACCGTCGCCGATGAACTGAAGACGATGGTCTTGACACCGCTTGCCTGCATCGCTTCCAGCAAGCGGACGGTGCCGACAACATTGTTGTCGTAATAGTCCAGCGGCTTGGAAACAGATTCGCCGACAGCCTTCAGGCCGGCGAAATGGATGACGGCGTCGCATCGATATTCGCGTAGCGCGTGCTCCAGTGCCGCACGGTCGCGGACGTCGCCTTCGATCAGCGTCAGCGTTTTGCCGGTGATCTTCTCGACGCGGCGTGTCGCTTCGGGGAAACTGTTGCAGAAATTGTCGAAAACCACGACCTGGTGTCCGGCGTTGAGCAACTCCACGCAAGTATGCGATCCGATATAACCTGCGCCGCCTGTGACGAGAATATTCATCTTCATTCCGACTTGATTGATATAGCCCGGAATTATGTCAGATTCTGGTAGAACTCAATCTGGCTTTCGCTCAGGTCGCGCATGTCCTCGTTGTTGATGTAACCGCTATACCATTGCGCGGTCAGTTCCAGGGCCGTATAGAGCTCCATCTTCGGAATCCAGTCCAGGCGCTGGCGCGCCTTGGAAATGTCCAGGCGCAGGAAGGCGGCTTCATGCGGTGCGTTGGCCTGGCTTTCGAGTCGTACTTCGACCGGCGTCACATCGTTCTTTTGCAGCGAATGGTTGAAGGTCGCACACAACTGGCTGACGGTTTGCAGGTCGGTGTCGGCCGGGCCGAAGTTCCAGCCCTCGGCAAACTGCTGTCCGGATTCGAACAGGCGCTGGGCCACGCACAGGTAACCCGACAGCGGCTCCAGCACGAACTGCCACGGGCGGATGGCGTGCGGGTTGCGGATGCTGACGGCTTCTTCTTTTTCCAGCGCGCGGATGAAGTCGGGAATCAGGCGATCATTGGCGAAATCGCCGCCGCCGATCACGTTGCCGGCACGCACGCTGGCGATGGCTGCCTGCGATTCCTTGCCATGCTGGAAATACGAGCGGCGATACGCCGAGGTCACCAGCTCCGCGGCGCCTTTGCTGCTGCTGTAGGGGTCATGGCCGCCCATCGGGTCGTCTTCGCGGTAGCCCCACAGCCATTCGCGGTTCTCATAGCATTTGTCGCTGGTGACGACCACCACCGAGCGCACGCTCGGCGTATGGCGCACGGCTTCGAGCACGTGCGCGGTGCCCATCACATTGATGGCGAAAGTGTCGATCGGTGAATTGTAGGAATCGCGCACCAGCGGTTGCGCCGCCAGGTGAAACACGACGTCCGGCTGCACCGCCGCCATGGTTTCGCTCAGGTGTTTCAGGTCGCGCACGTCGCCGGTGGTGGTTTGCACGCAATTCTGGATGCGCGCCAGATGGAACAGGCTCGGATTGGTCGGCGCCGGCAGCGAATAGCCATAGACCTTGGCGCCCCAGCGGTGCAGCCATAAAGTCAGCCAGCTACCTTTGAAGCCGGTGTGGCCGGTAATGAAGACGCGCTTGTCGCGCCAGAATTGTGCTGCCATCAAACTTCCTCATGCACGAAATAAGCAGTGTCGGGCATGTGCAGAGGTGTGGATGCTATCCATCACGGCGGAGGAAGTCCTGAATATCCGGCTTCCTTTTCTGAGGTTTGCTACCTCAGCCCCCTGCGGCTGTCGCGACTTTCTTGATTTGATTGATATCGTCGTCCGGGTACGCATTTCAAAAAATGATGCGAATTACGTATCCGACGAGCAAATTAAATCATGATGCTCAGTCGCTTCAAGCGATGATCAGGAGGGTATTTGGCATCTAATCCGTGCGACTATCGGCTTTGTAAATTTTATTTACATGTGTCGCCGGGAAAAAGCACGCGGGCTTGTCCCGCGTGGATTTGCGCGGCGAACTTAATCGGCATCAATCGGCGGGATGCAGCGAGATGACATTCTGCGCAGTAGGGTTGCTCGTGGCGCAAGGATCTTCATCGAAGGCGATATCGCCATCCGCATCGGCGATGCCGGTTGCTTTCAGATTGGCGAAATCGAACAAATTCCTGTCCATCAGATGGGATGGCGCCACGGTCGACAGCGAAGCAAAAATATTGTCGACGCGGCCCGGGAATTTCTTTTCCCATTCACGCATCAGGCCCTTGATCTGCTTGCGTTGCAGGTTTTCCTGGCTGCCGCACAGGTCGCACGGAATGATAGGGAATTCCTTGACCTCGGCATAGCGGGTCAGGTCGGCTTCCTTCACATAAGCCAAAGGGCGAATCACGATCTGCTTGCCGTCGTCGGACTGCAGTTTGGGCGGCATGCCCTTGAGTTTGCCGCCGAAGAACATGTTCAGGAAGAAGGTTTCCAGGATGTCGTCGCGATGATGTCCCAGGGCAATTTTCGTCGCGCCCAGTTCTGTTGCAACGCGGTATAAAATGCCGCGGCGCAGGCGCGAGCATAGCGCGCAGGTGGTCTTTCCTTCCGGCACGACGCGTTTGACGATGCTGTAGGTGTCCTGGTTTTCGATGTGATACGCCACGCCCAGTTTTTCCAGATAGGCGGGCAGCACGTCGGCCGGGAAATTCGGCTGCTTCTGGTCCAGGTTGACGGCGATGATGTCGAAATGGATGGGCGCGCGCTCGCGCAGGGTCAGCAGGATGTCGAGCAGGGCGTAGCTGTCCTTGCCGCCGGACAGGCAGACCATGATCTTGTCGCCGTCCTCGATCATGTTGTAGTCGCCGATGGCCTGGCCGGTCAGGCGGCACAGGCGCTTGTGCAGCTTGTTGTTTTCGTAGGCGATTTTCTCGGCCTGTTTGACCGACGTCGCGGTTGCCGGCGTTGCCGGCGTGGCGTCCGGGGCGACCGAAGCATCTTCGGCGAGTTTTGCGTGTTCGAGCAGATCGTTCATCTTGGGTCCTGCGAATAAAGTAGTCAGTTTGCTTCTTTGATGCGGAAGACTTCCACGCCGACCGAATCGCAATCCGGATAGACATCGGGTTTCTCCGTGGAAACGCGAACGGCGCGCACCTTGGGATGCGCCAGCATGGCCTTGATGACGTCGTCGCACAGCGTTTCCTGCAAATGGATATGGCCTTGCGCCATGCGATTGGCGATGGTGCTGCGGATGAAGTCGTAGTCGACGACTTCGTGCAACTGGTCTTTTTCCGGCGTCGACATGGCCAGTGGGATGAACAGGTCGACATTGACCAGGATGCGTTGTTCGCCTTTCTTTTCGAATTCATGCACGCCGATGTTGATCAGCACTTCATAGTTGCGCAGGAATAGGCGGCGGCAATCGTTTAAGGCTGGGTGATAGAGAGAGAACATAATTTCCGAAAAGAAAGGTAAAGACCGGTTTGCCGGCCTGTGCAAAATAATTGGGCAGCGGGCTTGGCTATTTGGCCAGGAACATCACATCGCGCTGCAGCGGTATCAGATGCTGGCCGCCGTCCACCAGAATCGTCGTGCCGGTAATGGCCGGCGCCACAGCGACAAAACAGACCGCGGCGGCGACGTCTTCCGGCGTGCTGCTTTTTCCCAGCGGCGTGACGCGATGCGCTTTTTCGAACTCCGCCGCACTCTGGTCGCCCGATGCCATGGTGATGCCGGGCGCCACGCCGACCACCCGGACGCGCGGCGCCAGCGCCTGCGCCAGCAAGGTGGTGGCGCTTTGCAGCGCCGCCTTGGACAAGGTGTAAGACAGGAAATCGGGATTGGGATTGTACAGCTTCTGGTCCAGCAGGTTCACCACCACGGCTTGCCCATCGGCGGGCGTCGCCTCGTACAAGGCTTGCGCCAGCAACACCGGTGCGCCGACATTGGCGCGCATGTGCAGGTCCAGCGCGTCCATGGTGAAACTGTCCGCCTGGTCGTTGCGGAACAGGGAGGCGTTGTTCACCACGCAAGCCACTGGTCCCAGCTGTTGCGCCTGAGCAATCAGCGAGCGTACCTCGGCTTCATCCGCCAATTCGCATTGCAGTGCAACGGCGCGGCGGCCCAGGGCGGTGATTTCATTGACGACCGCCAGCGCTTCATCGCGCGACTGGCCGTAGTGCACGGCGATATCCCAGCCGTCGCGCGCCAGCGCGAGCGCGATCACGCGACCGATGCGCCTGGCGGCGCCGGTGACGAGTGCGACTTGTTGGCGTGAGGAAGTCATGGCATTCATATCATCAGAAACAGATGGATCCGGGCCAGGCGGTTGGCCGATCCGTTGGCAAATCGTTCAGTAAATTCGGGCAAAACGGACAAAAGCGGACGAGCCGGCCGCCGCCGGGCGGACGCAGGAGCAAGGCTGCGACGTATTTCAAATACAATACCGCCCATGCAACTGCAATTACCCGAACCATCCGCCGACGCGCTTGCCGCTTCCCGCTCCCTCCAGCATCTGATCGCCGACGAGATCCGGCGCAGCGATGGCTGGGTTTCATTCGCACGCTACATGGAACTGGTGTTGTATGCGCCCGGACTGGGTTATTACAGCGGCGGCGCCGCCAAATTGGGCAAAGAGGGTGATTTTACAACCGCGCCGGAAATTTCGCCGCTTTTCGGCGCAACTTTGGCGCATTTGGCGACAGAATTGTTCGAGCAGACCGACGCCGCCATCATGGAGTTCGGCGCCGGCACCGGCAAACTGGCTTTCGACATCCTGAGCGAGTTGCGCACGGCAGGTCGTCTGCCGACCCATTATTTCATCGTTGAGATTTCGACACAGTTGCGCGCGCGACAACAGGAAACGCTGCGCGATTTCCCGCAAGTGCGCTGGCTCGACAGCCTGCCGGCATCGTTCTCCGGCGTGGTGATCGGCAACGAGGTGCTCGATGCCATGCCGGTGCAACTGGTCGTGCGCGGCGAGCACGGCTGGCTGGAGCGCGGTGTCGCGCTGGACGCCGCAGGCGCCTTCGCTTTTTCCGACCGCGCCTGCGACGCCGGCCTGGTGGCGCAGATTCCCGAGGCCGACGCGCTGCCTCCCGGCTACCTGAGCGAAGTGCATCCGATCGCCGCCGGTTTCATGCAATCGCTGGGCGCGATGTTGCAAGACGGAAAGGGCGCCGCCTTGCTGTTCGATTATGGATTCCCCGCGCATGAGTACTATCTGCATGAACGTGGTCAAGGCACGCTGATGTGCCATTACCGCCATCACGCGCATCCGGATCCCTTCTACCTGCCGGGTTTGCAGGACGTGACCGCGCACGTCGATTTCACCGCCATGGCGAAGGCGGCGATCGACGGCGGCTTGGATGTACTGGGATATACCAGCCAGGCGGCCTTCCTGCTCAGTGCCGGCATCGGCGATCTGCTGTTGCGCACGCCGCCCGAGCAGGCGCGCGCTTACCTGCCGCAGGCCAATGCGGTGCAAAAACTGATTTCTCCGGCCGAGATGGGCGAGTTGTTCAAGGTGCTGGCCGTGGGCAAACATATCGACTGGCCGCAGCGTCTGTACGCGCACGACCGCAGTCATCGTCTATGAACAAAACAACAAGAGTCCGCACATGATTCGTTGGGTCGTCGTCATTTTTCTCGCTGTCATCGTTTTTTCCAGTTTGTTGCCATGGCTGGAAAAACTCGGCATCGGCCGTCTTCCGGGCGATCTGCGCTTCAAGCTGTTCGGGCGCGTGTTCTCTCTGCCGTTTGCATCGACCATCCTGATCTCGCTGGTGGTGTTCTTGCTGGCGCGCTTCCTCTAGGAAACCGACATGCGCATCCTGCTGGTCGAAGACGATCTGATGGTGGGTGAGGCGGTGCGCAAGGGCCTGCGCCAGGACGGTTTTGCCATCGACTGGGTGCAGGACGGCAAAGCGGCCGAACTGGCTCTGGCGCAGGAGGAGTACGCCATGGTCCTGCTCGATCTCGGCCTGCCGCAAAAGAACGGCCTGGTGGTGCTGCAGACGCTGCGCGCCGGCGGCAACACTATTCCCGTCCTGATCACGACCGCGCGCGACGCCGTGGCCGATCGCGTTGCCGGGCTGGATGCCGGCGCCGACGACTATCTGATCAAACCTTACGACCTCGAAGAACTTTCGGCGCGCATGCGTGCCTTATTGCGCAGGCAGTCGGGCCGCGCCGACAGCCTGATCCAGGTGCGCGAAGTGACGCTGAATCCGGCCACGCATGAAGTGTTCCTGCAAGGACGGCCGGTGAACTTGTCGGCACGCGAATTCGCTTTGCTGCGCGCTTTCCTGGATCGTCCGGGCGTCGTTTTGTCGCGCGCGCAACTGGAAGAAAAACTGTACGGCTGGGAAGACAGCATCGACAGCAATGCCGTCGAAGTGCACATCCATGCATTGCGCAAAAAACTCGGCAGCGACTTCATCAAAAACGTGCGCGGCATTGGCTATCTGGTTCCCAAATGAATTCGATACGACGACAACTTTTGCTATGGCTCGCGGTCGGTCTGAGCGGCGGCATTTTGCTGGCAGGCATCGTGCTGTACTTTCAGGCGCGCGACGAAGCCAACGACATCTTCGATTACCAGATGCGCCAGATCGCCGCGTCGCTGCCGCGCCAGGCGTTTGCGCCGATTGCGCCGGGACAGGATTTGCCCGGCCTCGACGACGAAATCATGATGCAGATCTGGGACAGCACCGGCACCGTCATCTATCACTCGCACTCGCGCAGCGTCATGCCGCAGCAGGCCGAACTCGGTTTTGTCGACGTGCCGGGTCCGGGCGGCATGTGGCGCGTCTACAGTGCGCAGATCGGCAATACCGTGGTGCAGGTGTCGCAGCCGCAGAGCGCGCGCAAGGAGGTCGCCGCGCAGATGGCGGTGAAGACGGTGATGCCTTTGCTGTTGCTGTTTCCTTTTCTTGGAGCGCTGGTCTGGGTGGCGGTCGGCCATGGACTGGCGCCGGTACGGCGCGCGGCGGCCGACGTGCAGTCGCGCGACATGCACACGCTGACGCCGATTGCCGATCAAAGCCTGCCGCAGGAAATCCGTCCGCTGACGCAGGCATTCAACGATTTGCTCGATCGCCTGCAACAAGCGATGCAGGCGCAACGCGCGTTCGTCGCCGATGCCGCGCATGAGCTGCGCACGCCGTTGACGGCCTTGCGCTTGCAGGCGCAACTGGCGGAGCGTGCCGGCAACGATGACGAGCGCCGCGCTGCTTTCGCCGATCTGAAAAATGGCCTGGAGCGCGCCACCCATCTGGTGCATCAGTTGCTGACGCTGGCGCGCCAAGAGCCGGGCGTGCAGGAGCATGCGCCGGTCGAACTGGCGGCGCTGCTGCGCAGCGTCGTGCTCGATCTGTCGCCGTTGGCGGAACACAAAGGCATCGATCTCGGCATCGTCGAAGAGATCGGCGGCAAGGTCGCCGGCAATGCCGACGCCTTGCGCGTCCTGTTCGGCAATCTGCTGTCGAACGCCGTGCAATACAGTCCGTCCGGCGGTACCGTCGACGTTTCCATGCAGGCGCAGGACGATAGTGTGACGGTGACGATTCAGGATAGCGGCCCGGGGATTCCGGAGAAGGATCTGGCGCGCGTATTCGATCGTTTTTATCGCGCCGACAACGTTCAATTGACGGTGCTCGGCAGCGGCCTCGGCCTGGCCATCGTCAGGCAGATTGCCGATTTGCACGACGCCACGGTGTCGCTGCAAAACACCGCCAAGGGTTTGCAGGCGCAAGTCGTCATGCGACTCTTGTAACAATTTGTTTCCTTAAGTCTGTCTTAATTTTCGCGATCTACGATGCATTCCATCGGGTGAGAGGTTACCCATACTGCAAGGAGTGCTCCATGAATCGCCGTACCGTCTTTGTTCGCAATACGCTCGCCGTCATGCTGGCCGCTATCGTCGGCGGCAGTTATGTGTATTTCCGCGGCGCCGACATTCCTGCCGCACAGGCTGCCAATTTACCGGCGCAGGCTGCCGCGCCGCTGGCGGCGGCAACTTCCTCGCTGGCGACGCCGACCGATTTCTCCGGCATCGTCGAGCGCGCCGGTCCTGCCGTGGTGAACATCAGCGTCACCGGCAAGGCGCAACGCAATACCGATCAGGCTGCCGAGATCGATCCCAATGATCCGTTCTACGAATTCTTCAAACGTTTCGGACCGCAGTTCCAGCAGCAACCGCGTAGTCCGCAAATCATGCGCGGCCTGGGTTCCGGTTTCATCATCAATTCCGACGGTTTGATTCTGACCAATGCCCACGTCGTTGACGGCGCGCAGGAAGTGACGGTCAAGCTGACCGACCGTCGCGAATTCAAGGCCAAGGTGCTGGGCGTGGACAAGCAGAGCGACATCGCCGTGATCCGCATTGCGGCCAAGGATTTGCCGACGGTGCAGATCGGCAATCCGGCACTGATGAAAGTCGGCGAGCCGGTGCTGGCGATCGGTTCGCCCTACGGTTTCGACAACACCGCGACCGCCGGCATCGTCAGCGCCAAGTCGCGCAGCCTGCCGGACGACAACTACGTGCCGTTCATCCAGACCGACGTCGCGGTCAACCCCGGTAACTCGGGAGGACCGCTGTTCAATCTGAAGGGGCAAGTGGTCGGCATCAATTCGCAGATCTACAGCCAGACCGGCGGCTACCAGGGTTTGTCGTTCTCGATTCCTATCGACGTGGCGATGAAAGTGGAGCAGCAGCTGGTCCAGCACGGCAAGGTAACGCGCGGCCGTCTCGGCGTCTCGGTGCAGGAAGTGAATCAGGCCTTGGCGGAGTCCTTCGGACTGAAGAAATCCGAGGGTGCGCTGGTGAGTTCGGTCGAGAAGGGCAGTCCCGCCGAGAGAGCCGGCGTGCAACCGGGCGACGTGATCCTGCGCTTCAACAACCAGCCTATCGATCATTCGGTCGACTTGCCGACACTGGTCGCCGATGCGACGCCGGGCACGACGCAAAAGATGGACGTCATGCGCAATGGTTCGATCAAATCGCTGAACGTGGTGGTGGGCGAGATGAAGGTGGCGAAAGATACTTCAGGTAAAAACGGCGCCGAGCAGCAAGGTCGCCTGGGGCTGGCGGTGCGTCCGCTGGACAAGGACGAGCAACAGCAGATCGGCGTGCATGGCGGCCTCGTGGTGGAAGACGTCAACGGTCCGGCAGCGATTGCCGGCATCCAGAGCGGCGACGTGATCCTGTCGCTCAACGGCAATGCCGTGACCAGCGTCGAACAGTTGCGCAGCCTGGTGAGCAAGGCCGGCAAGAGCGTTGCCTTGCTGGTGGAACGCGGCGACGACAAGATCTTCGTGCCGGTGTATCTGAATTAAACGGTGTTTCTCGTGGGTGTAGTGGCAGTTGCAGTAAGCAAGTGTAGTAAGTGCAGTAAATAAGTGAAGTGGGCAGGACGGCCGGACAGAAGTTTTGTCCGGCCTTTTTTATTTCAGCATCAATCCCAGCGATGTTTGTCGCCGCTGGCGATGGCGTCCTTGTCGCTGGCGAACATGGCTTCCAGTTCTTCGCGCGCCTGCACCGCCATCGACACCAGCTGCTGCTGGTCCTTGTAGTGCGGATACAGCTTGTTGAGCGTCTCGATATTGTGGGCGCGGAATTTCATCGCGGCACGATGCGCGCGGTAGGCGCCGAAGTCGAGCTGGCGCAGGACCTGGCGTCCCATTTGCAGGGCGCTTTCGAAGGTTTCGCGTTCCAGCACGGTGACGCCGCGATCCATCAGGTCGTACAGGTGGGTGACGTTGCGCGCGCGTGCTGCGATCTTCAGATGCGGGAAGGCGCGTTGTACCGCTTCCACCAGTTGCAGGCTGGCGGGCGCGTCGTCGATGGCAATCAGCAGCAGCCGCGCCTTGTCGGCGCCGGCAGTGCGCAGCAGGTCGATGCGTGTGGCGTCGCCATAGAACACTTTGAAGCCGAACTTGCGCAGCGATTCGATCTGGTCCGGATCATGATCGAGAATTGTCAGGCCGATGCCGTTGGCGTGCAACAGGCGGCCGACGATCTGGCCGAAGCGGCCGAAGCCGGCGATGATCACGGGATTGTCTTGCGGTTCTATCTCGTCTTCGGCGCGTTTGCCTTTGGCCAGCAGACGCGGCAGCAGCACGCGGTCATGCAGCAAGAGCAGCAATGGCGTGATCACCATCGACAGCGCGACGACCACGACCAGGATCGATGAGATGCGCGGCGTCAGCACCTGCGCCGTGGCGGCGGCGCCGAACACCACAAAGGCGAATTCACCGCCTTGCGACAACAGGAAGGAAAAAAATACCTGCTGGTCGCGCGGGATGCGGAAGGCCTTGGCCAGGCCGAACAGCACCGCGATCTTGATGACGAGGAAGCCGACAACGAGGCCGAGGATCAGCCACGGCTGTTCAAGGAAAATACCGAAGTCGACCGACATGCCGACGGCGATGAAGAACAGGCCGAGCAGCAGGCCCTTGAACGGTTCCAGGTCGCTTTCCAGCGCGTGGCGATATTCCGAATCGGCCAGCAGCACGCCGGCCAGGAAGGTGCCGAGCGCCATCGACATGCCGACCGATTGCATCAACAGGCAGGTGGCGATCACCAGCAACAGCGCGAAGGCGGTGAAGATTTCGCGCATGTCGGTCTTGGCGATGATGCGCAGGATGGGACGGATCAGGAAGCGACCGCCGAAGATCAGCAGCGCGATCACGGCAACCACTTGTCCGGTGTGCAGCCAGCCTTGCCCGCTGCCTTGCGCGACGGCCACGCCAAGCAGCGGCACCGCCGCCATCATCGGGATCGCGGCGATATCCTGGAACAGCAAAATCGCAAAGCCGGCCGAGCCTGCCGGTGTCGCGCTCAGCTTGCGCTCGCCCAGCGTCGCCAGCGCAATCGCGGTGGACGACAGCGACATGCCGAGCGCGCCGATCAGCGCGACGCGCCAGTCGATGCCGCAGGCCAGCGCCGCGCCGAACAGCGCCAGGCTGACCAGTACGACTTGCGCGCCGCCCCAGCCGAAGATGCGTTGGCGCAGCGACCACAGGCGTTTCGGATCGAGTTCCAGTCCGATCAGGAAGAGCAGCAGCACCACGCCGAATTCGGAGAAGTGCAGGATGTCTTCGACCTCGCTGATCAGACCAAGCCCCCATGGACCGATGGCGATGCCTGCGAGCAGGTAGCCGAGCACGGCGCCGAGTCCCAACTTCTTGGCAATCGGTACGGCGATGACGGCCGCCAGCAGGTAGATCAGCGGATTGAGCAGATGTTGTTCCATGGTGTCGTTGTATGGTTGATCTTGGTCGGTGGCTTTATTGGGAAGCGGCGGCAGGCCAGTCGGGATAGCTGTCGAGCAGGGCGCGGTAGTTGGCGGCATGCATGGTCAACGCCTCCTTGCTCCGATGGTGGGCGCCATGCAGGATGTTCGGTTCCAGCCAGCGCATGCCGCACAGGCGCGCGGTCTGCTGGTAAGGCGGCAGGAAATCGGCAAACGGATGGCCGTGCCGTCCGCTTTCCTGATAGGCGTCGGCATCGCCGCCGGTGGTCGCGACCAGCCAGAAATCCTTGCCGCGCAAGGCATCGCCGCCGGGGCCGAAAGCCCATCCGCGTTGCAGCACCAGATCGATCCATTCCTTTTGCAGCGCCGGCATGCTGTACCAGTGAATCGGATGGTGCAGTACGACCAGGTCGGCTTCACGCAACTGGGCCTGTTCGTATTCGACGTCGATATGGAAGTCGGGATAGCACTCGTACAGATCGTGGATGCGCACCTGCGGCAAGCTGCGGGCCGCTTCGATCATGAGGCGGTTGGTGTAGGAGTGCTCGCCGCCCGGATGCGCGTAGAGGATAAGGATGCGTGAAGTGGTCATGGTGGAGCATGCCTGAGGATGAAAGAAGTCAGGGGAGATTGGAACATATATTGCGTCTTTGCTGTCTGGATTCATGGAGATAAAAGCAGGAGCAGAAACGAAAGCAAAGACAGGAGTAATCACTGCGCTGCTCCATGCATTCCATGAAGCGGGCATCGCCAAGGTGCCAAAATCAAATCAATGCGCTTATACTTTGGCAATCCTGTTCGCGGGTGTTGCATCTGGACCGCCATTGATTTCAACTCTACATAGCCGCCATGTCCGATATTAGCGATTCCGAAGCCAATCAGTCGAGTGCTCCCCCACCGCCGCGCCAGGGCGCGGCACAGCCTGGCGCTCAGTCAACGCCTCAGCCTGCAGCGCAGGCGACACCGCAGCAACCACATTACCCGTCATTCTCCCCGCCGCCATTGGAAACGCCCTGGGCGCAAACCTGGAAGCTGCTGGCGGCGCGTTTCAAGGCGATGTCGGACAAGGCCGGTCGCCGCATCATGCAGCGCACGCTCAAGATCGGCATCTCGGCCCGCATCTTCCATCCGGAAACCGGCGCCAAGGGTTTGCGCGGCAAGACCCTGCAATATCTTGAAGAATCGATCGCGCAATGGGTGATGTCGCGCGACGTGCTGGTGTTCATGATCCCGACCGTCAATACCAACGGCCTGGTCCATCCCAGCAATATCCGCCTGCGCGATTATGCCAAGCATCTGGACGGACTGGTGTTGCAGGGCGGCGCCGACGTATCGCCGCAAAGCTATGCCGAGGCGGCAACCCGGCCCGAATGGAACGGCGACCGCGTGCGCGACATGTACGAACTGGAGCTGCTGCACGAATTCATCGAAGCCGGCAAGCCGGTGCTGGGGATTTGCCGTGGTTGCCAGTTGATCAATGTCGCTTTCGGCGGCACGCTGTATCAGGACATCGCGACCGACGTGCCGACGGCGATCGCCCACGTCAACGATTTGTACGACAGCAATTACCATGAGCTGACTTTCCCGGCCGGCTCGACGCTGGCATCGCTGGTGAATACGCAAAGCGCACTGGTCAATTCCATTCACCATCAGGCGGTCAAGGACCTCGGACGCGACCTTTCGGTAGAGGCCGTATCGGGCAACGACAACATCGTGGAAGCGATCCGCTATCGCAAGGCGCCGTTTGTCATGGGCTTGCAGTGGCATCCGGAGTTCCACCGCGCCGGCGGCTCCGAATTGCTGGATTGCATGCCCATCCTCGACAGCTTCCTGCGGACGGCGCGCGAGACGCGCTTCTGATATTGGCGGAATTGAACGTTTATAGAGAGAAGCTATCAAAAGAGCCTGCGTTGCTGAGTTTTTTACCGGTGTTGCGGATGAAATCGGAGGGCCGGACAGCACGCAATGTCGTCAACGTAGTCGTATCGGCGTTATTTTTCCGTAACGCCATGCTTGGGATGACGCTATACCGGTTGGCCGTCAAGTCGGTCGCATGCATCGCTTTCACCCGCCTGAGCATTTCAAAAAAGGAGAATTCCCCATGACAAAGTCTGCCTATAAAACAGTGAGAAACGATATGAAAACTCTGGTCAAAGATGCGCAAGAACTGTTCCGCGAAGCTGCCTCCGCCACCGGCGACAAAGCCGATGAGCTGCGAAGCAAGGGTTTGACCATGCTGGAGGCCGCTGTCGAGGCTGCCCAGAATGCACAGGCGGTAGCCATCGAAAAAGGCAAGGAAGTCGCCGCCCGCACCGACGACTACGTCCACGAAAACCCATGGCGCGCCGTGGCGATTTCAGCCGGCGTCGGTTTGCTGGTCGGCCTGGTCATCGGTCGCAGCAAATAAACGCCGCCCGCATCGGAACCGACATGGATCACAAACACGAGCAGGCTCAACCGGCCAATTCCGGATTGACGGCCGGATTGCTGGGCATCGCCAGGAATCTTCTTGGTCTGATTATCAACCGCATCGAACTGGCTTCCCTTGAGCTGTCCGAGATCGGCGGCAATCTGATCAGGTTCCTGACGCTGTTCACGCTCGCAGCGATTGCTTTGTGGTTCGCGGTGGCGTTCTGGACGGTGCTGGCGGTCTACCTTGCCTGGGATTCCTGGGGCTGGAAGGTGCTCATTGCATTCGGCATCTTCTTCACCGCGCTGACCGCCGTCATCATCTGGTACGCCTATACCATTCTGCGCCAGGGCAAGTTGTCCCTGCCCGCCACCATGGCCGAGCTGCGCAAAGACCGCGACGCCTTGCTATAAAGGGAAATCATGGCGCAAACCGATTGGAAACCCGATGTCCCGCTGGAAGAACGCAAGCGCAGATTGCTTGCGGAAGGCGCGTTGTTCCGTATCGGCATCCTGGAAGGGCGCAGCACCGTGCGCGCCAACCTGAATGCCGAATCGCTGGCCAAGGGCGCGCTCAATCGCATCGTCGGCGCGGTGTCGTCGACCCTCGCCGGCGCATTTTCCGGCAAGGGCGGCGGCAACCTGCAATCCTTGTCGCCGTTGCTGATCGGCGGTATTTCGCTGATCTCCAAGCGCTATCTGCGCAAGCCGCTGTTGTACGGCACCGTCATCAGCGCCGGTGCGGCCTTCGCCTATTATCTGACGCGCAGGCAGGACAGGGCGCGCAGTGCGGAAGCGACCCCGGACTCTCGGGAGGCTTCCACGCCGGATGGCGAATAATCGCATCGAAAGTGCATGATCTCCG
The DNA here is from genome assembly GCF_000282135.1 of Herbaspirillum sp. CF444. Taxonomy (GTDB): domain Bacteria; phylum Pseudomonadota; class Gammaproteobacteria; order Burkholderiales; family Burkholderiaceae_D; genus Herbaspirillum. Next base: position 28,136 of record NZ_AKJW01000088.1, read on the forward strand.
GCGACGAACATCCGTGCTTGTCGCCAATAAATAAAGAAGAAAGAAGGAAACGAATATGCGTAAATTGACTATCGGAGCATTGGCGCTGACCCTTGCTGCAACCGGTTGCGCCGACATGTCGGCCACTCAGCGCGGCACGGCGACCGGCGCCGGCGTAGGTGCAGGTCTCGGCGGCATCCTCGGAGCGGCCACTGGCGGCGGTGGCGGCGGCCGTACTGTTGCCGGTGCAGCTATCGGCGCCGGGCTTGGCGCGGTGATCGGTAATGTCTGGTCGACGCACATGGAAAATCAAAAGCGCGCCATGGAGCAGGCAACCCAGGGTACCGGCGTGCAGGTCACGCAGACCCAGGATAATCGTCTGAAGCTGGAAATCCCGAGCGACATTTCTTTCAATACCGGTCGCGCAGACATTCAGCCTAACTTCCGTTCCGTGCTGGACAAGTTTGCCGCCACGCTGAACGAAAACCAGGCGACAACAGTGACCATCATCGGCCACACCGACAACACCGGCAGCGACGCCATCAACAATCCCCTGTCGATGGAACGCGCTGCCCGTACGCGAGATTACCTGACCGCGCGCGGCGTCTCGCCGGGACGTTTCAATATCGATGGCCGCGGCTCGCATGAGCCGTTGGTGGCAAACACCACGGAAGCCAATCGCGCCAGAAACCGTCGCGTTGAAATCTTCGTCGCGGAGCCGCAGCAGCGTTGATCGGACCTGGCTGCTGATTGAGTCTTTCAAGACGATTTCAGCGACAGCAATAAAAAGCCCCGCATTGCGGGGCTTTTTTTGATGCCGACATCAGCGCGATCTGGCCGCGCAAGATGAGCGACGACCGATTATTTCTTTGGTTCTGTTGCCGGTGCTGCTGCAGCATCCGCTGCCGGGGCAGCAGGAGCCGGGGTGGCAGGTTCTTTGAATTGGGCGCCGGATTGATTGGCCATGTAGACCACGGTGCGGGCGATTTCGACATCATCCAGATCAGGATTGCCGCCTTTGGCTGGCATCGCGTTGAGGCCGTTGAGCGCATGCGACAGCAGTTTTTCGTAACCTTCGCCGATGCGTGCTTTCCATGCAGCCGGATCGCCAACCTTGGGGGCGCCGGCAATACCTGCGGCATGGCAGGCGGCGCAGGTGGATTTGAATACTTCTTCGCCGCTCAGCAGTTGTTTCGGTGCGCTGGCGTCGCGGAAGGTGAATCCATCGTCGGCCACCGGCTTGATGCGGGCAGCGACCATCTCAGGCGTCTGACTGGCCGAACCGGCGCCGGTCTTTTGAGCGTTCGTTACATATTGCACCAGGAGTACGATGCAGACGATGGGGACCAGAAAACCGGCCAATACAGCGGCAATCAGTTGTTTTGGCGTCTTGATTGCGGATTCGTGTTCTTGATGTGCGTCGCTCATAGTTCCCTCAGTGCAATATTCTTCGAAAGCGTTATCCTGATTTTGTGCTGCAAATCAGTGTCTATTACTGTTTAGAGAAGCGTTGTCTCGCCCAACCTTAGATTATAGACACAATGTAATTCGTTGGGAACGGAAAATAGTTGCCATGCGTGGACGCGCAAGGGGAAAAACTGTATCCTTCATCCCTCTTCGACGTTCGCGTCCGATGCGGCTGTAGCTCAGTGGATAGAGTATTGGCCTCCGAAGCCAAGGGTCGTGGGTTCGATCCCCGCCAGCCGCGCCAACCTGACGTGTTGCGATTCAAACAATGGTCTCGTCTGTATTTTAGTTATCGTTTTTCTTGCCGAATGATCGCGTTTTTGTCAGTCGGGTGTCAGATTATTCGGTGATCTTCGTAGTCGTCCGCATTACCTTGCAGGTAATCGCGATTTCCCCAATTTTGCCCCATTGTGCAGCTGTGTGTTAAAGCTCACATCTGACATGCAACTTGACGATATAACGCCTTGATCGTGCGTTAAAAGTTTGACGAATCCTGACGCAAGCAATTATAATCGCCGGGCTTCTAAACCGCCGTCTGCTCATAATGAGTGCGGCTTGCACGATATTGGATATATATGCTGCGCATCATCCTTCTGCAGCTTGTGGCCATGGTCGTCGCTGCATGTACAGCTGGTTTGTTGGGCGGCGTATCTGCGTTGTGGTCGGCACTGCTGGGAGGAACTTGCTGTTTCGTTCCCAATGCTTTGTTCGCCCTTCGTCTCTATACAAGTGCTCGCAAACCTGGTGGGGCTGACCCGATGACGTTTTTGTTCGGGGAATTTATCAAGATTGCTACGACTCTTGCGCTCATGGGCGCAGTTGTTTGGTTGTATCGCGATGTGAATTGGCTCGCATTTGTGCTGAGCTTCATCGTGGTGCTTAAAAGTTACTTAATTTTACTGTTTAGACATCGACCATGACCGCAGCCGATCACGCGCCCACAGCTTCAGAATACATCGTCCACCATCTCGGACATTTCTCTTCGCAACACCAAAGCAAGATCGTCGATTTCTCTATCGTCAACATGGACACCATTTTCTGGTCGGTGTTCTGTGGCGTGCTCGGTTGCCTGTTGATGTATCTGGCTGCGCGCAAGGCGACTTCGGGCGTGCCCGGCCGCTTCCAGGCATTCGTCGAAATGGTCGTCGAAATGGTCGAGGACCAATCCAAGGCCATCGTGCACGGCGACCGTACTTTCATCGCCCCGCTCGCATTGACCGTGTTCGTCTGGGTGGCCCTGATGAACTCGCTGGACTTTCTGCCGGTCGACCTGGTGTCGGGCGCCATGCGTCTGTTCGGCATGGAAGAAATCCATCACCGCATCGTTCCTACCGCCGACCTGAATGGTACGCTGGGCATCGCACTGGGCGTGCTGGCGCTGATGCTGTATTACAGCGTCAAGATCAAGGGCGCGGGCGGCTTTGTCCACGAATTGTTTGCTGCGCCGTTCGGCATCTGGCTGGCGCCTTTCAATCTGCTGCTGAATATTATCGAATTTGCTGCAAAAACCGTGTCGCTGGGCATGCGGTTGTTCGGCAACATGTATGCGGGTGAGCTGTTGTTCTTGCTGATCGCATTGCTGGGTTCGGCTGCTACGGCGTTCGGCTTTGTCGGCCACGTCATCGCAGGTTCGATCTGGGCAATTTTCCACATTCTGATCGTGTTGCTGCAAGCATTCATTTTCATGATGTTGACACTGGTTTACCTCGGCCAGGCGCATGAGGCGCATTAACAAGGCTGCTGTACGGTTTTAGCTTTTCGGTTTGTTTTTTGATTTTTGTATTAACTTTTAACTTTCTAAGGAATTGTCATGACTGATGTCTCTTTCGTTGCTTTGGCTTGCGGTTTGATCATTGGCCTGGGTGCTATCGGTGCTTGTATCGGTATCGCTATCATGGGCGGTAAGTACCTCGAAGCATCTGCACGTCAGCCAGAACTGATGAACACACTGCAAACCAAGATGTTCCTGCTGGCCGGTCTGATCGACGCCGCGTTCCTGATCGGTGTTGGTATCGCCATGTTGTTCGCATTTGCAAATCCTTTCATCGCGAAGTAATTCGGGCGGCATAGCCGATTCTCACTTTTGCCGGATTGCTTGATTCGGCACACGATATTCTGAGAAGGAAATTACCGTGAACTTAAATGCAACATTGTTTGCGCAGTTCGTGGTCTTCTTCATCCTCGCCGGCTTTACGATGAAATTCGTTTGGCCGCCGTTGATCAAGGCGCTCGACGAGCGCGCGAAGAAGATTGCGGACGGCTTGGCTGCGGCTGACCGCGGCAAGGCTGACCTGGCTGCCGCTGAAAAGCGCGTTCAGGCAGAGCTGGCGACAGCACGCGACGAAGGCCAGAAACGTATCGGTGACGCTGAAAAGCGTGCTCAGCTGATTATTGAAGAAGCAAAGAAGACCGCTTCCGAAGAAGCAGCGCGCATCATCGCCAACGCCAAGGCGGATGCGGAGCAGCAAGTGACCAAAGCGCGTGAAGGCTTGCGCGGCGAAGTTGCGACCCTCGCGGTCAAAGGCGCCGAGCAGATCCTCAAGCGTGAAGTCAATGCAGCGGCGCATGCCGAATTGCTGAACCAACTGAAAACAGAGCTGTAATATGGCCGAACTCGCAACGATTGCTCGCCCTTATGCAGAAGCCCTGTTCCGCGTGGCCAAAGCCGGCAGCCTGTCGGCCTGGGCCGATCTCGTTTCCGAGATGGCACAAGCTGCAGCGCATCCGGACGTGAAAGCAATTGCGCAAAACCCGGCACTGTCGGATGCGCAGGTTGTTTCCACGTTTGCAGCCGTTCTGAAAACACCATTGAGCGTCGAAGCGCAAAACTTCGTCGGCGCACTGGTGGCGAACGGCCGTCTGACGCTGTTGCCCGAAATCGCCACACAATTCCATACGCTGAAAAACGCACAGGAAGGCGCCGCTGATGCAGAAATCACCAGCGCGTTTGAATTGTCCGATGCGCAGCTGAAGGATGTGGTCGCCACGCTGGAAAAGAAATTCGGTCGCAAGCTGACGCCAACCGTCAAGGTGGACAATGCTTTGATCGGCGGGGTGCGCGTAGTGGTCGGTGACGAAGTATTCGATACCTCGGTGCGCGCGAAGCTGCAACAGTTACATGTTGCTTTGGCTGCGTAATTAATTGCCAGGGCCTTGGCGTAACAGCCTAAGCGATAGAAAAATTTTTAGGAGTTAGTATGCAACTCAACGCATCTGAAATCAGCGAGCTGATCAAGAGCCGGATTCAAGGCCTTGGCGATACCGCTGAGATTCGCAATCAAGGCACGGTTATTTCCGTGTCCGACGGTATCTGCCGTATCCATGGTCTGTCTGACGTGATGCAAGGTGAGATGCTGGAATTCCCGGGCAACACTTTCGGTCTGGCGCTGAACCTCGAGCGCGATTCCGTTGGCGCCGTTATCCTGGGCGAGTACGAACACATTTCCGAAGGCGACACTGTCAAGTGCACAGGCCGTATTCTGGAAGTGCCTATCGGTCCCGAACTGCGCGGCCGCGTGGTCAATGCGCTGGGTCAGCCGATCGACGGCAAGGGTCCGGTCAACGCCAAGCTGACAGCCCCGATCGAAAAAATCGCTCCTGGCGTTATCGCGCGTCAATCGGTTTCCGAGCCAATGCAAACCGGCCTGAAGTCGATCGATTCGATGGTGCCTATCGGCCGCGGTCAACGCGAACTGATCATCGGCGACCGTCAAACCGGCAAGACCGCTGTTGCGATTGATGCGATCATCAATCAAAAGGGCCAGAACGTGACATGTATCTACGTCGCGATCGGTCAAAAAGCATCGTCGATCAAGAACATCGTGCGTTCGCTGGAAGCGCACGGCGCGATGGATTACACCATCGTCGTGGCGGCTTCGGCTTCCGAATCGGCAGCGATGCAATACGTGTCGGCCTACTCCGGCTGCGCAATGGGCGAGTACTTCCGCGATCGCGGTCAAGACGCGCTGATCGTGTATGACGATCTGTCCAAGCAAGCGGTTGCCTACCGTCAGGTTTCCCTGCTGCTGCGCCGTCCGCCAGGCCGTGAAGCATACCCAGGCGACGTGTTCTATCTCCACAGCCGTCTGCTCGAGCGCGCAGCACGCGTCAACCCCGACTACGTTGAGAAGTTCACCAACGGCGAAGTCAAGGGCAAGACCGGTTCGCTGACGGCGCTGCCGATCATTGAAACACAAGCCGGCGACGTGTCCGCATTCGTTCCGACCAACGTGATTTCGATTACCGACGGTCAGATCTTCCTGGAAACATCGTTGTTCAACGCCGGTATCCGTCCTGCGATCAACGCCGGTATTTCGGTGTCGCGCGTCGGTGGCGCTGCTCAAACCAAGGTCATCAAGGGCCTGTCCGGCGGTATTCGTACCGACCTGGCGCAGTACCGTGAACTGGCTGCGTTCGCGCAGTTCGCTTCCGACCTGGACGAAGCAACCCGCAAGCAGCTGGACCGCGGCGCCCGCGTGACCGAATTGTTGAAGCAGTCGCAATACTCGCCGCTGTCGATTTCCCTGATGGCCGTGACATTGTTCGCCGTCAACAAGGGTTACCTGGACGACGTCGACGTCAAGAAGGTGCTGGCATTCGAAGCAGGCGTTCACAGCTTCATGAAGACCAGCCACGCTGCCCTGCTGCAAAAGATCGAAGACACCAAGCAACTCGATAAAGATGCTGAAGCGGCATTGGCTGCTGCGATTGCCGATTTCAAAAAATCCGGCGCGTACTAATCTCAACTGAAGCTATAAGGAGTCAATCTCATGGCTACAGGTAAAGAGATACGTGGCAAGATCAAGAGCGTAGAAAATACGAAGAAGATCACCAAGGCGATGGAAATGGTCGCTGCATCCAAAATGCGCAAGGCGCAGGACCGGATGCATGCGGCACGTCCCTACAGTGACAAGATTCGTAATATCGCTTCCAATCTGTCGCGGGCCAATCCGGAGTATACGCATCCGTTCATGGTCAAGCAGGACAGCGCCAAGAAGGTGGGTTTCATCATCGTCACGACCGACAAGGGTCTGTGCGGCGGCATGAACACCAACTCCCTGCGTCTGACCACTGCGAAGATCCGTGAACTGGAAGCGCAAGGCAATGCAGTCGAAACCGTTGCGATCGGCAACAAGGGTTTCGGTTTCCTGAACCGTATCGGCGCCAAGGTGGTGTCGCATGTGGTTCAGGTCGGCGATACGCCGCATCTGGAAAAGCTGATCGGCCCCGTCAAGGTGCTGCTCGATGCTTACCAGGAAGGCAAGCTGGATGCGGTCTATTTGGTCTACACCAAATTCATCAACACGATGCGCCAGGAACCAACCTTGCAGCAACTGTTGCCGCTCTCGAGCGACCAGTTGCAGGCAGACGAAGGCGCGCATTCGTGGGACTACATCTACGAACCCGACGTGCAAAGCGTGGTGGACGAGTTGCTGGTGCGTTATGTCGAAGCACTGATCTACCAGGCGGTGGCTGAAAATATGGCGTCCGAACAATCGGCCCGTATGGTGGCGATGAAGGCAGCAAGCGATAACGCCGGTAACGTGATCGGCGAGTTGAAGTTGGTGTACAACAAGACTCGTCAGGCAGCGATTACCAAGGAACTGTCCGAAATCGTCGCCGGTGCGGCAGCGGTCTAACGACGTAATGCAGAGATGCGTAACAGTATTTAATTTTATATATTGAAGGAACGAAAATGGCTGATGGCAAAATCGTTCAGTGTATCGGCGCTGTTGTGGACGTTGAATTTCCACGCGACGCGATGCCTAAGATTTACGACGCCTTGAAGATGGACGGCTCGGAACTGACGCTGGAAGTGCAGCAACAGCTCGGCGATGGTGTCGTTCGTACCATTGCACTGGGTACTTCGGATGGTCTGCGTCGCGGCATGACAATCAAGAACACCGGCAAGGGCATCACCGTGCCGGTCGGTAAGGCCACGCTGGGCCGTATCATGGACGTGCTGGGCAACCCGATCGACGAATGCGGTCCGGTAAGCCACGAGCACACGGCAACGATCCACCGCAAGGCTCCTGCATACGACGAACTGTCGCCATCGCAAGAACTGCTGGAAACCGGCATCAAGGTGATTGACCTGGTTTGCCCGTTCGCCAAGGGCGGTAAAGTTGGTCTGTTCGGCGGCGCGGGTGTGGGCAAGACCGTGAACATGATGGAACTGATCAACAACATCGCCAAGGCGCACAGCGGCTTGTCCGTGTTTGCCGGTGTCGGTGAGCGTACCCGTGAAGGTAACGACTTCTATCACGAAATGGCCGACGCCAAGGTCGTGGATCTGGAAAACCCGGAAAACTCCAAGGTTGCCATGGTCTACGGTCAGATGAACGAACCGCCGGGCAACCGTCTGCGCGTGGCGCTGACCGGTCTGACGATCGCCGAAGGTTTCCGTGATGAAGGCAAGGACGTTCTGTTCTTCGTCGACAACATCTACCGTTACACACTGGCCGGTACCGAAGTGTCCGCGCTGCTGGGTCGTATGCCTTCCGCCGTGGGTTACCAACCGACGCTGGCTGAAGAAATGGGCCGTCTGCAAGAGCGTATTACATCGACCAAGACCGGTTCGATCACGTCGATCCAGGCCGTCTACGTTCCAGCGGATGACTTGACCGATCCGTCGCCTGCCACCACGTTTGCCCACTTGGATTCGACCGTCGTTCTGTCGCGTGACATCGCTTCGCTGGGTATCTACCCTGCGGTCGATCCACTCGATTCGACATCGCGCCAGCTGGATCCGCAAGTCGTTGGCCAGGAGCACTACGAAACAGCCCGTGCTGTTCAAGGTACTCTGCAACGCTACAAGGAATTGCGCGACATTATCGCGATTCTGGGTATGGACGAACTGGCTCCGGAAGACAAGCTCATCGTTGCCCGCGCACGTAAGATGCAACGTTTCCTGTCGCAACCGTTCCACGTTGCTGAAGTGTTCACCGGTTCCCCAGGTAAATACGTTTCGCTGAAAGACACGATCAAGGGCTTCAAGATGATCGCTAGCGGCGAACTCGATCACCTGCCGGAACAAGCGTTCTACATGGTTGGCACGATCGAAGAAGCAATCGAAAAGGCCAAGAAGATCAACTAAGATCTCTTGATTCTCGTGATGTCGTCCTTGCCTGAAATCCGGGCGGGGCGGCTGAACGGATAGGAAACGACATGGCACATACTATTCACGTTGACGTAGTCTCCGCCGAAGAAGAAATCTTCTCCGGCGAGGCGGAATTCGTCGCGTTGCCGGGTGAAGCGGGTGAGCTGGGGATTTATCCTCGCCACACTCCCTTGATCACGCGCATCAAGCCAGGTGCGGTACGCATCAAGATTCCTGGCCAGGCGCAAGACGAATTCGTTTTCGTCGCCGGCGGTTTGCTGGAAGTGCAACCTGACACCGTGACCGTTCTGGCCGATACCGCAATCCGCGGTTCGGATCTGGACGAAGCCAAGGCAAGCGCTGCGAAGAAACTCGCGGAAGAAGCACTGGCAAATCGCGATTCCAAGATCGATTACGCAGCAGCACAAGCCGAACTGGCGACTGCGGTGGCGCAATTGGCAGCGATTCAACGTCTGCGTCAGAAGCGTTAATTCGCCAGGCACTGCAAGCATTTCGCGATCAGTCATCAGCATCAATGAAAAGGGCAGCTTCGGCTGCCTTTTTTATTTCCGGCGGCCACGCCAGGCTTTTCACCAAACACATTCGTCTCTTCGGATACCTCTCCATGCAGCCTTTTCTTTGCGCGTACGCCAGGCGCGCAAGAGAAGTCAGGCGACAGCACAGCAAGCTCATTGTTGATGAGGTAAAGTGGAACACCGGAGTGCGCGCATCGGGCCAATGCACAGGCTTGTGCAAGATCAGCGTCGATTCAGATGCTCCCTTCGCTCCGCCCATGATCAGGAAGAAAGCCGTCATCCATGCATGCAAGCACCACATCCAAGCCCATCATCGCCGTCGTCGGGCTCTCGAATCGCCCGGATCGCCCCAGCCATGACGTCAGCGCCTACATGCAGCATCAGGGTTACCGCATCGTCGCCGTCAATCCCATGTACGCCGGCACGCAGATACTGGGCGAATATTGCCATGCGAATTTGCAGGAGGCAGCTCAGGCGCTTGCCGGCGCCGGCCTGAAAATCGACATCGTCGATTGCTTCCGCAAATCGGCCGACATCCCGCCTATCGTCGACGAGGCGATCGCCATCGGCGCCGGCTGCGTCTGGATGCAGCAGGGGATCGTCAACGAAGCCGCAGCAGCCAAGGCGCAGGCGGCAGGGCTGGTCGTCGTCATGGACCGCTGCATCAAGATCGATCATGCAATGGGAGTGACACACGGCGTGTTGTAGTCCAAGAACTGCCAAAGTTGGAATGACCCGAATTCACCCGCAATCAAGGAGACAAGTGTGAGCATCCGCGAGCAATTCAGAGCGACGACGAAAATCGACATCAAGGACGAGAACGCCGCCCTCAAACCCTTGTCCAGCGGCGACAAGGCCGCCGACAAATTGCAGGTCCAGGGCATCGCCGCACAGATCGGCGAATTGCAGGCCACGCTGTACGCCGCCAACGACAGAAAAGTGCTGGTAGTGTTGCAAGGGATGGACACCAGCGGCAAGGATGGCGCCGTCAACGGCGTGTTCGGCGGCGTCAATCCGCAAGGGATACGCGTTGTCAGCTACAAGGCGCCCAGCACACTGGAAAAGCAGCACGACTATCTCTGGCGCATCCACCAGCAAGTGCCGAAACAGGGCGAGCTCACCGTCTTCAACCGCAGCCATTACGAAGACGTGCTGATCACGCGCGTGCACGACTGGATCGACGCCGCGGAATGCAAGCGCCGCTACGCGCACATCAACGACTTCGAGCGCATGCTCAGCGAGACCGGCACGGTCATCATGAAGTTCTTCCTGCACATCTCGAAAGAAGAGCAGCGCCTGCGCCTGCAGGAACGCGTCGACGACCCGACCAAGCACTGGAAATTCGAGATCCAGGACCTGGAGGAGCGCAAGAGCTGGGACGACTATCAGAAGGTCTACAGCCAGGCGATCCAGGCCACCGACGCCGACCACGCGCCGTGGTACGTGATCCCGGCGAATTCCAAGACGCATCGCAACCTGGCGATTGCAAACATCGTGCTGGAGACGCTGCAAGACATGAAGCTGGCCTATCCGCCGGCCAAGGAAGAACTCACCGGCCTCAAGGTCAAGTAAGCATGCGACGCTGGCTGCCGGAGCTTCTTGCGCTGCCCTTGTTGCCCTGGCTGCTGGCGCAGGGCAGGCACACACGGCGCGTTACGCCGCGCATGCCGGAAGCGGCAGGCGAACGTCATGGCATTTGTAGGCCTTCGCACATCGCATCGCCTGAAGCGCTTCCTTTTACGCTGCTCGCCATCGGCGAATCACCGGTCGCAGGTGTCGGCGTCGAGACGCAGGACCAGGCAATTACCGCGCAACTGGCGCACAAGCTGGCGACGCGATGGCAGCGCCCGGTAAGCTGGGCGGCTTTCGGCAAGAACGGCGCGACGGTGTCGGACGCCCTTCGCGACGTGGCGCCGCAATTGCCGGACGAGAAAGTGAATGTGGTGCTGATCGCTTTTGGAGTGAACGACAGTACGGCTTTCCGCAGCAGCGCCCGCTATCGGCAGGATCTGGAGACGCTGGCGGATCAGGTGCGGCAGCGGCTGCGACCCGACTTGCTGGTGATCGCCGGCGTGCCGCCGCTGCATTTGTTCCCGGCCTTGCCGCAACCGTTGCGGCATGTCCTGGGGCTGAAGGCGAGCACGCTGAGTGCGGCGGCACAAGCGCTGGCGTCGACGACGCCGCAGACGATTTTCGTGCCGGTGCACAGCAATGCGCGCGACCGCTCCCTGATGGCCGTCGATGGATACCATCCGTCGGCGTCGGGCGTGGTTCTGTGGGCGGAGCAATTGGTTGCCGCCATCGATGATGGCTTGGACGGAAAAATCCATCGCAGGACAAACTGACAGGCGGTTTTGCAGAAGCCGCCCGGCGTCAGGCGGCTCCGTTGGCCCCGTTTGCGACGAAGCGGCGAATGATCCTTCACTCACCGCAACCGACTCAATATCAACTCAATGCAGCCACTTGTTGACCATGCGATCATAATCGCCGGTCGCTTTCAGCATGTGCATCCAGGCGTCGACGAATTCCTTGAACGCGACATCCGCGCGCGGCAGCATGAAGGCTTTCTCGGCAAACTGCAGGGGTTTGTCCGGATTGATCGGGCAAAGTTCTGGATGCAGCTTGGCCTGCCACAGTACTTCGCTGGCGTCGGTCACCATCACGTCGGCCTTGCCGTCGACAATCTGCTGGAAGATCGTCACGTTGTCCGGATGCAAGACCAGTTGCGCCTGCTTGAAGTTGGCGCGCGCAAAACGTTCGTTGGTGCCACCCGGATTGAAGATCGCGCGCGTGGCCGGCTTGTCGATCATCTCCAGCGTCTGGAATTTGGCCGCATCCGCGCAGCGCACGATAGGCGCCTTGCCGTCCACCATGTGCGACACGGCAAACGAAGCCTTCTTCAGCCGATCCATCGTGACCGAGACGCCGCCCATGGCGATGTCGCATTTGGCGAGGAAGTCGTTCATCAGCGTCGGCCAGCCGGTCTTGACGAACTGCACTTCGACGCCGAGCGCCTTGCCCAGCGACTGCGCCAGATCGACGTCGATGCCTTCAAAGCTGTTGTCTGTCCTGAAATAAGTGAACGGCTTGTAATCGCCGGTCATGCACACGCGCAGCTTGCCGTTCTTGAGCACCTCGTCCAGGCGGCTGCTTTCCACAACTTGCGCAGCTTGCGTTACGTGAACAGACAGGCAAGCGCACAGCAAGCCAAATGCAATCAACCATTTCTTCATGTCATCCTCCTGATTATTTTATTGAGCGAAGACGATATCACGCAGGTTTCCCGCCATCAATCCACCGCGCCGAAATGATTGCGTCGGCGGGCGGTACGGAACATCTGATTTCCGGTTTGGGTGCGATAATAGCGGATTGCCGACTTGCTCCACACGATCGCTCATGTCTCAATTTGCTCCGCTGAAAAACGATACCTTCCTGCGCGCCTTGCTGCGTCAGCCTACCGATTACACGCCGCTGTGGCTGATGCGCCAGGCCGGCCGTTATTTGCCCGAGTACCGGGCCACGCGCGCGCGCGCCGGTTCGTTCCTGGGACTGGCGAAGAATCCCGACTACGCCACCGAGGTCACGCTGCAACCGCTGGAGCGCTATCCGCTGGATGCGGCCATCCTGTTCTCGGACATCCTGACCGTGCCGGATGCCATGGGGCTGGGCTTGTACTTCGCCGATGGCGAAGGTCCCAAGTTCGAGCGTCCGTTGCGTGACGAAAAAGCGGTCATGGCTTTGCAGGCGCCGCAGCTGGACAGCTTGCAGTACGTCTTCGATGCGGTGACGCAAATTCGTACCGAGCTCAATGGTCGCGTGCCGCTGATCGGCTTCTCCGGCAGCCCCTGGACGCTGGCGTGCTACATGGTGGAAGGCGGCGGCTCGGACGACTTCCGCACCGTCAAGACCATGCTCTACGATCGTCCGGATCTGATGCGTCACATCCTCAGGACCAACGCTGCCGCGGTGGCGGCCTATCTGAATGCCCAGATCGACGCCGGTGCGCAGGCAGTGATGATCTTCGACACGTGGGGCGGTGCGTTGGCCGATGGCATTTACCAGGAATTTTCCCTGCAATACATGGCCGACGTCATGCGCCAGCTCAAGCGCGAGAAGGATGGCGTCGCCATTCCCGCGATCGTCTTTACCAAGGGCGGCGGCCTGTGGCTGGAACAGATCGCCGCGATCGGCGCCGATGCCGTCGGTCTCGACTGGACGGTCAATCTGGCCGATGCGCGCCGCCGGGTCGGCGACAAGGTTGCCTTGCAAGGCAACCTCGATCCCAACGTCCTGTTTGCCGGTCATGCGCAGATCGAGGCGGAAGTGCGCAAGTTGCTGACTTCGTTCGGCAAGCCGGCGGCCGGCAATGGCCATGTCTTCAACCTCGGGCACGGTATTTCGCAATTCACGCCGCCCGAAGCCGTGACCGTGCTGGTGGACGCTGTCCACAGTATCAGTCGGGAATTGCGCCAATAAGGTGAAGATTCCTGCGGGAAGCGGGAAATCTACCCGGGCGCATGCAAAAAGAGCGAATTTTAATAATTTGCCATCACTTATGCACAAAGCAGGCGCTTTTTTTAGTAGGAATCATTCATATCCATATTTATAATTTGATGGATTTTGATTTCTCTCAAGTCATTGATTTTAAATGTGTTTATTTCTTGCATCGGTTTTGTGCAAACTATCGAGACCCGCATGAAATGTGGGCCGCGGGGCTGTCAAGAGGGACTTGCCCACAAAGTTATCCACAGGATTTGTGGATAGTTGAAAAAGCACTTATGAAACCGTGAGTTACGCATACTTTTCAAGTTCTACTTGAGAAACATTCTAGAATTCCTGCGACCGTGTCAGGAGTTGCCTGACAAATTTTTCTTGACAGAAACTGGTGCGAACGATCTCGCTGCGATGCCGTTTCGGTGCGAAATATCGGGACTTATGCACAAAATTGCTTTTGTGCGCGGCAATAATAAAAAATTAAAATTTTTTTTCAGGTTCTCGCCTGGCTTTTATAAGTCTTTGATTTTAAACAAACTAAATTTTGCTTTTGATTTAGGCAATTTATTGAAACCCGCGTCCAGACTGGCGAAAAACTTGTCAAGGCCGAGTTGTGCACAAAGTTATCCACAGCTTATGTGGATAGCTGAAAAAGTAGTTATGAAACCGTTAGTTAGGTCACCTTTTCAGGAATTACATTAAGTTCGTGGAACAACGCATACTTCAGATCGCACTCGATACCCCGCTTGACAGGATTTTCGACTATCGCTGGCGCGCCGGTGCTGACGAGGCCGAGCCGCAAGTCGGGCAACTGGCGATCGTGCCTTTCGGCCGGCGCGAAGTGGCGGGGTTGATCGTCGGGATGGCCGATCAGACCGATGTGCCGGCGGACAAACTCAAGGATGTCATCGCCGTGCGCAGCCAGCTGTCGCCGTTGTCGGCGCAATGGCGGGCGTTGTGCAGTTTCGCCGCCGATTATTACCAGCGTCCTCTGGGCGAGGTCGCGCTTCCGGGCCTGCCCAAGAATCTGCGCATGCTCACCACGACCGCATTGGATCGGGCCCTGAAAAAGCTGGGCAAGCTGAGCGCCGGCCATGACGGCAGCCCCGTCAATACGCCGCAACTGAAACCCGAGCAGCAAGAGGCGGTCGACGCCATCGCCACGGCGCAGGGTTTTGCGCCGCTGCTGCTGTATGGCGTCACCGGCAGCGGCAAGACCGAGGTCTACCTGCAGGCGGCCGCGCGCATTCTGGCGCAAAGCGAAGCTGTCGGCGAGGTTGCACAGATCCTCGTGCTGGTGCCGGAAATCAACCTGACGCCGCAGCTTGAATCGAATATCCGCGCGCGTTTTCCCGGCGTGCACGTGGTCAGCCTGCACAGCGGCCTGGCCGAAGGCGAGCGCACGCTCAACTGGCTGGCGGCGCATCAGGGCCAGGCGCGCATCGTGCTCGGCACGCGCCTGGCGATCCTGTCCTCGCTGCCGCATCTCAAGCTGATCGTCATCGACGAAGAGCACGACCCGTCCTACAAGCAGCAGGAGGGCTTGCGCTATTCCGCGCGCGACCTGGCGGTGTGGCGCGCGCATCAACTGGGGATTCCGGTAGTGCTGGGCTCGGCCACGCCGTCGCTGGAAACCTGGCAGCACACGCAAGCCGGGCGCTATCGCAAACTGCAGCTGCGCGAACGCGCAGTGCGCGACGCCGTGCTGCCCACCGTGAAGATGATCGACATGGAGCGCGACCGCCCCAACGACGGCCTGACCTCTACGCTGGTCGCGGCGCTGAAGCTGCGCCTGGAGCGCGGCGAGCAGTCGCTGCTGTTCCTCAACCGGCGCGGCTATGCGCCGGTGCTCAATTGCGACGCCTGCGGCTGGATCAGCAACTGCATGCGCTGCACCTCGTTCATGGTGCTGCACAAACCGGAGCGGCGCCTGCGTTGCCACCATTGCAGCCTGGAACTGTATATTCCAAAAGCTTGTCCGACCTGCGGCAACGTTGACCTGCAGCCGCTGGGTCGCGGCACCCAGCGCGTCGAGGAAGGCTTGCAGGCGATGTTCCCCGAGGCGCGCGTCTTGCGCATCGATGCCGATTCGACCCGACTCAAGGGCGCGGCGCAGAACGCTTTCGACAGCGTGCATCGCGGCGAGGTGGACATCCTGATCGGCACGCAGATGGTCGCCAAGGGGCACGACTTCAAACGCCTGACCCTGGTCGGCGTGATGAATCCGGACACGGCGTTGTTTTCGCATGACTACCGCGCCAGCGAGCGCCTGTTCGCGCAGCTCATGCAGGTTGCGGGCCGGGCCGGCCGCGCCGGGCAAAAAGAGGGCGGTTCTCCCAGCGAAGTGCTGATCCAGAGTCGCTATCCGCATCATCCCTTGTACGGCGCGGTGGCGGCGCACGACTATGACGGCTTTGCCACCCAGTTGCTGGAAGAACGCCAGCAGGCAGCGTTGCCGCCATTCATCTATCAGGCGCTGTTACGTGCCGAAGCCGCCGAAATCGATACCGCCCTGACCTTCCTGAAGGACGCGGCCGGTTGTCTGGAACATCCCGGCATCACCATCAACGATCCGATTCCCATGACCATGACGCGCGTGGCCAATGTGGAACGCGCGCAATTGCTGATCGAATGCGCCTCGCGGCCGGCGCTGCAAGCCTTTCTGCGCGACTGGCTGGATGTGTTGCGGCAGATGAAGACGCGCGCCAAATGGTCGCTGGAAGTCGATCCAGTCGATATTTGAGCTGCTCCTCAACGCTCGTTCATCGCGCAAAACCCGCCGTATTTCCCGCAATCCCGCCGTTCGTCGCATGGCAATGGAAACGGCCGCCTGCGTTGCCTAGCATGGCGCCATTCCTTTCAATTCTTCAGGAGTTGCCATGCCGTATCAAATCATCGTTCATACGCCCCTGTGGGTCTGGGCCATGCTGGCCTTTCTGGTCTATCGCGGCTGGTCGGCTGCCTCGGATCGCGAAGCGGCGATCATCAAGGTCGCGACGGTTCCGCTGCTGATGCTCGGCTTGTCGGGGCTCGGACTGTACGAGCTGGCGCATGCCGATGCACTGGCATTGGGCGCGGCTTTGCTGGCTGCCGTCGCCAGCGGTGCCGGCAGCTGGCGCGCCGCCGGCAAGGCCGGCACGGTCGCTTATCCGGAGCGTGGCACGGTCTTCATGCGCGGCAGCTGGTTTCCGATGCTGATGATGGTGGGCGTTTTTGTCGTCAAATATGCAATGGGCGTGTTGCGGGCGATGCATTCGCCGTACGTGCAGGACGCATCGGTGGTCGTCGTGGTCAGCCTGCTTTACGGCCTGTTTATCGGCGTTTCGGCAGGACGCATGTTGCGAATCTTGCATCTTTACCGGCAGGCGCAACTGCCGGCGGCGCGGTTAAGCGCATGATCGCTTGCGTTTCCCTTTCGCCTTCCCTGAATACGCCTTCAATCTGAGCACGGCAAGCCGGTATAATCCGGGGTTTATATATTCATCAATGTGCGGTGAGTGTGCTGTCAGCCTCGCCGCCGACCCCATCTGTTCCCATGCTTGCTCAACAAAAACAACGCATCACCGAATTATTCCAGGCCGCGCTGGCGCCGCTGATCGCCGGCACCGACCTGACGCCGACCGTCACGCTGGAGCGTCCGCGCGACCCGTCGCACGGCGACATCGCCTGCAACCTGGCCATGCAACTGGCCAAACCGCTCAAGAAAAATCCGCGCGAACTGGCGCAGGCGCTGGTCGACGGCGTGCTGTCCCAGCCTGGCCGTGAAGAGCTGATTTCGTCGGCCGACATCGCCGGCCCCGGTTTCATCAACCTGCGCGTGGCCGACGCCGCCAAGCAGGCCGTCGTCAAGACCATCCTGGCCGAGGGCGCCGAATACGGCAAAAGCAAGGCCGGCGCCGGCAAGAAGGTGCTGGTCGAATTCGTCTCCGCCAATCCGACCGGCCCGCTGCACGTCGGCCACGGCCGCCAGGGCGCGCTCGGCGACGCCATGTCGGCGCTGCTGCAATCGCAGGGCTACGACGTCTTGCGCGAGTTCTACTACAACGACGCCGGCGTGCAGATCGCCACGCTGGCCACGTCCGTGCAGGCGCGCGCCAAGGGCTTCAAGCCGGGCGACGCCGAGTGGCCGGAATCGGCCTACAACGGCGACTACATCGCCGACATCGCAGACGACTTCAAGGCAAAGAAAACGGTTTCCGCCAGCGATGGCGAACCGGCCACCGCCAGCGGCGACGTCGAGGATATCGAATCGATCCGTCGTTTTGCCGTGGCCTATCTGCGCCGCGAGCAGGATCTGGATTTGCAGGCCTTCGGCGTCAAGTTCGACAACTACTATCTGGAATCTTCGCTCTACACCGAGGGCAAGGTGACTGCCGCCGTCGAGGCGCTGATCAAGGCCGGCAAGACGTATGAGCTGGACGGCGCGCTGTGGCTCAGGACCACCGACTACGGCGACGACAAAGACCGCGTCATGAAAAAGACCGACGGCACCTACACCTATTTCGTGCCCGACGTCGCCTATCACATCACCAAATGGCAGCGCGGCTACGGCAAGGTCATCAACGTCCAGGGCAGCGATCACCACGGCACCATCGCGCGCGTGCGCGCCGGCCTGC
This sequence comes from Herbaspirillum sp. CF444, assembly GCF_000282135.1. Lineage (GTDB taxonomy): Bacteria > Pseudomonadota > Gammaproteobacteria > Burkholderiales > Burkholderiaceae_D > Herbaspirillum. The sequence continues at coordinate 46,327 of NZ_AKJW01000088.1, forward strand.
AGGCGGCCAATGTCGGCATTCCGCAAGGCTATCCCGACTACGTGCTGCACAAGATGGTGACCGTGATGAAGAACGGCGAAGAGGTGAAGATCTCCAAGCGCGCCGGTTCTTACGTCACCTTGCGCGACCTGATCGAATGGTCGAACGGTAGCGAAGCCGAGGCCGGCGATCTGACCCGCGGAAGAGACGCCGTGCGCTTTTTCCTGATCTCGCGCAAGGCCGACAGCGAATTCGTGTTCGACGTCGACGTCGCGCTGACCCGTAACGACGAAAACCCGGTCTACTACGTCCAGTACGCGCATGCGCGCATCTGCTCGGTGCTGGCGCAATGGGCCGGCGACGAAAGCACGCTGGACCAGGTCTCCGACCTGTCGCCGCTGACCGCTCCGCGCGAAGTCAGCCTGTTGGCCAAGCTGGCCGAATATCCGGAAGCGCTGGCGCATGCCCTGCAAGAGCTGGGGCCGCATCAGGTGGCTTTCTACCTGCGCGATCTGGCAGGCGAGTTGCATAGCTACTACAATGCAGAACGCGTGCTGGTCGACGACGTCCCCACCAAGATGGCGCGTCTGGCATTGATGAGCGCCACGCGCCAGGTGTTGCGCAATGGTCTGGCGCTGATCGGCGTATCCGCTCCGTCAAGAATGTAACCCTGCAGATGAATACACAAGTGAAACAACACCAACCGAATCTTCGCAAGCAAGCCGGCGGCACCTTTCTCGGTCTCATTCTCGGTCTCATCGTCGGCCTCGGCATTGCCGTCGTGGTGGCGCTGATGATCACCAAGTCGCCGATCCCCTTCGTCAACAAGGTGACCAAGCAGGAACGCACCGAACTGTCGCCGGGCCAGGCCGCCGATCCGAACAAGCCGCTCTACGGCAACAAGGACGTCGCCAAGGAAGCGCCGCCGGCGCCGAAGGATCCGGATCAGAAGCCTGCTCCCGACGCCAAGAAGCCGGACACGCCGGCAGCGCCGCCAAAGACTGCCGACGTGCCGAAAGACAAGGACAAGCTGGCCGCCATCACCAAGGATCAACCTGCCAAATCCGAGAACGCCGCCGACGACAAGTGGACCTATTTCCTGCAGACCGGCGCCTTCCGCGAGCAGGCCGACGCCGAGAATGCGCGCGCCAAGCTGGCGCTGCTGGGATTCGAAGCCAAGGTCAGCGAACGTCCGTCCGACAACGGTACCTTGTACCGTGTGCGTATCGGCCCCATCGGACAATCGGAAACAGTGAACCGGATGCGCAGCAAGTTGTCTGACAGCGGCATCGATGCCGCCATCGTGCGCATTCCAAAATAATTTTTATTGATCGTTTATTTGCGCTTCGCCACTGTCGTTTTTGTTTGTTTCGACAGCGGCTGCGCACCTTGAGAAGGGGTTAAGTTCATGCGTTTGTTCCGTCATGCTCTCGCTGCCATCAGCCTGGGTTTGCTGGCCGTTTCGGCCGGCGCGTCTCCTGCCAATCCGCAAAACGGCACCGATTATCGTACGCTGGAGCAAGCCCAGCCGACCGATTCCGGCAAGAAGATCGAAGTCACCGAATTCTTCTGGTACAGCTGCCCGCACTGCGCGGCCTTTGATCCGTCGCTGAGCGCCTGGGTCAAAAAGCAGGGCGACAAGATTGTCTTCAAGCAAGTGCCGGTGGCCTTCCGCGAGTCTTTCATCCCTCAGCAAAAGCTCTACTACACGCTGGAAGCCATGGGCAAGACTGCTGAAATGAATCCAAAGATTTTCCAAGCCATCCACGTCGATCATCAGCGCGTCGACACCGACAAGACCATCCTGGAATTCATCGAAAAACAAGGCATCGACAAGCAGAAGTTCCTCGATTTGTACAACTCCTTCGGCATCCAGACCAAGATTCGCCGTGCGTCCCAGTTGCAGGAAGCCTACAAGATCGACGGCGTGCCGACGATTGCCATCGACGGCCGTTTCCTGACCTCGCCTTCGATTGCCGGTTCCTCGATGGCCAATCAGCCGGAATCGATGCAGCAGGCCGCCTCCCTGCAAGTCATGGATCATCTGGTGGCCAAGCTGATTGCAGAAAAGGGCAGCGAAAAAGCCGCCGAGCCGGCCAAGGCCAGCAAGAAGAAGTAAGCTTCAACGTACCGAACACGGTCCGTCGCTCGCGAGAGGACGGGCCGTTTTTATTGGCGTCGCCGTCGTATGATCGTCTCGCCCGCATCATTGCAGTGTTGCATCGTTGTGAACTGTCAAACTGAGAGGAATTCCATGCAGCGTGTCTTCATCACCGGCGCATCCAGCGGCATCGGCGCCGCATTGGCGAAAGCCTACGCGCAGCAGGGCGCCGTGCTCGGCCTGGTCGCGCGGCGCAAGGAAACGCTGGAGCAGATCCGCGCCGGCCTGGCCAATGCCGAACGCCATCATCTCTACGCGTTGGATGTCACCGATCACGCCGCTTTGCACCGGGCCGCGCAGGACTTCATCAGCGCAACGGGCGGCGCCGACGTGGTGATCGCCAACGCCGGCATTTCGCAGGGCACGCTGACCGAATACGTCGAAGACATTCCCGTCTTCGAACGCATCATCGCCACCAACGTGACCGCCACCGTCGCCACCTTCCATCCCTTCATCGCCGCCATGAAAGCCTCGCCGCAGCCGCAGCAATGCCGGCTGGTCGGCATCGGCAGCGTCGCCGGCATTCGCGGCCTGCCCGGCGCGGAGGCGTATAGTGCATCGAAGGCGGCGGTGATCAGCTATTGCGAATCGCTGCGCGTCGAATTGCGCGCCAGCGGCATCAAGGTCGTGACGATTGCGCCGGGTTACATCGACACGCCGATGACGCAGGTCAATCACTACCGCATGCCTTTCCTGATGCCGGTGGAAAAATTCGCCGCGCGGGCATTGGCGACCATCGCGGCAGGCGACAGCTATCGCGTGATCCCGTGGCAAATGGGCGTGGTCGCCAAAATGCTGCGCCTGTTGCCCAATAGCGTCTACGACTTTGCGTTTTCCAAGGCGCCGCACAAGAAACGCCATCTTTGAACGACTCTGAACGATCAACAAGCCATGAAAATCATCTACGCCGGAACTCCCGAATTCGCCGCCGCCGCGCTGGAAGCGCTGTACGCAGCAGGCCACGACATCACGCTGGTCCTGACCCAGCCTGATCGCCCTGCCGGCCGCGGCATGCAACTGCATGCTTCGCCGGTCAAGCAATGCGCCGTCGCGCACGGCACGCCGGTGGCGCAGCCGGTATCGCTGCGCCTGGACGGAAAATATCCCGAGGTCGCGCGCGAGGCGCATGAGCTGCTGCGCAATACACCGCACGACGTCATGATCGTCGCTGCCTACGGCTTGATTCTGCCGCGCAGCGTGCTGGATATTCCGCGCCTGGGCTGCATCAATATCCATGGTTCCCTGCTGCCGCGCTGGCGCGGCGCCGCGCCTATCCATCGCGCCATCGAAGCCGGCGACAGCGAAACCGGCATCACCATCATGCAAATGGAAGAGGGGCTGGACACCGGTCCCATGCTGCTCATCGAATCCCTGCCGATTGCCGTGACCGACACCACCGGCAGCCTGCACGACAAGCTCGCCGCATTGGGCGCGAAGATGATCGTCGATGCCGTTCAAAAGCTGGAGCAGGGCCAATTGCCGGCAACGCCGCAACCGGAAGAAGGCGCCAACTACGCCGCCAAGATCAGCAAGGAAGAAGCCGCGCTCGACTTCACCCAGACGGCGCCAGTGCTGGCGCGCAAGATTCGTGCGTTCAATCCCTTCCCCGGCGCTTCGGCGCAGTGCGGCGACGTCACGGTCAAGCTGTGGCAGGCGCAAGCCATCGACGAAACGACCTCGGCCGCGCCGGGCAGCATCCTCGCCGCCAATGCCCATGACGGCGTTAAAGTCGCCTGCGGCGCCGGCGTGCTGCAGGTCACGGAATTGCAAAAACCTGGCGGCAAGCGTTTGCCCGCAGCGGAATTCCTCAAGGGATTTCCACTGGCGGACGGCGTATTTCGATAGATAGCCGAGGCGACCGATAAATGTTACGGTGAAAGGGGGACTCATGGATCAACTGGCGGCAATGCGCATCTTCAGGCGCGTGGTCGAAAGCGGCGGTTTTTCCGCGGCGGCCGATGCACTGGATATTTCTCATACGGTCGTCTCGCGCCAGGTGCGCCAGCTGGAAGACCTGCTCGGCGCACAGTTGCTCAACCGGACCACGCGGCGCTTTTCCCTGACCGAGGTCGGGCAGTTGTACTACCAGCGCTGCGTCGACATCATCGATCAGGTGGAAGACGCCACGCGCGTCGTTTCTCATCATCAGGCACGCCCTGCAGGCGTGTTGCGCATCAACGCGCCGATGGTGTTCGGCACGCTGGAGGTGCCGAACTGGCTGCCGCAATTCATGCAGGCTTATCCGGAACTGAAGGTGGACCTGGTGTGTAACGATCGCTTCGTCGATCTCATCAGCGAAGAATTCGACGTCGGCCTGCGCATCACGCACAGCCTGCCCGATTCGACGCTGGTCGCCAAGCGGCTGGCGATCAGCGACATGGCCCTGGTCGCCTCGCCGGCCTATCTGAAAAAGCACGGCGTGCCGCGCGAACCCGGAGATCTGTTGCAGCACAACTACCTGGCGTATTCGCTGGCGCTGCAGACCACCGAACTGGTGTTCGTCGGACCTGACGGCAAAGAGCAGCTGGTGAGCCTGGGCGGCAACGTACAAGCCAATACAGGCCTGATCGTCTGCGCGGCGGCGCGCGCCGGCATGGGCTTGACGGCATCGGCGACGTTCGTCGTGCATGAGGATATCAAGCGCGGCGACCTGGTGGAAGTCATGCCTGAATATCGTTTGAAGTCGCGCGATCTTTACGTGTTGTATCCGCAGAATCACCATCTCTCGCCGAAGGTGCGCGCTTTTGTCGATTTTTTGACGGTTTATTACGCGACGCCGCGCTGGGAATTCTGAACCGCCGGAAAGAAAAAAGGCTGCACCCGAAAAGGTGCAGCCTTTTTTATGACAATGCGAACTTACTTCTTTTCAACCGGCACCAGGTCGAAATGATCGTCCTGGTATTGGAACAACAGGCAGTCTTCGGCCTTGGTGCAACCGCTGTAGTGCGGCATGTTCGCAGGCAGGTTATAGAAAGAACCGGCCGGGTACTCAATGCGCTTGCCGTCGATGACCGCATAGAAAGTGCCCTTGAGCACGACGGTCGGCAGATTGCGTGTATGCAGGTGATATGGATTGTCCTTGCCGGCGGGGAAAATCACGAAGGCGTCATAAGGCCCCTTGCCGGTGATGCTGCCGCGCAGGTCTGCAACCTTGATGCCGCCGGTGCCTGGCAACTCACGCCACTTCAGGTCGGTCGTCGGGAATGAGGCCAGCGGCTGCGGCACGGCCTTGGTCGTTTTTGCCACGCCGGTTGTTGCGATGCCGGCCGCGGCCAGGAGCAGGAGTGCTGTTGCGAGATGTTTCATGGTGATTATCCTTAAGTAAGAGTGGGCAAACCGGCGTTGCCGCCGGGTTTGTCTTATTGCACTGCCAATTCCAGAACGGCATTGGTGCTCAGGACATCGCCGAAGGTATCGGCAACCGTTGTCAGTGCGGTGCGATGCAGGACGTCATGGGCAATCACGCCGCCGCCAGGCGCGTCGATGTCGCGCGTTGCCGAGGCATCGGACACGACAATCACGTCGTAACCGGCAGGGGAAGCATCGCGGGCGGCGCCGGCGACGCAAGCGTGCGTCATCAGGCCGCTGATGATCAGCGTCTTGATGCCGGCGGCTTTCAGGCTCGCATCGATATCGGTGGTAGGGAACACGCTGACCGAGCTTTTTTGCACCAAGGTATGGTGGGCTGCAGGCTGGATGTCCTTGTGGATGGCAACCGTGTCGCCGTCAATGGCAAAGACCGGTGTGCCGGCTGGCGTGACGTGCTGTACGTGAAACACAGGCATCTTGTGCCGGTCGGCGAAAGCGATCAGACGTTTGGCGTTGTTCAGTGCAGCGATGCCGTCGGGAATCGGCATCTTGCCGGTGAAGTATTCGTTCTGGAAATCGATCACCAGCAGCGCGGTGCTGGCAGCTTGCAGTGCGGCCGGCGCGGAAGCGCCGGCGATGGTGCGAATGGTGGGATGCGACATGTTTTCTTCTCCTGTGGTGATAAGCGACAGGACGAAGAATAGGCGGGATGTTGCGCGGCCGACAGTAGCGCGGCGTCACAAGATATGTGCGCAATCGGCACATATGGGCGTCACCGTTTTTCCGCGATTGTTCCGGCGGGGACAGGCTTGCATGTCGTTGAGGATGGTGTCCGCAGCAAGGAGGATGGGTTTGTCAGAGTAATTCTTGCGGCAAATCGAATCCAAGCTGCCTCAGCATGTCTTTCCTGCGGGCTTTGATGGTGTCGTCCGGGATAGGCCATTTCCGATAAATCGATACAAAGTCGAGTGCAATCGATCCGCTCGATTTGGCGTCGTTGTTTCTGCTTTCGCCTTCGTTGATATGCACGACCGGACCGGAAATATTGAGATGGTTGAAGTCGTGTTTCAGCACCAGCGATAGCAGATAGTCCCAGTCTTCATGGCTGTTCAGATTTGCATCGACGCGATGCATTTTAGCCATTGCCGCAGGCAAGATGATCGCATTGTTGGGGATGAAATTGCAGACCAGCAGCGAACCGATCTCGGTGTCGCCGAGGTTCATTTCGGTGGAGGAGATCGTCTGGATTTCTTGCGGCGAACGGAGCTCTTTCAACTGCGTGTAGTTGACGTAATTGACGGCGTCGTTGCGGAAACCCACGGTATCGGCGATATCGGCGAGATAGTTCTCGCGAAAGCTGTCGTCGTCGTCCAGATAGAGGATGTAGCTGCCTTTGGCGTGGTAGACGCCGGCATTGCGGGTCTCCGCCGGACCCTTGACATGGGGCAGGACCAGGAAAATATCGTCTTCGCGCAGAAAGCGGGCGGCCGTTTCTTTGGTTTCCAGGCTGCCTTCGTCGGCCACCAGGACGATTTCGAAATCGGTGAATGTCTGGGCGAGCAAGGATCTCAGCGCTCGCGTCAGTGTTTGCGGTCTTTTGTGCGTGGTGACCACAATGGAAAACAAAGGTGTTTTATTCATGACTCAGTCGGGTTGATTTCTGCGAGATCGTACAATGGCGAGAATCCAGTTTCTCACGGCTTCCCCCTCTGAATCCTTGCGATTTCAGGGGAAAAGCCGCTGTATTCATGGTTTTGCACGCTTTTGCGAAACTCTTTTGCGTATCAATCCGCAAGAATCCGGTCCAAGGTCCGCCAAAACAGCTCCGCGCCACGATGCACGTTGTCGTTCCAGTGATCGGCTGCATCCTCATCGGCGGAATCGGTGATGAACTTGAATGCACGCCAAGGCACCCCATATCGATGGCAGGTGTGAGCGATGGCGAATAGTTCCATGTCGACAACATCCACGCCTTGTTCGACCAGCCATGGATCGCTGGCGGTGACGAAGCTGTCGCCGGTTCCGCAAATGGCGTTGCCGTGGCCCGAGGCGTAACTGTTCGGTTCGTCAGACAACGGCGTGACGCCGCGCGCGGCCAGTGGGATCGCCAGCATGTCGCGCTGGATGACGCTGGCGATGTCCAGAAGGCCGTCCACTGCGGGATTGATCTTGCCGGCGGTACCAAAGTTGACAATCAGCTGCGGCTGGCGCTGCAGGATGGCGGCGGTGGCCGTCGCGGCGGCGTTGATCTTGCCGACCCCGGTATAGATGACTTCAACGCCGTCGGGAGCATCGGCGGCGTTCAGTTCGGAGGCGAGGGCGGTCAGGATCAGGATTTTCTGGGTCATGGTTCTATAAAAAGGTAACGGTAGATTGGGTCAAGTCAGCAGGGGCCGGCCGGGCGTTTCACGTATAATTTCAAGACTTTACCGATTGAACGAACCCGGCATGCTGCGTGACCGGGTTTTTGCATTGGGTTATTGCATTATTTCATACTGAAGAACCGAGCCATGAAGCCAAACGATCTGTGCCAAACCGAACTGCTGTTGCGCGACCTGATGTCGCAGCGCATCCTTATTCTGGATGGCGCGATGGGCACCATGATCCAGCAATACAAGCTGACGGAAGAGGACTATCGCGGCGAGCGCTTCAAGGACTTCAGCGTGCCGGGAAAGGAGTTGTTCGTCAAGGGTAACAATGAGTTGCTGAGCCTGACCCGGCCGCACATCATCCAGGAAATTCACGAGAAATACCTGGCGGCCGGCGCGGACCTGATCGAGACCAATACCTTCGGCGCCACCGGCGTCGCGCAGGATGACTACCACATGGCGCATCTCGTCTACGAGATGAACGTGCAATCGGCCAAGCTGGCGCGCGCCGCCTGCGACAAGTATTCAACGCCCGACAAGCCGCGCTTTGTCGCCGGCGCGCTCGGCCCGACGCCGAAGACCGCCTCGATTTCTCCGGACGTCAACGATCCCGCCGCGCGCAACGTCACCTTCGATCAACTGGTGACGTCGTATCTGGAGCAGACGCGCGCGCTGGTCGAAGGCGGCGCCGACGTGCTGCTGGTCGAAACCATTTTCGACACGCTCAACTGCAAAGCGGCGTTGTTTGCGATCGACATGTTCTTTGAAGAGTCAGGCAAGCGTCTGCCGATCATGATTTCCGGCACAGTCACCGACGCGTCGGGGCGCATCCTGTCCGGCCAGACCGTGCCGGCCTTCTGGCATTCGATCCGCCACGCGCGGCCACTGACCGTCGGCCTGAACTGCGCACTGGGCGCAGCGCTGATGCGTCCTTATGCCGAAGAGTTGTCCAAGATCGCCGACACCTTCGTCTGTATTTATCCGAACGCGGGTTTGCCCAATCCGATGAGCGATACCGGTTTCGACGAGACCCCGGACGTCACGTCCTCGTTGCTTAAGGACTTCGCCGAAAGCGGCTTCGTCAATGTCGCCGGCGGCTGCTGCGGCACCACGCCCGCGCACATCAAGGCGATTGCCGACACGGTGGCAACGATTGCGCCGCGCAAGGTCCCGGAAGGCAAGCACGAAATGCTGCTGTCGGGTCTGGAACCCTTCATCATCAACGAAGACTCCCTGTATGTGAACGTCGGCGAGCGCACCAATGTCACCGGTTCCAAGGCGTTCGCGCGCCTGATTCTCAATGAGCAGTACGACGAAGCGCTGGCCGTCGCGCGCCAGCAGGTTGAGAACGGCGCGCAGATCATCGACATCAACATGGACGAAGCGATGCTCGATTCGCAGGCGGCCATGACGCGCTTCCTCAACCTGATCGCTTCCGAGCCGGACATCGCGCGCGTGCCGATCATGATCGACTCGTCCAAGTGGTCGGTCATCGAAGCCGGGCTCAAGTGCGTGCAGGGCAAGGCCATCGTCAATTCGATTTCGATGAAGGAAGGCGAAGAGAAATTCCTGCACGAAGCCAAGCTGTGCCGTCGCTACGGCGCAGCCGTGATCGTCATGGCCTTCGACGAAGTCGGCCAGGCCGACACCTTCGAACGCAAGATTGAAATCTGCGAGCGCGCCTATCGCCTGCTGGTCGACAAGGTCGGTTTCCCGCCGGAAGATATCGTGTTCGATCCGAACATTTTTGCCGTCGCGACCGGTATCGAAGAACACAACAACTACGCCGTCGACTTCATCGAAGCGACGCGCTGGATCCACCAGAACCTGCCCTACGCCAAGATCAGCGGCGGCGTGTCCAACGTCAGCTTCAGCTTCCGCGGCAACGACCCGGCGCGTGAAGCGATTCACACGGTGTTCCTGTATCACGCGATCCAGGCCGGCATGACCATGGGCATCGTCAATGCCGGCATGATCGGTGTCTACGACGACCTGCCTGCCGAGTTGCGCGACGCCGTCGAAGACGTGGTGCTGAACCGCCGTCCGGATGCGACCGAACGCATGATCGAGATCGCCGCTACCCTGAAAGCCGGCGACAAGAAGGAAGAAGCCACGCTGGAATGGCGCGGCGAACCGGTCGAAAAACGTCTCGCCCATGCGCTGGTGCACGGCATCACGCAATGGATCGTCGAAGACACCGAAGAAGCGCGCCAGAATCTGTTGAAGAGCGGCGGCCGTCCGATCCACGTGATCGAAGGCCCGCTGATGGACGGCATGAACGTGGTCGGCGATCTGTTCGGCCAGGGCAAGATGTTCCTGCCGCAGGTGGTGAAGTCGGCGCGCGTGATGAAGCAGGCCGTGGCGCATCTGATTCCCTTCATCGAAGAAGAGAAGCGTCTGATTGAACAGGAAACCGGCGTGGTCGCCAAGCCCAAGGGCAAGATCGTCATTGCGACGGTCAAGGGCGACGTCCACGACATCGGCAAGAACATCGTCTCGGTGGTCCTGCAATGCAACAATTTCGAAGTCGTCAACATGGGTGTGATGGTGCCGTGCTCGCAAATCCTGGCCAAGGCCAAGGAAGAGAACGCCGACATCATCGGCCTGTCCGGCCTGATTACGCCGTCGTTGGAAGAGATGGCCTACGTCGCCAAGGAAATGCAACGCGACAGCTACTTCAGCGGCGTCAAGATGCCTTTGCTGATCGGCGGCGCCACCACTTCGCGCGCACACACTGCGGTCAAGATCGCGCCGAACTATTCCGGTCCGGTGGTCTATGTGCCGGACGCTTCGCGCGCCGTGTCGGTGGCGCAGTCGCTGCTGACGCCCGAGAGCAAGGATCAATACATCGCCGACATCGCGACCGACTACGAACGTATCCGCGAGCAGCACGCCAACAAGAAGGCGGTGCCGCTGGTACCGATCGCGGCGGCGCGCGACAACAAGATGCAGCTGGAATTCGCACCGGTCAAACCGAAGTTCATCGGCCGTCGGGTGTTCAGGAACGTGGACCTGGCGACGCTGGCCAAATACATCGACTGGGGCCCGTTCTTCCAGACCTGGGATCTGGCCGGTCCGTATCCGGCGATTCTGAAAGACGAAGTCGTGGGTGAAGCCGCCACCAAGGTATTCGAAGAAGCGCAGGCGCTGTTGAAGAAAGTCATCGACGGCCGCTGGCTCACCGCCAACGGCATCGTCTCGCTGTTGCCGGCCAATACCGTCAACGATGACGACATCGAGATCTATACCGACGACACGCGCACGCAAGTAGCATTGACTTACTACGGCGTGCGCCAGCAGACCGAGAAGCCGGTGATCGACGGCGTGGCGCGTCCGAACCAGTGCCTGGCCGACTTCATCGCGCCGAAGGAATCCGGCATCGCCGACTACATCGGCATGTTCGCGGTGACTTCCGGTCTCGGTATCGAGAAGTACGAGAAGCGTTTTGAAGATGCGCACGACGACTATTCCTCGATCATGCTGAAGGCGCTGGCCGATCGCCTGGCCGAAGCCTTCGCCGAATATCTGCACGAGCGCGTGCGTACCGATCTGTGGGGCTATGTGTCGCAGGAGTCGTTGACTGCCGAAGAGCTGATCAAGGAAAAATACGTCGGTATCCGTCCTGCCGCCGGCTATCCGGCGTGCCCGGAACACACGGTCAAGGCCGAGGCCTTCAAGGTCATGCAGTGCGACGAGATCGGCATGAGCGTCACCGAGTCGTATGCGATGTTCCCTGGCGCATCGGTGTCGGGCTTCTACTTCGCGCATCCGGAATCGAAGTACTTCGTGGTCGGCAAGATCGGCGACGATCAGGTGACCGACATGGCCGAGCGCCGCGGCGTCGCCAAGGAAGACGTGGAACGCTGGCTGGCGCCGAACTTGTCCTGATGGCTGTTGTTACGTACTCTTTTATTTAATTTTCTATTTCGTTTCCTCATTTTCTTTTCTTGCGCCATGATCGATTCCGCCGACAACGTCACCCACATGTTGCCCGTCACCGGGCCGATGCGCCTGAATTTTCATACCGATCAGCCGGATGCGGCACGCGTTTTCGTCGCCGATCTGAATCAGGACTTGCTGGGCGACTGGATCGTCACGCTGAGCTGGACCGGCAAGCCGCAAGTCCGCGGCGGCGGCCGTGTCACGGTGGTCAACGATCAGGAAGCCGGCTTCAAGATGATCCAGAAGATCGCGCAGAAGAAAGAAAAAAGCGGCTATCGGCTGGTATGAGCGCCACAAGAATGCACGTCGGAAATACACCGTCATTCAGCTAAAAACGCGCAGGAATATTCCTGCGCGTTTTCGCTTTCGGGGCCTTGGCAGCACCCTTGTTCGTCTCGTGTTAGGCTGTCCCCCGCCGTGTTCTGACGAAAGCGTTGTCGTATTGATCAATATCGCATTGCTCATCCCGCGCTGACCGCTTCATCATCTCCACGGCAGGAGACCAGGACAATCAACGAGACGGAGAACCCGCGCGTGACTTTCACCCCAACTGCACCACACAATCATCCACCGTCGGAAACCGACTCCTCCTACGCCGTCGTGCGCCTGCTGATCACGCTGGTGCTGATGGTCATCGGCGCCAGCGGCATGTATGTCGTGGCCGTCGTGCTGCCGGCCGTGCAGGCGGAATTCGGCGTCGCACGCGGCGTGGCGTCGATGCCTTATACCTTGTCGATGATCGGCTTCGGCATCGGCGGCATGCTCATGGGCAAACTGGCGGATCGTTTCGGCGTGATGATCCCCTTGCTGGTGGGCGCAGTCTGTCTGGGACTCGGTTTCATCCTCGCGGCCATGGCGCCGAACATTATTGTCTTCACATTGGCGCATGGTTTGCTGATCGGTTTATGCGGCAGCTCGGCGACGTTTTCGCCGTTGATCGCCGACACCTCGCTGTGGTTCGTGCGCCGTCGCGGCATCGCCGTGGCAGTCTGCGCCAGCGGCAACTATCTGGGCGGCGCCATCTGGCCGCCTGTCGTGCAGCACTTTGTCGAGACGGTCGGCTGGCGTCAGACGTATATTGGCTTGGGTATCGTCTGCTTCATCGTCATGGGCGGCCTGGCCTTGCTGATGCGTCGTCGTCCGCCGATTGCTACGATGGCGGTAGCGCGCGGTGCTGTCGATCTGTCGTCCGAGCGGCCCTTCGGTTTGACCATGGGCAAAGCGCAGCTATTGCTGTGCGTGGCCGGCGTGGCCTGTTGCGTGGCGATGGCGATGCCGCAGGTGCATATCGTCGCGTACTGCGGCGACCTTGGCTACGGCGCGGCGCGCGGCGCGCAAATGCTGTCGCTGATGCTGGCCTGCGGCGTGGTCAGCCGTCTGATCTCGGGGCTGATCTGCGATCGCATCGGCGGCCTGCGCACGCTGTTGCTGGGTTCGGCCTTGCAGGGCATTGCCTTGCTGCTGTTCCTGCCTTTCGACGGATTGGCGTCGCTGTATGTCATCTCGGCACTGTTCGGCCTGTTCCAGGGCGGCATCGTGCCGTCCTACGCGATCATCGTGCGCGAATACTTCCCGGCGCGTGAAGCCGGCGGCCGGGTGGGCGCCGTCATCATGTGCACCATGCTCGGCATGGCGCTGGGAGGCTGGATGTCGGGACAGATTTTCGATCTGACCGGCTCTTACCACGCCGCCTTCCTCAACGGCATTCTCTGGAATTTGCTCAACTTCAGTATCGGTTTCTTCTTGCTGAGGCGGACATTGCGCAAGAATGACGACAGCAGCGGCAGTCTGCAAGGCGCAAGCGCATGAGGATCAGGCGAGAAACATGCGTTTGATTTAGCGGCGCGCCTGCATTACGCTATCGGCATTGCAGGCAACCGCCTGCGAGCGTTTGCCTTTCTCTGCTGGTCTTCGCGCCGGAAAGCTCCTTCATGCTGATCATTTTTCTCAAGGCCGTCCTGCTGATTCCGGTGACCTTGCTGCCGATCCTTAATCCTTTCGGCATTGCGCCGGTCTTCGCCAATCTGCTCGGCGATGTGCCGCGCCAGGTGGAGAAGCGCGTTGCGCGCCAGGTCGCCATCAATTGCTGGTTCCTGCTGGTCGGCGCCATTTTCATCGGCTCGCATGTGCTGACTTTCTTCGGCATCTCCTTGCCTATCGTGCGAATCGGCGGCGGACTTTTGGTGGCGGTGTCGGGCTGGCGCCTGCTGAGCGACAACGAGCATGAATCGTCGATCAAGACGCAGGTCGCCAAAACCTATGACGACGAATCCAATGAAGAACTCAAGGCGCGCAGTTTTTATCCGATCAGCTTCCCGCTGACGGTCGGCCCCGGCACGATTGCGGCTTCGATCACCCTGGGTGCGAACACGCCGGCGCGGCTGGTGGACTGGGTCATGTCGATCGGCAGCGCTGCGCTGGGATCGGCGCTGACGGTGCTGGTGGTGTATCTGTGTTACCGCTCGGCCAACAAGATCGTGAGTTTGCTGGGACGGTTGGGCACCATGGTGGTGCTGCGTTTGTCCGCCTTCATCCTGTTGTGCATCGGGATACAGATTTTCTGGTCCGGTTTCACCGGCCTGCTGGTCGAAACCGGCTTGCTGCCGCCCTGAACAAATCCAAGAATCTCAGTGCAGCAGGCCGCGCTCGCCGAGCAAGTCTTGCACCAGTTCCAGACGCAGCACCGGATTGTCGAGCGCGAGCAGGTTTTGTTTTTGTTCCACGCTCATCGGCAGCATCTCGCTCCAGCGATTGGCGACCCAGCCGCAATCGTCGAGCCGGTAAGGCGATGCGACCGGGATGTCGCTTTCCGGAATCGAATGATTCTTCAGCGACGCCAGCAGGTTCATCAAGGCCGTCACGGTGTTTTGCAATTCTTCCGGCACGGCCACGGTCTGGTCTTTTTCCAGCGGTTCGACCTGGGCCATCCACAGACCGTGCTTGAGCTGTTCCTTGGAGGTCACGCGAAAACGCGTGGTGCCGCTGCAGGAAATACGCAACAGGCCCTGCACCGGCGCCGACCATTCATTGATATGCGCCAGCGTGCCGACGGAGACGAAGGTTTCCACCTGGCCGGGCCGGCGTACTTCATTGCCCGACGTCAGCGCGACGACGCCGAACGAGGTGCCGTTGGCGATGCACTTGTTGATCATGTCCAGATAGCGCACTTCAAAGATCTGCAGTGGAAGACGACCGTCCGGAAAGAGCGCAGAGCCCAGCGGAAAAAGCGGGATGGTGTTCATGAACTGGATTTGCCGGATGATGTTCAAAAGCGCACCTAAGTTCGCAAGACATAACGGTTGTCGCTGATGCATTCATAGCGCTGCACGATGTAGCCGTTGTCGTCGACGCTTTCCAGGTAGACGTCGAACTGCCACAGCCGCGCCATGTGACGCAGGACTTCATTGGTGCTGTCGCCCAGCGAGCGGCCGTCGCTGCGGAAGTGGCGCAAGGTCAGGCTGCGGTTGCCGCGCGTATTGACCGACCACACCTGGATATTGGGTTCGCGATGGTTGATGTCGTACTGGCGCGACAAGGCTTGCCGCACATATTGATAGCCGCTTTGATTGTGAATCGCCGAGACTTCCAGCTCGCTGCGGCTCTCATCGTCGAGCACGGCGAACATGCGCATGTCGCGCATCAGCTTGGGCGACAGGTATTGCGCGACGAAGCTTTCGTCCTTGAAGTTGCGCATGACGTAGTGCAGCGTGTCCAGCCAGTTGCTGCCGGCCATGTCGGGAAACCATTCCTTGTCTTCGTCGGTCGGGTTTTCGCAGATGCGGCGGATATCGCTCATCATCGAAAAGCCCAGCGCATACGGATTGATGCCGTTGTAATACGGCTTGGTGATCGGCGGCTGGAACACCACGTTGCTGTGCGAGTGCAGGAATTCCATCATGAAGCTGTCGGTCAGCTTGCCCTGGTCGTACATGGTGTTGAGCAGGGTGTAATGCCAGAACGTCGCCCAGCCTTCGTTCATGACCTGGGTTTGTCGTTGCGGGTAAAAATACTGACCGACCTTGCGCACGATGCGGATGACCTCACGCTCCCACGATTCCAGCAGCGGCGCATTCTTTTCGGCGAAATACAGCAGGTTCTCCTGCGGTTCCGGCGGAAAGCGTTCTTCGACCTGGGCGGCGGCGGTTTCCTTCTTCGCCGGCAAGGTACGCCACAATTCATTGACCTGGGATTGCGCATAGGCTTCGCGTTCTTGCTGCTGGGCGCGCTCTTGCGCCAGCGACAGCCGTTGCGGGCGCTTGTAGCGGTCGACGCCGTAATTCATCAACGCATGGCAGGAATCGAGCAACTCCTCGACGCGGTCGAAACCATGGCGTTCTTCGCATTCGGCGATATAGCTCTTGGCGTAGACCAGGTAATCGATGATGGCGCTGGCGTCGGTCCACAGCTGGAACAGATAGTTGCCCTTGAAAAACGAATTGTGCCCATACGCCGCGTGCGCCACCACCAGCGCCTGCATGGTCATCGTGTTCTCTTCCATCAGATAGGCGATGCAGGGATTGGAATTGATCACGATTTCGTAAGCAAGACCCATCTGGCCGCGCTTGTAGTCGCGTTCCGTGGCGAGGAAGTGCTTGCCGAACGACCAGTGGCGATAGTTGACCGGCATGCCGGAGGAAGCGTAAGCGTCCATCATCTGCTCGGCCGAGATGATTTCCAGCTGGATCGGATAGATATCCAGTTTGTAGCTTGCCGCCACCTTGGCGATTTCTTCGTTGTAGCGCTCGATCAGCTCGAAGCTCCAGTCCGAAGGGCAAGGCAGGGGATCATGTTTGATCGGCGTGTTCAGTCGCGTATTCATGCATGGACCTGCTTTTCAAAAAGTTCGCGGAAGACGGGATAGATTTCAGCAGCCGATTGCACTTTCTTCATCGCAAAATGCGGATGTTCGGCCAACAGTTGCGTGTACTCGGTCCACAGATTCTGTTCCGGTTCGGCCACCTGGATATAGGCGAAGTAGCGGCACATCGGCAGGATGGCTTCTTCCAGGATGCTCCGGCATTTCGGCGAATCGTCGTTCCAGTTGTCGCCGTCGGATGCCTGGGCGCCGTAGATATTCCATTCGCTGGCCGGGTAGCGCGTCTTGATGATGTCCTGCATCAGTTCCAGTGCGCTCGACACCACGGTGCCGCCGCTTTCCTGCGAATGGAAGAAAGTGTCCTCATCGACCTCGTCGGCACGCGTGTGATGGCGGATGAAGACGACTTCGATGTGTTCATAGTTGCGTGTCAGGAACAGGTAAAGCAGGATGAAGAAGCGTTTCGACAGATCCTTGCGCTGTTCGTCCATCGAGCCCGACACGTCCATCACGCAAAACATCACGGCGCGGCTCGACGGTTGCGGCTGGCGCACGCGATTGACGTAGCGCAGATCGAACGGATCGATGAAAGGGATGCGCCAGATGCGGCCCTTGAGGTGATGGATTTCTTCTTCCAGCAGCAGGATTTCCGGGCGCTTGTCGGCGGGATCCTTTTGCAGGTCGCACAGTTGTTCTTCCAGTTCGCGCAGTTTGGCGACAAGGGGGCCGCCCAGCGCAATGCGCCGGCCCAGCGAGCTGCGCAGCGAACGCACGATGTCGATGTTGTTGGGCGAACCGTCGACCGAATAACCGGCGCGCATGTTCTTCCAGTTGGGGATCGACATCAGATTGGTCTGGATCAGGCGCGGCAATTCCAGGTCTTCGAAGAAGTACTGCATGAATTCTTCGCGCGACAACTCGAAGGTGAAGTCGTCCTGGCCCTCGCCCTCATTGCTGGCGGTGCTGCCGCCATCGCCGGAACCGCCGCTGCGGCGCGGAATGCGGTCGCCTTGCAGATAGTCCTGATTGCCCGGATGCACGATTTCGCGCTTGCCGCCGCGGCCGTGGTGGAAGGCCGGTTCGGAAATATCCTTGCGCGGAATGCTGATGCTCTTGGAGTTTTCGATATCCTTGATACTGCGGTCGCGCACCGCTTCGGTAACGGAACGACGGATATCGCTGCGGAAGCGGCGTAGAAACCGCTCCCGGTTGGCGATGCTTTTGTTCTTGCCAGCTAGCCTACGGTCGATGATCTGATGCAACAAATCCGTTCTCCTGCTGGTGGTACAGCCGGGCGGGTTGCTGTTAGCTGACGCGTTCTGTCATCGGCAACCCGCGTTTCCTGGTTCAAGAGGATTTGCGCACGCGCAAATACCATTCGCACAGCAAGCGCACCTGCTTCGGCGTGTAGCCCTTGCTGACCATGCGGTTGACGAAATCTTCGTGCTTTTGCATTTCTTCGGTCGAACCCTTGGCGTTGAAGGAAATCACCGGCAGCAGATCCTCGGTGTTGGAGAACATCTTCTTCTCGATCACCACGCGCAGTTTTTCGTAACTGGTCCACAGCGGATTCTTGCCGCCGTTGTTGACGCGTGCGCGCAGGACGAAATTGACGATTTCGTTGCGGAAATCCTTCGGATTGCTGATGCCGGCCGGTTTCTCGATCTTTTCCAGTTCCGCATTCAGGGAGGCGCGATCGAAACTCTCTCCCGTGTCGTGGTCGCGGAACTCCTGGTCCTGGATCCAGAAGTCGGCGTAGGTGACGTAACGGTCGAATACGTTCTGGCCGTATTCGGAATACGACTCCAGATAGGCGGTCTGGATTTCCTTGCCGATGAATTCGGCATAGCGCGAGGCCAGCGTGTCCTTGACGAAGGACAGGTATTTTTGCTCCTGCTCGGGCGGGAACTGCTCGCGCTCGATCTGTTGCTCCAGCACGTACATCAGATGCACCGGATTGGCGGCGACTTCGGTGGTGTCGAAGTTGAACACGCGCGAGAGGATCTTGAACGCGAAGCGCGTCGAGATGCCGGTCATGCCTTCGTCGACGCCGGCGTAGTCGCGGTATTCCTGATACGACTTGGCCTTGGGGTCGGTGTCTTTGAGGTTCTCGCCGTCATACACCTGCATCTTGGAAATCAGGCTGGAGTTTTCCGGCTCGCCCAGGCGCGTGAGGATGGAGAATTGCGCCATCATCTTCAGCGTGCCCGGCGCGCAGATGGCCTTGGCCAGCGAGGAGGTGCGGATCAGTTTTTCGTAGATGCGGATTTCTTCCGATACGCGCAGGCAATACGGCACCTTGACGATGTAGATACGGTCGAGCAGCGCTTCGTTGTTCTTGTTGTTGCGGAAGGCTTTCCACTCCGATTCGTTGGAGTGGGCCAGGATGACGCCGTCGAACGGAATCGCGCCGAAGCCTTCGGTGCCCTTGAAGTTGCCTTCCTGGGTCGCGGTCAGAAGTGGGTGCAGGACCTTGATCGGCGCCTTGAACATTTCGACGAATTCCAGCAAGCCCTGGTTTGACAGGCACAGGCCGCCGGAGTAGCTGTAGGCGTCGGCGTCGTCCTGCGAGTATTGCTCGAGCTTGCGGATGTCGACCTTGCCGACCAGCGTGGAAATATCCTGGTTGTTTTCGTCGCCCGGCTCGGTCTTGGAAATCGCGATCTGGCGCAGGATCGACGGATAGCGCTTGACCACGCGGAACTGGCGGATGTCGCCGTTGAATTCGTGCAGGCGTTTGACGGCCCACGGGCTCAGGATGGATTTGAGGTAGCGGCGCGGAATGCCGAACTGTTCTTCCAGGATTTGTCCGTCTTCTTCGTAATCGAACAGGCCCAGCGGCGATTCATTGACCGGCGAACCCTTGATCGAATAGAAGGGAATGTGCTCCATGAGCTGTTTCAGGCGTTCGGCGATGGACGACTTGCCGCCGCCGACCGGACCCAGCAGATACAGGATCTGCTTCTTTTCTTCCAGTCCTTGGGCGGCATGGCGGAAGTAGGCAACGACTTGTTCGATGACTTCTTCCGCGCCGTAGAACTCCTTGAAGGCGGGATAGACCTTGATCACCTTGTTGGCGAACAAGCGGGACAAACGGGGATCTTCGCGAGTGTCGACCTTCTCTGGGTCGCCAATCGCCATCAGCATGCGTTCTGCCGCCGATGCATACACAGCCGGATCGTTCTTGCAAAGACTCAGGTATTCTTCGAGCGAAAATTCTTCTTCTCTGGTTTTGTCAAAGCGACTCGCAAAGCTGCTGTAGATATCCATACCACCTCCGTAACTTCAATGAGACAACAAATTGAATACGTGCGTTATGTTCTTAGATTTATCGACCGCGTTTCCTGAGTACTGCTGCTGATCGTTTTCACTATCGTGCGCGCGCCTGAATTTTTCAACGCTGCGGGCTTATTCTAGTTCGACCAGAAAATCAAATTTTCGTTTTTATTCTATTCCTTTTTTACAGAAGCAATGTGCCGCATTTGCTTTCAGCGTACTGCGAAATCATTTTCTTATATTCAAAAGCACCTGCCATTTTTGCAGCCATCTTTTCGATATGCCGCAGCACCTGTTTTTCGTGCGCGATTTGCGTGTTCGTCCCTGTTCTCTAAATGGTTGAGCGAGAGTGTCGGTTGACGTCGACGGCAGATTTGTCCGGCAGGCGCGCAAGCGGATCGGAGCCGGGCTTGCGGGTGGTTTTGCGATCGTTTTCTGCGGGACGTTTCCATGCCCGATGGCGATGCAAGTTTGGTGCCGGGTGGCGAGGAGGGCGGCGGTGCGGCCGGCAGATACGCCTGGCATATTTTCCGGAGTTGCCGCATCGCATGTTTTTATTGTTGCTTTCCTGCCATGTGACCTGCGCACAACGCCGTCGCTGATAGTCTTTGTTTTATGTGTTTTATCTTTTCGATAGCAAAAAGCGCGTTCCCTCAGGGCAGACCCTTGCTTCTTACCATGGACAAGGCGACAACAGGGCTCGCGAGCTTGCCCGTCCGGAAAGGCGAAAGTAGATAAGTCATTGACAAACAAGTGAAAAATGCAGTCTAATTCAGGGTTCACCATCCGTTGAATTGCGTTCGTGCTGTGGCCTTGCGGTTTCGGCTCTCAAATGTCTCTCAGATCCATATAAAGAGACACGCGCAGAAAAACAGAAATTCCGCGGAGATTCCGAAGTATTTTTGCCGATTATTGATTAAGTAAGCGAGTCCAACATGAAACGTACCTACCAACCTTCCGTCGTGCGTCGTAAGCGTACCCACGGTTTCCGCGCCCGCATGGCAACCCGTGGTGGCCGCGCCGTGATCAACGCACGCCGCGCCAAGGGCCGCAAGCGTCTGGCAGCTGTTTAATATCAGCACCATACAACGCCAGAATAGTGCGCTGCTGTTTGTGTGACAGGCGATTCTTCCTATCTCTACTCACGCGATCAGCGAATCGTTAAAACGGATGAGTTTTCATCCGTTTTTCGTTTGCGACCGGTGTATCGTACAGCGCATTTCGTACTGTATGCCCGCAACAACGACTTGCCGCTAGCCCGTCTGGGTGTCGTCGCCGCCAAACGCATGGCGCCGCGCGCGGTCACCCGGAACACGATCAAGCGCGTGACCCGCGAATTGTTCCGGCAAACGGCATTGGCATTGCCCCAGGTAGATTGCATTGTGCGTTTGTCGAAGCCGGTCAACAGCAAGAGCGGACCGGCGACCAACGCAAAACTGAAAGCGGAATTGCGCGAAGAGCTGTCACAGTTGTTCACCTTTTTGCTGAACGCGACAACCTTTGCCGGGAAGCCAGGAAATAAGTGATGAAAACGCCTTTACTCCTGCTGTTACGCGCCTACAAGCTGGGAGTCAGCCCCTATCTCGGGCAGAATTGCCGTTTTTATCCCAGCTGTTCGGACTATGCCGCAGAAGCCATTCGCCGCCACGGCGCATGGAAAGGCAGCGTGCTTGCCGGCAAACGCCTGTGCAAGTGCCATCCCTGGCATCCCGGCGGACTCGACCCCGTGCCTGAGTCCGCCGCTCCAGATTCTTCCTCTCCCACTGCGACCGCTGGCGGTTGCAGCCACTCCTGATTTATTGGTCAATACTCTTATGGATATCAAACGTACCGTCCTGTGGGTTGTGTTCTCGTTTTCCCTGTTGTTGCTCTGGGACAGCTGGCAACGCCATAACGGCAAGCCGTCGATGTTTTTCCCGACCGCTACCCAAGAGGCGACACCGGCAGCGGCCGGCGCTGACCCGTCCAAATCGCCTGTGCCGCAAGCCGTTGCCGGCGCCGCCGGTACTGCTGCAAGCGCGGCCGACGTGGCCGGCGGCCTGCCTGCCGCCAAGGGCGAGACCATCACCATCACGACCGACGTCGTCAAGGCCGACATCGACACCGTCGGCGGCGAACTCAAGCGCCTGGAACTGCTGAAGCACCGCGACACCGTCGACCCGACCAAGAACCTGGTCCTGTTCGACTCCAGCGCTGGTCATACCTATCTGGCCGAGTCCGGCCTGATCGGCGGTCAATTCCCGAACCACAAGTCGATCTTCACCGCCAAGCCGGGTGCACGCGCGCTGGACAACGGCAATGAAGTCCAACTGGTGCTGGAAGCGCAGGAAAACGGCGTCAAGCTGACCAAGACCTACACCTTCAAGCGCGGCGACTACGCCATCGACCTGAAGCACACCGTCACCAACGACAGCGCTGCCGCGATCAATCCTTCGCTGTACCTGCAACTGGTGCGCGACGGCAACAAGCCCGGCGGCGAATCGCATTTCTACAGCACCTTCACCGGTCCTGCGGTCTATACCGATGCCGAAAAATTCCAGAAGCTGACCTTCGAGAAAATCGAAGAAGGCAAGGAACAGCACGCCAACAAGGCCGATAACGGCTGGATCGCGCTGGTGCAGCACTATTTCGTGTCGGCGTTCATTCCGCCTGAAAAAGCGCAGCGCGACATCTTCACCAAGAAGATCGGCACCAACCTGTACGCAGTCGGCAACATCCTGCCGCTGGGCACGGTTGCTCCGGGCGCCAGCGTTACCATGGACGCGCGTCTGTATTCCGGTCCGCAAGAATCTTCCGTGTTGGAAAAGACCACGCCAGGTCTGGAGCTGGTCAAGGACTACGGCTGGCTGACCATCATCGCCAAGCCGATCTTCTGGCTGATGATCCACATCCATGCCTACGTCGGCAACTGGGGCTGGACCATCATCCTGCTGACCATGCTGATCAAGGCGGTGTTCTTCCCGTTGTCGGCCGCCAGCTATCGCAGCATGGCCAAGATGAAGGCCGTCACGCCGAAGATGACCGCGATCCGCGAGCGTCACAAGGGCGATCCGCAAGCCATGAACCGCGAAATGATGTCGCTGTACAAGACCGAGAAGATCAATCCGCTGGGCGGCTGTCTGCCGATCGTGATTCAGATCCCGGTGTTCATTTCGCTGTACTGGGTGCTGTTGGCCAGCGTTGAAATGCGCGGCGCGCCATGGCTGGGCTGGATCCACGATCTGACCGCACCCGACCCGTTCTACATCCTGCCGGTGCTGATGGCCGTGTCGATGTTCATCCAGACCAAGCTCAACCCGACGCCTCCGGATCCGGTGCAAGCCAAGGTCATGATGTTCATGCCTATCGTGTTCTCGGTGATGTTCTTCTTCTTCCCGTCCGGTCTTGTGCTGTACTGGGTCGTGAACAACGTCCTGTCGATCACGCAGCAATGGGTCATCACCAGAAAGCTGCAGGCAGGCAAGGCTTAACGACCTGCTTGTGAGTCACTTGTTAGTCGAAAAAGCCCGTGGCATGATTTTCACGGGCTTTTTTTCGCCTTTGTTTTCCTATTTTTTGAAAAGTAGTGCGCATCATGACTCTCGACACTTCTCCCATCGCCGCCATTGCCACCGCACCGGGACGCGGCGGCATCGGCGTGGTCCGTCTTTCGGGCAAGAATCTGTGGCCGGTGGTTCAGGCCGTCTGCGGCAAGGATGAAACTTCGCTGGCGCCGCGCCATGCCAGCTACCTGCCGTTCAGGCGCGCCGACGGCAGCGCCATCGACCAGGGCCTTGCGATCTATTTCAAGGCACCGCATTCCTACACCGGCGAAGACGTGCTGGAGCTGCAAGGTCACGGCGGACCGGTGGTCATGCAGATGCTGCTGGCGCGCTGCCTTGAAGCCGGCGCCGACATCGGCCTGCGCCTGGCGGAGCCGGGCGAGTTCACGCAGCGCGCCTTCCTCAACGACAAGCTCGATCTGGCGCAGGCCGAAGCGGTTGCCGACTTGATCGAGGCATCGACCGAAGCCGCCGCCAAGTCGGCTTCCGAATCGTTGTCGGGCGCCTTCTCCAAGGTCATTCACGATCTGGTGAACAAGGTCACCAACCTGCGCATGCTGGTGGAAGCGACGCTGGATTTCCCGGAAGAAGAAATCGACTTCCTCGAACAGTCCGACGCCCGCGGCCAGCTTGCCGCGATCCGCGCCACGCTCGACGACGTTTTCATGCACGCTTCGCAAGGCGCCTTGCTGCGCGACGGCCTCAATGTGGTCCTGGCCGGCAAGCCCAACGTCGGCAAGTCGTCGCTGCTCAACGTGCTGGCCGGCTCCGACGTCGCCATCGTCACGCCGATCGCCGGCACCACGCGCGACAAGGTCACCGAAACGATCCAGATCGAAGGCATGCCGCTCAATATCATCGACACCGCCGGCATCCGTGAAGCCGGCGACGACGGCAGCGGCCCCGACGAGGTCGAGCGCATCGGCATCGAGCGCACCTGGGGAGAAGTCGCCAAAGCCGACGTGATCCTGCACATGCTCGACGCCGATCACGGACCGACGCTGGAAGACGAAAAGATCACCGAGCGTTTTCCCGACGGTATTCCCGTCATTCGCATCTGGAACAAGATCGACCGTTCCGGCCACAAGCCGGCGGTCGACCAGATGTCCGACGCTACCCACATTTACCTGTCGGCGACCGATCATCTCGGCATCGAACTGCTGCGCGGCGAACTGCTGCGCATCGCCGGCTGGCAGCAGACGGTGGAGTCGCGCTATCTCGCGCGCGAACGCCATCTGATCGCCCTGAAGGCGGCACGCGAATATCTGGAAAGCGCCGCCATGCATGCTTCGGTCGACAATCAGGCCAGCGATAAATCGCTCGATCTGTTTGCGGAAGAATTGCGCCTGGCGCAGGAACGTTTAAGCAGCATCACCGGCAAGTTCACGCCGGACGATTTGCTGGGGGTGATCTTTTCACGCTTCTGTATCGGTAAATAATACGAGGTGAAATACAAAACGACCTGCGGGGGAGTATGTGAAACAAGATCCTGTAACGGATGTTACAGGGTGTAAAAACGGTAGAAGGGCGGGTGAGGGGGCGGTATCTTGAGCACTCCCTCCCCTCCAATTCATCACCCCCCTGAGGATTGGATTTAACCCGCGAGCCGCAAGGCCCGCGGGTTTTTTTATGCGTTGAAGGTGTGGCTTGCGTATTGTCCGGCGGTTCCGCTTCAGACTTCTTCGGTGCGGTCGTGCGGCGCGGTCTGGACGATTGCCGACGGCGGATACAACTGCATCGCGTTGTGCAATTTGCCGATGGCGCGGCACATGTCTTCAAAGCCGCTGGCTTCCACCTTCGATTTGAATTGATAGATGGTGCCGTCGATCCAGACTTCGCGCTCGGCTTCTCTGAGGATGTTCATGCTATGTCTCCGTCTGTTTCTTATGTGTCGGAATCTTAGCACGGCAAGCTTGAAACGCAAGCCGGTAGCCGGTTGCAGCGCAGTAGTTTCTTGTTGCAATGCCTTGACGATGCTTAGCAGGTTTTATTTGTACAGTCGCATGACGATCAATGTTTCTTGGAGGAAGTTGTCATGCGACGTCTTGGTTTATTCATCGGCGCCATTGCCTTGTTGTTTTCGTTGGGAGGCTGCGTTTGCGCGCCATGGTTGTGCGGCCCCGGCCCGGGCGGCTGGGATGGAGGCGGCGGTCCTCGTGGTGGTGGAGATGGCCCGGGAGGCCGCTAAAGTCGGCCTTCGCGCTGCACCCGGCGAGCGAAACTGCGTAACCCCGGGAGTGTTCCGAGAGCTTGCTCTGCAGGCGAGAAAAACACCTGCTAAGATGCCCGTCTGCTCGTTTTGCAGAGCAACATATCTCACTCATCTGGAGCCACAATGTCGCAAACCAATCCACGCGTTGCCGATCATCCCATCGATCCCCAATTTCTGAACCGCTGGTCGCCGCGCGCTTACACCGGCGCCGATATTTCCGAAGAAACCGTCCTGACCTTTCTGGAAGCAGCGCGCTGGGCGCCGTCGTCCTACAATTCGCAACCGTGGCGTTTCGTCTATGCCCGTCGCGGCACGCCGCAATGGGACGGCCTGCTGGGTTTGCTTAATGAATTCAATCGCGGCTGGGCGGAAAAGGCTTCGGTCCTGATCATCGTGCTGTCCAAGACCACTTTCACGCCGCCGGGTGCAAGCGCGCCGGTGCCTGCAACCACGCATTCCTTCGACACCGGTTCGGCCTGGGCCTACCTGGCGCTGCAAGCCAGCCTGTCGGGATGGCATGCGCACGGCATGGCCGGTTTCGACAAGGACAGGGCGCGCACCGAGCTGGGCGTCCCGGCCGACTTTTCGGTCGAAGCCGCGGTTGCGGTTGGCAAACTGGGGGATAAATCGATCCTGCCGGAAGGCATGCAAGCCCGCGAACTGCCGTCGCCGCGCGAGCCGCTGAGCAAATTGGCATTCGAAGGTAAATTTCAGGGTTAATTTGTAGAAAAGTACTGGAATTCCTGTGAAAGCTCCGCTATAATTGCGGTCTTTCAGCGAGACTGAAAACCAAATCTGGAGTGGTAGTTCAGTTGGTTAGAATACCGGCCTGTCACGCCGGGGGTCGCGGGTTCGAGCCCCGTCCGCTCCGCCAAAACACAAACGCCTGCTTAGTGGAAACTAAGCAGGCGTTTTTGTTTTTAAGCTCCTGATTCCATGCCCGAATCCATGCCCGAAGGGCATGTCTGACATCGGAGCGGAGTGAGCCGCCTGCACGGCTCACGGCGGCGCATTTTCTTATCCTGAAGGGGTTGCTTGCAAGCGAATCCGCGGCCTGCGGAACGTAGGCGAGCCCCTGATGCCCCACAAAAGTAAAAGCCCTGCTTAGTGCAACCAAGCAGGGCTTCTACGTCTTACAAAGAGCTAACGAAGTTTAGCGAACGGTCGAGCCTCACTTCCCCTTCCTCTCCGTAGTCAACTGCTCCACCACATGCCGCGGCGCCTCGGCATAATGCTTGAACTCCATCGTATAAGTCGCGCGCCCCTGCGTGGCCGAACGCAAGGAAGTCGAGTAGCCAAACATTTCCGACAGCGGCACTTCGGCCTTGATGATCTTGCCGCCGCCGCCGGCGATCTCATCCATGCCCTGCACCATGCCGCGACGCGACGACAGATCGCCCATCACGGTGCCGGCGTAGTCTTCCGGCGTTTCCACTTCGACCGCCATCATGGGCTCCAGCAGCACCGGGCTGGCCCGGCGCATGCCTTCCTTGAACGCCATCGAACCGGCCATGCGGAAGGCATTTTCGTTCGAGTCGACGTCATGATAAGAACCGAAGGTCAGCGTCGCGCGGATGTCGACCACCGGATAACCGGCCAGCACGCCGCTGCCCAGCGTTTCCTGAATGCCCTTGTCGACCGCCGGAATGAACTCGCGCGGCACCACGCCGCCCTTGATGGCGTCGACGAACTCGTAGCCCTTGCCGGGCGGCAGCGGCTCCAGCTTCAACACCACGTGGCCGTACTGGCCGCGCCCGCCGGATTGCTTGACGAATTTGCCTTCGACATCTTCCACGGTCGAGCGGATCGCTTCGCGATAAGCCACTTGCGGCTTGCCGACGGTGGCTTCGACGTTGAATTCGCGCTTCATGCGATCGACCAGGATTTCCAGATGCAACTCGCCCATGCCGGAAATAATGGTCTGGCCCGATTCTTCATCGGTGCGCACGCGGAACGACGGATCTTCCTGCGCCAGGCGATTCAGGGCGATGCCCATCTTCTCCTGATCGGCCTTGGTCTTCGGTTCCACCGCCTGCGAAATCACCGGCTCGGGGAAGACCATGCGTTCGAGGATGATCACGTGGTCCGGATCGCTCAGCGTGTCGCCCGTGGTGACGTCCTTCAGCCCGACCGCGGCTGCGATGTCGCCCGCATACACTTCCTTGATTTCCTTGCGTTCGTTCGCATGCATCTGCAGGATGCGGCCCAGGCGTTCCTTCTTGTCCTTGATCGGGTTGTAGACGGTGTCGCCCGAATTGACCGTGCCGGAATACACGCGGAAGAAAATCAGTTGGCCGACGAACGGGTCGGTCATGATCTTGAAGGCCAGCGCCGAGAATTTTTCGTCGTCGGCGGGATGGCGTTCAATCTCGTTGTCGTTCTCGTCGTGACCCTTGATCGCAGGCACGTCGACCGGCGACGGCAAATAATCGATCACGGCGTCGAGCATCGCCTGCACGCCCTTGTTCTTGAACGCGCTGCCGCACAACATCGGCACGATCTCGCCGGCGATGGTGCGCAGGCGCAGGCCGTGTTTGATGTCGGCTTCGGTCAGCGGCGTGCCGCTGAGATATTTCTCCAGCAGTTGTTCATTGGCTTCCGCTGCTTGCTCGATCATCTTGTCATGCCACTCGCGTGCGGTGTCTTCGAGTTCGGTCGGGATAGCCTGATACTCGAACTTGACGCCCTGGCTGGCTTCATCCCAGACGATGGCCTTCATCTTGACGAGGTCGATCACGCCCTGGAAATGATCCTCCGCACCGATCGGAATCTGGATCGGCACGGCGTTGCCCTTAAGACGTTCGCCGATTTGTTTCTGCACGCGGAAAAAGTCCGCGCCGACACGGTCCATCTTGTTGACGAAGGCCATGCGCGGAACGGCGTATTTGTTCGCCTGGCGCCACACGGTCTCGGATTGCGGCTGCACGCCGCCGACCGAGTCGTAGACCATGACTGCGCCGTCGAGCACGCGCATCGAGCGTTCGACCTCGATCGTGAAGTCGACGTGGCCCGGCGTGTCGATGATGTTGATGCGGTGTTCCGGATAGTTGCCGGCCATGCCTTTCCAGAAGGCGGTGGTGGCGGCGGAAGTGATCGTGATGCCGCGTTCCTGTTCCTGCTCCATCCAGTCCATGGTGGCGGCGCCGTCATGGACTTCACCGATCTTGTGGTTGACACCGGTATAAAACAGGATGCGCTCGGTGGTGGTGGTTTTACCGGCATCGATGTGCGCACTGATACCGATGTTTCGGTAATGTTCTATACGGGTCTTGCGGGTCATGACGTTTCCTTTCGCTGCATTTTCACTACGTCGTTGGATGAACCGGTAGAAAGCAATCGCGGCGGAGTCACATTATGCGCATATTTTGGCGCTGCATGTGATCCGACGATACTGGCTGAAAGTTTGGTTGAAGATGCAACTTTCCGTTCTTTCCGGTTCGGCTTCTTGCTTTCTTGACTGTAATTGTCTGCAATTGACTGTTAGACAAGGAAGCTTTCGCATCATCATAGTCAGTATTTATGTAATGCGTGTTACATAATAGTTTTTGACTCAAAATGCTGTCAAGGTATTTTTGTAATTCAAATTAAAGTAAGCTACACTGGTCGCAGAAAATCCACAGCACCGCGATCACGAAGGAGCATTCCGATGCAGCAAACAAGAGGGCGGCCGCGCAGTTTCGACCGAGACGAAGCGCTACGCCTGGCAATGCAGGTATTTTGGAGCAAGGGTTACGAAGGCACGACCATGGCCGATCTGACGACCGCCATCGGCGTCAAGGCGCCCAGTCTGTATGCGGCGTTCGGCGACAAGAATGCGCTGTTCCGCGAAGCTGTCGAGTTTTATTCCACGACCACCGCCGCCGCGCCGATGAACGCCCTGAAAGAAGGCCACGGCGTACGCGAGGACGTGTTCAATATGTTGCACGCGAGTATCGACGCCTTCGCCGGCAAGGGATGCATGGTGGTGACGTCGGCCATCAATTGCGCTCCGGAAAACAGCGCGCACGCCGAAGAGCTGCGCGCGCGCCGCCACAAAAAACGCCAGGCGCTGGACAAGCGCTTCCGCCAGGCGCAAACGCAGGGGGAACTCGCCGCCGATGTCGATATCGATGGCCTCAGCGATTTCTACACTGCCGTTTTGCATGGCCTGTCATTGAGCGCGCGCGACGGCGTCGGTTGCGAACGTCTGGCCAACACGATTTGTCACGCCATGAAAGCGCTCGACGCCGTGTTGATTGTGCCGAAGAAAAAACGTCCCGTGCAATAAAAAACGCCGGAAGATACAAGGATCTGCCGGCGTCTTTTTATGTTGTCGGGCGTGAAGCGATCAGGCCGCCAATGCCGCCGAGCCGTCGTTCTCGCGCAACTGGCCACCCAAGGCATCGACCAGATCGACCAGCATCTTGCTGACCTCGCCGGTCATCAGCATGAAGTCGCCGTCAAAGCGCTCATCATCATTCTTGTTCGTCACATCGTTGTCCTCTTTCAGCACATCAAGCGGTGCAATCTTCTTGACGCTCAGGTTCTCGGTCAGCACGAAAGACACGCGATCATTCCAGGTCAGCGCCAGGCGCGTGCACTGCTTGCCCGATTCGATATGGCGGCGCACGTCGTCCGGCTCCAGCGTGTGACGCACGAAACGCACGGTCGCCTTGCTGTCGCCGCTGGCGCGCAATTCGGTATCCTGATCGACGGTGAAGCCGCTCGGCGCTTCATCCGACGCCAGCCAGTCGGTCATCGACGACAAGGGCGAGCGCACGGTACGCAGCGTTTCAAGCGGAAATTTCGGGATCGCCTTCAACAGCAGTTTCAGGACTTCTTCCGCCTTGCCGGAGCTGCCGGCATCGACGATCAGCCAGCCATTGACCGGGTCGATCCAGGTCCAGGTGCTGCGCACGATGCTGAAGGCGCGCGGCAGCAATTCATCGGTGACCTGTTCCTTCAATTCCTTGGTCTGCTTGCGGCCCGGAGGGAAACCTTGCTGTTCTTCCAGTTCGGCGGCGCGCGCCTTGGTGACCTGGTTGACCACGGTGCTGGGCAGCAGCTTCTTTTCGGTGTCCAGCTTGAGCAGGAACTGGCGGTTGACGACATGCACCAGTTGTTCATTGCCGCGCGGGGAAACCCAGCCTTGCGATTGCATTTCCAGGCTGGGGCAAGCGGCAAACGATTGCGGCGCGAGATAGGATTCGAGCTGTTCGGCGCTGATGGCCCAAGGTGCAGGGAGGCGATAAATCTGAAGGTTCTTAAACCACATGGCGTTCGGGCAAAAGCGTCCATTTTACACGCAGCGGAGAGTTGGATTATCTTTCCTGCGCGATTTCTTGTCGCGCATTCCGGTCAAGTAATAACGTTTTGTTTGCCGCGAGGGAGTAAGGCGATGCGTGACCTGCTCTCCCTCTCCGTCAATGTCCTGTTACTGGACGATATCGCTGTTGACGTCGACCGATCCACCATAGTCATTGAGATAAGTGAAGCGGACTTTGGTGCCTTGCTGGGGCGCCTGGCTCACGTTTTTGAGGACGTAGCGGAATTGGCCATTCGGAGGCATCATGCCGCCTTCTTCATTGACGACCTTCGGTTCGGTCTCGGGCGTATCGCCGGGAGCGACAAAGGCCGCCCGGGTTACGCTGATGTGGTAAGGCGTCGGGTTTTTTCCTTCAAGAACATAAGAATTGCCATCGCGAATCAATTTCCATGTCACTTTCGGCGGAGCGGCGAACAGCGCGTCTTGACTATTAAGATTTTTCGGGCGGAAGAAAATTTTGATGCGCGTACGAAACGCCATCTGTACGTAGTTGGCGTCATTGGGATCGATGCCTTGTGGCCGTGGCGGCACTTCCAAAAGATTGAGATAAAAAATGGATTCGTGATCTTGCGGCAACGGAGCTTTATTGTAGATCATGCGCACGGTCTGGCCTTTGGCCGGATCGATGCGAAACAGCGGCGGCGTGAGCAGGAAAGGGACGTCTTCGGCTGCCGGCGTCGACTTGGGATCGCCTTTGTCAATCCACATTTGAACGAGGCCCGGACTTGCTCCCTCGTTGGTCATGCGCACGGTGACTTCGCGCTCGTCGGAAGGAAAGATTACACGGGTGCCGTTGATGACTACACTGGCCCATGCCGGGATGATCGAGATCGCAGCGATTATGGCGCAGGCGGCACGAAAAAACTTGAAACGGATACGCATATTTCCACCCTGTTGGTGTTGGAGATATTGATGATGAATAGGTACATAGAAGGCAATGAAGCCACGGAAGTGGCTTCATCGAGACTTGCTTGGACTAGCGAGCCGAAAACAGGAGCATCTCTGGTCCGGTATGTTTATTGATACTCAAGGCTGTAAGTCACGGACGTAGTGGTCGCACCGGAAGTCGCACCGCCTTGAGACACATACAGTGCGTAATAGACCGGATTGGCGGTGCCGTCAGCGGCGATAGGGAAGAACGCCGTATTTTGGCCGCCGGTCATTGCACCGATGTTGACCTTGCTGGTGCCTGCGGCATCGTTGAACAGACCGATCTGAACCTTCTGGGCGCCACCGGCAGCGACATTCAGACGACCAGTTGTGTAGTCGACGTTGGCGCCTGGTTCGAAGTAGAGACGAACGCCGCCGGAGGCTGGTGTGCAGTTTGTCAGCGTCAGAGGAACGCGTGTCGAACCGGCTTGGGAGCCGGCAACTGCCAGTGTCGAGGCCGATACCTTAGGCAGTGTCACGGTGAAGGTCGGTTGTCCGCCGTTGATTGTGCAAGTCTGATCGGTAATCTGGCCGCTGAAATTGATGGTGCCGTCGCTGGCGAAGGAAGCCATGGGCGCCAGTGCCGCAGCTGCCAGCAAGGAGGCGAGGATGGTTTTTTTCATGTGGTGTACTCCAAAAGAATGTAAAGACAGTGGGTTGTTGTGATCATCAAGATTTTCGGACGCGCGGAAACTTGTGTGATGCTGCGTTCCTTGCGTTCGGCGGCAATGATGCATTCCATTCCTTGCTCAAACCTCAATCACAGGACGCATGTTAGGGATGGGAAGTTAATAAAAATATAAGAAAATTCTCAAAAGGGGTGGCGTGTGATTTCATGAAACGCCAAGCTGACGATTACCTGACCCGAGAGGGAAAATGACCGAAATTTTTCTGGCTTCGCGCCTCAGGGAAAATTTCTCCTGCACGCCCTGACAGGGCGAAGACGACTTCACCGTGTCGTGTTGCCGAAGGCAAAAAAGAAGGAAGGGACGGCCCGTGTTCCATCGGAAAACGGAAAGCGGCAGTTAAGGTCGGCTTGCCGCAGACACGGATACCAGATTCATTGGATCATTGGAATTCTCGACGAGACAGGAGCGATGCGGAAGGCAAGCATCTCCGCCGCGCGCGAAGCGATGCATGGCAGCAGACTATCGGAATTCTTGCGCCATGCTCAAGCAGGATCGATGGGCGATTGTGCGACGAACAGGTCGCCCTGGATCTCTCCGGGATCTTGCGCTTCGGCGCCGGGGCGCGACAGCGCACCGACCCGGACGCCGAGCAACCTCAGTCTTTGTTCCAGCGGAACGCGGCGTAGACATTCGCCAGCAGCCTGACGAATCGTCGCCGCGGCGGAGGTCGGCTCCGGCAGCGTGACGTCGCGCGTGACGGTGGAAAAATCGGCGTAGCGCAACTTGATGCCGATGGTGCGCCCAAGATATCCCTTGCGGTGCAGGTCGTCGGCGACACGCTCACACAGCGCCGTGAAAATTCCCGACAGCTTCTCCCGGTCATGGCGTGCATGCAGGTCGCGTTCAAAGGTGGTTTCGCGGCTGATCGATTTCGGTTCCGAGCTGGTCGAGACCGGGCGGTCGTCGATGCCCTGCGCGACATTGCCGAGCCAGGCCGAATAGCTGCGACCGAAATGTTCCTGCAGCAGGCCGGCATCGGCCCGGGCAAGATCGCCGACGGTGACGATGCCGAGCGCCGTCAGTTTTTCTGCCGCCTTGGGGCCGATGCCATTGATCTTGCGCGCCGGCAGCGGCCATATCCGCGTCGGCACATCGTCCATCGTGAGGATGGTCAGGCCGTTGGGTTTTTCCAGATCCGAGCAAATCTTTGCCAGCAGTTTGTTGGGCGCGATGCCGATCGAGCACGACAGATTGGTGGCTTCGCGCACCGCTTCCTTGATCCGTGTCGCCAGTGCGCGGGTCTCTTCCGTGTGTTCGCTCAGGTCGATGTATATCCCATATGGCTACTTTATAGATACCAAAGTGAGTGGGAAATCTGGCTAGAGATGGCTACAGAAAAGGACTATCGGGATTTCATGTAGTCGGAATAAGATACAAAATTGGGTAGCAAAGTAAGAAAATCCTCCACAAGCCGTAAAAAACGAGTTGGCCAACCGTTTATCAAACAGACTCATCCGGTAAGTAATAACTATCCGGATGGCTCAGCAACACTTGAATGACACGTGCGTTCTTATTTGCCAGCGCAACGGCTGCCCGGTTATAACCTCGGTGTGCGATCAGCTCTTGTAGCCATCGGCTGCGCGCATCACTTTAGTGCCATACTTTGCGGAGCCGCCGCGATCCTATCCGTGTAACGGAAACACGCGCTTAGCTAGATCAATTCCAAGAATGTCGATATCCATGACAGACATCCACATCTAAATTGGATGAAACGCTAGTTTGATCCTATTGGTGGTGTCGGGGCCATCTCAGGAAATCAACATTTATAACGCGACAATGTTATTCCCCAGTTATTCCGGGGGGGCGGTGGAAGGGTTGAATGAAAGATATGTATCTGGAATTGGACTGTAGGGTATCGAGTCAGCTTGTCAGATTTTCTACAAAAAATCTGCAATATTCCGGCCGTCGCTCTGGTGACGCTGCTGTCACAGCGTCACCAAATCCGTTTGGCACGGTCAGTCCTGATGGTTCTTGCTGTCAGCACGTTCGGCCAGCGCTGTATTGCGTAGGCCGGACAGCGTTGCGCGCGGCGTCAGCATTTCCCGGTCGAGCCGGATCTCGATCAGATATGGCATCGAGGTGGAACTTGAAATATGCAAGGCCTTTTCCAGTGCTGCTTCAAATTGCTCGGTCTTGTCGATGGCGCAACCATCCAGACCAAATGATTTCGCATAGGCCACGAAGTCAGGATTGTTGAGGTCGGTCGCCATGACGCGGCCTGGATAATTCTTTTCCTGGTGCATGCGGATCGTCGCGTACATGCCATTGTTAAAGATCAGGAACACGATCCCCAACCGATGTAAGACCGCGGTTGCCAGCTCTTGCGAAGTCATCAGGAAGCAACCGTCACCGGCCAGGCAAATAACCTGTCGGGCCGGGAAGCATAGCTTGGCGGCGATCGCCGCCGGCACGCCGTAGCCCATGGCGCCGCTAGTCGGTGCCAACTGGCTCTTGGGTTGTGAAAACTGATAATAGCGATGCGCCCAGGCCGTGTAATTGCCGGCGCCGTTGGTCAGAATTGCATCCTGATTCAGAATGCGCTGCATCTGCTTAAATGCCTGCGCGGGATCGAAGTCGGTGCTGCGTTGAGGCGGTTCAATATAGGCTAGATAGTTGTCGCGGGCCTGTTGCTTCCAACCGTGCCAGGCTTGCGCATCCACGGAAGGCAAGCGCACTGCCATACGCGCAAAGGCGTTCATCGCAGACACAATCTTGACGTCGGTCTGATACACGCGTCCGAGCTCTTCCGCCGCCGGCATGACGTGTACCAGTTTCTGTCTTGGCCGCGGGATATCCAGCAACGTATAACCGCTGGTGACCATTTCACCGAGGCGCGAGCCGACCGCAATCAGTAGATCGGACTCGACAATCATTTTTGCCAGCGCCGGATTGACGCCGATGCCGACTTCGCCGACGTAGTTGGGATGACGGTTGTCGAACAGGTCCTGACGACGAAACGAGGCTGCCACGGGAAGGTTGTTCTGGGTGGCAAAGCGTTCCATGTTGCGCATGCCGTCCTGATCCCAATTGGATCCACCTAGGATCAGCATTGGCCGTTGCGCCTGCCGCAGCAGCAGTTGCATCTGCTGCAGAGGATCCGGATCGGGATAGGCCTGTACCGGTTCCACCTTATGGATTTCGCGCGGGAAGGTCGATTCGGTCAGCATATCTTCCGGCAAGGCAATCACCACCGGCCCGGGACGACCTGACATCGCCACCGCAAATGCCCGCGCCACATACTCACCCACGCGCGCTACATCGTCGAGCTGCGTTACCCATTTGGTGAATTGGCCGAACATGCGGCGATAGTCGATTTCCTGAAAGGCTTCGCGTTCGCACATGTCTCGTCCGACCTGACCGACAAACAGAATCATCGGCGTCGAATCCTGGAATGCGGTATGTACACCGATGCTGGCATTGGTGGCGCCGGGGCCGCGCGTGACAAAGCAGATGCCTGGCCTGCCGGTCAGTTTTCCGTAGGCTTCGGCCATGAACGATGCAGATCCTTCATGACGGCAGGAAATCACGCGAATCTCCTGTTGATGGTCGTAGAGGGCGTTGAGAACATCCAGATAGCTTTCTCCCGGAACGCAGAAAGTGGTATCGATTCCTTGCGCCAGTAGTGCATCGACCAGCAACTGGCCGCCGGTTTTCAGTTTTGACATGCTCGTCTCTTGTATGCCGGCGCACCGGCTGCTGTTGAATGATGGATTGAATGAAGTTCGGCGAGTTCGAGGCGTTGCGGGAACGTCGCTGATCACGGCGCGTGCACCCCCGTTGCATTTCGGCTCTCGACAGAATGAGGATACAAGTAGGCTCTGCGCGAGCGATAGGACTAATCCGCAGATTTGCTGTACTTCTTGGAGAAAATGGCGTGTGCGAGGGAGGCGCGGCTCAGGATAGCGGCGCGGAGAATTTCTTCTTGAATTCCCCCGGCGTCATCTGTACGTTTTTCTTGAAGAAACGGCAGAAATAGGCGAAGTCGTCGAAGTTGAGGCGATAGGAAATCTCGGCGATGCTCAGTTCCGACTGTGCCAGCAGGCGCTTGGCTTCCATCAGGATGCGGTCATGGATGAGCTGGGTGGCGGTGCGGCCGGTGGTGATCTTGACGGCGTCATTGAGCTTGCGGTCGGTGACAAATAGGCGCGCGGCATAGTCCTGCACCGAGCCGTATTCCAGATAATGCTGTTCGATTAGAAACTTGAAGCGCTTGGTCAGGCTGTAGCTGCGCGGCAACACTGCCCCGGCGCCATGTGGCTTGTGCAGGCGCCGCAGCTTGGTCAGCAGAATCTGCAGGAAAGAACGCACAACGTCGTAGCGCCAGCGCTGATCTCCTGCATTTTCCTTTTCGATTTCCTTGAGCAGCGGGTACAGCTCGTCATGTTCGGTCGGCGTGAGATAGAGCACCGGGTCGGTATTGGCGATGTGAAAGAATGGGAAATCCGCCAGCTCTTCGATACGCGGAAAAATCTGTAGAAAAAATTCCGGGCTGAAATTGATCGCATAGCCGCTGGCGTCAAATTCCGAATTCCATCCATGAATCTGCCCCGGTGAGATGAAGAAAACTGAGTGTGGAAGAATGCCGTAGTTGTCGAAATCCAGTACGTGATTGCCGCGCGCATTGCTCATCCACAGGATGTGATAGTAGCTGTGACGATGAAGGAACGGGCGCGGCAGTTCGTTGCGGCCCTCCAGCTTTACCAGGTCAAACACAAAATCGGCATGGGCTCCGCTGAAGTCGGAGACTTCGAAATTCGGTGTGTCGTCAGGAAAGTAGATATCTTTCATGGTGTCGCTTCAGGGTTCGCTCGATGCCGGAACAGACATCTCTCCGATAAGAAAACGAAGATGGGACGTAGCTGTGTGAATTCCGGGCGAAAAAAGAAAATGCGTCTCCGGTCTGGCAATGCAATGTCTCCGCTGCTTTGTTTTGATTGATGTCGGTCAGCTTGTTGTGCATAGGGCAGGTTGACGCTTCCATTCTTGGGAGAGATGGTCGCCACACCTGCCGGCAGTCATGGGAACAGCATATACAAGCGGGCGCAAAAAGAAAAGTGCAGTCGCTGCAGGTGTTACATGCACATCTCGGTTTCGGTAGAAAAATCCAATAGAAAAGAAATTTAGTCCTACCGTGCGTTTGCGCGGGCTGGTTAGCATCTGTTTCATGCTGATTCAGGCTGCGCATCCGGCTACTTGCCGATGGCCGGCGCCACGACTGCCATGGGATGCATCCCGTATCCCGCATGAATCGGCCTAGGTGTTCCGCAGTGCCGGTCGCTCCGTTTTTCGTGCGTGGACGGAGGAATGAAGATGCACTAGGCAGCGGGATAGGCCGAGACACAACCGAGGGGGTGCGCCGGACCTTGCGGCAGTCATGCGCTATGCGCTGTCCGGCTCTGCTCACATCAACTCATCGCATCATTCGAAAGGAAATTTATGTTACTCGACGTACGTACCTATACCGCACGCCCAGGCACTTTGAAGAAACATCTGGCGTTGTACGAAGAATATGGCTTCGATATCCAGCGCAAGCACCTGGGTGAGCCGCTGGCATATTTGGTTGCCGAGTCCGGCAAGCTCAATTGCTATACGCATATCTGGGTGTACCAGGATGCTGCCGACCGCAGTGAACGCCGCAACAACCTGCAGGCAGATCCAGCCTGGGCCGTCTATCTGGAGAAGAGCGCGAATGCCGCCTATCTGGTGTCGCAGGAAAACCAGCTGATGACGCCGGCCAAGTTTGCGCCACTGAAATAACGGCACGCGCTATTGCTCGCATGCGATGTCGACCGGTATGAGGCACTTCGTCATTTTCCTATCTATCAAGGACCAGCACAGCCATTGACACGCCCGCGCTTCGACGCAAAAAAAATAAATATCCAAATTGGAGGAGAACCATGTTTCAACAAATTTACGATCCGGTGAACGGATCGCTGTTCGTGTCTGCGCTCTGCGCAATGCTGCCGTTATTATCGATGTTCGTGATGCTCGGCTGGTTGAAAATTTCGCCGCACATCTCAGCTGTCATTTCCTTGCTGATCTGTGCGGTGGTGGCGGGATTTGTCTATGACATGCCATGGGCGACTGTCGCCAATGTCGGCGTCTACGGCGCGGTGTTCAGCGTACTGACCGTATTGTGGATCATCGTCAACGCCATCTGGCTGTACAACCTGACGGTACGCTCTGGTCACTTTGCCGTGCTGCGCGACAGCTTCGCACTGATCAGTGACGATCCGCGTATTCAAGCCATCTTGATCGCATTCAGTTTCGGCGCGCTGATCGAAGCGTTGGCCGGCGCTGGAACGCCGGTAGCGATTGCCGGTGCAATGTTGATAGCAATTGGTCTGCATCCTCTGAAGGCGGCGGTGATTGCACTGGTGGCCGATACCGCGCCGGTCGCGTTTGGGGCGCTGGCGGTGCCGATCACGACGCTGGCGCAGGTAACCGGATTACCGTTTGAGGATCTCGGTCATCATGTAGGGCGCCAGACGCCGGTGGTTGCCGCACTGGTGCCCTTGGTGCTGGTCTGGATCATGGACGGCAAGCGCGGCTTGCGTCAGACCTGGGTGGCAGCGATAGTGGCGGGTGTTGCATTCGGTGCGGCGCAGTGGATCAGCGCTAGCCATTTTTCGGTGGTGCTGGCCGACGTGGTCGGCGCATTGGCCTCCGCAGCCGCGATAGTGGTGTTGTTAAAATTCTGGCAGCCGGAAAAATTACCAGCAGATGCATTTCAGAACGATGTCACCAAAAAGTCGGAACATGTGGCGATCAGCCATTCACGCAGACAGCTTATGCTGGCTTACGCACCGTATCTGCTGATCATCGCGATCTTTACGGTGGCGCAGTTCGGCTTGGTGCAAACATGGCTGAGTACGGGTACCTTCAAGTTCGCATGGCCAGGGCTGTCGATTACGGCGCAGGACGGCAAGGCCATCGGTACTATGTTCACGCTCAATACTTTGTCGGCAGCCGGGTCTCTGCTGCTGCTGGCCGGAGTGATCAGTGCGATGACGCTGAAGATGTCAGCCGGTGCAGCGCTGGAGACTTATGGCAAGACGTTGGTACAGTTGCGTTGGGCAGTACCGACCGTGTTGTGCGTGATGGCGTTGGCGTTCATCATGAATTATTCCGGCCAGACGGCAACGCTGGACGGTGGCTGGCTGGCACCGGATCGGCATTTGCCTTCCTGTCGCCGGTGATCGGCTGGATCGGCGTGGCGGTAACAGGCTCGGATAATTCCGCTAATGCGCTGTTCGGTGCCTTGCAGGTGGCGGCGGCGCATGAGACCGGATTGTCGCCGACCTTGCTGGCGGCGGCCAATGCCTCTGGTGGCGTGCTGGGAAAAATGATTTCGCCGCAAAGTCTGGCAGTGGGAGCTGCGGCGGTCGGCATCATTGGGCAGGAAGGATTGATTTTTCGTAAAGTTGTGGGGTGGAGTCTGTTGTTTCTGCTGCTCATGTCGGTGCTGGTGTATTTGCAATCGACGCCCATGCTGTCGTGGATGTTGTAAGCGCAGTGTTGTAATGAAAGTTGGATTTTGGCGCAGTTGTTTTTAAACAGAGACCGTCGCTGCACAAGCGTGCGGCGGCCTCATCGGATTGGAGCAAGCAATGCAGGACTATCGAAAACTATTTGACCTGAGCGGTAAGACCGCCGTGGTGATTGGCGCCGCTTCCGGGATTGGCAAGGCATCGGCCGAAGCCATCGGCAGCCTCGGCGCGCAAGTCATTTGCGTGGATGCCGATCTGGCCGGCGCCGAAGTTACGGCGCAGGAAATCTCGGCCCTGGGCTTGGCACCGGCAAGTCCATTCAGGGTTGACGCTGCCAGCGGCACGGATATCGAAGCGTTGGCGCAGCATGCGCTGCAACAGCTCGGCAAGATCGACATCGCTGTCAGTACGCCGGCATTGAATATTCGTAAGCTGATCGTCGACTACACCGAAGAGGAATACGATCGCGTGATGAATCTCAACATGAAGGGTGCGTTCAATTTTTTCCGTAGTTTCGGTCGGCCGATGATGAAGCAGGGATACGGCAGCATCATTGCCTGCTCATCAATGCGTGCCGTCACCATCGAACCTGGACTTGGTGTCTACGCCGCATCTAAGGCCGGCATTGCGCAATTGGTGAAAGCCTTCGCAGCCGAGATGGGACCTTACGGCGTGCGTGTGAATGCGATCACGCCCAGCATCATCGAGACCAAGCTGACCGCGCCGCTGAAAGAGCGCGCCGACATTTTCAAGACCTATGCCGGACATACCGTACTGAACCGCTGGGGCCAGCCTTCCGAAGTTGGTGCCGCTGCAGCGTTTCTGGCGTCGGATGCTGCCAGCTATATTTCCGGCAGCTCAATGCTGGTGGATGGCGGTTGGACTGCCATCGACGGGCCGCCGACAGGATTGACGTCGACGCGCCCGTCTGAATAAATGGGAAATGTGGCAGTAAATCTTCATACGTAAAGCCAAAAAGTGGTTTTTCGGCTTACGTTGGGGGGATTATTTCACATACGTATAAA
Source organism: Herbaspirillum sp. CF444 (assembly GCF_000282135.1). Lineage (GTDB taxonomy): Bacteria > Pseudomonadota > Gammaproteobacteria > Burkholderiales > Burkholderiaceae_D > Herbaspirillum. The sequence continues at coordinate 87,372 of NZ_AKJW01000088.1, forward strand.
AATTTACTTCAGAGCACTGCGTCTAATCTATTCGCTTCGCTCCATCGAGTATCCGTTGGGAAAGTGTCTGAAGATCTACTGAGATGGCCCCGACACCACCAATAGGATCAAACTAGCGTTTCATCCAATTTAGATGTGGAGGTCTGTCATGGATATCGACATTCTTGGAATTGATCTGGCTAAGCGCGTGTTGCAGTTACACGGAGCGGATCGCGGCGGCCCCGCAAAGTATGGCGCTAAAGTGATGCGCGCAGAGCTGCTGGCTACCGTACGCAAGCTGGCGCCTCGAATTGTAGCCATGGAAGTGCGCAGTTCAGCCCATTGCTGGGGCCGGCGTTTCAAGGAACTAGGTATTGCAATCAGGTTGGTCAGCCCGCAATATGTCAGTCCCTTCGTCAAGACCAACAAGAATGATGCCAACGATGCTGCAGCTATCGTTGAAGCCGTTAGCCGACCGGCCATGCGCTTTGTGCCAGTTGACGGTTGAACAACAGACATGAGTGCCGTTCATCGCGTACGTGAATTGCGGGGCATCAACGTACAGCTTTGATCAACCAGGTCAGAGGCTTACTCGGCGAACGGAGCGTGATCATTGTATAGACGCCTTCAGTTTTCAATAGGCCGATCTCTCGTTTTGCGAAGTTTCTTGGAGTGATGACGAAACTGGTAAGACCGATACCCACAAACTTGCTTTCGATGCGGACTGGCTTCAGGGACAAGCCGATGATTTGCTAAGGAATGGGTGCGCGGATCTCATCAAGGCTGTGGGCACGTATTTGACATTAGCCCATGAGCAAGCCAGATACATACACGCACACTGTCACAAGTTGAAAAAAGAACTTGCAAAAAGTATCGGGTCCATACGTGCATCAAGAACTGATAATCATCTAGCGGTCATCCCTCGGCAAGCGCGAGCAGTAAAGTTATGGTGCAAATTACTCAGGAAAACGGCGATGCTCTATCTTGCGCGAGCATAGACCATCATTCGAACAACTGGTTCACTAAAAAGACCCGATTCAACATCTGCTGAATCGGGTCTTTTTAGTGAATCACTCAGGTTTTCAGCTCATTGGCTTTATCTATCAATTTATCGTCGCAAGGATAATGGAGCCAAGTCTGGTGCTTGAGCAGTGTGCAGCTACACATACTTGACAGTCATTGTTATTAGTTGCAATATGCCACTAAGTTGGTGAGTCATTATCAATGAAATACACCCTATCTGTTGTTACCGTTGATGCTGTTCTGCTGACGCTTTGTCAAGTTTAGGCCATTACCGTCGGATAGCTGCGTAGTGGTCGGTGACGACCCTATGCGAACTCTCGGGACATGAAGCGAGGACGTGTTTGGAGAAATGTTTCACGGCAACATGCATGGTTCGTCGTGCAGCGTCACAAACATTCGTCGAGGTGCCCTGTGTCTGGCTTGTAGCGAGCTGCCTTGACGCGATGCGAGAGAACTGCGCCAAACTCTTCTCGCACCATCAGCAGATCGTCTTGGCGCTGACGCTTGGAGAACTTCATGCAACAGATTCCAACACTTTCCCTCTTTTCCTCCGTTCAATCCAATTTGCCTCTCGTTGAAGCCGATCGCGATCCCGCTGTCTTCGGATCTAGCGTCGGTTCTCCTGCGGGAAGTGCCAAATTGGCCTCTGCCACCCTTGAGACCTTGTTTCAGGGGCTCATTTCGCAAACCACAACAACACTCTTGATCGAAACACTGGATGCCCAGCGTATCGAGTTGGAGACTACGTGTATCGAGCCCTATGGCTCTGATGGTTTGCTATGGCGAGGAATTTCTCCTTTGTTTCCCGGGGTCGAAGCACACCTTTCGATAGTGTCGGACGCTCGTCGGCCCGAACATTGGCAAGTGTCCGGACGTCTTTTTCTGGCCGATGGGACACGGATGTTGATTCAGCCGGGTGGCGAGGGATATGCATACCTGTCGATTATGACGAACCCACGCAGGGAAATGTTTGCTAATGTGCGCCCCATCGTACAGCTTGATGGCGGACACCCGGCAGCTCACCGGCAGTCCAGCGTAGCGTCATCTGATATAGATGCAATGACAGCCATTATCCGGATAATGCCTGCCTATCCCCCCAGTACACTTAAAGTACTTGGCAACGACATGGCAGCCCTGAAGGCGACTATTGGTGACTGGCAGAATTTAACCAACAGGATCATGCAAAACAGTGGCATCAATGCCCGTATAGAAATGTACGATACGCTCTTGGAGTTGCCGGAGCCCAAAACCAACAAGGTGAGTGAACTCCTTGCAGAAACTTTGGCGGCTAGGCCCGGCTTCCCTCCCTATGATAATCGGGGCAAAGGATCGTTGTGGGACATCGTTCGGCAGCATCGTGACAGCAGTCAATCCGATATCGTACTGTTGCTGGCTGCGGACTGGACGGATAATAGTGTCATCGGCGAAGCGGGAAGCATTCCCTTACCGCCTCGTGTCGATAAAGCGGATGACCTTGAACAATGTACGCTGTGTTTCTGCCCTCAGAAAGCCGGTAGCCTAGAAATTGGACAGGTATTCGCCCATGAGCTTGGCCACCTTTTGGGGGGCTCCCATGACCTCGAAACGCTGATGCAAACAGGGATGCATTATGATGACCTTCCCATGTTCGATTATGTCTGCGGCTATCAGGCGGAAGACAGGTCCTTCATGACCATCATGGGTTACCCTCGTGAAGAGGAAGTCTGGATTCCGTATTATTCCGATTCGGATCAGACTTGGCTTAACCCGAAGACCGGCAAGCGCGAACCGGTGGGCATTCCGGTCGGGAAACCCAATGCCGCTGATGCTGCAGCCTTTTTTAGGGAGAGTACCCAGACGGTTGCCCAGTATCGTAATCGCGACAGAGCGCAAGCCGATTCTTATGCTCTTTCAATGGATGTCGAGCCCCCTTTGGGCGGCACCGTCCTACCGTCAACGTGGGGTCCCTATCCTCAGGGCTCGGTGCAAACGGTTCGGGCCCTCCCACGCGCCGGCTATACGTTCGATCAGTGGGAACTGGATGGACATCCCGCCGGTTCGACGCAACCGCTATCCTTTCATATGTACAGTGACCATCGGGTGGTTGCGCATTTCACTGAAAGCGCGACGCGCCCCCGCCTCAGCATTGCTGTTGTTGCTGATGGCCTTCAGGATAAAGTGGCGATGTCAGTCAATGTCATAGACAGGGACCCGAAAAACAATATTTCCGGGCCAAGCTATCCTTTTGGGACGGAGATCCATATCGACTGTAATGCTGGAGCCTCGATTCTGGAGAAATACACTTTTTCCGGCTGGCAAATCAACGGCAATCCGAGTTTGATAAAAGGCTACGAGGGGCATCATTATCTAGGGAGCACAGATGTATATGATTATTTTTTTCGGCTAGTGGTGCGGATGGAGCAGGACATCAAGGCTGAAGCTGTTTTCGAGAAAAAATGATTGTCTGGGCAGCTTCGCTGCCAGGGTGCAGAGAATAGTAATGCTTCCCTTGATCCATATGGGTGACTGGTGCGATTCACGCAACCATACACTGACGACTAATTGGTGGCCCACGTTTAGAACATAATTCTGCTTATGAGGAGCATAAGCAGGAGATTGAAGTGATCGACGTGGCGCTACTAAGAATAATTCGACGCTGACACCTTCTCGAGTAGGTCCCATTGAGGAGGATCGCCAGACGTTTGGGCATCTCACGAAACACCGTCAGACGGTACATTCGTGCTGAAGCCATTGAAACACGTAAGCAACGTCGTACCTTGCTCGCAGCTCCATTTGGAGCTGCGAGCAAGGGGGCGATCGAGGTGCAGCCTTCGCTAGGCGCTGGGAAGGTGGATCAATTGGAGAGGGAGTTCTACGAGCAAATCAATACACAGCGATTCCTCGTGAAGCGATTGTGCATTGTTATCGCATATTCCCAGTATGCCCAAGCGAGTACGTCCCTGGTTGAGGCCAAACCGCTAATCCATGCGGCTCACGTCCCACTTTAATCTTCTTGACGTCTCCGGACGTCGTGTCGAAACGATATACAACGTCATCGAATCGCCCTGACAACCACAAGAATTTTCCATCAGCGCTTACCCCTCCCATATCGGGACTGCCTCCACCGGGAATTGGCCAAGTCTTTATGAGAGTACGAGTCTCATAATCAATCACGGAAACGCTACCTTTGCCACCTTGCTTCCCATGGATATCGTGAGAGCCACGATTGGCAACATATAGGCGGTCACCATCGCGGCTTGGATAAAGGCCGTGGGCACCGACCCCTGTCGAAATGAAGTCTATTTGCTTGAGCGATTCGCCATCAACCACGTGTACGCCATCCGCCATCATGTCTGCGACAAAAAAAGTCTTTCCGTCAGGTGACACACGCACGTCTTGTGGCATACCTGTGCCAGTACAGATTTCAGAAGCCACGACTTTCGAATCGGGGATCTTTTTGGGCTTCTTACTTGGTTGCTCAAAAGATTCCACTGCCGCCAGACGGTCAAAATATTTGCAGAGCTTAAGCGTCCCCACAACTGCTCGGCTATCCATGTCAATTTTGGTGATCGACCCATCGAATTCGCAAGTAAAAAGCACATACCGGCCGTCAATGGAAAAATCTGCGTGATTGATGCCACCGCATTGTGGAGTTGCAATTGAATATTGCAACTTCATTGTATGAGGGTCACGAAAGTCCAAGCGCTTGTGCGCTTCCGCTACTACGATCGCAGATCGTCCGTCCGGAGACCAGTAGAGATTGTAGGGGTCATCGACCATAATCGCTTTTCCAGGTTTGCTCGTTATCGGGTCAATGGGTGTCAAGCTACCGTCCTTTCGACCTTCTGCATTATTGGCAACCCATAACGTGCGCAGGTCCCATGCCGGCACCACATGCTGAGGATTGGCACCCACCATAAACGTGTCAATCACCTTGAGCGTTTCTGGGTCAATCACGGACACTGTGTTGTCAGAGTGATTGGGTACGTAGATTCGCTCCAATGCGTCGGCGACAGTCGGACTCATATGGCTCGGCGCAGTCCCGCGATATAGGTTGCTCTCATTGCTGATGGCCAGCATTTTTGGCATTGCGATACCGTCCAATGGCAATGGTAAATACTGATCGGTCATAGGGGTTTTTTCCATCGCCAACAATGCTGCTGACGCAGACAAAACAAATAGGATAGAAATAGCTGTTACTAACTTCATACGCATGCATGGGTCCTTGGTTTTAGATCAAAACGGATTTTGCAAAGAGATGGGTTGATCACCGTTGCCGATTTTGTGCTGCACGAATTGCCATGACAGTTTGGGACACGATTAAATCGACTCCGATTTTCCCCAACCTGAGGGTCGCTGCTCGCGGGTCGCCGACGATGCCACTGTTTGGTTCTTTGCGCGGATCGCGCAACAGTTCGCCCGTTCTGACAAGCGAGGCATCAGTGGCTATCATCAAAGATGTATCGGCGGCTCCAGCATGACGGCCGATTTTCTCTTCGCTCAAGCCTTGTTCACGCAGCACTTGTACATAGTTGATGTTTGCAGCCTGATAATAATCGGCAATGAAGTGCACGCGAGTAGGGGTGGCTGCCCACTCCCGATTCAGGTGGCTTGCCACTTCCTTGAGCAGATGCTGATATCCGCCGTGATCGCCTATCAATACAATATTGATGAAGCCATGTTGCTTGAGGCTTCGCGCAGCACCATCCAGAATGGCTTTAAAGGCGTCGGGAGACACCGAAATCGTGCCTGGAAAACGCATGTGCCCCACTGGAGGGGAAATGCTGCCTTCAGGCGCATAAGCTACAACCGGAGCAACTAAGGTATTACCCAAGTCTGAGGCAATCTTGTCTGCAAGCACCTTGACACGAGCATTGTGCTTCCCCAGCCCCATATGCGGACCGCTTTGTTCGGTACCGCCGACCGGAATGATCACGGTTGTCTTACCTGCTTGCAAGGCATCTCGAACTTCAGTCCAAGTTAAATCTTCAAGAAATACGCTGCTAGATGCGGGCCACGCAACAGGAATGAAGGCAACCAGCCAGAGCACAAGAAAAATACCGACGAGCCTGACTTGCCGCATTAGTGGGGAATAACATGGATTGGCTTTCATTAATTCCGTCTTATGTCTTTAATGTTGCGAGCAACATCCCATTTATTAAAAGAGGTTTTATTTATTCGCGTTGTATCAGCGATCAAATTGACCGCTATTGCAAGGCCGCCGATTAAGGATGTCCTTGATCTGAGGCTGGATTGAGTCCTCGCCTAGTTTTCATCACTGCAGATCAAATTGACTAGTGACATTACAATTTCTTTTGCATTAGGAATCTATAGGCAGGGTCTTAAAAATGCGGAGAGCGGCAAATTTTATTAAGGTCGTTTTTTCGCAATTTGACGATGCTTAGAAATGCTCTCCTTCTCGGGCTGGACTGAGATCTTGAGCGCCTCTCGTCTATGTATTCAGAAATCGATATATTTGATTGGCAGTAAGACGTTTGAACAGAACGTCGTGAAACTGGAGCCTGAAAAGCACGATCCACAAAATACCTGAGCTTAGTGGCTTCATGATTAGTGGTGTCGATCGATGAGGATGAATCAATGGCAGGGTAATTAACTCAGGCCGCAGCATCTCACTGCTGCGTAGGATTTTGGCGGCCGCAGATGTTGCGAACGTCCACCTTGTACAGATTCCATTCGCTGCGTCGAGGCTTCGCGACCTGAGGTCGCACCCGACGCGCTTCACTATGCCTCTTCACTTGCTTCGTCAGGACTGCGTATTCCAGTGAATTTAGTCATGTAGCTCAACAAGATGGGCGGACACTCGGTGTTTAGGCATCGGCCACGTTTTGCTGATGTTGTGCAAGACTAGGTAGAGGAATTTGACTAGTGCCTTGTCGCTCGGAAGAGGTCCACGAATTTTTGTCTGTTTGCACAGATTCATGTTGACTGATTTGATGGCATTGGTCGTGCAGATATCCGGCGGAGCCAGTTTCTGCGCCAGGATTACCCGATAGACGTAGATACTCGCCATCTCATGTTTGTTCAAATTCATCGGGCCGGATTTCGGCTTCTTCGGCAGTCGGGGACTTTCGAACATCGCTTTCGGAGGCATAATTCAAGCTGTTTCGAACCATATGAACGATGTACAGTTGAATGGTAGTTCGCGAAATAGCTTCGATATGACATCCGGGAATTCGTTATATCGTTAATGGAGCACAGTTACTCCCCATTAAATCCCGGAGCACAAATATTCATAAATCATGAACTCTGTTGATTTTTTGTTCGGAGTCATATCGCAATAGCGAGGCCCAGATAAATAAGAATATCAATAGAATCTCAATGCGAGAAACGCTTTGGCGAGGATATGATTAGTGCACAATGCCCTATTACATGCTCTTCATTATTCGAAGGATGCGCCGTAGGGATCGTAGTCCCCTTAAATTTTTTTGAGCTTGCCCGTCTGTCGTTGTGCCGATGTTATTTTTTAGGCGACACCATTCCGATTTACGGACGATGACAAATGGTTCACCATAGTAGGGGCTTATCAGCACTTCCTCTTTCTCTGCCAAGCGCAAGACGTCCATAAGATTTTCAGCAAGATATGTCACACTAAAACAATACATATTTGAATCCTAATATTTAAATTATCAAAGGTAGTGATGAACTTTGGAAAAAGATGTAGGACTTGTCTGAGTTTGTGGTTGATCGCATATATGCGTCAGGGCAATCGAATCAAATCTGAGCAGATATCCTGAGGATGCGAGTACGATAAGCATCACTGGTAGCGGTCTTGAGTCGCCGGCATCTTGATGCCGGCTTTAGTGTTGGTATCTCTCACGCAAGAGATTCAAGGTGATGTGATGCAGAATAGCGAGGTTCTGTGTCTCTGACGCGGCACAAGTCTTCGACGACGGCGATATCCAATACCCCATGCATGATGTTCTTGATGCGTCCGTGCGAAATCACGGCGTGGGCGAGGCGTTGGGCGTAGGTTGCTGAGGTAGTAGCGCTGTTCGGTGGGGATATGTCCTTAGCTCTTACGAGTGGCTTCGATCAGGACCGCCGAATGCAATCCCGGCCAGCCGTACTGCGTCTTAGTGGCATGTGGGCTGGCGAAATCGCAGGTCACGCATCTCCTGGTTTCAATGTAACCGTGACCCCTGTCGATCTAGGTGTGTTCGCTGTAGCAGGCAATTGATCCGGTGTCTTCTCCGGAAGGCGCAATGTTACCTCGAACATTTGCTAGGACGACTGCACCATATCCATATTGTCTTGATTGTCCGCATGTAGTCGGCTTGGTAGTCGACGATCTTTTGCGCATATCACCCTGTCCCTCTCCATGGCATCGATGGTGGCGCCTGTCACCAGCAAGGTGTCGAGCAACATAAGCGATTCGGTGTCGGATCTGATACATCGACTCAAGAAGAAGTGCGGTTGCCTCAAGAGGATGATTCCTCTCTCTATTTCGTCCAAGTCTCATATGTTAGTACATTGTGGGGCTTGTATTCTTAATTAACAGATTTTACTGATAGCTATATTGTGAACTATTGCCCATTCAGATCTGTTTCGATATGGAATCTTAAAAGGAGTGGAAATGTCATCTCATGGCGATTCAATTTTGACTTGTTGTCAGAGCGAGAAATTCTCCGGAGTCAAACGAACCCACTGCTTTGATTCAGGAGCCTTCGAGTTGAGCATTATCCATCTTCTTCAGGCAAGTGGCATTGAGACTGATGACTCTCACATGAAAAATACAGCTCGCCGCGTAACCGAGCTATGGAAGAACCGCTTGCTGGATGGATACAATGTGGATCCATTTGATGCATTAGGAGCGGGTTTTGATGATGATTGCCGTGACGTGGTCATTGTGCGAAATATCGCTATACATGGAATCTGTCCGCATCATTTACTCCCTTTTCGTGGAGTGGCACATGTCGCTTATTTACCTAATGGTCGATTGCATGGTTTCGGGCGAATCACTCGAATGGTTGATGCCATTAGTCACAGATTTACATACCAAGAATGGATGACTAAGGCTATCGTTACTTGCCTCATGGATTTTGGAAAAGCTCGAGGAGCAGCATGCATCGTCGAGGCTGAACAACTTTGTTTGTTGATGGGGGAGAACAGGCGAGGAGATGAAAGTGTTGTTACTCATTCGTATGCGGGAGAATTTGAAAAAAATGAAGTCGTTCGTGCTGAATTCCAGCGTTCAATCAAACGGTAACACGCTGGTTGTGGAATGTTCCATCGCTTGGTTGCATTCGTTTCGCCGTCTCAAATCGTTATGAAAAACTCGCCGTTCTATAGTGGGAACTTTTTTAAATCATTAATCTAATTTCGCAACTGCCTCTTAGTACAACGTACGTTGTTCGGGCAGGCCTGTGATCTATTCCGACGCATGGGGATAAACTGGATTTTCCCGATAGAACATACATGATGTCTCTATCGGAGATCGTTGATTTGCATAAATTTGTTCTTTGATGGGCAGTTGCAAAAAGTTGTTCATCTTTTGCGTGCGAGAACTATAGTGGATTCAATACTTCACGCATAGAGTGATCATGGAATCCTTCAACGATGAAAATGCACACCTTTTTTATTGTGTTGTCGATGGGGCTTTGGTTGACACGTCAAGATGGGCTACCCCAGACGAGGGGGGCATTGCTTAATGAAAAGGAACAGCGATATTTTTTAAGAAGAAAAGCGATCGAATTGTATTTGGCACGGACTGGCAGCATTTAAACAGGGAGCCACATTAAATGTTTAGGAAAAACCTAAAGAATTATCTGGCGGGTGGCTGTATTATTCCACTTAGCACAAGCATGGCCGCGACACGAGAACCCACAACGGAGTTTCCGCTTGTCCAGAAAGAGAATGGCTGGTTTCATCAAGATGGTCGGGCGGCACAGCTATTTAATCTGGACTGGAAAGCTTCGACCGATGATCCCGGGAAGATGGCACTGAGCTATATCCGGCAGCATGCAAAATTACTTGGAATATCTGATAGCCAGGTCAAACAGTTGTCGGTTTCTTCCATCAGGAAAATGGCAGATATCGCCATTGTACGGTTCAGACAAAACATACAAGGTGTACCTGTTTTCGCATCAGATATTGCTGTTTCCCTGATGCCTGACGGGAAAATTATTTACGTTGCCAGTACGGTGGTGCCACTGACTGAAGATAACTTGGTTACCACGTTCCGTGCGGAAATCAGCAAAACCGAGGCTGTCCAGGCAGCTCAGACTTGGCTTGGCAGGCCGCTGACTCATACACAGATTCAAAGAAACGTGTACGTTGATGAGCATAAACAGCCACACAGTGCGTGGAATATTGTCGCAACAGATAAAGGCGGGGATGAATGGAATGTTGTAGTAAACCAAGCGGACGGCACCATTTTGGATGCTAGGAAAATTTCTCTGGAATTCGGTAGCAGCCAAGGGTATGTGTACAAACCGGACCCATTGACTTCAGCACACGCAAAATATGGAGACCCCGGATATATCAATGATCACGGAAAAGACACGCCGCAATTAAAAGCCGCACGTGTACTGGTTGATTTGTCGGATATAACTCAAAATGGGGACGGCAAATGGCAGCTTGTGGGGCCGCGAGCACACTGCATCACGCAAAGTTATCAGCACATTGCGGACTATAACAGCTGCCCTGTACAAACTAATACATTGTTTGATTACACCCGGGATAGTCGCTATTTTGCCGCTATTAACGCTTATTACCATATTGACCGTGTGATGAATTATGTAAATACGGAACTACAGCTTCCACTTTATCCTCTCCAATACACCGGTGGAGTGAAGTATGACCCGCACGGCTGGCGGGAGGATGGTAACGATTATTCAGGCCTTCCCCCCGGGGAAGACTGGATTGAGCCACGTTCCCGGTATCTGTTAGCCTCAGGGATTATCGAATATGGTGGCGGATCAAATAATCACGGAGGGAGCAACATTGATGATCCGGGCGTTCCCGCAGGGGCTTATACAGCCATGCCGGATATGGCGGAAGACGCAGCAGTGATTGTCCATGAGCTGGGGCACGGATTGCATGACTGGGCCACAAATCATCATCTCTCTAATGAGGAAGGTTTGAGCGAGGGAGTGGGTGATTATTTTGCCGGAGGCTATATCCGGGATATGGGTTATTCGGGGTATAACAAGCTTCAGCCTTGGGCCGGGGCAACAAATCCTGACAATATTCGAGTATTTGACTGGTACATTGGGCATCAGTATCCGAAGGATATTTCAAATTCTCCACATAATGCCGGGCAATACTGGAGTTCATGCAACATGGCAGCCCGAACATCTTTAGGGGGAAAGCTGATGGACAAAGCCATGCTGGTTGGTCTGGCCATGACAGGCCATGAAACAAATCAGGCGCAGGCAGCCCAGGCTGTCCTGATTGCTGCGCAGACACTTGGGTTCACTGCTGCACAAATGGATACACTATTCAAAGCATATACCCACACATGTACCTACCCAGTGAAAAAACCAGGCTAAAAGTACCTTTAGCCTAAAATGCTGCGTAGGGCCGCATTTCAGAATTAAGATAGAGGCGGCTCGAAACATATCGCAGATCATCCGGTCAATCGGGTTGATGCTTGGAATCCCGGTCGACCCTCAATATCAGCAGCAAATCTTGCTCATTAAAAAGCCCCGACATGCGGGGCTGAAATTTGACCAACACCACGGCCATCAAACAATACGACGGCCTCAAGCATCGCGGTGATGAATCTGATGTTCGCCATCTAGCACACATTTTACGACTGGGATTGCTACTAGGAGGCCATATCATGCCGCGGGCCACGCGAGCTGTCCACGACTTGGCGCGCAAACGTATGCAACTGGTGCATAGATCGTCTCAATCGAAACCTGTATGGCACAACAAACCGGCGGTCAACTCTCCAGTAACGACGTCAAGCAGTTGATTGATGCCATGTCACTTGGCTTGCCTGAATTGATGAGACTGAAAGCCAATCTGGCGATAATGTAGGCGCTGCAAGTGCAAATCGATGTCATCGAAACCGCATTATCGAAACACTGCCGTCGCAATCCTGAACATCGCCTCCTTAAAACCGTATCCGGTATCGGACCGATCCTGGCAACCGTGATCCTTCTTGAAACCGGGTGAGTATGGGGGACTGCTGGATTCACGCAGCCATACATTGAAGCAGAGGGCACGAAATCAATCGGCGGACTATCGACGATGATTGAGTGAAACTGGAATAGCACGAAAAGATTTATGAGACGTACGTTCGAACCCTTTACAGGGGACGGCTAATGGGTGACCCACTTATGGAATGAGCAGGTAACAGGTACATGAGATTTCTTCCTTTATTTTTTCTTTTCATCACACCGCTGGTTCAGGCGCTTACCCTCAGTAATGAGATTTGGCGGATCGATATCGATCCGCAAACACTTGCCGTCGATGCCAGGCTGCCTTCAGGAAAAATATTGCCGCTGTCAGCGGCGGGCCAAGCTCGCAGCGTTGCATGGCTTGAACAAGCTGATTCAGATACAAGCGGGCAGTGGCAATGGAATGGAGACACCAAGGTCAGTGCGCAGTTGAACGATGGCACGTTGGTATTGCGATTTAGCCGCAGCGCGCCCGGTCAGTTGCAGTGGCCGACGTTGCCTTCGGGCGCTCAAACGCTCTTGCTGCCCATTCATGAGGGCTATGCCGTTCCGGCGCAACATCCAGAATGGCGGCAGGCGCTGACAAAAGAATACAGCGGGATCAATACGACCGAAGATCTGAGTTTGCCGGTGGTCGGTTTTGATTACGGCGGCTATGTGATTTCCCTACTGTTTGCCAATCCCTTCAATAACACACTGGATTTTTTCCCTGACGCCAAGGGCATCGGCATGACGGCGACGCATCAGTTCACCCGTCTCGATCTGAGCCGACCGTACGAGGTACGGATCGCGCTCAATGACGCCGATTGGCTTGCGCCCGCCAAACAATATCGACAGTGGTTGCAAGCGCGGGGCGAATTTGTTTCTCTCAAATCCAAGCTGGCGGCGGTGGAGGATGGTGTTCGTCTGATTGGCGCCAGCCATGTGTATTTGTGGGGCGAGCGGCTCATCGTGCAGCAGGATGTGAAAGATTGGCGCGCGCTGCAACGTGCCATCCCCGCCGATTGGTTGAAGGGCGAAGCCGCAAAGGCTGTGCGCGTCGCCGATCTGGGCAGCAATGTCTACTTGCAGAGGGTGCTGATCAACGGCGTCAACGAGGCGCTGATCCACCTGGCACCCGGAGAGGAAGCGGCCCGGTTCGAACAGCGCAAGAAGATTATCCTCGATACGCTGGGGAGCGCGCTGAATCCGCCGGCGAGCTGGGGCGACGGCAGTTCGCCAAAAATGATCGAACGGTTGAGAAAGGCGGGATTGGACAGGCTATGGCTGGGCTTGCCGCAATGGACAGCCGCTTTTGTCAGTCCGGAAGGCGTCGTCGCCGCGCGGCAAGCCGGTTACCTGATCGGACCGTACGATTCCTACGATACTGCGCTGCCGGCCAGCAATGGCGATCCAATCTGGCTATCGGCCCAATTGGGGGCGGACGCATATCTACGCTGCGGCATCATGCTGGAAAACGGCAAGCGTAAACCAGGTTTCCAGGGCAAGGGCGTCTACACCAATCCGGCCTGCGTGCGGCCGCTACTGGAGCGGCGCATCTCTATGCTGCAAGCCCTTAGTCATTACAACAGCTGGTTTCTGGATGTGGACGGCACCGGCATGGTGTTCGACGATTACGATCCGGCCAAGCCAACTTCGCAGGTGCTGGATGCTCGAAACCGTATTGCCGGCATGGAGTGGATCGCCCAATCGCAAGGTCTTGTCGTAGGCTCGGAAACAGGAAGCGCCGTGGTCAATTCCAGCATCGCTTTTGCACATGGCATGCAGACCTCCGGATTCGGCTGGCGTGATGCTGATATGCGCAAAGACCGGCAATCGCCCTACTATTTGGGGGCGTGGTTTCCGCAAGACGAGCCAGCGTTTTTCTTTAAGACAAGCTCGATCAAGCCGCAGTATCAGACGCTATATTTCGATCCCACCACGCGCTTGCCGCTGTTTCAGGCGGCGTTTCACGACAGCATCGTCACCACGTACCACTGGACAGTGGACAGCCTCAAATTCAAGGAGACCCGTGTGACGACCGAGCTGTTGCAGCAACTTTACAATGTACCGCCATTGCTCAATATAAGTCTGGGTACTGCGGATCGTCGCATCGCCTATCTGCAATCCATCGATGCCTTTTTCCGTCCACTGCACGAGCGGCTTTTCGATCAGAAACTGACAGGTTTCCGTTGGCTCGACACGGATGGTCGTTTGCAGGAAACCCGGTTTGCAGATGGCACCCGCATCCTTGCCAATTTCGGCAAGCTGCCGATGTGGTCGGGCGGTCTTGAAATCACCGCATTGAGCGTTGTGGCAATTCTTCCAGATGGCAAGACAATACGCTTTCAATCGACGGCCAACTTGAAATAAAACGTAATCCGGCAGGCATCATTGGCTTTCTCTCTGAGTTGTGTGTGGGGGGGGGCAAGAAAGATCATGAGCGAACCCGAGTGTACGCGCCGATCGACAACATTAAGCAGAACTTGCGCCGAGAGTGGCGTCATTTCACCCATCCCAAAATGGTCCAGAGAGCTGTCGGAATTCATTTGACTCTGAACTTTCCTATTCAGTCTACCTATTTCCATAAGCCAGCTCTTAAATTCGGGACTAGAAAGAGATCTTGTTTTAGCCCTATCCGGACTCAGCCACTGCGATTTCTGTATTGCCTTATCGAACACATGGGCCAGATATTTAACTTGGAGTAATGGTATGGACGCCCTCTCTCGACGGTGCGGGGTTTAAAGTTGAGGTTTCTCAACTGCGTAGAGGAGTAGTCCACCATGGAAGCGCAAACGATAGGCATTGATCTGGCGAAGAATGTTTTTCAGGCGCACGGTGTGGATCGGCATGGCCATCTTGTGTTGCGAAAACACTGAGACGGGTTGAGATGACGGTATTTTTCGCTAATTTGCTGCCGGCATTGATTGGTATGGAAGCTTGTGGTGGCGCATATTACTGGGCACGTAAATTGGCTGCCTTTGGGCATAAGGTTTGGCTGATTCCCGCTGAATTCGTCAAGCCCTATGTCAAGAGCAACAAGAGCGATGTGCGTGATGCCGAAGCTATTTGTGAAGCGGTAGCGCGACCCAATATGAGATTCGTTGCGGTGAAGTTAATCGAACAGCAGGCCATACTTTCGTTGCATCGAGCGAGGGAGCGGTTAAGGTGCGCACCGCACAAGCGAATCAACTCTGGGGTCTGCTAGCAGAGTATGGGATGATTCTTCCGCAAGGGAGCCGCAATCTTGAGAAGATGCTGCCCTCAATGTTGGCGGAGGCTCACTTCCGCTTCCTGAATTTCTTATCAATACGCTCCAAGCGCTGCTAGATAACTTTCGTCGACTTAACCGTCTTGCTCAAGATATCGAGAACGAAATCCGGCGTTGGCATGTGGCCAACGAAGCAAGCCGAAGACTTGAGCACATACCAGGAATTGGTCCGCTTACAGCCATGGCATTAGTTGCCGGGAGATGCTCGGACTTTCCAGAGTGCTCTACCCTGCGGGATTTCAACTAGGTGACCTCCGCGAGGCCTCGGACAAATCATTCTTGAGAAGCCGGGTCGGCGGTCACGCTGGCTTTCAACTGCTCAAGGGGGGTGCAATCAATTCTCGGCGTAAGGGTCATCGTGAAACTGCCGGTAGTCGGGGTCACATAGACGGACATCAAAGACGTGTAGACCCCTGGTTGCTTGGAGTCCTGAAAAAATGGCGTGAGGCTTCCAATTTGTTTGGCTGCCGTCGGCGGATTTGCGCTGATCGCCAGACTCAATCTCTGCTCCATCCCGGAAACAGCCTGATCGTACTTATTTTTGATGACAAGAGTCAGTTTAACGCCATCCGTCTCCTTAAGAGTTGCTGGGGTTACCGTAAATGTGGTGTGTGCAAGGTCAAGAATTTGCCCCACATTATCGGACGGCTGCATCGCACGCACGGTAACCAGCGTTTTCAAATCGCCAACAGCCGAGCTGTTCCCCAGAGCGTTTAACAAAGTCGGCCGAATGGTCACCGGCGTAGTCGCGCACATGTGTGCACGGAGCTCGGAAGCATACACACCAGGCTGCCTCTCTTCGATGGGGCTTTCCGAAAATTGGTCAAACGTTTGTTCCGTGCCTCGATATGGTGTCGACAGCCCATAGCCAAGATACTTTGCTAAGCCGGTCAATGGCTGTCCGGCCGCGTTCTTAGCAGTCAATACCAACTGGCTGCTGCTTACCCCGTTGCCTTCGATCTCTGCTGGCGCGCTCGTGAGATGGCTTTGTACCTCATCGATGATAAGATTTTTGTCAATCTGATCCTTCGGGTTGAAACTAAACTGTGCACTACCAGCATTGCTCGCCGGTAATGCGACCTGGACTATAGGCACTACGATGGAGCGTCCGCTAGACAAGTAAAATTGTTGCTGAGCGACTTTCGCTCCAGCCAACCCCCGGTTAGAAGGTTCGGCCACATAAAAGAAGGCTTGGATCGGCATCACCTTCGGGTCATTGTCCCAATGATCCAGCACGATCTCGTTTTCTGCCTTGACATAGGTTGCTTGCTGACTCAAGGGAACGCTATCAATAGTTTGGTTCCGTGCACCGATCAGTGCTTGGAACAGCGCGATTTCATTCCTTTGAAAGGTAAAACCACACGAATGCGCTGAGGACGCTGGGCGATCTCCGGCCGGGACATCATCGTGCAGAAACTTCTTGACCCAGTCGCCTGCTGTCTTAATCGGAGGGGTTAGGGTATCGCACAATGCACTGGCCGCGCCTCCCTCGCTGTTTTGTCCACACATGTCAGGACGATTGACAGTATCTCCGTCGAAGGGAAAGCCACAAAGCACCTTTGCCTTGTTTTTGCCCAGTGGTGTTTTCTCCGGCGGATAGAAAATAATTCCCATGCTGGATGCAAAGGCAAGCTCAGTAAAGTTTGAATCTTTTCTCAAAAAGGAGAATGACATTCCTCTGTTAGTTTTAGATTCCCATATTGTGTGAGACGAGCTGCCGGGTACGGCCGTACCGCGGATTAAAACTCCGGAACATTGGATCCCACTCTTGCCATCAGTCTGATCACCACAGTAAGCGGGCGTATCGTTGTACGCCCGGGTCATTTCGCAGGCAGCTACCTCGCCTGGCGAACCGGTGCAAGTAGTGTTGTCGGCGGCGACTTGCAGGCTCAAGGTTGCCAACACGACGACAATGAATGTGTGATACAGGCTCATGGTTTTAGGGGGCCTTTTGTGGTCAATGAATACGGTCGGTCGCGTGCTTGCTACCTATCCTTCCCTCTGAACGGTCAACGCCGATCCTTTCGGCATCGCCATAATCTGTGACTTCTACGAATACCTGTCTAACATGGTTTGCACGGCAAGAAATAGGTTGCGATCCTACGCCCCCCTTCAGATCATTGAAGTGCATAGTCATGCAGATTTGAGATTTACTTAAACTAGATGTCTTTTTAACAAAATAACGAAGCAGAAAAACCAACAATCAGATACTTCGCCGCACCAGCGAAATTTCTTGATTGTTCTTGTGCTTATGAATAGCGTGGGGTAAGTTAATAATGATCTAGAAAACGGCATCCGGTCAAGCTCGGAGCGACTTCTTGCTTCATCATGTAAGTCAAACTACATTTCCATTACTATATTTTTAGCGATGGAGTGGCGGGAAGATTTCTCAATCAGCATTGCCATCCTCAGCTTAGTGTCGAAATAGTTCTAAGGTGTGTTGACCTTGAGCAAGGCTTGGCCTCGAAGGGCTGTTAGCTTCGGCTGGTCGCGTGCCGAGGTATGGCAATGCGGATTTCGAGGAGGTCTTCAACGACAGCACTATTGCGTCCGCCCATCAACATGCCGCCGACGCACCCGGAAAATACGACCAAGCGTCGGGGGCGATCACGGGGGAACTGAGTACGAAGATTCACATCATATTCATTTTAAAAAAATCCAATACAAAATATGTACCTAACTAAATACATCGTAATTTTATTGGCATTTTCACTAGGATCAACTGCCTCGCATGCCGATGATGTGGATCCTGATAATTTATGGAAAATTGTCAGCTTACGTTGTGTCCCTGATCAGAAAGAGTTCGGTTCCCCAGCTCCGTGTGAGACGGTTGACCCAAGCAATGGTTATGTCATTCTTAGAGACGTAAGCGCCGAAAAGCCGACCAATCGGCTATTAATACCGACTATGCGCATAGTAGGGCTTGGAGGTATTGGCAAAGAAGGGGCTATAAATTATTGGAGATTCGGCTGGCAAGCACGTCGGAGCGTGCTCAGTCGTGATTATGTCGGCATGGCAGTTAACTCTGATATCAGGAGAAGTCAAGCCCAGCTACATATTCATATAGATTGTCTATCTAAATATGTCGTTGATGAACTAAAAAAATGGGAAGCCAATGCAAAGAATACGGCCACTAGGACGTGGCAGAGACCATTCGACGAAAAAAGTGGTGACCTTGCACCATATCGTACCATGCGCATCGAGAGCGACGACTTATCCGACGTTGATCCATCCAAGCTTGTCTATGACTCGCTTGGAGCCGACAAGGCATCAATGCCGTTGCACACGATTGTCGTTGCGGGTGTCTCCGCTTCAGATCGTTTCAAGGCAGGTTTTTACATTCTTGACAGCGTCGCCTCTGAGACACCATCAAATCACGGTTCCGGTGAGCGGCTGCTGGACCACAAGTGCGCGATCGCGGCTTCGTTACGTTAAGCCGTTCGGGGCGAACCGAGCGGAGGCCGCTTATATGGTTATCACGGCCATATGAACGACCGAGAAAAACATTAAACAACGAAACACTGGCTCAACGGTTTTATCAATCTTTTGCATCCACCGGTTGAACCCGCCGCCAGGAGCAGACGTCGGGAACAAAGAAAAGGCTCGCTCATACGCGGGCTTTTTTATATTAAATTTAGAAGAGAATGCCTATAGATCTGATCGTTATCGGTGGCAGCATTGATGCGACTGAGTGGTAACTTTGAGATGCGAACAGGTGGAAAGTGACTCATACGATCTGTTGGAAATGTTGATGCGAATACTCACACAAGCAGTATTGCCTCATTCGGACCACGGATCGCTCAACACACCGGTGAAGATTTCCAGCGTTTGCTTGATGCCAGCGGTATCATTTTGAGTAGACGATGCTATTGCACTCGTGACGCAGGCATTCAAATTGTTGGCTACCTTCGCTCAGTACAATTTGAAAATCTACTAAGCGTTTAGCGTATGTGTCCGTGACAGCGGGGAAGTGCTGAATGCTTAGCTGATTCCGCGCAGTTTCATGCAGGTCTCACACATCCATATTTTTTTGCCGTTGCGATTGAGGTAGGACCCAGCAGCGGCATCGGCGTACCCTTGATGGTATCTGCAAAATAATTTCTTGGTCAATCGATTTACATTGGATGTTAGCTGATATTTTTCATTGGCGTTCGTCATGTTGGGCAATTTCATGGCAGGCCGATCAATGATGCATGCTATTCAAAAGATTTAATACGGATTTTGTGTTCGAATCGATTTCTTTCAAGGCGCCCAGCCAATGGCTGATAACGCGTTTGACACTCGGTTCTGGTTGCGTATCGCGCCATACTGACAATATCCGATGGTATCCAATCATATCTGCTCGTTGCACGCAATAAGCGATAGTCAACTGCGTCTTCTCGAGATCGCTGAGTATTCTTGGAAACTTTCCGGCGCGCTCCAACAATGCAATTTTCTCGACTGTGTTTTCTTGAATATCCTGTAGATGAGCGGTAATCAACGGAAGCCCCATTGGATTGGGATGGGTATTGACCTTGACGTCTTCTGCATCACTATTTCCAATTTTTACTTTCAAAATGTCGTACTTATCACAAGAAATCAGGCGTGCCGATGGGATATTCGTTTTCGTCCAGGGGAATAAATCATTCTTTTGTGTCACGAGCATGCGTAGCTTATTTTTAAAGCCATGCTCTAGTCCCGGAGGTGTATCTGCACCTTCCATTTCCCAGATGTGGTTCATGAGATTTTCACGCTCTTCTGGATCGGAAAATAGGCTGAGATTCCAGGCAAGACAGCAGACCATTGCTATTTTTTTTCTCGCTTCCAGATCCTTAATAAATAGAAGATGAGGAAGTGCGAAGGTAGAAAAACAAGATGCTACCGAGGACTGTTTGATTTTCATGTGCGTACACTCGTGTGAAAATAAATTTCTGGTTTTTTACCCCCTTCAAGCTTTCGTCGAACGGCGTAAGTGCGGTCAAGAAAATCTCCGACTTTGTCACCACTCGCAATGATTGGGGTAATGAAAATCAATTTTTGTTTTGATCGTTCCTGCTTAAATGCTGCGCATGAGATGTGGAAAAACCTTAGTTCAAATGAGGGGCATGTTTTGCCTGAATGCGAAGCTGACCATGCCAGGTCCGAACGGTATAAGTTGGTCTGGATAATGTCTCTGGAAGTAATCCCGAAACTCCGTTTCTGGTCTCAGACCTTCAAAATGCTCTCGAATGTGCAGCGCGTTAGGATGAAAGCGAAGAACATTCCTTCCTGGAAAAGTGTCGCTCGTACTCGGTATGGGGAGTCCACGCTTCAAAACCCATCCTGCGCGGTATGGCGTGTGTCCCAGAACGGTATCTTGCATCCATCGAAGCGTATCCGTTTGTATCTCGGACAGAGGAGTCAGATAGGTTCTGAACCGTAGCACTCCCGGTGTGATCTGAAGGGGGGCGCCATTCCTCTGCCTTACTGTCAGGGTGTCTCCTTGCAGTGTCTCTCGGTACATGACTTCTTCAATGGACGCTTCATAGTCATGAACGAGGTCACGCATTCGTGTGGATGACCGGGCCACCTGCTGGAGACTGACCCCATCCAGATGGGCGGCAATCTGGCAAAACATTTCGGGGGGGAGGTTCTCCAACGTGGAGGCAGGATGGGCGATGTTCTCGGCCATGGTGGCACCGGCGGCAAGTGCACCTCTGCCGCTCAGGCCAGTATGCGTGAGCATGCTTAGACGGGTCCTGAGTCCTGCTGTTGCCCTGTATGTGCCAGAAACCAAGCCATGCGTCAGGCCTACCGCTCCGGTTCCCATCGACACCCACCCCAGGATCGCTGACGCTTGCGGATCCACATCTTCGCTTGCCCCACTGGCAATGGCGCTCACATCTGCAAGCACACCAGTTATTCCTACCGCCAGTGAGACCGCCGAGGTCGATTCGATGGCGGCCATGATGCTACCAGTGGCCGCCATCGAGGCTCCCGTCGTCACAATCGTCAGCGCCAGTCCGGCAATGCCCATACCGATACCCAGCCACGCCTGCCAGCTCAGGTGCCCCGATGGGTCCGCATAATTGACTGGATCGCCTGCGCAATACGCATACGCATTGATGCCTCCGGCCCCAAACGGACTCCACGCATCCGGACTGTTGAATCGCATCAGCATCGGGTTATATGCCCGATAGCCATTACCCAGGTGATAAGTGCCACTCACCGGATCCCGACGCTGGCCGTTATAGCCCAACAGAACATCTGTTATTTCATCCTCCGTTTGTTTGGTACTTGCAATTATTCAATACATGGATATTTTTTGTGTCAAAAGGAAATAAATAAAGACGGTATGGTTTTGATTGTCGCTACTTTTAGATTTGACTGACAAATGCACTCAACATCTTTAAATTGGCTGTAACGCCGGGTAGGTAAAGAGAAAAAAATGCGTAGCGTTCAAGCCGAAATGGCTCAGAACCGCAACTTGAAAGCCTCCAAAGCGATAGGCCAATCCGTAACCGACACCAGCGAGGCTCGCCAGTGCAACCAATTGCCAACCGCCTGTTGCATGTGACAACCCGAATAAGAATGCCGCGACACCAATCGCCAACGCATCTTTATATGGGTATTGCTTCAGCATGCGACTTATGCCACCTTGCAAGTAGCCGCGGAAAAACGCTTCTTCGGCAAAAGAGACGAGTAACAGATTGTTGAGCGCCCATAACCAGCTGACCGCAGGAAATTTGGGTTCCCATGCGACCACCCCCAGCGCTATCGCTAGCGCCATGCAGGCCACTGTCGTGATCAGCGTAGTACTTACGCCTGCGATGAGCGTTGTCCGCAGGTCGCGCAACGACCGAATCCAGGGAAACAGCAGCACCAGCCAGAAGCCGACCAGAGGCTTGTCCAAGTTGAGGTACATAGTAAAAGGGGCGGCATCCGCTGTGATACGTTCTGGCCCAAAAACCTTGGGGTTGTGAAAGCCTGGAAATAAATGAAGGCTGAGTGCAAGAGCGAGCCCAATAAATAGGGCGTGTCCAAAATATTGCCAAGGCCGAGGACGCTGCTCTGTGACTGCGGTGGCTGCCAATAGCAACAAAATGATGGGAATGGCTGCCGCTATGCTGAGTTGCCCATGCAGCAGCGCGACACCATAAGCTGTCAGCAGCAGCGCCAGACTTAAAAACCAGAAATTGCCTAACAATGTCACGAAAGCTGCAAGAAAAATAGCGGACCACTGCATTGCAAACATAGTTTTCTTTCTCCATAAAAAATAGAAAATCCGTTTTAAGCTATCGGTCGCGCTCGGCACGAAGCTGGCATTTGTGTGAACTCACTAAGGAGCTGCTGATCGCCATCGTCCGAAGCCGTCGCTGGAGCTAATCCGCGCCAATGGCACCGCGCGGAACGCGCCTGTCGGCTCATTATCTAGTTTCACCCATGCGAATTTTTCGCCATTGCCAACATGCCGACGGATGGCTGCAACGAAGCCGACTAGGATGTCATCATCAAGGGTGTTGAATGTGATGCGGTCCATGATCTCGGGTGGTTGCATCACAAAGTCTCGCTGTGCTGACACCTGTGTGTTCGAGTTGAGCGAAGTGGCGAATTTTTGTTTTGCTCTCATGAGTTTTTCTCCTTTGCGGCCATGACATAACGCATGTAAAAGTAATCGACGGCAAGCATGCAGCCATAAAGCCTTTGCGTTCTACCGAAGGCTCTTCAGCTATTGTGTGACTCGATTACACAACCCACGCAGCAGTGCGCATCCTTAAAGTGGATCAAGCCCTTGGCATCATGAAAGGAAGGCCATGGATGCTTTACCAGAATGTGTTTCGAATACATATTTGCCTGGCTAGGTGTTCAAGGTCTCTTCTCGTTGCAATTCGTCTCACTTACGACACTTGCGATCGGTCAGCGTCACCGCAATGCTGATTCAGTCTTTTTGCTTGTTGACCAGATGCTTGCCGCGGCCAATCTTCAGTGTCTTCGATACGAAATTGCGCAAGCGGTTGTCAAATACACCGATAAATCGTTTCAGCTTTTCTTCAGGACGGCCGGAAAATGACGTGACGTGGAAATAGTCCGATTCGTCGGGCGAGATGGCGGAGAAATAATAATTGGACACGCAGCAGCGCGGGCGATTGGCTTTGACCGGGCTGACCGAGTGCCAGCTGAGCTTGTTCGTTTCCATCACGACCAGACGATTGAAGTGCGATGTCAAGGTCTTGGGGACGGTTCTGTCTTCATTCCACAGCTCGAAATTCCCGCCATTTTCCAACGCCCAGTCAGGCGACACGTAATAGAGCAGGTTCAGGCGACGATACCGTTCCCGATTGGCGTCATGGCTGTTGTCGATATGCGGATTCAGATAGTCGCCTTCGAACATCATCGACAAGCCGCCGGCGTACAACTTTGGATCGGGTTCGATTTTCGTCAGGCCGACGATGTCGGAGACCAGATCAACGATCTGCGAATCCTGAAAAGCGTAAGTAATGTCCGCCAGGATCTGGTCGTACGCATCCAGATTGGCGGACGTTCTTTTCTTCTCGCGAAACGACTCGCGATTGAAGAAGCCGTCGCCATTTTTCGGGAATGCCTGATAGATGCTATTGCACAAATCCGGCGGCAACAGATTGTCGATGACGAAGTGTCTGGTCGTCGTGCCTTCGGGATGCTGCCATTGCTGCTGAATGCTGTCCCGGTTCTCGTTGAGCTTATTGACAAGCAACGTGACAAAGGTGTTTTTATCCGACATGAATTCTCTTCCCAGTTCCTATTTCGGTTTCAAATGATACCTTTCATACAGCTGACTGTACAGGGTATGAAAGCCCAGCAAAGGCCCTGTCCGCGCGTCTGTACGACGAAGGACGAGTACTCTTCGGACAAAAAAATGCCACCCGTTTGCGCGGGTGGCATGCACGGTGAAGCCTTGTGGTTACTTGCTGCCTGACGACGACGCCACCGTCGTCTCATTCAAGCCGCCGCCCAACGCACGATACAAATCAATCGCGTTATTGAGACGCAACTGACGCGCCTGGATCAGCGCCTGCTGCGCCGAGAACAGATCGCGTTGCGCATCGAGCTGGTCCAGCGAGGAAGCGATGCCGTTCTTGTAGCGCAGGTCGGTCAGGTTCAGACGTTCCTGCTGCGCCTTGAGGAAGGCTTCCTGGGCTTCGATCTGCTCATCCAGCGTTCCACGCGCCACCAGGGCATCGGCGACTTCGCGGAAGGCCGTCTGGATGGTCTTCTCGTAGGTCGCGATCGCTTGGTTCTTGCGCACTTCCGCCAGATCCAGGTTGGCGCTGTTGCGGCCGAAGTCGAAGATCGGCAAGCTCAGTTGCGGTCCATAGGACCATGCGCCCGAACCGGACTCAAACAAGCCGCCCAGCGAACTGCTGGCGCTGCCGAAGGAGCCGGTCAGGCTGATCTTCGGGAAGAAGGCCGCGCGCGCAGCGCCGATGTTGGCGTTGGCGGCCAGCAGCTTCTGTTCTGCCGAGCGGATATCCGGACGACGGGCCAGCAGGTCTGAAGGCACGCCGGCAGGGATGTCGGTAACGATGTTCTGCAGCGACAGATCCTGGCCCGCAGGCAAGTCCTTGACGTTGGTGCCGACCAGCAGCGTCAGTGCATTCTCCGCCTGCGCACGTTGGCGCAGCAGCGTCGCCACCGAGGCGCGGGCGGATTGCACCAGCGTGTCCGACAAGCGCAGGTCCAGCGCCGACGAAGCGCCGACGTCGAAGCGCTTCTTCGCCAGATCGAGGTTGGTCTGGCGGCTTTCCAGCGTTTGTTGCGCCAGTTTCAGTTGCTCTGCATACGAACGTTCCGACAGGTAAGCCTGCGCCACTTGCGACACCAGGCTGATCTGCGCCGATTGCTTGGCTTCTTCGGTCGACAGGTAGGTCGACAGCGCTGCGTCCTTCAGGCTGCGTACACGGCCGAAGAAATCCAGTTCATACGCAGGAATGGCGAGGCCGACTTGGTAGCTCTTGGTGATCATCGGCGCGCCGGTGGTCGACTGGCTGGCCGACAAACGGGTGCGTGATTCGCTGCCGGTGGCATTCAGGGTGGGCAGCAGGTCGGCGCGCGTGATCTGGTATTGCGCGCGTGCTTCTTCGATGTTCAGCACGGCGGTACGCAGGTCCCGGTTGTTTTCCAGTGCGGCCGCAATCAGCGCCTGCAGGCGCTGGTCGGGGAAGAACTGGCGCCAGCCCAGGGTGGCCGCGTCATAGGCGGCCTGGCCCTTGGCGTCGGCCGGATAGCTGCCTGCGACCGGCGCTTGCGGACGCTCGTAGGTCGGCGCCATCGTGCAGCCGGACAGGACGCCGACGACCAGCAGTGCTGCGCTAATCTGACTCAGTTGCATTGAGCGCAGGGTTGGAAACTTAAACATTCTCGTCCTCCACATCGATTTTGTGATGGGCAGCGTCCAGCTTGCGTTGGCGTTCGCTGCCTTTGAAGATTTTGCGCACGACGACGAAGAAGACCGGAACCAGGAACACGGCCAGCACGGTCGCCGTGATCATCCCGCCCATCACGCCGGTACCGATGGCGCGTTGGCTGGCGGAGCCGGCGCCGCTGGCGATGGCCAACGGCAGCACGCCGAGGATGAACGCCAGCGAGGTCATGATGATCGGGCGGAACCGCAGGTGAACTGCTTCCAGCGTCGCTTCGATCAGGCCCATGCCTTGCGCTTGCAAGTCTTTGGCGAACTCGATGATCAGAATCGCGTTCTTCGCCGACAGACCGACCACCGCAATCATGCCGACCTTGAAGTACACGTCGTTAGGCATGGCGCGCAGCGTCACGCCCAGCAGCGCGCCGAGAATACCCAGCGGCACCACCAGCATCACCGCCAGCGGGATCGAGGTGCTTTCGTACAAGGCCGCCAGCACCAGGAACACGGCGATCAGCGACAGCGCATACAGCGCAGGCGCCTGCGAACCGGAGGTCTTTTCTTCCAGCGACTGGCCGGTCCATTCGAAACCGAAGCCGGGAGGCAGCTTGGCGACGAAGGATTCCATCTCCGACATGGCTTCGCCGGTACTGCGGCCGGGTGCTGCGCCGCCGGCGATCTTCATTGCCGGATAGCCGTTGTAGCGGATCAGCTGCACGGGGCCGTTGATCCACTTCGACGTGGTGAAGGCCGAGAACGGCACCATGGTTCCGCCATTGTTGCGGGCGTACAGGCCGGCCAGATCTTCCGGTTGCAGGCGGCGTTTGGCGTCGGCCTGGACGATCACGCGCTGTTGACGACCCTGATTCGGGAAGTCGTTGACGTAGGACGAACCCAAGGCAGTCGACAGCACGCTGTTGATGGTCGAGAACGGCACGCCCAGGGCATTGGCCTTGTCGCGGTCGATGTCCAGTTGCAGCTGCGGCGCATCTTCCAGGCCTTCAGGACGGACGCCTGCGAGCACCTTGCTTTGCGAGGCCATACCGAGGATCTGGTTGCGCGCCTGCACCAATGCGACGTGTCCCAGACCGGCGCGGTCCTGCAGGCGGAAGGTGAAGCCGGTCGCGTTGCCCAGTTCAGGGATAGGCGGCGGGTTCAGCGGGAACACGATCGCATCCTTGATCTGCGAAAAGGCGCCGAATGCCTTGCCGGCAATCGCATCGGCCGATTGCGTCTTGTCGCGCTGGCTCCAGTCCTTCAGCGGCGTGAACACCAGACCGGCATTCTGACCGTTACCCGAGAAGCTGAAGCCGGCAATCGCCACGACGTGTTCGACGGCAGGCTGTTTCAGGTAATAGTCTTCGATCTTCTTGATTACTTCCAGCGTGCGGCCGGTGCTGGCGCCGGCCGGCAACTGCACGTTGGTGATGATGTAGCCCTGGTCTTCGTTCGGCAGGAACGACGCCGGCAGGCGTACATACAGCAAGCCCACGCAGCCGACGATGACGGCATACACGATCATGTAGCGGCCGGTCTTGGTCAGCATCTTGCCGATGAAGCCCTGGTAGCCGGCAGCGGTCTTGTTGAAGCGACGGTTGAACCAGCCGAAGAAGCCGCCCTTTTCATGATGATGGCCTTTTTCGACCGGCAGCAGGATGGTTGCGCACAGCGCCGGCGTCAGCGTGAACGCCATCAGCACCGAGAACACCATCGACGCCACCATCGACAGCGAGAACTGGCGATAGATCGCGCCGACCGCGCCGCCGAAGAAGGCCATCGGAATGAACACCGCGATCAGCACCAGCGTGATGCCGATCAGCGCGCCGGTGATCTGGCCCATCGCCTTGCGGGTTGCATCGCGCGGCGACAGACCTTCTTCGCTCATGATGCGTTCGACGTTTTCCACCACCACGATCGCATCATCGACCAGGATACCGATCGCCAGCACCATGCCGAACATGGTCAGCACGTTGATCGAGAAACCGAACACCAGCAGCGTCGCAAACGTACCCATCAACGCCACCGGCACGACGATCGTCGGGATGATGGTGTAGCGGATGTTTTGCAGGAACAGGAACATCACCAGGAACACCAGCACGATCGCTTCGATCAGGGTCTTGACCACTTCTTCGATCGAGATCTTGACGAACTTGGAGGTGTCGTAAGGGATGGTGTACTTCACGCCGGCCGGGAAATACTTGGACAGCTCTTCCATCTTCTTGTGCACGGCGGTCGCGGTGCCCAGCGCGTTCGCGGTCGGCGACAGCTGCACGCCGATGAACGAGCTCGGCTTGCCGTCGAGGCGGCCGGAAGTGTCGTAGGACTGGCCGCCGACTTCGATGCGGGCGACGTCGCGCATGCGCACCGACGAACCGTCCGCATTGGCGCGCAGGATGATGTTGCCGAACTGTTCCGGACTGGTCAGCTGGCCGTTCACCACCACGGTCGCGGAAATCTGCTGCGAGGTCGGGCTCGGCAGGGCGCCCAGCGTGCCGCCGGCGACCAGCGCATTTTGTGCGGTGATGGCATTCGTCACGTCGGCAGGCGTCAGGCTCAGGCCGATCAGCTTGTTCGGATCAATCCAGATACGCATGGCGCGTTCGGTGCCGAACAACTGTGCCTGGCCGACGCCGGGAACGCGTTTGACTTCGTTCAGGACGTTACGCGACAGATAGTCGCCCAGCGCCACCGGATCCAGTTTGCCATCGGTCGACGACAAGCCGATGAACAGCAGGAAGTTGCTGCGCGACTTGGTGACCTGCACGCCTTGTTGCGTCACGGCTGCAGGCAGACGCGCTTCCACGCGCTTCAAACGGTTCTGCACGTCCACCGCCGCCAGGTCGGCGTTGGTATCCGGCGAGAAGGTCACCGTGATCTGCACCTGGCCGTTGGCCTGGCTTTGCGACTCGATGTATTGCAAGCCGTCGGCGCCGTTCATTTCCTGTTCGATCAGGCTGGTCACCGAATCGTCGAGGGTTTGCGCGGTCGCGCCGGGGTAGGTCGCCGTGACCACGATGGTCGGCGGCGCGATACTCGGATACTGGGCGACCGGCAGGCCGGTAATGGCCAGCGCGCCCGCCAGTATGATGAAGATTGCTAGCACCCACGCAAAAACGGGGCGATCAATAAAGAACTTTCCCATCTGACAGCCTCTTAGTTAGCTTTGGTTGCGGCGTCCTGCTTGGCTGGAGCCGGACCTTGTGCGGCGGCGGGTGCGGCGGCAGCCGCGTCGCCTACAGGGCCCTTCCATGGAACCGGCTTGACCGGTGCGCCCGGCTTGGTCTTCTGCAGGCCTTCGACGATCACGCGGTCGCCGGCTTTCAGGCCGTCGGTGACTACCCAGTTATTGCCTTGCGCAGCGCCGGTCTTGACCGGACGCGCGGCAACCTTGTTGTCGTCGCCGACCACGAATACCGAAGAACCGTTCAGGTCGCGCATGACCGCTTGCTGCGGCACCACGATGGCTTGTTCGTCAATCGCCTGTTCCAGCTTGGCGCGCACATACATGCCCGGCAGCAGGGTGCGGTTCGGGTTGGGGAATTCCGCGCGGATGGTCACGGCGCCGGTCGTCGAATCGACGCTGACGTCAGAGAACAGCAGCTTGCCCGACTGCGGGTAAGTGCGGCCGTCTTCGGTCACCAGCGTGACCTTGGCCTTGTCCTTGCCGACCGTCTTCAACTGGCCGCTGGACATGGCTTGCTGCAGCTTGAGCAGGTCGGTGCTCGATTGTGTCAGGTTGACGTAGATCGGGTCGAGCTGCTGCACGACTGCCAGTTGCGTCGCGTCGCTCTGGCCGACCAGTGCGCCTTCGGTCACCAGCGCGCGGCCGATGCGGCCCGAGATCGGCGACGTCACGGTGGCGTAACCCAGGCTCAGGCCGGCGGTCTGCACGGCTGCCTTGCCGGCGGCGACATCCGCTTCCGCTTGTTTCTGCGCCGCGATGGCGTCGTCATATTCCTGCTTGCTGACGGCGTTGACTTCGACCAGCGGCTTGTAGCGTTGCGCTTTCAGGGTGGCTTGCGTCAGCGTGGCCTGATTCTTGGCCAGCGTGGCTTGCGCGCTGTCGTAATTGGCTTTGAACGTCGCCGGATCGATGCGATACAGCACCTCGCCGGCCTTGACTTCACTACCTTCGCGGAAAGTGCGCTTGAGAATGATGCCGGCGACGCGGGCGCGCACTTCGGCGATGCGGGTCGCTTCCAGGCGGCCCGGCAGCTCGTTGCTGATCGTAATTTGTTGAGGCGCGATGGTGACGACGGACACTTCGCCCGGCGGCATGCCCGCTCCAGGCTGGGCATTCGGTTTTTGACCACAGCCTGCAAAGGCGGCCATCACGGCAACGGTCAGGGTAAGGCGCGTGAAACGACTAACTGAGCTCATAAATATCTCGCACGGTAAGTAAAGTTGAAGCTGCTACAGCAGCGGGTGATTCGAATACGGTCACGAATATGGTCAATACAGCGGGAACTACAGGGGTACAACAGGATGATGCAGAAAGAAAACTGACAGAAAGACAGAAGCAAGAAGATAACGCAAAAATTGTTGCAGTGCAGAAAAGACAGCGGGTAGGGTAAAACTGACAGCGGCTATTGGAATCCGGTGCTATTATACATACATTCTTGTATGTATGTATTGCATTGATGTATCGTAATATTTTGAAGATACATATGGAAACATGCAGATTTTCGCGAAACAGCCTCTTTGTCAAAGGGAATTGCGATTATTTGTCTTTATTGCACAACGATGGTGCGCGGAGATTGTAATGACACCAACTATTTGTCCGGCAGCCTGATCATGGCACGCTCGACCAAGGAAGAAGCCCTCGAAACCCGTTCGCGCATCCTTGATGCTGCGGAGCAGGTATTTTATGAGCGCGGGGTCTCGCACACCTCGCTGGCCGATGTCGCCAAGGCAGCGGATGTCACGCGCGGCGCCATTTACTGGCATTTCAAAAACAAGAGCGATCTGTTCGACGCCATGTGCGATCGGGTGCGCCTGCCGATGGAAGCCATGATGGAAGACAACGCCGATGAGCGCGTCGCCGATCCGCTCGGCGAGTTCATCAAAGGCGGCGTCTATGTGCTCAAGCAAGCCGCCACCGATCCGCGCTGTCGCAAAGTATTCGACATCATCTTCAATAAGTGCGAATTTGTCGACAACAATGATCCGATTCTCATGCGTCAGCGCGAATGCCACATGCAGGGTATGTTGCGCATGGAGCAGATTCTCAAGAATGCCATCGCGCGCGGCCAGCTGGATCCCACGCTGAACATCCGCCGCGCCTGCCTGATGGCGCATGCCATGTTCAGCGGTTTGCTGGCCGACTGGTTCTTCGCGCCCGACAGCTTCGACCTTGAAAAAGAAGCGGAGAACTTGCTCACCGCCTGTATCCACGCCGTCAAGACGGCGCCGACG
This sequence comes from Herbaspirillum sp. CF444, assembly GCF_000282135.1. Classification (GTDB taxonomy): domain Bacteria; phylum Pseudomonadota; class Gammaproteobacteria; order Burkholderiales; family Burkholderiaceae_D; genus Herbaspirillum. The sequence goes on from NZ_AKJW01000088.1 coordinate 118,522, forward strand.
CTGAGGAACTGATCAGCAGCGATGCAAGCGGCGGTACGGTTGCAGGTTGCCGCTATCCTGCCTTGCTTTCCTTACTGCGCCGGCGGACCCAGCAACCGGTTGACCTGCGCCAGATCCTCTTCCCTCAGGCTGCCGGCGGCCGACTTCAGTTTCAATCCGTTCATCAGCGTATCGTAGCGCGCCTTGGCCAGATCGCGGCGCGTCGAGAACAGCTGTTGCTGCGCGTTCAGCACGTCGATGTTGATGCGCACGCCGACCTGATAACCGAGACGATTCGATTCCAGCGCCGACAGGCTGGAAACCTCGGCGGCCTCATACGCCTTCACCTGCGACAAGCCGTTGCTCACCCCCAGATACGCCTGACGCGCATTGAGCACGGCGGTGCGGCGCGCGTTCTCCAGGTCCGCGCGGGCCTTGTCGGCCAGCGCGATCGACTCGTCGACTTTACTGCTCACGCTGAAGCCGGAATAGAGCGGAATATTCCATTGCACGCCGATCGAGTTGGCGTAGCCGCGACCATTGGTGTAGGGCGTCAGCTGGCTGTTCTGATTGGTGTAATTGCGGCCGACCGCCAGATCGACGGTCGGGTAGTGGCCGGCGCGGTTGCGCTTGATTTCGCTCTGGGCGATTTCCAGCGAAACCTGCTGGGCGACGACGCCGTAGTTCTGCTGCTCCGCGCTGCTGATCCATGGGTCGATCAGGGCCGGTTGCGGCAGGCTCAGTTGTACGTTGGGACGCAGCGTCGACAAGGGCGCCGGCGGCTGGCCGATGATCTGTTGCAGTTTGCTGAGCGCCACTTCCAGATCGTTTTGCGCGGCGATTTCCTGCGCGTTGGCGAGGTCGTAGCGCGCCTGCGCTTCATTGGTGTCGGTAATGGTGGCGGTACCGACGTCGAAGTTGCGCTTGGCCGAGGCCAGCTGTTCCGAGATCGCGATCTTCTGCGCGCGCAGGAAGCTCAGCGCATCTTGCGCGCCCAACACGTCGAAATACGCCTGGCCGACGCGCAGGATCAGATCCTGCTGCGCCTGTGCGAATTGCGCTTCGCTGACGGCGACCGAGAGCTTGCCCTGGCGGTAAGTCTCCCAGTTCGCCATGCGCAGCAGCGGCTGCGTCAGTTGCAGCGTATAGGTGTTGACCGAATTCTGCATCGTGTCGCCGGAGCGTGTGTAGCTGCCGTTGACGCCGACGGTCGGCAGGATGGCGGCACGGCCTTGCGTGATTTTCTCTTCGCCGGCGCGCAGCGAATAACGCGCGCTCTGGTAGACCGGATCGTTGGCCAGCGCTTGCTGGTAAACCTGCACCAGGTCGGCAGCGCGGGCCGATGAGGCCGGCACGCCCGCCAGTGCGGCGGAAACAGCGCCGACGATCAGGGCAGTGGAGAAAATAGGATGCATACGGAGGATTTTCGCGGGGAATAGGTGACAGCCGGATTGGGCTACTCAGGCACTTCGCAGTTCCGGGGAAAATCAAAAAGTCGTCCGACTTCGAACGAATGCGATTCTCAATAAGTCGGCATCGTCGTGTCCACCTGCTTGGCCCAGGCATGGATGCCGCCGGTCAGGTTGGTCACTTTGGCAAAGCCCTGGCGTTCGAGGAAGGCGGCGACTTGCATGCTGCGCGCGCCGTGGTGGCAGATGCACACCACGGGCTGTTCTTCATCCAGTTCGGAAAAGCGGCTGGGAATCGTGTTCATCGGAATCAACTGCGCTGCTGCGATGCTGCAGGTTTCGAATTCCCATGGCTCGCGCACATCCAGCAGCAAAGGTGTCGGACGGTCCGGGTCGGCGATCCAGGCGGCCAGTTCCGGTGCGGTGATGTGCTCCATACAGAATTCCTAGAAAGTGAAGTGAGAATGGGTGCTGGCGGCGTGCAGGGGTTTGGCCAGCAGTTCGAATACATCGACGGTGTCGTAGACCTGGTCGGAGGTGCGGGTGATGACTTGCAGCGACATCACCGGCGCTTCGCCGACGATGGCCAGGACGCGGCCGCCGACCTTGACCTGCTTGAGGAAAGCGTCCGGCAGGAAAGGCAGGGCGCCCGAGACGACGATCACGTCGTATTCGCCTTGCCAGCCCTGCGCACCGTTGCCCAGTTCGACGCTGACGTTGACGACGCCGTTGGCCGACAGGTTCTTTTCGGCCAACGCCTTCAGGTCCGGATCGATTTCAACGGTGGTCACGTGGCGCGCCTTGTAAGCCAGCAGCGCCGCCATGTAGCCGGAGCCGGCGCCGATTTCCAGCACTTGTTCGTGTTTTTTGACGTTGGCTTCCTGCAGGATGCGAGCTTCCACCTTCGGCGCCAGCATGCTTTCGCCGCCCGGCAGCGGGATTTCGGTATCGAAAAACGCCAGGCTGCGGTAAGCGGCGGGAACGAACTCCTCGCGCTTGACCACGGTCAGCAGGTCCAGCACATCTTGCGCCAGCACATTCCAGGGGCGGATTTGCTGTTCGATCATATTGAAACGGGCTTGTTCGATATTCATGGCTTAGGCTCAATAGCGACGTAAAAACAGCATTTTATCAAACACGGCCGCAGCGAGACAGCAGCGGACCGTCGGTTTCCGTTGCTTTCCGGGGCGCGCGGCAGGATTTTTTGCGAGCCGGCAGATGTTTTTCGCTTGCTTTCCGCTTGCAAAAAGGAAATATTCAGGACGCATCCGTATTTTCTCCCTCTTGCGCCTGCTCATGAGCGTGGCCGAACCACTTGCGCTTGACCCAGGCGCCCAGGTCGTCGAGATAGGTATAGGCCACCGGCACCACCACCAGCGTCAGCAGCGACGAGGTGATGATGCCGCCGATCACCGCCTGGCCCATCGGCGCGCGCTGCTCCGATCCTTCGGCAATGCCGAACGCCAGCGGCACCATGCCGAACACCATCGCCAGCGTGGTCATCAGGATCGGACGCAGACGCACGTGGGCGGCTTCCAGCAGCGCCGCGCCGCGTTCCATGCCTTCCTTGCGCGCCTGGTTGGCGAAGTCCACCAGCAGAATCGCGTTCTTGGTCACCAGCCCCATCAGCATGATGAAGCCGATGATCGAGAACATGTTCAAGGTCGAACGGAAGAACATCAGCGCCAGGAACACGCCGATCAGCGTCAGCGGCAGCGACGACATGATGGCGATCGGCTGCAGGAAGCTGGCGAACTGCGACGCCAGGATCATGTAGATGAACACGATCGCCAGCGCCAGCGCGCCCACGGCATAGCCGAAGGATTCGTTCATGCTCTTGGTCGATCCGCCGATCTGGTAGCGATAGCCGGGCGGCCAGTTCATCCGGTCCAGCATGACCTTGATGTCGGCGTTGACCTGTCCGGCCGAGCGGCCGGCGGCGTTGGCCGACAATTCCACTTCGCGGTTCAGGTCGCGCCGGTTGATCTGGTTGGCGCCGACGGTGTTCCTGATCTCCGCCACCTGGCGCAGCGGCACCATGCGCGGCATGCCGTCCGAATTGGTCTGGGTGCTGGCCAGCATCAGCCGCGATAGATCATCCACCGTGTTGCGATCGGTCGGCGACAGGCGCACGTTGACGTCGTAGTTTTCATCGTCGGGCGCGCGCCAGCTGCTGGCGGCTTCGCCGGCCAGCAGCGGACGCAGCGCATTGCCGATCTCCGCCACGCCGATGCCGAGGTCGGAGCCGATGTCGCGCTTGGGTTCGACGGAGATGGTCGGCTTCTGCGCCTTCAGGCTGGAATCCAGATCCACCACGCCGGGAATGGCCAGCAGCTTCTTTTGCACCTCGTCCGACAGTCGCGCCAGTTGATCCAGATCCGACCCCAGCAGGCTGAAGCGCACCTGCTTGTTGTCGCCGCCGACGCCGTCCAGCGTGCCGATGTGCGTCACCGCGATGCCGGCGATCTGCGTCAGGCGCTCGCGCAATTTCGGCGCCAGTTGCGAAGTGCTGAGCTGGCGCTGGTTGCGCGGCTTGAGGCGGATGAATACCGTCGCGTAGTTCTTGCCCTGCGCGTTGCCGGTGTTGACCGTGCTGTAGGTGTCGACCACTTCCGGGAATTGGCGCAGTACGGCTTCCACCTGATGCACCTTGCTTTCGGTCAGTTCCAGCGATGAGCCCACCGGCGTGTAAAAGGTCACGCCGGATTCCGAATAGTCCGCCTGCGGCACGAACTCGGAACCGATCAGCCCGGTCGCCGGCAAGGCGAAACCGGCAATGAAGGTCGCCAGCGCCAGCAGCAGCGTGAGTACGCGATGCCGCAGCGACCATTTCAACAGCCGCTGATACGCCGCCGACAGCCATTGCACCATGCGATCGAACTGGTTCAATACACGGCCGATGGTGCGAGCGTACCAACTGCGTTTGTGTTTCTCGCCGTGCACGTCCGGATCCGGCCAGATCGACGACAGCATCGGATCGAGCGTGAACGACACGAACATCGAGATCAGGACGGCCGCCGTCACCGTCACGCCGAACTGATGGAAGAAGCGTCCGATGATGCCGCCCATGAAGCCCACCGGCAAGAACACCGCGACGATCGAGAAGGTCGTCGCCAGCACCGCCAGGCCGATTTCCTGCGTGCCTTCCAGCGCCGCCATCTTGTGCGTCTTGAACTTGCCGTGCACCTTCATGTCGGCATGGCGCACGATGTTTTCACGCACCACGATCGCATCGTCGATCAGCAGGCCCACGCACAGCGACAGCGCCATCAGCGTGATCATGTTGATCGTGAAACCGAACATGTACATGAACAGGAAAGTACCTATCAGCGCCACCGGCAAGGTCAGTCCGGTGATCACCGTCGAGCGCCACGAATTGAGGAACAGGAACACGATCAGCACCGTCAGCAGCGCGCCTTCGATCAGCGTGCGGCGCACGTTCTCGACGCCGGTGCGGATCTGGCGCGAGCTGTCCTTGATGATCTGCAGGCGCACGCCGGGATAGAGTTTCTGCAGGTTCGGCTCCATGTCCTTGATGGCCTGCTTGAGGCCGTCGGCGACGTCGATGGTGTTCTGGCCCTGCGCCTTGAGGATGTCCAGCGCGAGCGTGCGCTGGCCGTTGTAGAGCGCCAGCGTTTCCTGTTCTTCCTGGCCGTCGACCACGGTGGCGATCTGGTTCAGCGTCACCGGCTGGCCGCCGCGGCGCGCCACGATGATGCGTTTGAAGTCTTCCGGATTCTTGACGCGGCCTTGCACCTGCACGACCTTTTCGGCATCGGCCATGCGGATGGCGCCGGTCGGCAGTTCCTGGTTTTCATTTTTGATTGCATTGATGACCTGATCGACGCCGATGCCGAGCGCCTCCATCTCATTCGGCTTGACGTAAATATTGACCTGGCGCTTGACGCCGCCGACCAGCGTTACCGAGCCGACGCCGCGCACGTTCTCCAGGCGCTTCTTGATGAGCTGGTCGGAGATCGTGGTCAGTTCGCGCAGCGTGCGCGGCCTGGCGTTGGCCGCTTTGGGATCGTTGGTGACCGAGATCGAAAAGATCGGCTGGTCGGCCGGGTCGAAACGCGTGATGCGGGGCTGGTCGACTTCCTTGCGGAAGGCCGCCTGCACCAGCGCCACTTTTTCGCGCACGTCCTGGGCGCCTTGCGCCGGATCGACGGTGAGGTCGAATTCGACGATCACCACCGACAGGCCTTCGTACGAGTGGGAGGTCAGGCTGTTGATGCCGTTGATGGTGTTGACCGATTCTTCGATCTTGCGGGTGACGTCGGATTCGACGTTCTCGGGCGAGGCGCCGGGGTAGGTGGTCTGCACCACCACCACCGGGAAAGTGATGTCGGGAAACTGGTCGACGCGCAGGCGCTGGTAAGAAAACAAACCGAGCACCACGAACGCCATCATCATCATGGTGGCGAGCACGGGGTTGCCGATACTGATGCGGGTGAACCACATGCGCTTATTCCTTTGCCTTGGCCGCTGCTGCAGGCGCTGTTGCCGGCACTGCATCGCCGGTCGCCGGGAAGCGCACCGGCGTGCCGCTGTTGAGGTTGCCGAGGTTGGCCTTGACGATGCGCGCGCCGCTTTGCAGGCCGCTGCTCACTTCGACCGCATTGCCGCGGCTGTCGACGCCGCGCATGCCCAGCGCGACGTCGCGCCGGATCAGCTTGCCGCCTTCGATGGCGTACACATAGGTCTTGTCGCCGTCGGTCTGGATCGCCGTTTGCGGCACCGTCATCACGGCGTCGCGCTTGTCCAGCGTCAGACTGGCGTCGGCGAACATGCCCGCACGCAGCAAGCCCTGCGGATTGTCGATGCGCACGTACACCATGATCGAACGCGAGCCCGACTGCGTCGCCGGATTGATGCGCACCACCTTGCCGCTCACCGCCTGCGGCAGGCCTTCGACCCTCACCAGCACTTCCTGGCCGAGTTTGACCTTCAGGATGTCGGAGGTCGGCACCGGCGCTTCCAGCTCCATCCGGCTCAGGTCGACGACGTCGAGCAGCTTGTTGTCGATCGATATCTTTTCGCCCGGTTCCACCGTGCGGCTGCTGATCATGCCCGTGATCGGCGCCTTGATGACGGTGTCGTTCAGGGCTTTTTGCGCGACGTCCAGCGCGCCGCGCGCGGTATCGACGTTGGCCTTGGCGATGTCGAACTGGCTGGCGGCGTTGTCGAAGGCGTTGCGCGAGATGAAGCCCTTGTCCAGCAGCGCCAGGTTGTTGTCGCGCGTCTTGGTGGCGATGTCGAGCTGGCCGCGCGAGGCGACCAGCGAGCCTCTGGCCTGCTCGAGCTTGGCCTGGTATTCGCTGGTGTCGATGCGGATCAGCACTTGCCCGGCCTGGACCGCTTCGCCGGCGCGCACCAGTACTTCCTTCACCTCGCCGGCGACCTTGGCCTTGACCGAGACCTGGTTCAGCGCGCGCAGCGCGCCCGACAGCGGCAGCACCTGGCGCAGCGGCTCGACGCCGACTTCGATCGTGTCGCTGGGCAGGAATTCGAGTACCTGGGCAGGCTTGGCGACCACGATCGCCGGAGGGCGTTTTCTGGTCGCGAGGAAGGCGACGACGATGATCAGGATCACCAGTCCAATCAGGACCGGGCGGCGTTTCAGGAAGGAAAGAGTCATCAGGTTCGTGTCGGTAAGCTGTTCAGGCGCAGATCGATGAAATGGTGAGGCCAGCCCGTGGCTGCTTGCGGCGCGGATGACGGCGCCGCAACCGGCAATCACGTCGGCGGATTGGAGTTTTTTGCAGGACCGGGCGTTGCCGTCGGTGTGCCCGCGATCGGCCGCGAGTCAGCAATGTAAGTGGCAATAGGCATGTCGTCAAGAAACCTAGGTAAAGATCGGATGCAAGGCAGGGTAAATGCGATGTGTGTTCCGCAACAGCGTTTTGCGACAAACCGACAATCGGCAGGATTGAAGGGGTGAAATACCTCAGCTTCTTGCGTAGAAAAGGTGAAAGCCTTTTACAATAGTGGCGTCCGCCGTTTGTCTTTAGTTGATATTTCGGCAATTATTCGCGCAAGTTGAGCCACCGGACGTCGTATTCCGCAGGAGCGCCGCAATGCAAAACATCAGCAACCAATTCTTCGTCAACAACGCCGCCGCGGCCAATGCTGCGAAGGCTTACGCCAAGAACAACGATATCGGTTTCGCCCAGTTGATGACCGCCCGCAATACGGGCGTCGACGGACTGGTCAATCCGATGCGTCCTGACGTCAGTCCGGCGCTGACGATGGCGCTGAGCGGCCTGGTCGGTTCGTATGGCATCAACGTGCCGCCCAAGCTGCGGATCTTTTCGACGAAAAAGGGCTTCAAGCTGGAAGAGGGCGATGAGCGCGGCGGCAAGTTCGAGATGCTGCTCAACGATCACACCGGCGTTTCCGATCTGCTGGCGCAGGCGCAGACGCAGGCGCTGGCTTCGCGCGATGAGGCGATGCAATCGGCCATCGAGACCTTCACCAAGGGCAATGCGTCGGGCTACGACATGAATGGTTTCCTGACCGAGTTCAAGGAAAACGAAAAGCCGCGCGCCGTCAGCATCGTCTACGATGGCAACAGCACGCAGGTGGAAGAGCTGGAAGGCAAGAACTGGCGTCCGATCAAGAACGAATCGGATTTCATGGCCGACCTGGTCAAGGCGTATACCCGCTATTCGCTGACGCAGGATGCCACGGAAGTGCATGAAGCCAAGAAGGCGAAGAATTCGCTGGTGTCGCTACCCGTGGGAAAATAAGCTGCCGAAGACGCGCACGATGTCCGCCTTCATTCACACCTTCGTACATGAAAAAGCCAGGCATTGCCTGGCTTTTTTGTTGTCGCGGTCTGCTCAACTCAACTGCCGAAGCTGCTGCTGCCCATCAGCTTGGACAGCCGTGCAGAGATTTCCTGCACGATGTTCTGCACTTCATCGAGGCTGGGATTGACCTTCTTGTCGATGCGTTCGATGTAAGGGATGTTGAGCGCCGCCAGCATGCGGTCGTTGGCGCCCAGCACCGGATAGGACAGATTCACCACGCCGCGGATCTGGCGGCTTTCCATGCGCGAATAGCCGCGCTCCTGGGTTTCCGCGATCTGGCGCAGCAACTGCGCATGATCGATTTCCTGTTCGCCATCCATGCGCACGTGCGCCGCCAGCATGCGGCCGCGCTCGGCTTCATCGCGGAACGACAGCAACACGTGGCCGGAGGCGGTGTCGGTCAGGCTCACCAGCGCGCCGACCTTGAGGCCGAACGCCCAGCGTTCCGGGCTGTCGACCTGCGCCACCACGATCACGCGACCCGCTTCATAGACGGTGAGATGGGTCGACTGCATGGTCCGGTTCGCCAGCTCGCGCATATGCGGCAAGGCGGTGCTCACCAGCGAGCGGATCGGCTGGTGATAATGCGCCAGCTCGAACAGTTTCAGCGAGAGGCGGTATTGGTCGTTGTCGGCGATCAGGTAACCGCGCTGTTCCAGCGTCACCACCATGCGGAAGATTTCATTGACGCTGCGCCCCAGTTGCTTGGAAATCTGATTGAGCGTCAGCATTTGCTCGGCCTTGCTGAGCAATTCCAGGATATCGAGACCTTTGTCCAGCGCCGGCGCCGCATAGCGCGCCTTGCCCGCATCGGCGGCGCTGTCGTTGGCGGAAACATCTTCCGCAACACCGGTATTCAGGTCCGCGTCGGGCACGATTTTCTTGGTTCTTGGCATGGCTGGCCTGATGGAAGATGACACCGCGCACCCGGCTGGGTTTGCGCAAATTCGAATTATTTCGCATTTTATCTCTGAAACCGACATTCATGAGTGCCGGTTTCAGAGAGATGGGGCTCAGCAAATCCAAATCTGTTCATGGGCCGTAGCGAGAGGCCGTCAGCTGGCGCCGACCGGAGCGCAGGGACCGGAGTGTACTTGTAGTACACGAGGATCCCGAGCACCGTACGGCGTCAGATCACGGCCTCGCAGTAGGCCCATGGACAGATTTTAGAAGGAGTGGCTGATGCCGGCGTATGCGCCGTTTTGATTTTGCCCCGGCAACGGATTGTTATTGGTCGCCTCCACCGAGAAGTTGGCATTGCTGCTGTTACGCACCGTACCCGCACCCACATATAACAAGGTGCGCTTGGACAGGGAGTAATTCGCGCCGGCCATGAACAGATTGGCGTTGCCGCCGCCCTTGTTGACGTTCACGCGGAACACCGAGCCGATCAGCGTCAGCGCCGGCGTCACCTGATAGTTCGCGCCGACCCAGTAATGATTGGCCTTGTCCGATGCCGTCGCGGCAGCATCGGGCGCGCGCAGGTTTTCATAACCGGCGAACAGCTTGAGCTTGTCGATCGTCAGCGTGCCGCCGAGGATCAGTTCCTTGGAGGTGTCGAAGACATCGACAAAGCGGCCGTTGGCGTCGCGCACCACGTCATAGATGGCGCGCAATTCGACGGTCTGGTTGGCATAGACCAGCGAGACGCCGTCCTTGCGCTTTTTGGTGAGCGAACCGGCCTGTTCGCCGAGGCTGGTTTGCACCGTCGCGTTGAAACCGCCCCAGGTCGGCGTCTGGTATTCGATCACATTGTCGGCGCCTTGCCAGTTGCGGCCGCGCACCAGCGTCGCCGTGCCGATGAACTGCTGCCCGGTCGGGTCGAGGAACCAGATGTCGTTGTCGATGAACAGGTTCTTGCCGAGTTTGAGCGAACCGGCGCTGCCGGCCAGGCCGACGTAAGAGCGGCGATTGAACAGCGCGCTGCCGTTGGTCGAACCCTTGGTGGCGTCAAAACCCGACTCCAGCAGGAAGAAGGCGCTCAATCCGGCGCCCAGGTCTTCCGTACCCTTGAAGCCGATCATGCTGGTGCCCCACTGGTTGCCGGAAGCGCGCCACAGACTGCCGCTGCCGCCGCCGGTGGTGGCGACGTTGGACTGGTAGTCCACGCCGGCATCGACGCGACCGTAGATGGTGACGCTGCTTTGCGCGTGCGCGCCGCCTGCCGCCAGGCCGGCGAGACCCAGCAAGGCGCCGGCGACGGCGCGCGTCATTTTCTTGTTGATGAAGGTGTTCAGCCCATGGGTGTTGCGTGTGGTATGCGTAGTTGTCTGCATGAGAATCTCCGAGTTTATGGTTGTTGTTTTGCTTGTTTTGTTTTCTGCTTTTTCTGCTTATAGGCACGGACCTGACAAGACGAACGGTCCGCGGTGATGCGTGGCGTGTCGGTGATGGTGGCGGTTTCCTCCTGTCAATTTTTTAATTTCATTTGTAAAATGATTTTTTATTTTATTGAATCGTGAAAATCGTGCTGTTCTGCGATCTCCATTTAGATATCTATTCGATATAAGTTGGTTATCACTTCGCACTACACGAATGCAATGTAGCGTTCAGCGACTGGATATTAGCAAAGTAAACTCAAATATAAAATTAAATTTTATTGATGAATTTAAAACTGCGTGTGATAATCGCCACACAGTAAAAGACAGGGTCTGCATCAGCGCTCGTCAAAAAGAAGCGCCGCGGGCTGCAACGGAGACAGGAATGCCGCTTGCCGGGATGGCGCGCCGCCGTGCGCGTCCGCCGCAACGGATCACAACGGATTTCCCTCCATCACCTTTGACAGAGACGATGACCAAGATCACCTCCATGCGCGTACTGGACGTACGTTTCCCGACCTCCAAGACCCTTGACGGCTCCGATGCCATGAATCCGGATCCGGATTATTCGGCCGCTTACGTCATCCTCGAAACCGACCAGGCCGGCCTCGCAGGCCACGGCCTGACCTTCACCATCGGCCGCGGCAACGAGATCTGCTGCGCCGCCATCCAGGCCATGGAGCATCTGGTGGTCGGCCTCGACCTCGACTGGGTCAGTGCAGACATGGGCCGTTTCTGGCGCTACATCACCTCCGACAGCCAGTTGCGCTGGATCGGACCGGACAAGGGCGCCATCCACCTCGCCACCGGCGCAGTCGTCAACGCCGTGTGGGATCTGTGGGCCAAGGCCGAAGGCAAGCCGCTGTGGAGACTGGTCGCCGACATGTCGCCGGAAGAATTGGTGCGCTGCATCGACTTCCGTTACATCACCGACTGCATCACACCGGAAGAAGCGCTGGCGCTGTTGCGCGCACAGGCGCCGGGCAAGGCCGAGCGCATCCGCCTGCTGGAGCAGAACGGTTATCCCTGCTACACCACCTCGGCCGGCTGGCTCGGCTATGACGACGCCAAGCTGCGCCGCCTGTGCAAGGAAGCCATCGATGGCGGTTTCAACCACATCAAACTCAAGGTCGGCCGCGATCTCGCCGACGACAAGCGCCGCGTCACCATCGCGCGCGAGGTCATCGGCCCCGATCGTCACCTGATGATCGACGCCAACCAGGTGTGGGAAGTCGACCAGGCCATCGCTTGGGTCAACGAACTGGCTTTCGCCAAACCATGGTTCATCGAAGAGCCGACCAGCCCGGACGACGTCGAAGGCCACCGCAAGATTCGCGCAGGCATCGGCGCGGTCAAGGTCGCCACCGGCGAGATGTGCCAGAACCGCGTGCTGTTCAAGCAATTCATCATGCGCGGCGCGATCGACGTGGTGCAGATCGACTCTTGCCGTCTCGGCGGCGTCAATGAAATCCTCGCGGTCATGCTGATGGCCGCCAAATACAAGTTGCCGGTCTGCCCGCACGCCGGCGGCGTCGGCTTGTGCGAATACGTGCAGCATCTGTCGATGATCGACTACGTCTGCATCGCCGGCACCACCGAAGGACGCGTGACCGAATACGTCGATCACCTGCACGAGCACTTTATCGATGCCTGCGTGGTCAAAGGTGCAGCGTACATGCCGCCGGCCGCGCCGGGTTTTTCGATTACGATGAAGCCCGAGTCGCTGGAGCAATATCGCTTCCGAGGTTGATCAAAAGACAAGAAAAAAATAAACAGCAGACGGAGACAAGACGTGGATTTACATCTGAAAGACAAGGTCGTGATCGTGACCGGCGGCGCCTCCGGCATCGGCGGCGCGATCTCGCTGCAATTGGCGAGCGAGGCTGCGATCCCGGTTGTATTCGGCAAGAGCCCGCCCGCCGATGCGTTCAAGGAACAGTTGCTGAAGTTGCAACCGAAGGCGCGCTTCTTCCTGCTCGACCTGACCGATGAAGACAAGTGCAAACAGGCCGTCGCGGAAACGGTGCGCGAATTCGGCCGTCTTGATGGCCTCGTCAACAACGCCGGCATCAACGACAACGTCGGCCTCGACGCCGGCCGTGACGCCTTCATGCAATCGCTGGAAAAAAACCTGATCCACTATTACGTCATGGCGCACTATTGCGTGCCGCACCTCAAGGCCACGCGCGGCGCCATCGTCAACGTCTCTTCCAAGACCGCCGTCACCGGCCAGGGCAACACCAGCGGCTACTGCGCATCGAAAGGCGCGCAACTCTCGCTCACGCGCGAATGGGCGGCGGCGCTGGCCAACGACGGCGTGCGCGTCAATGCGCTGATTCCCGCCGAAGTGATGACGCCGTTGTACGAAAGATGGATTTCCAGTTTCGACAATCCGCAAGAGAAGCTCGCCGCCATCACCGGCAAGATCCCGCTCGGCAAACGCTTCACGACCTCGGAAGAAATGGCCGACACCGCCGTCTTCCTGTTGTCGGATCGCGCCGCGCACACCACCGGCCAATGGGTGTTCGTCGATGGCGGCTACACGCATCTCGACCGCGCGTTGACGTAAGGGGCGACCAATGCGCTACTGCCTGGCACTCGACCTGAAAGACGACGCCGCCCTGATCGCGCGCTATGAAGAACATCATCGCAAAATCTGGCCCGAGATCGCCGCCCATCTGCGCGCCAACGGCGTGACGGGAATGGAGATCTATCGTCTCGGCACGCGCATGATGATGGTCATGGAAACCGACGACGCCGTCTACGACGCAGCAGCCATGGCGCGGGCCATGCAGGACGACCCCAAGGTGCAGGAATGGGAAGCATTGATGTGGCAGTTCCAGGCGCCGACGCCATGGACGTCGCAAGGAGAGAAATGGGTGCCGATGGCGAAGATCTTCGATCTCGGCAATCAGTGAGGTAAGTGAACCTGGCGCAGTACCGAAATACACAACACAGCCAATCAATATAACAAGGCTGGTTTGCATCAACGAGGCAGGCATGCAATCAGAACAAACAGAGACCGCAAACGAATCGGGATGCCTGATCCGCTTGCGCAACGTGACCAAACGCTTCCCCGGCGTGCTGGCGCTGGACAATTGCCGGCTGGATTTGCTGCCCGGCGAAGTCCATGCGCTCATGGGCGAGAACGGCGCCGGCAAATCGACGCTGATGAAGATTTTGTCCGGCGTGTATCAGAAGGACGAAGGCCAGATTTTCGTCGACGGCAAGGAAGTTGCCATCGACGGCCCGCGCGCGGCGCAAGAACTCGGCATCGGCATCATCCATCAGGAACTCAACCTGATGAATCATCTCAGCGCCGCACAAAACATCTTCATCGGCCGCGAGCCGCGCGGCCGTTTCGGCGTGTTCCTCGACGAAGAACAGCTCAATCGCCAGACCGCCGAAATCTTCGAGCGCATGCGCCTCAAGCTTGACCCGCGCACCAAGGTCGGCGAACTCACCGTCGCCAAGCAGCAGATGGTGGAAATCGCCAAGGCGCTGTCCTTCAATTCGCGCGTGCTGATCATGGACGAACCGACCGCCGCGCTCAACAACGCCGAGATCGACGAACTGTTCCGCATCATCCGCGACCTGCAAGCGCAGGGCGTCGGCATCGTCTATATCTCGCACAAGATGGATGAGCTGCGCCGCATCTCCAACCGCGTCACGGTGATGCGCGACGGCAAATACATCGCCACCGTGCCGACCGAAGAAACGCCGATCGACACCATCATCGGCATGATGGTCGGCCGCCAGCTCGACAGCGCCGGTCCGGTCGTCGCCAATGCCGGCGACAACAAAGTCGTGCTGGAAGTCAAGGGATTGACGCGCGGCCATGCGATCCGTGACGTCAGCTTTCAGCTGCGCAAGGGCGAGATCCTCGGTTTCGCCGGCCTGATGGGCGCGGGCCGCACCGAAGTGGCGCGCGCGATTTTCGGCGCCGATCCGCTGGAGGCCGGCGAGATCTTCATCCACGGCGGCAAGGCCGTGATCAGGTCGCCGTCCGACGCCGTCGCGCACGGCATCGGCTACTTGTCGGAAGACCGCAAGCACTTCGGCCTGGCCACCGGCCTTGATGTGAAGGCCAACGTGGTCATGTCGAGCATGAACCGCTTTCTGAAGAAGGGTCTGTTCCTCGACCAGGCGGCGATTCGCAGCACGGCGCAAAGCTACGTGCGCCAGCTCGCCATCAAGACGCCGTCCATCGATCAGCCTGCGCGCCTGCTGTCCGGCGGCAACCAGCAAAAGATCGTGATCGCCAAGTGGTTGCTGCGCGACTGCGACATCCTGTTTTTCGACGAACCGACGCGCGGCATCGACATCGGCGCCAAGAGCGAGATCTACAAACTGCTCAACACCCTGGCGGAACAAGGCAAGGCCATCGTCATGATTTCTTCCGAACTGCCCGAAGTGCTGCGCATGAGCCACCGCGTGCTGGTCATGTGCGAAGGCCGCATCACCGGCGAGCTCAGCGCCGCCGAAGCCTCGCAGGAAAAGATCATGCAACTGGCGACGCAGCGTCCTTCCGCTGTCGCGACTCCCACCCATTGAAGAGACGACCATGGCAAATACTCCCAATCCACTGTCGCAAACGAACCTGACCATGACATCCACAGCCAATTCCGAACCCGGCGCCGGCAGCCTGCGCGCGCGCCTGTTCCATCCCTCCACGCGGCAAAAACTGCTGGCCTTCGCCAGCCTGCTGGCGCTGGTCGTGTTCTTCAGCATCGCCAACGACAACTTCCTGCAGGTCGACAATCTGGTCAGCATCCTGCAGTCGACCGCCGTCAACGGCGTGCTGGCGATCGCGTGTACTTTCGTCATCATCACCGCCGGCATCGACCTGTCGGTCGGCACCATGATGACTTTCTGCGCGGTCATGGCAGGCGTGTTCCTGACTTACTGGGGTTTGCCGATTTACTTCGGCATCTTCGCCGCGATCTTCTTCGGCGCATTGTGCGGCTGGACCTCCGGCATGCTGATCGCCAAGCTCAAGGTGCCGCCCTTCATCGCCACGCTGGGCATGATGATGCTGTTGAAGGGCCTGTCGCTGGTGATCTCCGGCACCAAGCCGATCTACTTCAACGACACGCCGTCGTTCTCGCAAATCTCGCAAGAGTCGCTGATCGGCGACCTGATTCCGGCGCTGCCGATTCCCAATGCCGTGCTGATCCTGTTCCTGGTTGCCATCGGCGCCGGCATCATCCTCAACAAGACCGTGTTCGGCCGCTATACCTTCGCACTCGGCAGCAACGAAGAAGCGTTGCGCCTGTCCGGCGTCAAGGTCGATTTCTGGAAGGTCGTGGTCTACACCGTCAGCGGCGCCATCTGCGGCATCGCCGGCCTGCTGATCGCTTCGCGCCTGAACTCGGCGCAACCGGCGCTGGGCCAGGGTTATGAGCTGGATGCGATCGCGGCGGTCGTGATCGGCGGCACTTCGCTGTCGGGCGGCACCGGCACCATCCTCGGCACCATCATCGGCGCGTTCATCATGAGCGTGCTGATCAACGGTCTGCGCATCATGTCGGTGGCGCAGGAGTGGCAAACCGTGGTCACCGGCGTGATCATCATTCTGGCGGTCTATATGGATATCTTGCGCCGTCGCCGGCAATAAAAGAAAGTTGGGAAATTTCCTTACCCCGTAATGCCTTTCAGTTAAGTCTATTTTCCTCGCCGTCGTCCCGGCGAACGCTGGGACCCAGTGTCGTGAAGACGGTCAATACGACGCTGGGTCCTGACTTTCGTCAGGACGACAGTCAAAGAGGACAATGATATTCAAACTCAGCTGAACGGCATTAGCCTTACCCCCGCTGTTTTTACACTCATCAAGGAGACTTAAAAATGATAAAGAGAAGAGCACTCAACATTGCCATCGGTTTGACTTTCGCCATGGGCCTGGGCAGCGTCGCGCACGCCGAAGACATCTACATCCCGCTGATTTCCAAGGGCTTCCAGCATCAGTTCTGGCAAGCCGTGAAGGCCGGCGCCAACCAGGCTGCGGCCGACTACAAGGTCAAGGTGACTTTCGAAGGTCCGGAAACCGAAGCCATGGTCGACAAGCAGATCGACATGCTGTCCGCCGCGCTGGCAAAGAAACCGCAAGCGATCGGCTTTGCCGCGCTCGACAGCAAGGCCGCGCTGCCGCTGCTGAAGAAGGCGCAGGCCGCCAAGATTCCGGTCGTCGCCTTTGACTCCGGCGTCGACAGCGACATCCCGGTCACCACCGCCACCACCGACAACAAGGCTGCCGCCGCACTGGCCGCCGACAAGATGGCCGAGCTGATCGGCAAGGAAGGCGAAGTCGCCGTGGTCGCCCACGACCAGACCAGCCGTACCGGCATCGACCGTCGCGACGGCTTCGTCGATCGCATGAAGTCGGCCTATCCGAAGATCAAGATCGTCAGCATCCAGTACGGCGCAGGCGACCAGTTGAAGTCGACCGAAGTCACCAAATCCATCCTGCAAGCCTATCCGAAGCTCAAGGGCGCTTTCGGCACCAATGAAGGTTCGGCCATCGGCGTGCTGAACGGCGCCAGGGAAATGAAGCGCAAGGTCGTCATCGTCGGCTTCGACTCCGGCAAGCAACAGAAGGATGCGATCCGCGACGGCCAGATGGCCGGCGCGATCACGCAAAATCCTGTCGGCATCGGCTACAAGACCGTCGAAGCGGCCGTGAAGGCGCTCAAGGGCGAGAAGCTGCCGAAGATCATCGACACCGGTTTTTACTGGTACGACAAGAGCAACATCGCCGATCCGAAGATTGCGGCCGTGTTGTACGACTGATCTGCAGCTAGTCACTCAGATCGTCGCGTGATCAATTGAGGATCCGATGCCGGTCTGTATTCGCATGATGTGTGGATGCAGGCCGGCATTTTTATTTCACGTTTTTAATCAATCAAGCCATGACACCGCGCATCGACGCTCATCAGCATTTCTGGCGCTATCGCGCTGAGGATTATCCTTGGATAGGCGCCGGCATGGACGTGCTCGGGCAAGACAAGTTGCCGGCCGACCTGCAACCTATCCTGCACGACCACCGGATCGCCGCCACCATTGCCGTGCAGGCGCGATCGGGCCGCGAAGAGACCCGCTTCCTGCTCGGCCTGGCGAAAGACACCCCCTGGATCGCCGGCGTCGTCGGCTGGGAAAACCTCGCCGTCGCCGATCTCGGCGAGCGTCTGTCCGAATGGCATGCCGGCGACAAGCTGGTGGGATTCCGCCATCAGGTGCAGGACGAAGCCGACGCGCGCGCCTTCCTTGAAAGCACCGATTTCAATCGCGGCGTCGCCTTGTTGCAAGCGAAGAACTACGTGTACGACGTGCTGGTGTTCGAGCATCAACTGGCCGACACGCAAGTGTTTTGCGCGCGCCACGACAAGCACTGGCTGGTGCTGGACCATCTCGGCAAACCGGCGCTGCGTGAATTTGCGAAAGATGACGCGGCATTGAAGCGCTGGAAAAAGGAATTGCTGGCGCTCGGCAAGTTGCCGCACGTCGCCTGCAAATTGTCGGGACTGGTGACCGAAGCCGACTGGCAAACCGGCCTGCAGCAAAACGACTATGAGCATATCCGCATCTGCCTCGATACCGCGCTGGAGGCATTCGGGCCGCAGCGCCTGATGTTCGGTTCGGACTGGCCGGTGTGTCTGCTGGCGGCCTCCTACGACAAGGTCGCGGCGGTGATTGCGGACTGGGCTGAATCGAATCTCGGCCAGGACGAGCAGGCGAGTCTGTGGGGCGGTACGGCAGTGCGTTGCTACGGCATCGCTGCCTAGGGCCTGTTCACATTAAATCTACGAGATGCGTTGCCGCCAGAAAGCGTGCTGGCAAGGCGCGTGGCGTAGCAGGTGGTGGGCCCACCTGCAAGCCATGCA
>NZ_AKJW01000089.1 GCF_000282135.1 Herbaspirillum sp. CF444
CGTTACGAATCAGGGTCAAGACGCCCAGTCTTGACCCCGATTCGCGCCTTGCACTTCATCCCAAACAGGGCAAGCTCGCACTCACGCCTATTTATGAAATGAGTTCTAATACAGAGCAGCAAACCGTCGGGCAGCGCCACTGACATCATCTTGCATATACACGCTGCTGATAGCCGCCACCATGTCGCTTCCCTGCGCAATCAGCGGCAGGCAATTTTCCTGCGTCATGCCGCCGATGACGACCACCGGCAGCGGAATTTCTTTCTTCGACTCGGCGACGATTTCCGGCGCGGTCTTGAATTCGTACTTCTTCACGCGCGACGGATAGAAACCGCCGAACGCCACATACGTCGCACCGGCGGCGTAGGCGTCGCGCGCCAGTTGCAGGGTCCCGTAGCACGAAGCGCCGACGATCTTGTCCTTGCCGACTTGCGCGCGCACGTCCGCCACCGACGCATCGGTGCCGCCGACGTGGATGCCTTCTGCATCGAGTTCGATACAGAGATCAACATAGTCGTTGATGATGAATGGCGTGTTGTGACGACGGCAGACTTGCAGCAGCGCACTCGCCTGCTCTTTGCGTAGTGCTGCATTGGCGGTCTTGTGGCGGTATTGCACCAGCGTCGCGCCGCCTTTGATCGCTTGCTCGGTGGCGCCGACCAGCTTGTCGGTGTCGTCCCAGTCCGGGGTCACGATGTAAAGACCGCGCAAGGACCACTGTTTTGCTTCACTCATTTCCGCTCTCCTGCAAATAGGGGCACGCGATTGGGGATGCGTTGACCCGGCGCAATCGCGTAAGAAGTTTCCAGCGCATGCTGGCAATAGCGCTGCGCCGCTTCGATGGCGTCGCGCATGTCGAGACCCTGTGCCAATTGCGCCGACAAGGCTGCTGCCAATGTGCAGCCGCTGCCGTGAAATTCATCCGGCAAGCGTGACCAGTTCCAGGATTCAAATGCCCCGTCGGGACCGAACCAGCGATTGACCACATCCTGATGTTGCGGCCCATGCCCGCCCTTGAGCAGCACATGCTTGCAACCGCGCTGCATCAGGATGTCAGCTTGCCGCTCCGGCGCATGCTCGCTGCCACATAACCGGTTGGCCTCGTTGAGATTGGGAGTGATGACCGTCGCGACGGCATGAAGAGATTCAATCGCCAGCGCCGCATCATCGGTCGACAATTGATCGCCCTTGCCGTTGGCGAGCACGGGGTCGAACACCACCGGCAAGTCCGGCTGACGCGCGCGCAATTGCAGAATCAGATCCGCAATCGTCTCGGCGTTGCGACGATTGCCGGCAATCCCGAGCTTGACCGCCTTGATGTCGAAGCGATCAATCAGCACCTGCGCCTGATGACGAATCAACTCCGCATCAATCGGATGCACGGCGAACACGCTGACGTTGTCCTGTACCGTCAGCGCCGTCGGCACCGACAACGGATGGCAACCGAGCGCGCTGATGGCCGGAATATCCGCCTGCATGCCGGCGCCGCCGCTCGGATCGGAACCGGAAAACACCAGCACGCACGGCGGCGGCGAACGATAGGAAGACATGACCTGACTCAGACGACCCGGCCCGCCATCGGCGACGATGGCGACGCGGCAAAGCGTTTCGAAATCCGCCCGGCGAGGAAGGCTTCACGACCGGCCTCCACCGCCAGTTTCATCGCCCGCGCCATGCGAATCGGATCGCGCGCGCCGGCAATCGCGGTATTCATCAGCACGCCGTCGCAACCGAGCTCCATCGCAATGGCCGCATCGGAAGCGGTGCCGACGCCGGCATCGACCAGCACCGGAATCTTGGACTGCTCGATGATCAGCGACAGATTCCACGGATTCAGGATGCCCATGCCGGAGCCGATCAGCGACGCCAACGGCATCACCGCCACCACGCCGATGTCTTCCAGCATGCGCGCCTGGATGGGATCGTCGCTGCAATACACCATCACGTCGAAACCATCCTTCACCAGCGTCTCGGCAGCTTTCAGGGTCTCAGGCATGTTCGGGAAGAGTGTCTTCTCGTCGCCCAGGACTTCCAGCTTGACCAGCTTGTGACCGTTGAGCAGCTCACGCGCCAGTTGCAACGTGTAGACCGCATCTTCGGCGTTGTAGCAACCGGCCGTATTCGGCAGGATGGTGTAACGCGAAGGCGGCACCACGTCGAGCAAACTCGGCGCATTCGGATCCTGCCCGATGTTCACGCGGCGGATCGCCACCGTGATGATGTCGGCGCCGCTGGCCTCGGTGGCGAGCCTGGTCTCGGTCAGATCCTTGTACTTGCCGCTGCCGACCAGCAGGCGCGAGTTGTAGGTCTTGCCCGCGATCGTCAAGCCGGTATCGGCGGACAAAGCGGGAGTATCGTTCATATTCATTTCAGATCCTTTCAAGCATTTGCATACTGTTGCAAACGACGCTGGGACGACGGACTAATTGGCTTCAGCGAAACAGCGATGCCGAAGGCGAGCCCCCTCGGCGAGGCGAAGCGAGCCGGACAAGAAGTTCCGCTTGGAGCCGGCCAGTGATGCGATGCGAAAAATGGAAAAAGAAGGAAAAACTGTCTGAGCGAAGCGAGTTTTTTTCCTTCCCATTTTTTGCTTCGCAGCACTGGGAACCCCGAAGGGGCCGGATCCCGCGGTCGCCTTTCTTTGCTTACTTTCTTTGGCGAAGCAAAGAAAGTGAGCGGCTGCCGGGCCGCACCCGGCAACCCCGGTAGTCCGAAGAAAGAACAACCCCAGTTACAGCCACAAACCAGTCCGAAGAAAAAACACGCCACTGGGTCCTGACTTTCGTCAGGACGACGGAGGTGAAAAATCAACCACCACCAATCGCTCGAACAACATCCACCCTATCTGCCTCGGCCAACACCCGTCCGGCCCAAGCCTGCACAGGCACCACCTGCCGGTTAACCGCCACCGCCACCGCCTTCCCGGTCAGCTCCAGCGCAGCAATCAGCTGCACCAGATCAGCTCCGTCGGCGATGGCATGCGGCTTCCCATTCAATTCAATCTGCATCGCATTCACCACGCACAATCAGGTCTTGGAATAAATCTCGGCGCCCATCTTCACGAACTCCACCGACTTCACTTCCATGCCCTGCTTCAAGGCCGCGATTTCCGAGATGCCTTCCTTGGCGGCGTAGTCGCGCACTTCCTGCGTGATCTTCATCGAGCAGAAATGCGGGCCACACATGGAGCAGAAATGCGCCACCTTGGCCGAATCCTTGGGCAAGGTTTCGTCATGGAATTCGCGCGCCTTGTCCGGATCGAGGCCGATGTTGAACTGGTCTTCCCAGCGGAATTCGAAACGCGCCTTCGACAGCGCGTTGTCGCGGATCTGCGCGCCCGGATGGCCCTTGGCCAGGTCGGCGGCGTGCGCGGCGATCTTGTAGGTGATGATGCCGTCCTTGACGTCGACCTTGTTCGGCAGGCCCAGATGTTCCTTCGGCGTGACGTAGCACAGCATCGCCGTGCCGTACCAGCCGATCTGCGCGGCGCCGATGCCGGAGGTGATGTGGTCGTAGCCCGGCGCGATGTCGGTGGTCAACGGGCCCAGCGTGTAGAACGGCGCTTCGTGGCACTGCTCCAGTTGCAGGTCCATGTTTTCCTTGATCAGGTGCATCGGCACGTGGCCGGGACCTTCGATCATGACCTGCACGTCGTGCTTCCACGCGATCTGCGTCAGTTCGCCCAGCGTCTTCAGTTCGCCCAGTTGCGCTTCGTCGTTGGCGTCGTAGATCGAACCCGGACGCAAGCCGTCGCCGAGGCTGAAGCTGACGTCGTAGGCCTTCATGATGTCGCAGATGTCTTCGAAGTGCTCGTACAGGAAGGATTCCTTGTGATGCGCCAGGCACCATTTCGCCATGATCGAGCCGCCGCGCGAGACGATGCCCGTCATGCGCTTGGCGGTCAGCGGCACGTATTGCAGGCGCACGCCGGCGTGGATGGTGAAGTAGTCGACGCCCTGCTCGGCCTGCTCGATCAGCGTGTCGCGGAAGATTTCCCAGGTCAGGTCTTCGGCCTTGCCGTTGACCTTTTCCAGCGCCTGGTAAATCGGCACGGTGCCGATCGGCACCGGAGAATTGCGGATGATCCATTCGCGCGTTTCATGGATGTTCTTGCCGGTCGACAAGTCCATGACGTTGTCGCCGCCCCAGCGGATGGCCCAGGTCATCTTTTCGACTTCTTCGCCGATGGACGAGGTCACGGCCGAATTGCCGATGTTGGCGTTGATCTTCACCAGGAAGTTGCGGCCGATGATCATCGGTTCGACTTCCGGGTGATTGATGTTGGCGGGGATGATGGCGCGGCCGCGGGCGACTTCGTCGCGCACGAATTCCGGCGTGATCATGGCTGGAATGGAAGCGCCGAACGATTGGCCCGGGTGCTGGCGGCCCATCAGGTCGGCCAGCTTGTTGCCCATCGGGCCGGAGGCTTTCAGTTGCTCCAGGTATTCCTGGCGGCGCAGGTTTTCGCGGATGGCGATGTATTCCATCTCCGGCGTGATGATGCCTTTGCGCGCGTAATGCATCTGCGTGACATTGCCACTGAGGTTACCGCCGGCTTTGGCGCGGCGCGGCTTGCGATGCAGGTTGAAACGCAGCTCGGCCAGCGCCGGATCGTTGAGGCGCTGCCGGCCGTATTCGGAAGTCGGACCGTCGAGTTCTTCGGTGTCGTCGCGCTCCAGGATCCACGGCAGGCGCGGCGTCGACAGGCCGTTGCGGATGTCGATCTTGGCGTCCGGATCGGTGTACGGACCGGAGGTGTCGTAGACATAGATCGGCGGATTCTTTTCCGAGCCGAACATCGCCGGCGTGTCGGACTGGCTGATCTCGCGCATCGGCACGCGGATATCGGGACGCGAGCCGGTGACGTAGATCTTGCGGGAATTCGGTAAAGGCTGGACGGCTGCTTCGTCTACCGTGGCGGTAGCGGAGAGGAATTTCGGATTGGCGTTCATTTTGGCTCCTTTGCTTGAAATTACTTGGCTTGGAGCCAGCAAAGGAGGATACGGAGAGATGGCGATGGAGGTGATAAAAATGGTCCACACGCCGGTCCGGCAGCTTCCCTTCGCTGGCATTACCCAGATCAGGTTCAAGGGTATTTCTCACCCGTTTGCCGTACTTTGGCATTCAGGACCCCTAGCATTTTGTTTCTCTTACTACGTTCAGTTTCAAACGTCGTGGGCCGGATTCTACACCCATAATCCGGCCCGTGACATCACAAATTTCCACTAGTTGTCATCAAAGAAATCCTATGGAAATCCATGGCACCGCAGCAACAATCAGCAGCCCGGCAAGCAGCGCGCCGAGGTAAGGCCAGATCTTGCGCATGCCGGCATCGGGGCTGACGCGGCCGATGGTGCAGGCGCTGTAATAGCCCAATCCGAACGGCGGCGCGAACAAGCCGATGCCCATCGCGAGGATCACCACCATCGCGTAATGCACCTCGTGCACGCCGAGTTGCTTGGCGATCGGAAACAGCAACGGCCCGAACAGCACCATCGCCGGAATCCCTTCCAGCACGCTGCCCAGCACGATGAAGGTGACGATGGAAATCAGCAGGAACCCCCAGCGTCCGCCCGGCATCAGCGACATGATGTGCGCCAGGTCGTGCGAGAAACCTGACTGCGTCAGCGCCCACGCCATGCAGGTCGCGGTGCCGATGATGAACAGGATCGCCCCCGACAGCGAAGCGGTTTCGACCAGCATCGGATACAGGCGCTTCACGTCGAAGCGGCGATAAACGAGGATGCCGACCACGATCGTGTAGGCGATGCCGATGGTGGACACTTCGGTCGCCGTCGCCACGCCTTCCACCACCGCGGTGCGGATCAGCACGGGAATCGCCAGTGCCGGCAGCGCCACGACGAAGGTGCGCAGCACGACTTGCAGCGACGCGCGCTTGACGTCCTTGAGGTTGCTCTCCGAGATGCGTTGACGCGCAAGGATCGCCAGCGCAACCGCCAGCACGATGCCCGGCAACAAGCCGCCGGTGAACAGCGCCGCAATCGACACGCCGGTGACCGAACCGATGGTGATCAGCACCAGCGAGGGCGGAATCGTCTCGGCCATGGCGCCGGATGCGGCCAGCAAGGACACCAGTTCACCCTCTTCCATGCCGCGCTTCTTCATCTCGGGAAACAGCACCGGCGCCACCGCCGCCATGTCGGCCGTCTTGGCGCCGGAGATGCCCGACACCAGCATGATCGCGCCCAACAACACGTACGACAACCCGCCGCGCACGTGCCCCAGCAGCGAGGCAAGAAAAGCCACCATGGCCTTGGCCATCTGCGTCATTTCTATCAGTTGTCCGAGCAGGATGAACAGCGGCACCGCCAGCAGAATCAGCGAACTCATGCCTTCGTTGACGCGACCCGGCACCACCTCCAGCGGCGTCGACGTGGTGCACAGCAAATAGGCAATCGTCACCAGCCCGAAACAGAATGCGATCGGCACCCCGGCCAACACGCCTGCACCCAGCAGCAGGATGAAGAAGAACGCCAGGTTCCAGTTGCCCATGGCTTGCAGCTGGCTGCCGCCCAGATACAAGGCCGCCGCAATCGCCGCCAGCACCAGCGCGACGAACCCCAGATCGCGCCAGCCGTGACGCGCCAGACGCAGGCCGGAGACGCACAGCATCAGCACGCAGCCCACCCCCAGCGCCGCTTCGCGTACGGTGCCGGGCAAACCCAGCGCGGGCGTTTCCACCACCCATTCGTTTTGTGCGTATTCGATGGCAGGCAGCAGCAGCAAACCGATGAACAGGCAAGGCGTGCCGACCGCAATCGCTTCGACGCGCGCGCGCCAGGCCGGCGACAGTTTGCCGATCAGCGCCGTCATGCGCATGTGTTCGCCGCGTCGCAAGGCCACCGCCGCGCCGAACATCGCCAGCCACAGGAACACCGTCGACGCCAGCTCATCGGCCCACACCAGCGGCTGATGCAGCACGAAGCGCGAGAACACGCTGGTCAGCAAAATGCCCACCTCCGCCACGACGGCGATGGCGGCCGGAATCTCGATGAGCATGCCCAGCGCGCGGTCCAGGTGCGTCAAACCCAGACTGGGGCGCGGCATGGTCTCGATGTGATGGCCGGCGGCCATCATGCCAACTCTCCGGAGTATTGCTGCAGCAAGTGCCAGCCTTGCTCGCCGAACTTGGCTTTCCAGTCTTTGTAGAACGTGGTCTTGCGCAAGGCGTCGCGGAAGGCGTTCTTGTCGACGTCGATGAATTGCAGGCCCTTGCCGGTCAATTCCTGGCGCAGCGAATCGTTGAGCCTGGCGATGTCGGCGCGCTGATCCAACGCCGCCTTGTCGAATTCGCGCAGCACGATGGCCTGCACATCCGCCGGCAATTTCTGGAAGGCGCGCTTGTTGCCGAGCACCAGGTACGCATCCCACACATGGCTGGTCATGCTGCAATATTTCTGTACTTCATACAGGCGCGCGGTGGCGATGATGGGCAACGGATTTTCCTGGCCTTCGACCAGCTTGGTCTGCAACGAGGAATACACCTCGTTGAAGTTGATCGGCGTCGGCCCGGCGCCCAGCGACTGAAACAGCGAGGTCAGAATGGGCGCTGCCGGCACGCGCAGCTTCATGCCGCGCAAGTCGTCCGGCGTGCGGATCGGCTTGACGCCCGAAGTGATCTGGCGGAAACCGTTGTTCCAGCTGCGCGACATGCTCATGACGCCGACCTTGTCGATCTGGCTGAAGATGTACTTGCCGAGATCGCCGTCCATCGCCTTCCACACTTCATCGTAGCTGGAAAAGGCAAAGCCGGTGTTGACGATGCCGGCCGCCGGCACCAGCGTCGCCAGGATGGAAGCGGCGATGTTGAAGAACTCGACGCCGCCGTTGCGCACCTGCGCCAGCAAGTCGGTATCCGAACCGAGCTGGTTGGCCGGAAACAGCTTGATGTCGACGCGGCCGCTGGTGGCCTCCTTGATGCGCGTGATGGCGTCTTGCGCGCGCTTGTTGACCGGATGCGTCGGGTCCTGGCCGGTGGCGAACTTGTAGTTGAATTCCGCGGCGTGAGCGTATTTGGTGATCCATGCCGACATCGGCAGGGCTGCGCCGGCGGCGCCGTAAGTGAGTAGCTTGCGGCGGGTGATCCCGCTCTGCGTAAGTGTGTCCTTGGTCATGTCTGTCTCCTTGATATTGGTTTTACTTGTTATTGCATGCGATCTTCCTGTCTTGTTTCCTTTGCGGATAAGCGGCGTTCAGAGCCACGATTTGATGTTGGCCGACATCACCGCGGCGGAGATGCCGTAGCGGTCGTGCAGGGTCGGCAAGGCGCCGGCGTCGAGGAAAGCATCCGGCAGGCCGATCTGGCGGAAAGCCGGCGGCCGCACGTTGGCGCGCATCAGCACGCCGGCCACCGCTTCGCCGAGGCCGCCGACGACGGAGTGGTTTTCGGCGACGATGACCATGCGGCCGCTGCGCGCCGCTTCCTTGCGGATGGCGTCTTCGTCGAGCGGTTTGATGGTCGGCACATGCAGCACGCCGACGTCGACGCTGTCCTTTTGCAGCAGCTTGGCCGTTTCCAGTGCGCGCATGGTCATCAGGCCGGTGGAAATGATCAGCACATCGCGACCGTCGCGAATCATCTTGGCCTTGCCCAGTTCGAACTTGTAGTTGTACTCGTCCAGCACGGCCGGCACGTTGCCGCGCAGCAGGCGCATGTAGACCGGTCCCTGGTGGTCGGCGATCTGCGGCACGGCCTGTTCGATGTCGAGCGCGTCGCAGGGATCGACGATGGTCAGGTTGGGCATGGCGCGGAAAATCGCCAGGTCGTCGGTGGCCTGGTGGCTCGGACCATAGCCCGTGGTCAATCCCGGCAAGGCGGCGACGATCTTGACGTTGAGGCTCTCCTCGGCGATCGCCATGCAGATGAAGTCGTAGGCGCGGCGCGAGGCGAACACGGCGTAAGTGGTCGCAAACGGCACCATGCCTTCGCGCGCCATGCCGGCGGCGGCGCCCATGAGCAATTGTTCGGCCATGCCCATTTCATAGAAGCGCTCCGGGTGCTCCTTGGCGAAGATGTGGAGGTCGGTGTACTTGGCCAGATCGGCGGTCATGCCGACGATATCGGTGCGAACCTTGGCCAGTTCCGCCAGCGCGTGGCCGAACGGCGCCGGACGCGTGGCCTGCCCCTCGGCCGCCAGCGAGGCGATCATCGCCGAGGTGGTCAGACGCGGCTTGGCGGGCGCCTCGTTTTTTACGTTGCTCTGTTTTTCTTTAACCTGACTCATGCTTCGCTCCCGACATAAAGCGTATCGAGCGCGAGTTGCCATTCTTCAGGATCGACACGGATAAAGTGATTCTTTTCGCGCCCTTCGAGGAAAGGCACGCCCTTGCACATCTTGGTGTCGCAGATGATCACGCGCGGCTTGTCTTCCGCCAGCACGCGCGCGCGATCGAATGCCGCGACCACTTCCTTGAGATTGTTGCCGTCGACACGCTGCACATACCAGCCGAAGGCCTGCCACTTGTCGGCCAGCGGTTCGAAGTTGAGCACGCTCCTGGACGGGCCGTCGGCCTGCTGGTTGTTGACGTCGACGATGGCGATCAGGTTGCCGAGCTTCCAGTGCGCGGCGGACATGGCGGCTTCCCAGGTCGCGCCTTCGTCGAGCTCGCCGTCCGACAGCAGGTTGTAGACGAAGGAAGACGACTTCTTGCGCTTGAGGCCGAGCGACATGCCGACCGCCACCGTCAGTCCCTGCCCAAGCGAACCGCCGGTGATTTCCATGCCCGGCGTATAGGCCGCCATGCCCGACATCGGCAAACGACTGTCGTCGCCGCCGTAGGTTTCCAGTTCTTCTTCGGGCAGCACGCCGGCTTCGATCAGCACCGCATACAGGGCAATCGCGTAGTGGCCGATCGACAGCAGGAAGCGGTCGCGCTCTTCCCAGTGCGGATCGTCCGGTTTGTAGCGCAACGCGCGAAAGTACGCGACGGCAAGCACGTCGGAGATGCCCAGCGCCTGGGCGATGTAGCCCTGCCCTTGCACCTCGCCCATGCGCAGCGCTTTTTTGCGGATGCGATAGGCGCGCTCGGCGAGGGTGAAGTTTTGTTCCATGGTGGTCATCGCAACTCCTTAGTGAATCAGCATGCCGCCGTTGACGTCCAGCGTGACGCCGGTCAGGTAGGACGACAGGTCGCTGGCGAGGAAGAGGCAGCTGTTGGCGACGTCGTCCGCGACACCGAGCCGATTGAGCGGAATGCCTTTGAGGATCTCGACCTTCATCTCGTCGGTCAGCTTGCCGGCGGTGATGTCGGTCTGGATCAGGCCGGGCGTGAGCGAGTTGACGCGGATGTTGTCCGGCCCCAGCTCGCGCGCCATGGCGCGCGCCAGTCCGAGCACGCCGGCCTTGGCGGCGGAGTAATGCGGACCGCCGAAGATGCCGCCGCCGCGCTGCGCCGACACCGACGACAGGCAGACGATGGAACCGCTGCGGCGGCTGCGCATGTGCGGGATCAGCGCCTGGCTCATGTAGAGCGTGCCGCGCAGCGAGACGTCGGTGACGGCTTCGTAGTTTTCCGGCTGGATGTCCATGATCTTCAGCGGCTGCGTGATGCCGGCGTTGTTGACCAGGATGTCGACCTGGCCGAGACGCTGCAGGATTTCCTTCGCGGCGCGTTCGCAATCGGTCTTGACGGTGACGTTGCAGGCCAGCCCGATATGGCCGGCGCCGATGTCGTTGGCAGCGGCAACAGCGGCGGCTTCGTCCAGATCGAGAATGGCGACGCGGCCGCCATGCGCGGCAAACAGGCGGGCCACGGCCTTGCCGATACCGCGAGCGGAAGCAGCGCCGGTGATGACGGCGACTTTGTCTTTGAGTAACACGGTTGTCTCCTTGGTGGATTTGTTTGTTCTTGGCGCCGGGCCGATTCTTTTAGATTTATTTCACAACGGACCTGGACGACGGATGGAGTATTTCACCCGGCTCATAGGCCAGCAAGCTAGAATCCCTCAACATGCTTTGAATAATTTTCATAACAAGAACAAGCAAAAAATCCTGCAGGGAGACACGCCATGCACCATCTGCCGCCGCTCAAGTCAGTCATCGCCTTCGAGGTCGTCGCGCGCCTGGGCAACATCAGCAAGGCCGCCGAAGAACTCAATTTGACGCCCTCGGCCGTCAGTCACCAGATCACCAATCTGGAGAATTTCGTCGCGCTGAAACTGTTCCACCGCACCTCGCGCGGCGTCGCCCTCACGCCGGCCGGCGAGCGCTACCAGCAAAGCCTCGCGGGTGCGCTGGCGCTGATTGCCAGCGCCGCGCAGAACGCGCGCGCCGACGACGGCATCGAGGTGCTGCGCGTGCATGCTTCGCCCAGTTTCGCCAGCCTGTGGCTGATGCCGCGGTTGCCGCATTTCATGCACGAGCATCCCGACATCCGCATCCGGCTGTCGGCGTCGTACATGCATTCCGATTTTTCGCAGGGCGAGATCGATCTGGATATCCGGTATGGAGCAGCGCGCTGGGCCGACCTGCATGTCGAAACGATTGCGACGGAAGAAGTGATGCCGATGATCAGTCCGAGGCTGGCCGAGCGGCTGAAGCTGCGCACGCCGCAGGATCTGCTGCAGCAAAGCCTGATTTTTTCGGAAGTGAACCTGGTGCAATGGCCGCAATGGTTCGCCGCGCACGGCATCCAGCTTGCCCCGAGCCAATATGCCCTCAGCTTCGACCGCGCCTATCTGGCGATCGAGGCGGCGATACAGGGACTGGGTGTGGCGCTGGACAGCGCCTGGCTGGCCGATGCGGCGCTGAAGGAAGGCCGGCTGGAGCCGGTATTTCCGGACCGCAAGGGCATCCGGGTGCACGCGCATCATCTGGTATATCCGGCCACGCATGGGAAATGGACCAAGGTGGAGCGTTTCAAACGCTGGCTGTTGGCACAGGTGCAACAACGGTGATGCGCCGAATTTCGGGCTGGAAGCCTGTTTGGGCGGCGACTCCTTTATAATGGACGGTTTCGCAAAAACACACGTCAAATCATGGAATTAGCCAAGTCGTTCGAGCCTGCCGAGATTGAAAAATTCTGGCGCGAAGAGTGGGAAAAGCGCGGGTATTTCGCCGCCACCACCGCACCGGAAAAGCCGTCGTTCAGCATCCAGCTGCCGCCGCCGAATGTGACCGGCACGCTGCACATGGGCCATGCCTTCAACCAGACCATCATGGACGGCCTGACGCGCTACCATCGCATGCGCGGTTTCAACACCGCCTGGATCCCGGGCACCGACCACGCCGGCATCGCCACGCAAATCGTGGTGGAACGCCAGCTCGACGCACAAAAGGTTTCGCGCCATGATCTCGGCCGCGAGAAGTTCATCGAGAAGGTGTGGGAGTGGAAGGAAAAATCCGGCTCCACCATCACCGGCCAGATGCGCCGCATGGGCGCCTCGACCGACTGGGATCGCGAATACTTCACGATGGATCCGAAGATGTCGAATGCGGTCACGGAAGTTTTCGTGCGGCTGTTCGAGCAAGGCCTGATCTATCGCGGCAAGCGCCTGGTGAACTGGGATCCGGTGCTGGGCACGGCGGTGTCCGACCTTGAAGTGGTGTCGGAGGAAGAAGACGGTTCGATGTGGCATATCCGCTATCCGTTAACGGACGGCAGCGGTCACATCACGGTCGCGACGACGCGTCCGGAAACCCTGCTGGGCGACGTCGCCGTGGCGGTCGATCCGACCGACGAGCGTTATGCGCACCTGGTCGGCAAGATGCTCAAGCTGCCGCTGACCGATCGCGAAATCCCGATCATCAAGGATGAATACGTCGACAAGGAATTCGGCACCGGCTGCGTGAAGATCACGCCTGCGCACGATTTCAACGATTATGCCGTATGGCAACGACACAAAGGCCAGAACGGGATTCCTACGGAAGTTGTGTCGATATTCACCCTCGACGCGAAAATTGAAACAAACAAGCCCAATCAGTCCGAGTATGTAAACTCAGCCTTTGACAAACGACCACAAATCGACGGCAAGGCGATGGTTACAGGTTTTGCGATCAGCGCATTCACCATGTTAGAAAGCATTCCAGAACGATACATTGGCCTAGATCGTTTCGAAGCACGCAAGCAGATGGTCGCCGACCTCGACGCCCAAGGCCTGCTGGAACTGGTCAAGCCGCACAAGCTGATGGTGCCGCGCGGCGACCGTACCGGCGTCGTGATCGAGCCGATGCTGACCGACCAGTGGTTCGTCGCGATGAGCAAGCCGGCGCCGGAAGGCACCTACTTCCCCGGCAAGTCGATCGCCGAAGTGGCGCTGGAAAAAGTCGCCAACGGCGAGATCAAGCTGATTCCGGAAAACTGGAACAATACCTACAACCAGTGGCTCAACAACATCCAGGACTGGTGTATCTCGCGCCAGCTGTGGTGGGGCCATCAGATCCCGGCGTGGTACGACGAAGACGGCAAGGTCTACGTGGCGCGCACCGAAGCGGAAGCCCAGGCGCAAGCCGGCGGCAAGACCGTGACGCGCGACAACGACGTGCTCGACACCTGGTTCTCGTCGGCGCTGGTGCCGTTCTCGACGCTGGGCTGGCCGGAAGAGACGCCGGACTACAAACTGTTCCTGCCGTCGTCGGTGCTGGTGACCGGCTTCGACATCATCTTCTTCTGGGTGGCGCGCATGGTCATGATGACCACGCATTTCACCGGACAGGTGCCGTTCAATACGGTCTACGTGCACGGCTTGGTGCGCGACGCCAGCGGCCAGAAGATGTCCAAGTCCAAGGGCAACACGCTCGACCCGATCGACCTGATCGACGGCATCGGCGTGGATGAACTGGTCGCCAAGCGTACCGTCGGCCTGATGAATCCGAAGCAGGCCGCCAGCATTGAAAAGGCGACCCGCAAGGAGTTCGCCGACGGCATCCCGGCCTTCGGCACCGACGCACTGCGCTTCACCTTCGCTTCGCTGGCGACGCTGGGCCGCAACATCAACTTCGACCTCGGCCGCTGCGAAGGCTATCGCAATTTCTGCAACAAGCTGTGGAACGCCACCCGCTTCGTGCTGATGAATACCGAAGGCCAGGACTGCGGTTTCGACGGCCACGTCAAGGGCGAATGCAACAAGGAAAAGCTGCAGTTCTCGCAAGCCGACCGCTGGATCGTGTCGCTGATGCAGCGCACCGAAGCCGAAGTGGAAAAGGGCTTTGCCGACTACCGCTTCGACAACATCGCTTCGGCGATCTACAAGTTCGTCTGGGACGAGTACTGCGACTGGTACCTGGAAATGGCCAAGTCGCAAATCCAGAACGGCAATGAAGCGCAACAACGCGCGACGCGCCGCACCCTGCTGCGCGTGCTCGAAGGCGTGCTGCGC
The DNA here is from genome assembly GCF_000282135.1 of Herbaspirillum sp. CF444. Lineage (GTDB taxonomy): Bacteria > Pseudomonadota > Gammaproteobacteria > Burkholderiales > Burkholderiaceae_D > Herbaspirillum. Next base: position 14,339 of record NZ_AKJW01000089.1, read on the forward strand.
CTGGCGCATCCGGTGCTGCCTTTCATCACCGAAGCGCTGTGGCAAAGCGTGGCGCCGCTGACCGACAAGAAGCTCGACCCGGCCGGCGATTCGATCATGCGTCAGCCTTATCCGAAAGCCGATCTGGAGAAGATCGATGCCGAAGCGGAAGCGTGGATGACGCAACTGAAGACGCTGACCGATGCTTGCCGCAATCTGCGCGGCGAGATGCAATTGTCGCCGGCCTTGCGCGTACCGCTGATCATTGAAACTGCCAATGCGGAATCGGTGAATTCCTTCCTGCCGTATCTGCAATCGCTGGTGAAGCTGAGCGAAACGCAAGTCGTGACGCAACTGCCGGAGTCGCCTGCGCCGGTCGCCATCGTCGGCGACCTGAAGCTGATGCTGAAGGTGGAGATCGACATCGCCGCCGAACGCGAACGCATGACCAAGGAGATCGCCCGCATCAGCGGCGAGATCGTCAAGGCCAACGCCAAACTGTCCAACGAGAGCTTCGTCGCGCGCGCGCCGGAAGCGGTCGTGGCGCAAGAGAAAGAACGCCTCGCCAACTTCAGCACCACACTGGCGAAACTGGAAGAGCAACTGGCGAAGTTGAAATAAGCTGAAATAAGCCTTTCGTCGCACTTCCGACCAGCCGTCGCCCCGCAAAGGGCGGCGGCTTTTTTATTGCCTTGCCGTCCTCTTTTTTAATCCTTGCCGGACGCCTCCGGCTTGTCTACACTAGGCGAACAAAATTAGAACAATCGTGCTTTTATTTAATCCACCAATTTCACCAATGGACGGAGACATCATGAAAACTCGCATCATCCTGGGCAGCACCCTGCTGGCCCTGAGCGCACTGAATATTCTGACGCCGGCAACCGCCTGGGCCGCCGGCGGCTCGCCCGTGGGCCTGTGGAAGAACATCGACGACGCCACCGGCAAACCCAAGGCGTTGATCCGCATCACCGAGAGCGACGGCGAGCTCAAGGGCAAGATCGAGAAACTGTTCCGCGCGCCGGAAGAAGACCAGAATCCGAAGTGCGAAAAATGCGAAGGCGCGCTCAAGGACCAGCCCATCATCGGCATGACCATCCTCTCCGGCCTGAAGAAAGACGGCGACGAATACAACGGCGGCCAGATCCTCGACCCGGCCAACGGCAAGTTATACAAGAGCAAGCTGACCGTGGTGGAAGACGGCAAGAAGCTCAACGTGCGCGGCTACATCGGCATGCCGATGCTGGGCCGCACGCAGGTCTGGGTGCGCGAAGAATAAAGCCGTCCCCGTTCTCGGCAAGCGCTTTATTTCCCACAGCAAAGGCGGCCGGAAGCCTAATGCCGTTCCGTTAGCGTTGAAACTTCATACCCTTATTACAAAGAGCTATCGCCGTCGTCCTGACGAAAGTCAGGACCCAGCGTTCGCTGGGACGACGATGAGCGATGAAAGACGGCAATAGGTTCACTGAACGGCATTAGGCCGCAAGCCGCCTCTATTTTGCCCATGGCAGCCGTTTTCTTGTTTTATAATCAATTCGACCGTGATGTGGAATGGCACGAAACGATAGAGAAAATAAAGCCGGGCAGAGGCGACAAACTCCGCGATCCGCCTGTACGACAAACCGAGGGTTCGCGCAGGGGGGCATATGTTGAGGATGTCGTCTGTATGGCTGTCTTGTCGCAACATTTTCACGCTCGCACTGTCTGCCGCCGTGTTTGCCGCGCCCCTTTCCACCGTGCAGGCCGCCGATGCGTCCGTCAACATCGTGCTGATCGGTTTCGCCGCCCCTCTCGGCGAGTTCAACGCCAGGAGCGGGCGCAATGCCGCCCTGCTGGCAATTGAAGAAGCCAACAAGAACAGCCCTCGCATCGGCGGTCAGCCGGTGTTCTTTCATCTGCTGGAGCAAGACGATAAATCCGATGTCGCCGTCGCGCAATACATCGCACGCGCGCTGGTCGGCAGCAAAGTCATCGGCGTCATCGGCCACGGGAACAGCGCCACCACCCTGGCGGCCGCACCTATCTACAACGAAGCCGGCCTCGCGCACATTTCCCCGACGTCATGGGGCCGCGAGCTCACGCAAAAATCCTACAAGAACGTCTTCCAACTGGTCGGCAACAACGACATCGGCCTGGGATTCGCGGCAGATTATCTGATCCGCGAACAAAAACTCAAACGCGTTTTCATCCTGGATGACGGCGGCTATCTCGGCACGACCATGGCCGACTATTTTGCCGGCTACGTCAAAGCGGGCAATGGTGAAATTGTTCAACGTACGTCCATCAACAGCAAGACCTCCGATTTCAATCCGCCGCTGCAAAAGGCAGAGCAACTGCAGCCCGATCTGATTTTTTTCAGTGGCAGAACCGTGCAGAGCGGCGTGCTGGCCAGCAATCTGCCGCGCTTCCATTTATCGGCGACGCTGTTGCTGACGGGCAACGTGATCAATGATGATTTCCTGCGCAACGTGGCGAAGGTCGACACCCCCATCGTGGCGATCGTGCCCAGCGCACCACTGCAAAAGCGGCCTGCCATGATGAGCCTGCAAAAGAAATATATCGAACGCTTCGACGCCGACATAACGCCGTTCGGCACCTACACGTACGATAGCGTGCATCTGCTGATCGCCGCGGCGAAGAAAGCCAATTCGCTTGAGCGCAGCAAGATCATCGATGCGCTGCATGAGATCAGGTACGGCGGCGTGACCGGCAACATCGCCTTCGACGCCAACGGCGCCTTGCTCAAGCCCGGATACACCTTGTACGGCATTGAACAAAAGAAATGGACGCCGCTAAAGACCTTCGGCGGCAAATGACGGCGACAGGGAGCAACAATCAGGCGATGCCACGCAAGGCGATCTATTGCGCCGGCTTGTGGTGCTGCGCCACGTAGCGGTCGAGCTGTCGCGCAAACGCCCGGCCGTCGCTCTGACTGAACGCGGCCGGGCCGCCGGTTTCGACGCCGCTGCTGCGCAGCTCTTCCATGAAGTTGCGCATCGTGAGGTGCTGCTGGATATTGTCGGCGGTGTACATTTCGCCGCGCGGATTGAGCACCGCACCGCCCTTGGCGATGGCTTCCGCAGCCAGCGGAATGTCGGCGCTGATGATCAGGTCGCCTGGCTGCGTGAGCCTGACGATTTCCTTGTCGGCGACGTCGAAGCCGGCCGGCACGACGACGGCCTTGATGAAACGCGACGGCGGCACGCGCAAGAGCTTGTTGGCGACCAGCGTCACCTGGATGTGCGTGCGCTCGGCCAGGCGGAACAACATGTCCTTGACCACGCCCGGACAGGCGTCGGCATCAACCCAGATTTGCATCATCTACTTTCTGCTTGCTGAAAAACACATCGGACCACCAAGGGTCCGATGAAGAGTGTGTATTGGCGATCAAACGATCAGACAAACGAAACCGTCAATCCCGGCAGGGCGACGCCGGAAAATGCAGTAATCCAGGTCTGTCCGGTTTCGATCGGATAAGCATCGGTCCAGGTGCCCGTGGTGATGATTTCACCGGCCGCCAGCGGCGCGAATTGCGGTTGCGTCTTCAGCAACTGATGCAGATGCCACAAGGCATGCAGCGGACTGTCGGCTTCGTCGTTGAAGAATCCGGCAGCGCGCAGCGTGCCGGTGCTGTCGGTGCTGCTCGACAACGAAACGCTGGCGCCGGCCAGAATCTGCGCCAGGTTGTGACGGGTGGCCGACGACAGCACGTGCGGTTCGCCGATGATCAGCGTGCCGTGCAAACCGAAGGCCGCGATCGCGTCGGCGACGGTGAACTCCCAGTTGGCGAAAGGGCAGGCGACGATCTCGAAGCCGTGCGCCATCCATTCGATGCATTCGGCCAGCTCGTCGATGGTGGCGTCGGGCGACGGCGCCCGGCCGAGCTTGAAGACGATTTCCGGTTCGATGCGCGGTTGCAGCGCGCCTGCCAGGCATTGCTTGCCGTGATTGTCGTTGGCGTAGCGCACCGTGCTGTCGAAAATGTGCGCCCAGATCGGAATGCGCGCATCGTCCGTCACACCGTATTTGTCCCAGGTCTTGCGCACGGTGAAGCCGATCTTGCGGCCGATCGGCTGCTCGCCTTGCGCGATGCGGATATCCAGCACGCGGCGCGCGATATCGTAGGCGTCCTCGACGGACAATGGTTCGGAGGATGACAGGAGCGGCAGGAAACGTGTGTTTGCGCGTGCATCGAGGAGTTGATGCGCGTACCGACTGGCTTGGCTCGACATAAGCTCGCACAGGAAGATAGTGAATAGCTATGTATTGTCAGCGACGATTAATTTTTGCACAAGTGAAAAGACTTAAAAATGCACTTGACAAGCACCTGACGGCCGATAGCGCCCGGAAGGAGGCGGCGACCATATGCTATTTTGGAAATTCCAGCGCGATGCAGGCTCCGCCAGTCGGCCCGGCCCCGATGGTAATGTCAGCGCGGTGGCGAACGGCGATATCGCGGACAATCGACAACCCGATACCGCTGCCCAGGCCCGGCGTGCCGGGAGTCCGGTAAAAACGCTCAAATACGCGCTCTCGCTCTTGAGGATGAATACCCGGCCCTTCATCGATCACGCGCAGCACCGGCCGATCGTTTTCTGTTTTCAGTACGATCTGCACAGTGCTGGCGGCAGGCGCATAGCGCAGCGCATTATCGATGAGATTGGACAGCAGCATGGACAAGCTGTCCGCATCGCCACTCACCTGCACGCTTTCCAGGTCGCTCTGCAAGACGATGCCGCGGGCTTGCGCCTGTGGCTGCAATTGCTGCACGACATCGCGGATCACATCGGCCAGGCCGAGCCGGCCAAACGAAGACGCCATGCCGGCGTCGCTGCGCGCCATGTCCAGCAACTGTTGCACCAGCCTCGTCGCGCGCGCGACGCCCTGGCGCAATTCCGCAATCGCCGCGTGCCGATCCGCGGCATCCGCAGTGAGTTCGACCACATCCAGTTGCAACCTCAGCGCCGCCAGCGGCGTGCGCAATTCGTGTGCTGCGTTCGCCGTCAGTTGCCGCTGGAACGACAGCGCTTCCTGCAGGCGCAGCATCAGGACATTCATTGCCGCGACCAGCGGCTGCACTTCGGCCGGCACCCTGTCGACCGGAAAGGCTTGCAGGCTATCCGGGCCGCGCGCATATAGTGCATACGCCAAACGCCGCAAGGGCCGCAATCCCCACCATGTCACCCCCAGGCACAGCAGGATAACCGCCGGTATCAACGATAACAGCGGCATGGCGCTACGTTTCAGGGATTTCCAGATGGCTTTTTCCCGTTCTCTCTGGTCTTGCGCGACCTGAATGATGCGACCATCGTCGGCATCAAGCCGGTAGATGCGCCAACGCTGGCCGTTCGCTTCGAACTTGGACTTTCCCGCCTTGCGCGCCAGCGGCACCTCGGCATCCTGGGCAGAACTCCATACCAGGCCGCCATCCACGAGCCATATCTGGGCCAAAATCTCGACATCGTCACTGTCATCGCTGCCATTGCTTTGTATACGGCTATTGCGGAAAGAGGGCGGCGTGACTGTGCCTGCCCCGGCATCGCGCAGCGTCAGCGCCACCTGTTTCAGGCCGTCATCGAGCAAATCATTGAATTCGGACACCGCCTTGCGATAGGTCTGCCATCCGGCCAGTCCGACCGCCAGCAACAGCAGCGGCAGCAATACGATCAGCAAGGTTTTACGAATCGAGTTCATCGGCCTGGGCAATCCGGTACCCGGCGCCGCGAATATTGCGTACGGCATCGTTGCCGACCTTTTTGCGCAGGTTGTAAATGTGGACTTCAACAGCGTTGCTGCTGACTTCTTCCTGCCAGCCATATAACTTGTCTTCCAACTGAGCGCGGCTGAATACGGTGTCGGGTTGACCCGACAACAACGCGAGCAGCTCATATTCGGTGGATGACAAAGCAATCGGATTACCGGCGCGGGTGACTTGATGCAGTCCGAGATCGATATGCAGGGAGCCGATCTCGATATGGTTTTGGGCGCGTCCGCAATAGCGCCGCGACACCGCCTGGATGCGCGCGGCCAACTCATCCAGTGAAAACGGCTTGACCAGATAATCGTCGGCACCGGCATTCAGGCCGGCAATCCGCTCTGCCACCGAATCGCGCGCGGTGATGATGATCACCGGCATGACACTTCCTCTGCGTCGTTGCTGAAGCAGCAATTCCATGCCGCTGCGACGCGGCAGGCCGAGATCGAGCAACATCACGTCATGCACGCCCGCGTTGGCCGGCGTATCGAGTACCAGTTGCGCCGCTTCCGCATCGGTTACGTGATCGGGTGCATGGCCGAGCAACTTCAAGCCGCTGCGCAGGCTGCTGGCGATCATGGCATCGTCTTCTACAATCAGGATTCTCATCGGTTTACCTAACGCAGCGCATGTTGGCATGCACTGCGTTCGATTAAAACATAGCCGGAAGAAGGACTCAACGATCGATGTAGCTGCTAATGATCGCGCCGGTTTGCGAATCGACCAGGACTTTCATGATCTGGTTCTGATTCAGTATCTTGACCTTGTAGACGACCACGCCGCGTTCGCGTTCCAGCTCCGCTTCTAGCGGCGTGCCGGCTGTTTGCGCATTCGCCTTGGCGATGGCGTCGGTCAGCGAGATCTTGGCTTGCGCCGCGATCGCCGCGTATTTCTGCGCATCGCGACCATCATGGTCATACGCTTGGGCCAGCGGTGCAGCGGCGACAGCGCAGGTCAGGAACAGAGAGGCAACGAGGGGATGGAATTTCATAACAGGTCCTTTCAAAAACAGTTCAAAAAAGTTGTTGTACTACGGAGTGCATCGTAGCCAACACATGCTTAAGACCTGCTTAAGAAACACGAAAAAGACGGTATTTTTCCCGTCAGGCCCACAAATCGCCATTGGGACCGGTGCGCGGCGCGGCAACGCCGAAATGGGTATAGGCCGCCGGCGTCGCCACGCGGCCGCGCGGCGTGCGTTGCAGATAGCCTTGCTGGATCAGGTAGGGTTCGAGCACGTCTTCGATGGTGTCGCGCTCTTCGCCGATGGCGGCGGCCAGATTGTCGAGGCCGACCGGGCCGCCGTTGAATTTGAACAGCACCGCTTCCAGCAGTTTGCGGTCCATCAGGTCGAAGCCGACCGGATCGACGTCGAGCATGACCAGCGCGGCGTCGGCCATGGCTTGCGTGATCCTGCCGTTGCCCTTCACCTCCGCATAGTCGCGCACGCGGCGCAGCAGGCGGTTGGCGATGCGCGGGGTGCCGCGGCTGCGCTTGGCGATTTCCAGCGCGCCCTCTTCGACGATGGGTGCATTGAGCAAGCCGGCGCTGCGCGTGACGATGCGCGCCAGTTCCGGCGGCGAATAAAATTCCAGGCGCGCGACGATGCCGAAACGGTCGCGCAGCGGGTTGGTCAGCATGCCGGCGCGTGTGGTGGCGCCGACCAGCGTGAACGGTTGCAGGTCGAGGCGCACCGAGCGCGCCGCCGGACCTTCGCCGATCATGATGTCGATCTGGTAGTCCTCGAGCGCGGGATAGAGGATTTCTTCCACCACCGGCGACAGGCGATGGATTTCATCGATGAAGAGGACGTCGTTGGCTTCGAGGTTGGTCAGCAAGGCGGCCAGATCGCCGGCGCGCTCCAGCACCGGGCCGGAAGTCTGGCGCAGGTTGACGCCCATCTCGCGCGCGATGATGTGCGCCATGGTGGTCTTGCCAAGACCGGGCGGACCGAACAGCAGCGTGTGGTCGAGCGCTTCGCCGCGCTGACGCGCCGCCGAGATGAAGATCTCCAGTTGGCCGCGCACTTTTTCCTGGCCGACGTATTCATCCAGCTGCTTGGGTCGCAGTGCGCGTTCGATCGCCTCCTCGTTGGCCGAAGCCGGGGTGGCGGCGATGATGCGCTGTTCGGAGAAGTCGTCGGTCTGGATGCTCATGGGTGGCTATGAGGTGGCTATTTATGCTTTGGACAGCGCCTTGAGGGCGTGCTTGATGCCTTCCGACACGCTTGCATCGGCCGGTACCTGCTTGATCGCCAGCGTCGCTTCCTTGTCGGAATAACCGAGCGCCAGCAAGGCGTTGAGGATATCCGAAGTCGTGTCGTGATGCACCACGCCGCCGACCGCGCCGAGATCGGCGCCAAGCTTGCCCTTCAATTCGAGCAGCAGGCGCTCGGCGGTTTTCTTGCCGATGCCGGGCACCTTGGTGAGGCGGCCGGCTTCCTGCAAGGTCACGGCCTGGGCCAGATCGCTGACCGACATGCCGGACAGGATCGACAAGGCGGTGCGCGCGCCCACGCCGGAGATCTTGATCAGTTCCTTGAAGGTATTGCGCTCTTCGGGGCTGCCGAAGCCGAACAGCACGTGCGCGTCTTCGCGGATTGCCAGATGCGTCAGCAGCACGACCTTCTCGCCCAGGCCCGGCAGGTTGTAGAAGGTGCTCATGGGCACGCCGACTTCGTAACCGACACCGTTGCAATCGACCAGCAATTGCGGGGGATTTTTTTCGAGCAGGATTCCGGAGAGGCGACCGATCATGATGGCTGGGCAGAAAGATGAATGGTGGAATGATACAGTACTGTTCGGATAAACAGTATATCCATCCGCACCGATTTGCCTAACCCCGCCCTGCTGGGCTATTGTCTGCCCTGTTTCTCTTCGGCACATTCGCCTCCCCAAAAGATAAAGGACCCCATGGCCGGCAGCAGCTTTTTCGCGTTGATCGACGACATCGCCAGCATACTCGACGACGTTTCCGTGATGACCAAGGTGGCGGCAAAGAAGACTGCCGGCGTGCTGGGCGACGACCTCGCGCTCAACGCGCAGCAGGTCTCCGGTGTGAACGCCGACCGCGAACTGCCGGTGGTGTGGGCGGTGGCGGTCGGATCGCTGAAGAACAAGGCGATCCTGGTGCCGGCAGCGCTGGCCATCAGCGCCTTGGCGCCGTGGGCGGTGACGCCGCTGCTGATGCTGGGCGGTGCTTTCCTGTGCTTTGAAGGATTCGAGAAGCTGGCGCACAACTATCTGCCGCATGAGGAAGGACATCATGAGGCTGCCGCCGATGATGCGGATGATGCCGATGCCGCCTCCGGCGAACAGGACAAGATCAAGGGCGCGATCCGCACCGACTTCGTGCTGTCGGCCGAAATTATCGCCATCACGCTCGGCACCGTTGCTGGCGCGCCTTTGCAGCAGCAGATCATCGTCTTGGTCGGCATAGCGCTGATCATGACCGTGGGCGTGTACGGCGTAGTAGCGGGCATCGTCAAACTCGACGACGGTGGCTTGTACCTGTTGCGCACGAGCGGCAACAGCGGCTTCGGACAATTCAAGCAGCGCGTCGGCCGCGCCATCCTTGTCGCTGCACCTTACATGATGAAGAGCCTGACCGTCATCGGCACGGTGGCCATGTTCATGGTCGGCGGCGGTATTCTGACGCACGGCATCCCGCCGGTGCATCACTGGATTGCGGACGTCAGTGCGCCGCTCGCGGCCCTGCCTGCGGTGGGCGGTGTGTTGTCGGCGATTGCGCCGGCGATCGTGGATGCGGTGTTCGGCGTGATTGCCGGCAGCGTGGTGTTGCTGGTTGTGGAAGCAGTGAAACGAGTACTGAAGCTCTTCAGGAAAAACTAGCCGATCAGGCGACCACCACGCACGCGTAGCCCCTTCTTCGCCAATCCCGGCGCAAGCGCGCCAAGCGCACTCAGGGCTTCGCCGCTATGCGCATGGCAGATCGCCACGCCCAAGGCGTCGGCGGCATCGGTGCCGGGCAAACCCGGCAATGCCAGCAGACGCTGCACCATATCCTGCACCTGCTGCTTCTGCGCCTTGCCGTGACCGGCGACGGCCTGTTTGACCTGCAACGCGGTGTATTCCGCCACCGGCAAGTCCGCATTCACCAGCGCGCAAATCGCTGCGCCGCGTGCTTGCCCGAGCAACAGCGTGGATTGGGGATTGACGTTGACGAAGACTTTTTCAATTGCCGCACAGTCGGGAGCATAAGCCTTGATGACTTCGCCGACGCTGGTAAGGATGACTTTGAGCCGTTGCGGAAGATCGGCATCCGGCGTCCTGATGGTGCCGGAGGCGATATAGGTGAGCTTGGTGCCCTGCTTGTGGATCACGCCAAAACCGGTGGTCCGCAAGCCGGGGTCGATGCCGAGAATTTTCATGAGTCCGAACGCACCCACGACTGAACAACTACGCGTCGTCCCGGAGAACCCCGGGACCCAGTGTCGTCAAACGACCGTTGCATACAGATCATTCCAATAAGGGTTGGTCTTTTCGATCAACTCGATTTGCCAGGCACGTCGCCATGCCTTCCGTTGTTTTTCACGAGTGATTGCGTTGACTATATCGTCGAAAACTTCAACATACACTAAATCCCTGATTCCATACTTCTGCGTAAATCCAGGTATCAAGCCATGCTTATGTTCATAAACGCGTCGCACGAGATCGTTGGTGACGCCGATATACAGACTGCCGTTGCGCTGGCTGGCGAGAATATAGGCGAAATAACTCATGCGCCGATGTTACCGCGCCTGAGTTGTCACATGATCAATTATTTGTCGTCCCGACGAAAGTCAGGACCCAGCGTCGTATCGACGTCCGTCACGACACTGGGTCCCAGCTTTCGCTGGGACGACGATGTTTTGTTTGAAGGCTGGGAGGAAATTAATGACGGAAGTGACGCGTGCCGGTCAGCAGCATGACCACATCGCGCTCATCGGCGGCATCGATCACTTCCTGATCGCGCATCGAACCGCCCGGATGGATCACGCAGGTCGCGCCTGCATCCACCACCACGTCCAGACCGTCGCGGAACGGGAAGAAGGCATCCGACGCCACGGCCGAGCCGGCCAGCGTCAGGCCGGCGTTCTGCGCCTTGATCGAAGCGATGCGGGCCGAATCGATACGGCTCATCTGGCCGGCGCCGACGCCCAGCGTCATGCCGTTGCCGCAGAAAACGATCGCATTGGACTTGACGAACTTGGCGACGCGCCAGGCGAACATCAGGTCTTGCAATTGTTGCGGCGTCGGTTGCTTCTTGCTGACGACCTTGACGTCGGCCAGCAGCACGTTCTTGGCGTCCGGCGATTGCACCAGCAGACCGCCGCCGACGCGCTTGAAGTCATACGCATTCAAACCATTGCCCAAGGGAATTTCCAGCAGACGCACGTTTTGCTTGGCGGCGAAAATCTTCCTGGCTTCGGCGCTGAAGGATGGCGCGATCAGCACTTCGACGAATTGCTTGGCGACGGCTTCCGCAGCGGCGCCGTCGAGTTCGCGGTTGAAGGCGATGATGCCGCCGAAGGCCGAGGTCGGATCCGTCTGCAATGCCTTGCTGTACGACTCCAGGGGATTGGCGCCGACCGCCACGCCGCATGGATTGGCGTGCTTGATGATGACGCAGGCCGAGGTGTCGGCGGCATCGAAGGTCTTGACGCATTCCCACGCGGCATCCGCATCGGCGATGTTGTTGAACGACAGTTCCTTGCCTTGCAGCTGGGTGTAGTTGGCCAGCGCGCCGTCGCTCTTCTTGACGTCGCGGTAAAACGCCGCCGATTGATGCGGGTTTTCACCGTAGCGCATGTCCTGGACTTTTTCGAAGTGCAGGTTCAGCGTGTCGGGATAGGCGCTGCGTGTGGTGTGCTGCTTGTCTTCGCCGAGCGAGGTGAAATAGTTGGTGATGGCGCCGTCGTATTGCGCAGTGTGCGCGAACACTTTCTTGGCCAGCGCAAAGCGCTTCTCGTACGGCAGGTCGCCGCTTGCCTGCAGGTCGGCCAGCACGCCGGCGTAGTCGGTCGGGTCGCAGATGACGACGACGTCCTTATGGTTCTTGGCCGAGGAACGCAGCATGGCCGGGCCGCCGATGTCGATGTTTTCGATCGCGTCTTCCAGCGAGCACTCTTCCTTGGCGACGGTTTGCTGGAACGGATACAGGTTCACCACCACCATGTCGATGGTCGGAATGCCGTGCTTGTCCAGCGCGGCGACATGCTCGGGAAAATCGCGGCGCGCCAGGATGCCGCCGTGCACCTTGGGATGCAGCGTCTTGACGCGACCGTCCAGCATCTCCGGGAAGCCGGTGTAGTCGGCGACTTCGGTTACCTTGACGCCGTTGTCGGCCAGCAGCTTGGCGGTGCCGCCGGTGGACAGGATGTTGACGCCCATGGCGGACAGCGCGCGTGCAAAGTCGAGCACGCCGGCTTTGTCGGAAACGGAGATGAGTGCTTGTTTGATCATGATGGCATGAAGGTAGATGAAGGAATCCGGTGGTGAGACTGACGAGGCGGCGGACCGCCGCGCCGTCGCATGTAAGCGATTACATTACAAAACTACAGCAAGCCGTGCTGCTGGAGCTTCTTGCGCAAGGTATTGCGATTGATGCCGAGAATTTCCGCGGCCTGGGACTGATTGCCGTCGGCGCGCGCCATCACTGCTTCGAAGATCGGTTTCTCGACCGTCAAAACAACCATGTCATACACATTGGATGGCAGTTGCTCGCCCAGATCCTTGAAATACTTGTCAAGGCTCTTCCTGACGACATCCTCGATACTTTCTTTACTCATTACTCAGTACTTCTATTCTTTTTAGTGTGTTGATCAATAGCCTTCAGTCACGCTTGCGGCTACGCCGCCAGCACCTGTTCGGCAATCCCGTATTGTAACCGCTCGCCATATGCCGCCTGCGTTTCGAAGAAATCGCGCACGGCGTTCCATTGCAGCCGGCAATCTTCGAGGCGATTCATGCGTTGCCGGAATTCTTCTCCTTCCGGCAGGTCGCGGACATACCATCCGATGTGCTTGCGCGCCGTGCGCACGCCGAGATACTCGCCGTAAAACGCATAGTGCGCCTGCAAATGTTCCAGCATCAGTTCCTGCACTTCGGCCACCATCGGCGCCGGCAGATGCGTGCCGGTGCGCAGGAAGTGGTCGATCTCGCGGAAGATCCACGGCCGGCCCTGCGCCGCGCGACCGATCATGACGGCATCGGCACCGGTCACGGCCAGCACATGTTTGGCACGTTCCGGCGTGGTGATGTCGCCGTTGGCGACCACCGGGATCTTCACCGCCGCCTTGACTGCGGCAATCGTTTCGTACTCTGCTTCGCCGCTATAGCCATCGGCGCGCGTGCGGCCATGCAGCGTCAGCATGGCGATGCCGCTTTGCTCGGCCATGGCGGCGATGGCCAGGGCGTTCTTGTTCTCGCGATTCCAGCCGGTGCGGAATTTCAATGTCACCGGCACGTCGACGGCCTTCACCACCGCGTCGAGAATCCGGCCGACCAGCGTTTCGTTTTGCAACAGGGCCGAACCGCACCAGCTGTTGCAGACCTTCTTGACCGGGCAGCCCATGTTGATGTCGATGATTTGCGCGCCGCGATCGACGTTGTGTCTGGCGCAATCGGCCAGCATGGCGGGATCGGCGCCGGCGATCTGCACCGCTTTCGGTTCCATCTCGCCATCGTGGTTGGTGCGGCGCGAAGTCTTTTCGCTTTGCCACAGGCGCGGATCCGAGGCGGCCATTTCCGAGACGGCATAACCCGCGCCCAGCTGCTTGCACAGTTGGCGGAAAGGACGATCCGTCACACCCGCCATGGGGGCGACGAAAACCTTATTGCGCAGGGAATGCGGGCCGATATTCACGGAGCGATCATGTGGTTGCTGGGGAAGGGCGCTATTTTAGCGCGATTGGCCCTGCGCCCCAACAAGAATCGGTCTTGCAGCGCAATGCCGAAAGGAAATTATTCAACAAGCAATATTCCGTCATATCCGGCGCCGCAGAACGCTTCGCGACGAAAACTGGTGCACGACGCGCGCCGCGTCGTCAGCGATCGACTTCGTCGAGCACCTGCGGCGCGAGATGCGCGATGTCTGCCCATTGCCTGATGTGGATGCGTTCGCCATCCCACTGCAAGCGATTGATGCTGGCATTGAAGATGTCGAAATCGCGAGCGTGTTCGAAGCCGGTTTCCCTGGCCCAGCGGTAGACGCATTCCAGCACGCCGCCATGCGTGACGATGGCGATCTTGCGCTGTTTGCCGCCGCTCGCAAGATGAGCAATCGCACTGACGGCGCCGACGGCGCGACCGGAAAATTCACGCATGGTTTCGGCAATACGCTCGCCGGCCGGATAGCGCGCATCGAGCTCGCGCGCCTTCCATGCCGCAAAATCCTCGGGATAGCGCTGCTGGATGTCGTGGTGCTGCAAACCCTCGAAGCCGCCGTAGCAGCGCTCGCGCAAGGCCGGATCGATCTGCACCGCCTTGCCTTGCAGCGTCGCCACGGCCTGAGCCGTGTCGCGCGCGCGTTGCAGGTCGCTGGCGTAGATCGCATCCAGTGCTTCGTTTTCAAGCGCGCGCCCGAGCGCCGCGGCCTGCCGCTGCCCTTCGGCGTTCAGAGGAATATCGATATGGCCTTGCAGGCGCTTGTCTACGTTCCAGTCGGTTTCGCCGTGGCGGATCAGCAGGATGTCGAGCATGTGTGTTTATTTAATCAACGCAGGGTTCAGTGTGTAGGTACCGGTGATGGCGGCCTGGGCAAGCACGTGGCCTTGCAGGGCGTTATGCACGTCGGTGCCGGTGAACTTGCCGGTCACCGTCAGTTGCTCCTGATCCACGGCATACAGCGTGAAAACGTAACGGTGCACAATGGCGTCGTTCCATGGCGGACATGGGCCGTCATAGCCGAAATAATCGCCGCTCATGTCGCCGTCGCCGGCAAACCAGCTGGTGTAATCGTTGAGGCCGTGGCGCGCGCCCGACAGCGGGTCGCCCGGGATCGAAGGACCGGCCTTGCCGCGCGTGGTGACGGCGCTGCTGAACTGACCGGCGGCCAGCTCGCTGACGCCTGCCGGAATATCCACCAGACTCCAGTGGAAAAAGTCGACGCGCGGCAAATCGGCCGGCACGGTCTTGCCGTCCTGGTTGACGTCGTCGCCGCGCGACGGCACGTCGGGGTCGTGCGCGACCAGCACCAGCGACCTGGTGCCTGCGGGCAGGTCGCTCCATGCCAGGTGCGGATTTTTGTTGGATGACAGTGCCACGTGGCTTTTGGCGTCAGGCACCGCAAAGGCGAATTCGCCCGGGATGACCGCACCGTCCTGAAAAGAATCGCTCCAGAGTTTCATGTGTGCTCCTTTGAAAATCAGCCTGCTATCGAATGCTACGGAATATCGTCAGGCCGCCGCCGGCCTCACTTGCCGCCAACCTGCAGCCAGAATGTGACCGGACCGTCATTGGTCAGCGAAACCTGCATGTCGGCGCCGAAGCGTCCCGTCTGCACCATGCCATGCCTGGCTTGCGCCTGTGTGACAAAGTGATCGAACAGCCTTCTGCCGTCTTCCGGCACGGCAGCCGGTGTAAACGACGGCCGCGTGCCGGAGCGCGTATCGGCCGCCAGCGTGAACTGCGGCACCAGCAGCAAACTTCCCTGCACGTCCGTCACGCTGCGGTTCATCTTGCCGGCATCGTCGGCGAACACGCGGTAACCGAGCAACTTGCCGAGCAAGAGATCGGCTTCCTTTTCGGTATCCCCGCGTTCCGCGCAGACCAGCACCATCAGGCCGGCGCCGATCGCACCGATCCGCTCGCCTTCCACTACGACATCCGCTTTGCGGACTCGTTGCAATAATCCGATCATGACAGTCTGTTATGACACGCAGTTACGACAAACTGACACGTGCAAACTTGCGCTTGCCGACTTGCACCACGAACACGCCTGCATCGACCTTCAACCCCTTGTCGCTGATCACCGTACCGTCGATGCGCACGCCGCCCTGCTCCACCATGCGCAAGGCTTCCGAGGTGGAAGCGCACAGGTTGGCCTGCTTGAGCAACTGACCGATGCCCAGCGGCGCGCCGGCCAGGCTGACTTCCGGCACGTCGTCCGGAATGCCGCCCTTGGAACGGTTGACGAAGTCGGCCAGCGCGTCTTCGGCGGCTTGCTGCGAGTGGAAGCGCGTCACGATTTCCTGCGCCAGCGCCACCTTGATGTCGCGCGGGTTCTTGCCGGCGTCGACCGCGGCCTTGAAGCCGGCGATGTCGGCGATCGAGCGGAACGACAGCAATTCGTAATAGCGCCACATCATCACGTCGGAAATGCTCATCACCTTGGCGAACATGGTATTGGCCGGTTCGGTAATGCCGATGTAATTGTTCTTGGACTTCGACATCTTCTCGACGCCGTCCAGGCCTTCCAGCAGCGGCATGGTCAGGATGCATTGCGGCTCCTGGCCGAAATCCTTTTGCAGCTCGCGGCCGACCAGCAGGTTGAACTTCTGGTCGGTGCCGCCCAGTTCCAGGTCGGCCTTGAGCGCGACCGAATCGTAGCCTTGCATCAGCGGATACAGGAATTCATGCACCGAAATCGGCGTGCCTTCCTTGAAGCGCTTGGTGAAATCGTCGCGCTCCATCATGCGCGCCACGGTATAGCGCGAGGCCAGCTGGATCATGCCGCGACTGCCGAGCGGATCGCACCATTCGGAGTTGTAACGGATCTCGGTTTTGGCCGCATCCAACACCAGGCTGGCCTGGGCGAAATACGTCTTGGCGTTGACTTCGATCTGCTCGCGCGTGAGCGGCGGGCGCGTGGCGTTGCGGCCGGACGGATCGCCGATCATCGAGGTGAAGTCGCCGATCAGGAAAATCACGGTATGGCCGAGATCCTGCAACTGACGCATCTTGTTCAACACCACGGTGTGGCCCAGATGCAGGTCGGGTGCGGTCGGGTCCAGGCCCAGCTTGATGCGCAGCGGTTGGCCGCTCTGTTCGGCGCGCGCCAGTTTTTGCGCAAATTCGCTTTCGATGAGCAATTCGTCGACGCCGCGCTTGGCGACGGCTAGCGCCTCCTGGACTTTATCGGACAGAGGCAGGGAGGCTTTGGATGTAGGCTGTTCGGCGTTCATTGATATAACTAAAAAATAGACTTTTGTAGGACAGTACCGGTTTGACGCTTTGCTATAATGCGCACTTTCGTCTTTCTGCCGCACGCCATCTAGAAGCGCAATCAGCAGAGAATTAGCATTCATCGCCTGTCAAGAATCTGTAAAAGCGCGCGTCATCGGGGAGTCATTGACGATGCCTGCGGTTGAGCGGCAACATGAGTTGGCTGTCGGCAAGACGGCAAAGCGGAACGATCCGACTTCTCTCCTTGCTTTTCCCGCAACAGAATTCAGAACAAGCGTAAACGGTAGATTTTAACGTATTGCATGTTCCCTAAAGATAAATTCGCGCGCGTCGCCTCCCTGTACCGCACAGCCCATCTCTACTGCCACGAGAAATTTCACGGCTCTTCCCGCAAGACCAAGGTCGTTTCGGCCGGCGCCTTGTTCCTCGGCGCGTTCACCATCGGCGCCGCCGGCTTTGCACCCGCCGAACCGGATACTTCCGATGCGCCGGTCCACGCCATCGTCAAAGACCTGGCCTTGCCTGACCTGAAACAACAGATCGCGCAACTGGAAGAGCGCGACGAGCACTACGTCAACGAAGAAAAAGTCCGTGCCGGCGACACCCTGGCAAGCTTGCTGACCCGCCTAGGCGTCGATGACGACGAAGCGGCCAGCTTCATCAAGTCCGATACGCTGGCGCGTGCCGTCATGCAGTTGCGCGCCGGCAAGCGCGTCATGGCGCGCACTGCCGAAGACGGCGAGCTGCAACAGCTGACCGCCACGCTGAGCGACGGCCGCGACGGCCCGGTCAACAATCTGGTGATTGAGCGCACCGGCGACAAATTCAAGGCGACGACGGCGCCTGCCGTGCTGGAACGCCGCATCGAAATGCGTTCGGGCCAGATCCGCTCGTCGCTGTTTGCCGCCACCGACAACGCCCAGATCCCCGACAGCATCGCGACGCAAATCGTCGACATGTTCGCCACCAACATCAACTTCGCTTCGGACCTGCGCCGCGGCGACCGTTTCAACGTGGTGTACGAAACCTTCTACAACAACGGCGAACCGGTGCGCACCGGTCGCGTGCTGGCGGGCGAATTCACCAATGCCGGCAACACCTATCAGGCGGTCTGGTTCGATGAGCCGGGCAGCAAGATCGGCGGCGGCTACTATTCCTTCGACGGCAAGTCGCTGAAGAAGGCCTTCCTCAAGTCGCCGCTGGCCTTCACGCGTATTTCATCGGGCTTCTCGATGCGCGTGCATCCCATCCTCGGCATCTGGAAGCAGCACACCGGCGTCGATTTCGCCGCGCCGACCGGCACGCCGATTCATGCGTCGGGCGACGGCGTGGTCGATTTCGTCGGCAAGCAAAACGGCTACGGCAACATCGTCGTGATCAAGCACTGGAGCGGTTACTCCACCGCCTACGGCCATATGAGCCGCTTTGCCTCCGGCCTGCGCAAGGGCGACAAGATCAGCCAGGGCGAAGTGATCGGCTACGTCGGCATGACCGGCTGGGCCACCGGGCCGCATCTGCACTACGAATTCCGCATCAACAACGTACCGCGCAACCCGCTGTCGGTGGACGTACCAAATGCCCAACCGTTGGGCGGCAATCAACTGGCGCGCTTCCGCGCGGTATCGACCGACATGAATCGCCGCCTGTCGCTGCTGCGTCCGGTCGGCGACGGCGTGACGCTGGCTTCGCGCTAAAGCCAAACCGGTGATGGAATCGCTGTAAAATGCAGCGATTCCATCACCGGTTTTTTTATGTCCGCCGATCTCGCTCCCCCACGCTCCGCTGCCTCTTCCCTGTACATCGGCCTGATGTCCGGCACCAGCCTGGACGGCGTCGATGGCGCGCTGGCGTCGCTGCCGGCAGAGGGACAACCGATGGCGACGCTGGCGACGACTTACGTGCCCTTCCCCGAGGATTTGCGCGTGGCGCTGATGGCGCTGCAGGCCAACGGCGAAAACGAATTGCAGCGCGAAGCGCTGGCCGCCAATCAGCTCGCCGTGTACTACGCGCAATGCGTTGCCGAGCTGCTGGAAAAAAGTGCGATCCCGGCGGCCTACATCCGCGCCGTCGGCGTGCATGGCCAGACCATCCGCCACCGGCCTGAACTAGGTTATACGCGCCAGACCAATAATCCATCGCTGCTGGCGGAGTTGTGCGGCATCGATGTGATCGCCGATTTCCGCAGCCGCGACGTTGCCGCAGGCGGCCAGGGCGCACCGCTGGTGCCGGCCTTCCACCAGGCGGTCTTCGGCAGCGAGGAGCAGGCGCGCGTGGCGGTCAACATCGGCGGCATCAGCAACATCAGCATCCTGCCTGCCGGCAAACTGGAGGCGACCTCCGGCTTCGACACCGGTCCCGGCAATGTATTGATGGATGCCTGGATCGCCCGCCACCTCGGCCGGAGCTACGATGCCGACGGTGCCTGGGGCGCTTCCGGCAAACCCGATGCGGCCTTGTTGGCGACCCTGCGCGGCGAACCCTATTTTTCGCTGCCGCCGCCCAAGAGCACAGGACGCGATCTGTTCCATCTTGCGTGGCTGGATGCCCAACTGGCGGCCCATGCCTATCTCGCACCGGCTGATGTGCAAGCCACGCTGACCGCTTTCACCGCGACCACCATTGCCGACGGGATCCTCGGGCACGCGCCGGAAACCGGCGCCGTGTACGTATGCGGCGGCGGCGCGTACAACGCCTATCTGTTGAAATTGCTGGGAGAAGCCTTGTCGACCGGCGCAGGACGCGCCATCCCGGTGTTGTCCACCGAAGCGCTGGGCATTGCACCCAACCACGTGGAAGCACTGGCCTTCGCCTGGCTGGCGCAGCGCTTCTGCCTGCGCTTGCCGGGCAACCTGCCGGCGGTCACCGGCGCACGCGGCCTGCGCGTGCTTGGGGGGCTGTACCCTGCGGCTTGAGCGTGGCTGTTCTGACACATTCATGGTGCCTGCCTCGCAGACATCCCTCAGCACCACATAGAATTTGTTTCACTATATTTCAGCAGTTATTTGATAATGAAGCCATTATCAGTCCACGATGCAAAAATAAGGGATAGGACTCGCCGAAGAAAGGACAGGACTCATGCTTCGATTGCCGAGAATGCCCCCCGTTTGGCGGATGGCCTGCTGCCTGTTGTGCCTCGTCGCCGCTGCCTCCGCGCTGCACGTGGCCGCCGAGGAAACGGTCCACACCGCGCTGATCGGCCTGGCCACGCCGCTGGCGACGCCGCGCGGCCAGGCATTGCGCGACGCCGTACAGCAAGGCATTGACGACGCCAACAAGCGCAATCTCGTCATCAACGGCAGACGAACCGTCTTCAAGCTATTCGCGGTGGACGATAAGAACGACAACAACCTGGCTGCACTCGCGGCGCGTTCGATGGTCAATGCGGGCGTCATCGGCGTGATCGGCCACCTCTCTACCGATGCAAGTCTGATCGGCGCGAAAATCTACAACGAGGCCGGCATTCCGCAGATTTCCCCGACCACCACCGCGCGCGTCTTCACGCAACAAGGTTATCGAAACGTCTTCCAGTTGCTGGGGCATACCGACATCACCACGGAGTATCTGGCGCAATCGGCACTCAACCTGTTCAAGGCCAAGCGCATCATGGTCATCGACAACGATACCGGCCTGGGCAATGCACTGGCCAACAGCTTTATCAAGAAATTGCGGGCGAAAAGCATGGATGTCGTCGCCCGCGCCTCGATCAGCCAGAAAACATCCGATTTCAATTCAGTCCTGGCCGAAGCCAAGGCGGTCGATGCCGATCTGATTTTTTTCGCGGCCATCGTGCCGCAGAGCCAGGCTTTTGCCCAGCGCATGCAGCAACAGCATATCTCGACGACCTTGCTGCTGGCCGGCGGGGCCGTCAATTACAACTTTCCGGGCAGCTCCGACGAATATGGCGGCAACACATGGATTCTGGTCCATGGTTTGCCGGAAGAAAAACTTCCCGGTTTCAAGACCCTGGAAAAGAATTACACCGCCAGATTCACCACCCACCTCATTCCGCAGTCCTTATTCGCCTACGACTGCGTGGGCGCTCTGGTTGAAGCTGCCAGACAGGCCAACAGCCTCTCGCCCGGCAAACTGATCGAGGCGCTTCACCAGGTGCATTTCGCCGGTGTATCCGGCCCGGTCTCTTTCGACGCGGAAGGAAGCCTCAACGATCCTTCCTATAGCCTGTATCAGGTACGCCAAAAACGCTGGCAATTTGTCAAGTCGTTTCCCTGAACCGGCGGCATGAGATGAATGATGAACGCCGGACATCAATAGCGGTAAACCCTGCCGCCATCCAGGCGCACAGGGTCGCCGACGCGCAAGTTGTTTGTGCTGTCCTGAACGAAACTCTGCATGGAGCCGTCATTCATGCGCACGCGAATATTGTAGACTTCGCGTCCGCCGTGATTTTTCTGCACCTGGTTGCCGACCACGGCGCCACCGACGGCGCCCGCAACGGTCGCCGCCGTCCGGCCTGAGCCGCTGCCGATCTGATTGCCCAGCAAGCCGCCTACCGCACCGCCCACGATGGTGCCGCCGACACCGCTACCGTCCTGATGGCTGACTTCGATCTCTTCGACGACACCGGTGTTGGAGTTGGAATACGAGGGCGGCGCGTCGGTGCCGGTTGGCGGCGAACGATAATCGGGACCGCCGGCGCAGCCGTTGAGCAGCGCGATCATGCTCAAGCCGACAGCGAGCAGGGAGATGTAATGGTGTTTCATGCCGATGTCCTTTGTACTTCCATGCCCCTCAAAGGCGATGCCGCCATTGTTGATCGGCGCGCCCGGGCACGACATCGGAGAATCACGCAAGATATTGTCAGACATTACCTCATGTCGGCATACCCACAGGACACCGGCTTGTCCGTGATGCAGCAAAACACCGGTGAGAATCGATGTCGCAGAAGTTGCCCTTGCTCTTTGGCAAGCGGTGGCGGCCGGTCGACAGAAAATAAAAGTATGTCCCGAAAACCCCGTTACTTCCCGCATGCAATACTGCAATTCATGCAACACTACTGCAATATTGAAGCAAACAACTCCGGCAAGGAGCAATCATGCGCCTATTTTTTCGGACAGCGGCAAGCGTCTTTTTATTCTTGTCCTTATCCGCCGCGATGGCACAGCAACAGACCGTCATGATCGGCGTCGTCGGCCCGATGTCCGTGCCATCCGGACAGAGCACCCGTGACGGCGTGCAATTTGCGCTGGACCGCATCAACCGTCAAGGGCTGCGCATTGACGGCAAGAATGTGACATTGAAGATGTTCCAGGCCGACGACAAGAACGACCCCAATCTTGCGGTGATCGATGCCCGCGCCGCCGTCGCCGCTGGCGTGGTCGGCGTCATCGGCCACCTGACGACTGACGCCAGTATTGCAGCCGCCAAAATATATAGCGATGCCGGCGTCGCCCAGTTGTCGCCGACTGCGGCGGGACGCGAATTTACCCGGCAGGGTTACCAGACCGTCTTCCAGATGCTGGGAAGCAGCGACCATACCGCGCGATATCTGGCCGAAACCGCCATCAAGGTGCTGCGCGCCAAGCGCATCATCGTGATCGACAACGACTCGATCCTTGGCAGGGAGTTGGCCAAGAGCTTCCGTGCGTCCGTCATTCGCATGGGCGGCAATATTGTCGGCACCGACAAGGTCAATTTCAAAAGTTCCGATTTCAATAGCGTCATGGCCAACATCAGGAACAGTGACGCCGATCTGGTTTTCTTTGCCGGTGTCGTGCCGCAAAGCATTGCTTTCGCCACGCGTTTCCAACAGATAGGATTGCACACCCAATTGCTGCTGGCGGGCGGCGCCATCAATCCGGCTTTCCCACTCAAAACGGAAGAATATCCCGACGGCACGCTATTGCTCGCTCACGGCAATCCCGTCGAAAAAGTGCCTGACTTCAAGCGTCTGGAGAAAGAATACCGGCAACAATACACCTCGCCGCTGATTCCGCAAACCTGGTTCGCCTACGATGCCGTCGCTATGCTGGTAGAAGCGATGAAGCGCACTGATTCGCTCTCGCCGAACATGCTCTCATCCGCCTTGCATCAGATGAAATACAACGGCCTGTCGGGGAGCGTCTCCTTCGCCGCCGACGGCAGCCAGGAGAATCCTCACTATACGTTGTATCGCGCCGAACAAAAGACCTGGAAAACGCTCAATACCCTGCCCTGAAAGTTTTTCGCAAGTCTCACCTGCACCTAATTAAGCCAACCGCGCCGGCGGAAATACCAGAACGGCGCGATCGCCGAGCCGACCATCATCAGGATCGCCAGCGGATAGCCTATCAGCCAGTCCAGTTCCGGCATCACCTTGAAATTCATGCCGTAGATGCTGGCGATCAGCGTCGGCGGCAGGAAGGCGACCGACGCCACCGAAAAGATCTTGATGATCTTGTTCTGGTTGATGTTGATGAAACCGACGGTGGCATCCATCAGGAAGTTGATCTTGTCGAACAGGAAGGCGGTATGGCCGTCCAGCGATTCGATGTCGCGCAGGATCTGGCGCGCATCTTCGAATTGTTCCGAGCTCAGCAGACGACCGCGCATCAGGAAGCTGACCGCGCGGCGCGTATCCATCATGTTGCGGCGGATACGGCCGTTCAAGTCTTCCTCGTGGGCGATGGTGTTGAGCACCTCGGCGGCGGCCTGGTCGGAGAGGCTTTTCTTGAGCACGCTGTGGCTGACGGCTTCCAGTTTCTGGTAGATGCCTTCCAGCGCGTCCGCCGAATATTCGGCATCGGTCTCATACAGATCGAGCAAGACATCGCGGTAGTCGCCGATCGAACCGGGCCGCGAACGCGCGCGCATGCGCACCAGGCGAAATACCGGCAGGTCTTCGGCATGCACCGAGAACAGGATGTTGCGCGCCAGGATGAAGGCTACGGTCATGGTGGCCGAGGCGTCGTCTTCGCCTTCGAACAGGAAATCGGTGCGCAGGTGCAGGTCGCCGTTTTCGGCTTCGAAATAACGCGCGGAGGCTTCGATGTCGCTGAATTCGTCTTCGTCCGGCAAGGTCACGCCGTAGATGCTTTTGACCCAGGCGCGCTCGTCGTCGGTCGGTTCGGTCAGGTCGACCCAGACCGGCACGATGTTTTCCAGATCGCTGCGGCTGTCGATATTGACCTGGTTCAGTCGACCATTTTGCAAAACAAAAACGTTAATCATGTGATCTCACTGTCAGGGCAAGTCGACTGAACGGATGGTGCTGTAACGGTGCGGTAACAAACCGATTTCCGACCCGCCGCAGAACTGGAACGCAAGTGTACGTTCAAGCCTGTCGGCAGGCAAGCGCCGAAAACAGGGGGGATTTCCAGCTATTTTTTGGCGGACGACCTGGCGTTGGATTTTGCCGGCGGCTTTTCCACCGGCTTCACCGGGGGCAACTCGGCCGCCCCCATGCGACGCAGGATCAGGCCGGTGCGATTGGCGAGGTAGGCGGACCCGGGATTCTTGTCATAGAAGCGCGGACGCGGCAGCATCACCGCCAGCCTTGCCGCCTGGCTCGCTCCCAGATTGGCCGCGCTGGTGTTGTAGTAATGCAGCGAAGCCGCCTCGGCGCCGAACACGCCGTTACCCCACTCGACCACGTTGAGGTAGATCTCGAAGATGCGCTGCTTGTCCATCAGGAATTCCAGCATGTAGGTGATGACGAATTCCTGCGCCTTGCGGATATAGCTGCGCTCGCCGGAGAGGAACAGGTTCTTCGCCAGTTGCTGGGTGATGGTGGAACCGCCGGCGACGACCTTGCCCTTTTTGTTGTTCTTTTCATAGGCTTTTTGCAGCGCGTCCCAATCCACGCCTTCGTGCTCGGAAAAATTGGAATCTTCCGACGCGATGATGGCGCGCTTGAGGTTGTTGGAAATGCGGTTGTAAGGCACCCATCTGAATTGCAGCTGCGCGTTGGGATTTTTTTCCTGCAGGATGGCCAGCTGCTGGCGCATGAAGCTGGTCGAGTCCGGATTGTGATCGACCCACCACCAGATCTGCACGAAGAAATACAGTTGCAGCAGCAACAGCAAGGTGACAGGCAATACGATCAGCCACAGGAACAGCTTGCGCAAGAGCTTCATTTTTCTGATGTTTATTATCGAGTGATACGGCGCCCGGTGCCGGGGAGTCCTGAACTACGGTTCTGCTTTGATTTCAGTTTTGATTCAATTGTCCACGCAACGCGGCA
The DNA here is from genome assembly GCF_000282135.1 of Herbaspirillum sp. CF444. Taxonomy (GTDB): domain Bacteria; phylum Pseudomonadota; class Gammaproteobacteria; order Burkholderiales; family Burkholderiaceae_D; genus Herbaspirillum. The sequence goes on from NZ_AKJW01000089.1 coordinate 39,375, forward strand.
AACACGTCCGCCGTTTCCGGCCGCACGCCGCGCCACAACAAAAATGCCTCGGCCGCCTGTTCCACCAGCATGCCCAGGCCGTCGCGCGCGACCGCGCCATGTTGCAGGGCAAACTCCATGAACACCGTCGGCTGTTTGCCGTACATCATGTCGTAGGCCAGCGTGGTGCGCGAGAAAACGCTTGCCGGCATCGGCGGCACGTCGGCGGCAAGACTGGCCGAAGTCGCATTGATGACGACATCGAAAGCGCCACTCAGTCCGGCATATTCGGCCGCGGCCAGATTGCCGTATTCGGCGAATTGCGCCGCCAGCTCCTGCGCCTTGGCATGCGTACGGTTGGTCAGCAGCAGCTCGGCCGGTTTTTGTTCCAGCAAAGGCAGCAAGGCGCCGCGCGAGGCGCCGCCGGCGCCCAGCAGCAAGACCCGCTTGCCGACCAGCGCAACGCCGGCGTTCTGCACGATATCGACCACCAGCCCGGCGCCGTCGGTGTTGTCGCCGAGAATGCGGCCGTCTTCGAACTTCAGCGTGTTGACCGCTCCCGCCAGTCGCGCGCGGTCGGTCAACTGGTCGGCCAGCGCATGCGCTTCCAGTTTGAAAGGCACCGTGACGTTGGCGCCTTTGCCGCCGTTGACGATGAAGACCTTGACCGCCGCCTTGAAGCCTTGCAGCGGCGCCAGCAGGCGTTCATAACTCAGTTCCTGCCCGGTCTGCGCGGCGAACTGCGCATGGATCTCGGGCGACTTGCTGTGGGCAATCGGATTGCCGATGACGACGTATGCATCCATTTTGCGTTCTCGTATTCTCAGTTCGAACTGCTCATGTCAGTCTGCAAAGTTTCCTCATGCGTGAAGCGGAAACGCGTGATGATTTCCCAGATATCGTCCTTGCTGGTGGTGCGCATGTTGTCGGGAAAGCGGCCGAACGGCGCCGAGCGCCGCACGATCGCCAGTGCCGCGCTGTCCAGCGCCGCGTTGCCGGAACCGCGTTCGACGCGCACGCCGCCTTCTTTCTCGTAAATCGTGCCGTCCTGGAAAACCGGGATGTAAATCACCAGTTCGCCGTACAGCTTCTTGCCGTCCTTCTGCGGGAAATTCAGCGTGCCGAGCCGTTCGATCTTTTCCTGCATGGCCTTGTAATACAAGGCGTAGCCTGCCTCGCGGGTGCGCGCGGTGATCTGCGTCTTCTTCGGTCGCTTATTGTATTCCTCGATGTTCCTGGCGACTTCGGCTTCCATGCGCGCCACCGCCTTGGCGGTGTCCAGCAAGTCCTTGGCGTTGATCTGCGGCGGGGCTTCCTTCTGCTTTTCACGCTCGGGCGTGGCGACGGTCGGCGTGACCTTGTTCATCTGCGACAGAATCTTCTGCTGCTGCGCTTCCAGCTCCGCCACCTTGCGCTGGGCCGCCTTGACGCTATCGCCGTTCTCGACCTTGCGCATGTCCGGCAGCGGCGACTTGGCGCGGCCGTCATTGGCGTTGCCGCCGCCGTCCAGGTTCGCCTGCGCGATGGCGTCGGCCTTGACCGGCGCCTTGTCGTGCCTGGCGTTGACCAGGATCACTTCCAGCCCCGGGTCGGCAGGCTTGAGCCTGAACGCGTCCGGCGCGGCGAAATGCACGCCCAGCAGGACCGCGTGAATCACCACGGAGCCGGCCAGAGCGATCGTCAGGAAGCGATTGTCGGCAAAATAGTTCACAAGCACATCCACATGAAAACCGCGATTTTACGCCAAAGCCGGAGTCATTCCGCAGCGACGGAAGCAGAGGCTGCAGTGGGGGCGATTCCGGCCGCCTCGCCATTGTCGACGTCTCCAGCGTCTTCGGCGGATTCTGCCGTAGCTTCAGCCGCCGCCTCGGCATCCTCTTCCGCGGAATCGTCCATGCCTTGCAGCAGGGCTTCGTCTTCGTCGTCCAGCGGCTCGGCCTCGGCGGACTGCTGCGCACTCGGGATCTCCAGCAGGCGCGCTTCCACGGTCAGGTCTACCTCATCCCAGCGCAGCAGATCCAGTTTGACCTGCAAGCCGCGCGCCACCTGCGGCATGCCGGGCAGACGAATCACCAGCGGAATGTCGACCAGACGCAGGATCTCATCCTTCAGCACCACGGCGTCGACCTGGCGCGCTTGTTCCTGCGCCAGCCAGCGAAGGCACCAGTAGCGCTCCATGCCGGACTGGAAGTCGGCGTAACCGGAGTAGGCCGAATCGAAGGCCGACACGATGACGAACAGATCGGCGTCGCGCGGCTTGAACGGCGCCGCCAGCGGCGCGGTAACGCCATGCTCCAGGCAAGCCAGGATCTGCCATTGATTGACCAGGTCGGTATAGCGGCGCAGCGGCGAGGTGCTCCACGCATATTGATCGACGCCCAGGCCCTGATGCGGCGCGGCGTGGGTGACCATGCGCACCTGCATCTTGGCGGCCCAGCCGCCCCCGCCGCCACTTCCGCCGCCTTGCGCGCGGTAGATGCCCGGCACGCCATGGTCGGCCATGAACTTGCCCCAGGTGCTGTTGGCGAAGATCATCAGTTCGGCGACGATCTTGTCCAGCGGCGCACCGCGCTTGCGGCGCGTGATCGTGACGACGTCGTTGTCGACGTAGAAGTTGAAATCGACACGGTTGTTCTGTTCCGGACGCAGGCCGAAGCTTTCGCGCTTGGCCATGCGGCCCTGCTCCAGCACTTGCACCCATTGCCACAGCAAGCCGATGTCGTCCTTGTGCGGATACTCGCCGCTGTTGTCGGCCAGCGCTTCTTCGGTGACCAATGCATCCAGATCGTTGTGGCGCAGGTTGGCGGAAATCGGCACGATCTCGGCGCGCGTCTCGGTGGAGATCACGCTCCAGTCGGCCGGGTCCAACGTGGCGTACAGCGACAGCGCCGGGCAGTTCTTGCCTTCGTCGAGCGTGAACGCCTCGACCAGCGAATCCGGCAGCATGGTGATCTTTTCGCCGGGCATGTAGACCGTCGACATGCGCTGGCGCGCCATGGCGTCGAGTGCGTCGTCGCGCTTGATGCCGAGGCCGGGCGCGGCGATGTGGATGCCGACGCGCACCTTGCCGTCGGCCAGTCTGACGACCGACAAGGCATCGTCGATTTCGGTCGTGGTGACGTCATCGATGGAGAAGGCCTGCACGTCCGCCAGCGGCAGATCAGCGGGTACGGAAGGAATCGTCACCTCGGGGAAGCCGCTGCCCTTCGGGAAAAATTCGAACAGGAACTTGGCGTAATGCAGATCCTTGGGCGACGCCAGTCCGCCGGTCGCCAGCATCAGGCGCTGCGGCGTGGTCTGCAATTCCTTGCAGGCAGTGTCGAGGGCCTTGAATTCGATGCCGTTCTTGTCGGGGCGGAACAGCAATTGCAGCGCCATGGTCTTGAACGATTCCGGCAGCTTGCCGGCCTTCAGTTCTTCGACGTATTGCGCCTGCACCAGCGCCTGCTGCTTTTTCTTTTCCACGCCGGCCAGCGCGGCTTGCAACGAAGCGATCGGCGCCGCCTTGTAACGGCCCTTGCCCTTGCGGTAAAAATAGATCGGCGCCGAATGCAGGCGCAGCAGCAGACCGGCGGCCTCATGCGGCAACGGCGCGTGGCCGAAATATTCGGCGCCCAGCTCGGCAAAGCCGAACTCTTCTTCGCCCGCGACTTCCCACAGGAAATCGAGGTCGATCTCCTGCGCGACGGCTTGCGCGTCTTCCAGCAACTTGGCCGGACCCGGCGAGGCGAACTGCAGCATCACGTCCTTGGACTTGACCTTGCTGCGCTTGCCCGACGCCATTTCGACCTGATAGGCCTCGCCTTGCTGCGACAGCACGGCGCCAGCCTTGAAATCGCCGGATTCTTCAAAAAATAAATTCATCGATCGTTGCTTACATATTCAATGCCATCAGCGTACCGAGGGCGGGTAAAAAAACATCGGTCACCAGCATGACGCTGCCGTGACGACGAAACAGGGAGCGGCGCGCATACAGAGGCTGCAGCGGCCGCAGCGACCATGTGGAATGAAGGTCAAGCGCCTGGCGCGCGCGGCGCACCAGCGGATGACCGGCGTGCAGGCGGGCGAACTGGATCGGCGCGCGCGTGACCAGCGGGTCGGAAAACAGACTGCCGCCCAGCGGCCGGTTGCCCAGGCGGCGAAAAAACGGCCACGCTGCCGCCGACGCCAGCGGCGTGACGGTATGGCCGAACAACACCGGACGACCGTCGCAATGCAGGATGACGTCGCGCTCCTCGACCGCTTCGCGCGAAGTCAGTCCGAGTAGCCTGCACTCATCCGGCAAGGCATTGCCGGGACGCTGGCGCAGACGCTGCACGCGCAGCTCGTCGCAACGCTCCCGCAGCTTGAAGGTCATCGAGCCGGGATCCGACAGCCATTGCCGCAACAGCGGTGCGGCCTGCACCGCGTTCGGATGATCGAACCAGCGCGCGCGGCCAAGCAGCTTCTCCATCAGCTTAGCGCCTCGTCGCCGGCATGCAAGCTATTCGGCGGATTCAAGGGCCCGATGCCACAAAACGCCAGCACGGCGTCGGCATAATCGGCGAATTCGCTGATGCCATGGTCGCTGCCTTCGATCACGATCTGTTTCGCACCGGGGTAATGCGCCGTCATTTCGCGCCAGTCCAGTACCTCGTCGCCGGTGGCGGCAATCAGGAAATAACGCTCCGGACGAGTGATCTTGTCCACGACCAGGGCGCGCAATTCATCGATGTACTCGCGCCTGAACTCGAACGGCTCGTCGGAATGGTATTGCGTGGTGACGCCGACGTAGGACTCCAGATCGCGTGGCGGCTTGACGGCCGGGTTGAGCAGCACTGCGCGGCAACCGAGATGCTCGGCCAGCCAGGTCGCGTAAAAACCGCCCAGCGAGGAACCGACCACCGTGAGTTGTTCGGTCAGTTGCTCCGCCGGAAATTGCTCCGCGTAATCTAGCGCCAGCCGGATCGCGGCAGCCGGCGAGGCCGGCAGTTGCGGACCGTAATATTCCGGCAGACGTCCCAGCGCCTGCAGACGTTCGGCCATGTGACGCGCCTTGAACGATTGCGGCGACGAACGGAAACCGTGCAGATACAAAATCATGCCAGCGCGTCCAGCAGCTTCTGATGGATGCCACCGAAGCCGCCGTTGCTCATGACCAGCACATGGTCGCCCGGACGTGCAGCTTGTCTGATCGCCTGCACCAGCGCGCCGAGATCGTCGAATGCCTTGGCTTTCTCGCCCAGCGGCGACAGCGCTTGCGCCAGGTCCCAGCCCAACGCCTCTTTTCCGTTGCCCTTGGCGCCGTAACCGAACACCAGGTCGGCCTCGGTCAGGCTGGCGGGCAAGGCGTCTTTCATGGTGCCCAGCTTCATCGTGTTGGAACGCGGCTCCAGCACGGCGAGGATGCGCCCGCCATCATCCTTGCCGACCTTCTTGCGCAGGCCGGCAACCGTGGTGGCGATCGCGGTCGGATGATGGGCGAAGTCGTCGTAGACGGCGATGTCGTTGACGGTGCCGCGCAACTCCATGCGGCGTTTGACGTTTTCGAATTTTTCCAGCGCGGCGATCGCCTGCGCCGCCGGCACGCCGACGTGACGCGCAGCCGCAATCGCGGCCAGCGCGTTCATGCGGTTGTGCTCGCCGGTCAGCGACCAGCGCACGGTGCCTTGCGGCTCGCCGTTGAAGGCGATGTCGAAACTGCCGTCGTCGCGGGTCTTGAGCGACCAGCCGGCCTGACCTGCATCGACGCCGAAATTCTCGTGTTCGCTCCAGCATCCGCGCGCAATCACGCGCTCCAGGGCCGGTTCGCGACCGTTGACGACCAGGCGGCCGATACCGGGCACGGTGCGCACCAGATGATGGAATTGCGTCTCGATGGCAGCAAGATCGGGAAAGATGTCGGCGTGATCGTATTCGAGGTTGTTCAGGATCGCGGTCTTGGCGTGGTAGTGCACGAACTTGCTGCGCTTGTCGAAGAAAGCGGTGTCGTATTCGTCGGCTTCGATGACGAAGAAGATCGAGTCTTCTTTTTTACCGTTCTGGTTTTTGTCATCCTTGCCGGACAAGCGCGCCGAAATACCGAAGTTCATCGGCACGCCGCCGATCAGAAAGCCGGGCGCATAGCCGCAGTCTTCCAGTATCCAGGCCAGCATGGCGGAAGTCGTGGTCTTGCCGTGCGTGCCGGCCACCGCCAGCACCCATTTGTCCTGCAGGATGTGATTGCCCATCCATTCCGGGCCCGACACGTAAGGCAGGCCGCGATTGAGGATTTCTTCCATCAGCGGATTGCCGCGCGACACCACGTTGCCGATGACGAACAGATCGGGTTGCAACTTGACTTGCTCAGGATCGAAACCCTGGATCAGCTCGATGCCCTGAGCTTCCAGCTGCGTGCTCATGGGCGGGTAGACATTGGCGTCGCACCCGGTGACCTTGTGACCGGCTTCTTTCGCCAGTACCGCCAGGCCGCCCATGAAGGTGCCGCAAATGCCGAGGATATGAATATGCATAGTGAATCTTGATAATGAATCCCGAGATTTTACCTGAGCGGAGGGTCTCATCGGGCGATAACTACAAGCTCAGAGTATTATTGCGGCCATGCATCAAACTGACATCGAACTCTTACGCTCAGAAATCGCCGCCGCGGCCGCCCGCATGATCGCCGAGGATGGCGCCGACTACGCCACCGCCAAGCGCAAGGCGGCGCGCCAGATTCTGGGCGACAGCAAGGCACGCGGCGACATCCTGCCGGACAACGCGCAGATCGAAGAAGAAGTCCGCCTGTATAACGAACTGTTCTTCGGCGAGACCCAGCCCGCCCGTTTATTGCATTTGCGCCAACTGGCCGTGCAACTGATGGAGGAACTCGCGCGCTTCAATCCTTATCTGACCGGAGCGGTGCTCAATGGCACGGCCGGGGAACACTCCGACATCCATTTGCAATTATTTACATCGAGCGCAAAGGACGTCGAAATTTATCTGTTGAACAAGAACATCAACTTCGACGTCAGCGAGAGCACGCATTTCAAGGGGGGACACGACCCCGTGGAAACCCTGAGCTACCTGCTGCCGCAACGCGGCGCGGCGCCGGAAGGCGTGCATCTGGCGGTGTATGATGTCGACGACTTGCGCGGCGGCATCAGGACCGCTGCCGGCAAACGCGCCGAGCGCGCTGATATCGATGCGGTACGCCGCCTGATCACGGAAGAAAGCTGATGAAGACGCGAAACATATTGCTGTTTATCCTGGTCGCCGCCATCGCCGCCGGCGTCGGCATGTATACCAGCCACAAGCAAACCCAGACCGTGCCGCAAACACCCGAAGCAAAAGCCGTCGCCAATCTGTTCGCGCAGACCATGCCCGACGTCGCCGGCAAACCGCAGGCCTTGTCGCAATGGAAAGGCAAGCCGCTCATCATCAACTTCTGGGCCACCTGGTGCGCACCGTGCGTGGAAGAGATGCCGGAACTGGCGGCGCTGCAGGCGGAAGTCGCACCGGTGCAAATTCTCGGCATCGGCGTCGATTCCCAGGAGAACATCGCCCAGTTTGCAGAAAAATTCCATATCTATTATCCTCTCTACGTTGCCGGGACCGGCGCCACCGATCTGCTGAGGCAGTTCGGCAATCAAGCCGGCGGCCTTCCCTTCACCGTCCTTGTGGGACTGGACGGAAACCTCAAAAAGGTCTATCTTGGGCGCCTGAATTTTGATGAGCTGCGCCGCGACCTGGCCTCCCTCAAAAACATGTAATTAAAGTTTTTCTTGCCAAATGAAGGCATTTGACGGCAAAATGCGCGCATCGTCGTCAAACGGAGCCTTATCTCCATGGCAATAAACCTTCTCCTCCTCAATGGACCCAATCTGAATTTGCTGGGCACCCGGGAGCCTGAAGTCTACGGATCAACCACCCTGGCAGACATCGAACAGCGTGCGGCCTTGCAGGCCGGCAAAGCCGGCGCCACGCTCAACGCATTCCAAAGCAACCATGAAGGCGCGCTCATCGACCGCATTCATGCCGCCAGGAAAGAAGGCGTCGACGCCATCGTGATCAATCCGGGCGGGCTGACGCACACCAGCGTGGCCTTGCGCGATGCGCTGGCCGGCGTGGCGATTCCGTTTGTGGAAGTGCATATTTCCAATATTCATCAGCGCGAAGAGTTTCGCCATTTTTCTTACCTGTCCGGTATTGCCAAGGCCGTGCTGTGCGGCTTCGGCGTCGACGGCTACCGTCTGGCAATCGATTACCTGCTCCAGCAGCCATAAAGGACACCACCCCGATTTTCCGGCCGGCATCGCCGCGTGGCATTCAACGCCAAGCGTTGAATATGAGACGATGCCGGCCGGTTTAATTTGTCATAGCCGTTTTGTTATATCTATTATTACTACTGAGGAATTCACATGGATTTACGGAAACTCAAAACCTTGATCGATCTGGTCGCTGAATCGGATATCGAGGAACTGGAAGTCACCGAAGGCGAGAGCAAGGTTCGCATCGTCAAGTCGTCGGCGACGCCGCAAAATCAGGTCGTGATGATGCAGCCGCAAGCTGCCTACCCGCAAACCGTGCACGCCAGCGCACCTGCGCCGGCAGCAGCACCGGTTGCCGCACCTTCCGCTCCGGCCGCACCGGAAGGCCATATCGTCAAATCGCCGATGGTCGGCACTTTCTACCGCTCCTCCGCGCCGGGCGCTCCGGCATTCGTCGAAGTCGGCAAGGAAGTCAAGGAAGGCGACACCATCTGCATCATCGAAGCAATGAAGCTGCTGAACGAAATCGACGCCGACAAAGGCGGCGTAATCAAGCAAATCCTGGTTGAAAACGGTCAACCGGTCGAATTCGGTCAACCACTGTTCGTAATCGGCTAAATCCTGCCAGAATATGGATGGCCTGCCGCTGCACCGAGCCCGGCAACACGTGAAGGCGCTCAACCGCAGGCCCGCACTGGAATCGCTTCCATGTGCTCCATCCATGGCGGATCCTGCTTACCTGTATGTAAACGCTTGACTCTTGGCGACGCACATTTCCTCTTATGTTTGAAAAAATCCTTATCGCCAATCGTGGCGAAATCGCTCTCCGTATCCAGCGCGCATGCCGTGAAATGGGCATCAAGACCGTGGTCGTGCACTCCGAGGCGGACCGCGAGGCGAAATACGTCAAGCTGGCGGACGAGTCGGTCTGTATCGGACCTGCTCCTTCCGCGCTCAGCTACCTGAACATGCCGGCGATCATCAGCGCTGCCGAAGTGACCGATGCCCAGGCGATCCATCCCGGCTACGGCTTCCTGTCGGAAAACGCCGACTTCGCCGAACGCGTTGAAAAATCCGGCTTCGTCTTCATCGGCCCGCGCGCGGAAAATATCCGCATGATGGGCGACAAGGTCTCGGCCAAGCAGGCCATGATCCGCGCCGGCGTGCCGTGCGTGCCGGGCTCGGAAGGCGCACTGCCGGATAATCCGAAGGAAATCGTACAGATCGCGCGCAAGATCGGCTACCCGGTCATCATCAAGGCGGCAGGCGGCGGCGGCGGTCGCGGCATGCGCGTGGTGCATACCGAGGCGGCGCTCAACAATGCCGTGACCATGACCAAGACGGAAGCCGGCGCAGCCTTCGGCAATCCGGAAGTCTATATGGAGAAATATCTGGAAAATCCGCGTCACGTGGAAATCCAGATCCTCGCCGACGAACACAAGCAAGCCATCTGGCTGGGCGAGCGTGATTGCTCGATGCAGCGCCGTCACCAGAAGGTCATCGAAGAAGCGCCGGCGCCGGGCATCCCGCGCAAGATCATCGAGAAGATCGGCGAGCGCTGCGCCGAAGCCTGCCGCAAGATGAATTACCGCGGCGCCGGCACCTTCGAATTCCTGTACGAAAACGAAGAGTTCTACTTCATCGAAATGAACACCCGCGTGCAGGTCGAACATCCGGTCACCGAAATGATCACCGGCGTCGACATCGTGCAGGAACAGATCCGCATCGCCTTCGGTGAAAAGCTGCGTTATCGCCAGCGCGACATCGAATTGAAGGGCCACGCGATCGAATGCCGCATCAATGCCGAAGACCCGTTCAAGTTCACCCCGTCGCCGGGCCGCCTGACGGCATGGCACGTGCCGGGCGGTCCCGGCATTCGCGTCGATTCGCATGCTTACGCCGGTTATTTCGTCCCGCCGAATTACGATTCGATGGTGGGCAAGGTGATTTCCTACGGTTCGACGCGTGAACAGGCGATCCGCCGCATGCAGATCGCGCTGTCGGAAATGGTGGTCGAAGGCATTTCGACCAACATCCCTCTGCACCGCGAACTGATGGTCGATGCGCGCTTCATCGAAGGCGGCACCAACATTCATTACCTCGAGCACAAACTGGCGGAGCGCCCAACCGCGCCATCGGCAGAAAAACCGGCGAAGAAGTAAAGGCGAAGAAACCGATGGGCTGGACCGAAATTGTTATTCAAGTCACGCGCGATCAGGCTGAGGCATTGTCCGACGCCCTGATGGAAGCCGGCGCCTTGTCGGTGTCGGTGGAAGACGCCGACGAAGGCACGATAGACGAGCAGCCTTTGTTCGGCGAGCCCGGCATGGAGCCGGCCGAGGCGGCTTGGGAACGCAGCCGCGTGGTGGCATTGGCCGACGTCGATGCCGACCACGCCACCATCGTCACCGATGCCGCCAAAGCCATCGGCCTGGACTATGCCCTGCCGTTCGCCTTGCGCTCGGTGGAGGAGCAGGACTGGGTGCGCCTGACGCAATCGCAATTCGATCCCATCCACATCGGCAAACGCATCTGGGTCGTGCCCAGCTGGCACGATGCTCCGGAACCGGACGCCCTGGTGCTGGAACTCGACCCTGGTCTGGCGTTCGGCACCGGCAGCCATCCGACCACGCGTCTGTGCATGGAATGGCTGGAAGAACACGCCGTCAATGCCTCGACCGTGCTCGACTACGGCTGCGGCTCCGGCATCCTGGCTCTGGTCGCCAAGAAGCTCGGCGCACAAGAAGTCATCGGCGTCGACATCGATCCGCAGGCACTGGAGTCGGCACGCTTCAACAGCGAACGCAATAGCTGCGAGATCGACTACCATCTGCCGGAAGCCTTTGTCCGCACGTATCCGGAAAATCAGACCTTCGCCATCGTCGTCGCCAACATCCTGGCAGGCCCCTTGCAACTGATGGCGCCGATGCTTGCCGGCCGCGTCGCGCCGGGCGGCTCGCTGGTGCTGTCGGGCGTGCTGGATCGCCAGGCGGATGAAGTCATTGCCGCTTACGCGCCGTATATCGCGCTCAGCGTCTGGGCCGAGCACGAAGGCTGGGTCGCGCTGGCCGGCCAGGCGCCGACGGAGTAAGCATGTCGCGCCGGATCGTCCTTCGCCATGTCAGCAACGCGGGGCTTGTCCTGGTCCCGCATTGCGCTGAGCCGCGCGAGGTACGCTGATGGCGCTGGCGACCCAATGTCCCTTCTGCCAGACGACATTCCGCGTCGCTCAAGATCAGCTCAAACTGCGCGGCGGCCTGGTCCGCTGCGGCAGTTGCAAAGAAGTTTTCAACGGCAACGAACACCTGGTGTCGCCTGACATCGCGCAACAACTTGTCGCCACTCCCCCTTCTGTCGCCGCTCCAACGGAAAACCGCGCTACCCCGACGGCATGGCCCAAGCTGCCGGGCAATGCGAACACGGCGTCTGCCGCGCCCCTGCCCCGGCCGCCGGTAGATTTATCCGCGGCATTCGCCAGCATCGCCGCAGAAACCAACGACGCTCCATGGGGAACGCCGGCGGACAATGCCCCTGCAACGTCGCCGGCGCCATCTGCATCGGTAAAAACCGCCGCTCCGGCATCATTCCCGCTGCCGGGCACCCCGGCCAAGGAAGCGTCGACATCAGTTGTCGACGCGTCATCCGATCACCCCGATCAGGGTGCCATCAATACGCTGACGCAAGAATTGTCTTATCCGATCCCCCTGACCTCCTCCGCGAATCAGGAACACGACGCCACGTTGAACGACAAAGAAGCCCTGCAAGACGCCTCTCCCTCCGTCGCAGGGAAAAATGCCGCGGCTGAAACCGTTCCCGAAGACGGCGCTGCTCAGGATGAAGAAGAAAAATTGGAAGAGGAATATGAAGACGGGGAAGACGACGCCGACGCACCAGCGTTCGTCCAAAAGGCCGAGCGCCGCGAACGCCTGCGCCGGATCGGCCGCATCGTCATGAGCGTGGGCGCCGTATTGCTGACCATTGTCCTGTTGTTGCAAGCAAGCTATGTCTGGCGCAACACGATCGTCGCCTGGCTGCCGCCGCTGCGCCCGTTGCTGTCGTCCGCCTGCGCCGCCCTGCATTGCTCGGTCGGACTGCCGACCAATATCGACCAATTGTCGCTGGAATCCAGCGAGCTGCAACTGGTGCCGCCCAACCAGAACATCTATACCCTGACGCTGCTGCTGCGCAACCGCGGCTACAGCGCACAAGCCTGGCCTTACATGGAATTGACGCTCAACGACGCCGACGAGAAAGCCATCACCCGGCGCATCTTCACGCCGGGCGAATACCTCAGCTCACCCGCACTGATCGACGACGGCCTGGCCGGCGAAGGCGAACAGCAGGTCAAACTGACGTTCGAGCTGGCGCAGCCGGCCGCATCGGGCTATCGCATCTATCTGTTCTATCCCTGAACTCCCCTCTCCGCAGATAGCAAGCCGCCGGCACGAAAATCCGCAGAGCCGCCGGGATTCTTCTACAATGCAGCATTCTTCAACTTTCTCAGACATTCGCCATGAGTTCACTTATCTGCGGCTCGCTCGCTTACGACAACATCATGCAATACGAAGGCCGCTTCTCGGAGGCGCTACTGGCTGACCAATTGCACAAGATCAACGTCTCCTTCCTGGTGCCGTCGATGCGTCGCGAGTTCGGTGGTTGCGCCGGCAACATCGCCTACAACCTGAAATTGCTCGGCGGCGAACCGGTCATCATGGCAACCGTCGGCCAGGACAGCGCACCGTACCTGGAGCGATTCAAGAACCTTGACATCTCCACCAGAAGCATCCGCGTGATCGACAACTCGTTCACCGCGCAATGCTTCATCACCACCGATGCCGGCGGCAATCAGATCACCGCGTTCCACCCGGGCGCCATGAGCTACTCGCATGAAAACAAAGTCGCCGATGCCGGTCCGGTCAAGTTCTCCATCGTGGCGCCGGACGGCCGCGACGGCATGCTGCAACACGCCGAGCACAGTGCTGCGCAAGGCATTCCGCTGATTTTCGATCCGGGCCAGGGCATGCCGATGTTCAGCGGCGATGATCTGAAACATTTCATCGACCTGGCCACCTATGTCGCCGTCAACGACTACGAAGCCGAATTGCTGACCGCCCGCACCGGCCTGAACCTGGAACAGATCGCCAAGCAGGTGTCGGCGCTGATCGTCACGCGCGGCGAGCTGGGTGCGGAAATCTTCACCGACGGCCAGAAAATCGACATTCCTTGCGTGCAGGCCGACGCCATCGCCGATCCGACCGGTTGCGGCGACGCGTTCCGCGCGGGCATGCTGTTCGGCCTGACCAAGGGCATGGACTGGGCGACGACGGGCCGCCTGTCCAGCCTGATGGGATCGATCAAGATCGCTTCGCAAGGTCCGCAAAATCATGCGCCGACACTGGCCGAAATCGACGACCGTTTCCACAAGGCCTTCGGCTATCGCTTTGCCTGACGACGGATAGAGAAGGATTGGCGCTTGCCGGCGACATTCAACGCGCCGGCACGCCATACCGATATGCCGGAGACGGCAGTACATTGAAAGGAATAGTCATGAAACGCCTTGCCTCTGCCTTGCTATTGTCACTGTGCTCGCTGTACTTGCTGTCGCTCAGCCCGCTCGCATCGGCGGCGCTCAAACCCGGCGACAAGGCGCCGGATTTCTCCGCGCAGGCTTCGCTCGGTGGCCAGGTGTCGACATTCTCGCTGGCAGAAGCGCTCAAGAAAGGTCCGGTGGTGCTGTACTTCTATCCGGCCGCCTTCACGACCGGCTGCACGATTGAAGCCCATTTGTTCGCCGAGGCCATCGACCGCTACAAGGCGCTCGGCGCCACCGTCATCGGCGTGTCGAACGACAAGATCGAGACCCTCAACAAGTTTTCCGTCAGCGAGTGCCGCAGCAAGTTCGCAGTCGCCGCCGATACCGACCAGAAGATCATGAAGTCCTACGACGCCGTGATGCAGAGCAAGTCGGACTACGCCAGCCGCACGTCCTACGTGATCGCGCCGGACAAGAGCATCATCTATGAATACAGCAGCCCCAGCCCGGACAAGCACGTCGAGAACACGCTGCAAGCGCTGCAGCAATGGACGACGAAGCACAAGTAAAGTTATTGATTCGCAGGCGGCGTTTTGAGTAATTGCAATTGCTTCCGGGCCGGCGCCGGAATTGCATCGCCATCGACCTCTTCCCAGGCCGTGACGAAGTCCTCGTCGGCGACATAGACACGCAGATAGGCCTGCAACCGCAAGTTTTTCGGCGCGAGGAATGTCAGCCGACGCGCTTTGCCATTTTCATCGAAGGCCGATTGCTCATAGGTATATCCCCACGACGCCTGCCCATTGGGTAAGCCGGGCTGCGTGATTTGCGTGTAATACTGTTTCTTCCCGAAACGCTTGGCTTTGCTGATCATCACGCCGGCGCCGCCGGCCAGCACCGCAATCATGACGGCGCTCAGCACAATCCACCCCGTACGCTTTGTCATTACACTCACTTTAACGAAGTCAAAGTGAGTTTGACTGTGCCTGCGCGAGCCGAGTTGCTCGCATTTTATCGAGCATTTCGATGGAATTGCCTCTTCAGGCGATGGACAGAATCAAAGTGCTGACCAGACGCACGGCGATCTGCAGCAGGATCAGCGCCGCCAGGGGCGACAAGTCGACATTGCCGATCAGTGGAATGACTTTGCGCAGAGGACGCAGCAGCGGCTCATTGAGCGCCCGCACGAATGGCGCCAGCGGCGCATAAGGATTCACCCAGCTGAAGATCGCTTCGAGGATCAGCGTGGCCATGAAGCCGTAAAAAATCCATTGGAAAAAGCGCACCAGCGAAAACAGGATGATGGGCTGAAAATCAAACCCGGAGACGAATCCGACCGCGGCGATGATCGACAGCAGCACCACCAGGAAGGCACCCACCAGGCTGGCCCAGTCGTAACCGCCGACACCCGGCAGCACTTTGCGCAACGGCTTGACCAGCCAATCCGACAACTGAAACACGAACTGCCCCACCGATGCCGGCGGACGCACCTGCACCACCTGCATCCAGAAACGCAGCAACAGCACTCCCGCCAGCACGCTGGCGATGGCGTCAACGATCAACATGAAAATGCTATGCAACACGGTTACTCTCCATAAGAAGCTGTTTGCCCATCGGTCTCTGCGACGCGGAAACCAAGCATGCGCATCGGATCCGATGCTCAGTGCACATACTAAACCATGCGGCGCTCTTGCCTATATGGGGACGGTGAATAATTAACAAAGCCCCCCCCACCCGAGACGAGGCGGCGAGGCGGTGAAATCGCTGTTGGCATATTGCGGCTACGGCCGATGCATTCATCCCGGACAAGCCAAGGGTACACAAAGGCATTTACATACTCCCGACGTTACACGGGCGGCGGCACCGACGAAAAAAAACCGCTGCATGAACGAGTCACACAGCGGTATTTTGCACCTGATTACTCAGGCGCCAGGCCAGGTCCGATTATGGACGTGTTGTGCCTGTTGGGAACGGCCAAGCTGCTGCCGGGTTCAGCACAGTCTTCACAGCTGGAGCTGCTGCAGCTGGCTTCGCTGCTGGCTTCTTAGCTGCTGGCTTTGCTGCTGCCTTCTTGACGACAGGCTTCTTCGCTGCTGCCGGCTTTGCTGCCGCCTTGACTGCAGGCTTCGCTGCTGGTTTAGCTGCCGGCTTTTTTGCGGCGACTGCCTTCTTCGCTGCCGGCTTTGCTGCTGCCTTGGCGACTGGCTTCTTCGCTGCTGCTGGCTTCTTCGCTGCGACTGCCTTCTTGGCGACTGGCTTCTTCGCTGCTACCGGCTTCTTGGCGGCGACTGCCTTCTTCG
>NZ_AKJW01000090.1 GCF_000282135.1 Herbaspirillum sp. CF444
TCATGCTACAAATTTACGGGACTAGCGTCGCTCGACCCAGCGCAAGGCAACGATCGCCATCAGCATGAACAAGGTACTCGGCAAGGCCGCCGTGACGAACGCCGGCCAGGTGTTGAGCAAACCCAGATGCGAGAACAGATTGTTGATCAGCTGGAAGCTGACGCCGATCATGATGCCCGTAAATATCTTCAGGCTGACGCCGCCCGCGCGGAAGTGCAGATAGGCGAACGGCAAGGCCAGCGCCATCATCACGAAGATGGAGAGCGGATAAACGATCTTCTTCCAGAAGGCGATCTCGTAACGCTCGGTGCGCTGGTTGTTGGCTTCCAGATGCTTGGTGTAGGCGCGCAGATCGTAGGCTGACATGCGGTCCGGATCGGCGAACAGGACCGACAGGATTTCCGGCGTCACTTCCGAGACGAAACTGCGCGTCTTGAGCTTGATGGTCGAGATCGGCGCCGTGATTTCACTGCTCTTGTTGCTGACGATGAAGGTCGTCTGCTCGACGTCCGTCAACTTCCACACGTGGTCGCCCTGATAATCGCCACGCGCGGCGACGATCATGTCGGACATGTGGAAATCCTTGTCGAGCTCGTAAATCTTGACGCCGTCCAGGCGACCGTCGCTGAGGATGCGCTGGATGTTCAGGAAGCGCGTGCCGATGACCTCGCCTTCCAGTCCGTTGCTCTTGACGACGTCCTTGGCCCACAGGCCGGAACGGAACTGAGACAGCGACGCGCCCTGCGCCTGCAGCTTGAACTTCTCGCCCAGCTCGGTCGCCTTGGGCGCCACCAGCTCGCCGAACAAAATGGTGACGATCACAAAACCGATGCCGATCTTGGCCAAGGCCACGGCGGTCATGCGCGTCGACATGCTGGACACGCGCATGATGGTGAACTCGGACGTCGCCGCGAATTGCGCCAGCGCATAGATGGTGCCGATCAGCACCGCGATCGGCATCAGTTCATAGACGTTGCCGGGTAAACCCATGGCCACGTACAGCAAGGCGTTTTGCAACTGGTAACCGTTGCGACCGACCGCTTCCAGTTGTCCCATCAGTTCAAAAAATGCGAACAGCGCCAGGAAAGCCGCCAGCGCAAACGTCACCGAGCGTACGATCTCGGAGGTGATATAGCGTTGCAATACTCGCATCAGGCCGGCCGTTTCAAGAAAAGCGCACGTCGTACGCGAGACCACATGACTGCGGGGTGATAGCGGCTATTGACCGTAAGCCGCAAAAAAAACATGCCGACAACCAGCAGCGCCACCACCAGATGCACCGGCCACCATGCCAGCATGAGCGACATGCGGTTTTGCGTCACCGACGCCTGGAACACGCTCACCGTATTGCTGTACAGGACGAACAGCAGCAGCGCCACCAGCAAGCCGATCGAGCGTCCGGCGCGCGGATTGACGAACGACAAGGGGATCGCCAGCATCATCAGCGTGAGCGACATCAGCGGCAATGCGACGCGCCACAGCAGCTCGCCGCGATTGAAGGGATTGTCCCTGGCGATCAGTTCCCAGGTCGGCAAGGCGCGCGCCGATTTGTCGCCGGCGGCGGCCTGCGACTGATTGGCCACCAGCAAGCCGTAGCGTTCGAATTCGACCATCTGGAAATCGGGCTGGCTGGGCGTGCCGTCATAGCGGCGCCCCCTGCTCATGACGACGAATTTTTCGCCGTCCTTGTCGACTTCCATCTCGCCTTCCTTAGCGACCACCACGCTGTTTTTGCCGTCGCGGAAAGTATTGACGAAGACGTTCTTCACCTTGTTGGCGTCCCCTGAAATACCCTCGACGAAGAAGATGCGGTTGGCCGTTGCCGATTCCTGGAATTTACCCGGCGATACGCGCGCGATGTCTTCCCGCTTCTCGAAGCGTTCGCGGAACTGCGAGCTCTGTTCATTGGCCCAGGGGGTGGCGACGAAGCTGAGGATGCCGGTCAACAGGATGATCGGCCAGCCGAAGCGCAGCACCGGCTTGATCCAGCGCGTCAGGCTCAGGCCCGAGGCAAACCAGACCACCATTTCGGAATCCTGGTAACTGCGCGTAATCACCAGCAAGACGGAGATAAAGCCGGTCAGGATCAGAATCACGGGCATGTAGTTCAGTGCCTGGAAACCGATCAGCGCAAGCACGTCCTGCGAGCTGACCTGACCGCCGGCAGCCTGCCCGAGGATCTTGATCAGCATCACAGTCAGCGTGATGGTAAATAGCGTGGTGAACACTGCGCCGGCGGTGCTCATCAATTCGCGTCGAAGAGCGCGCTCAAAAATCATTCGGGGCTTATAATCACAGAGGTAAATCAATCAAGGCAAACTAAGGACAAGCGATGGACTTTAGCATAAAAACATTGGACGCAAAAACCTCCGTCACCGCCGTCAAGACCGGCACGCTCGTGGTCGGCGTCTTTGAAAACCGCAAGCTGACGCCGGCTGCGCAGGCATTGGACAAGATGGGCGCGATCGCCAACGCGCTCAAATCCGGCGACATCACCGGCAAACCCGGTTCCACCCTGCTGCTGCGCGGCGTGACCGGCGTTGCCGCCGAGCGCGTGCTGCTGGTCGGCCTGGGCGCCGACGAAGAGATTGCCGAAAAAAGTTTCTCCTCCGCAACGCAAGCCGCCGTGCGCGCGCTGACGACCGTTGGCGCCAACGACGCGCTGGTCGTGCTGCCGCTGGACAAGATCAAGGGCCGCGAGGGCAGGGATATCGCCTGGGCCATCCGCGCGCTGGTGCTGGCTGCACGCGACAACAATTACCGCTCTGACGCCATGAAGAGCAAGAAAGATCCCGCTCCGACCGGCGTCAAAAAGATCGCCATCGGCGTCTCCGCTGCCGCGGCAGCTGCCGCCAAGACCGGTCTGGCCGAAGCGGTGGCGCTGGCCAACGGCATGGAACTGAGCAAGGACCTGGCCAACCTGCCGGGCAATGTCTGCACCCCGACCTATCTCGCCGCCACCGCGAAGAAACTGGCCAAGGAATACAAGCTGGGCGTCGAAGTGCTCGACCGCAAGCAACTGGAAGCGCTCAAGATGGGCAGCTTCCTGTCGGTCACCAACGGCAGCGACCAGCCGCCGAAATTCATCGTCCTCAAGCACATGGGCGGCAAGACCAAGGAA
Source organism: Herbaspirillum sp. CF444 (assembly GCF_000282135.1). Classification (GTDB taxonomy): domain Bacteria; phylum Pseudomonadota; class Gammaproteobacteria; order Burkholderiales; family Burkholderiaceae_D; genus Herbaspirillum. Next base: position 3,122 of record NZ_AKJW01000090.1, read on the forward strand.
GCGCCGATCGTCCTGGTCGGCAAGGGCATCACCTTCGACACCGGCGGCATTTCGCTCAAGCCGGGCGCAGCCATGGACGAGATGAAGTACGACATGTGCGGCGCCGCGTCGGTGCTGGGCACCTTCCGCGCCATCGCCGAGCTGCAACTGAAGCTCAACGTCATCGGCGTCATCCCGACCTGCGAAAACATGCCGTCCGGCCGCGCCACCAAGCCGGGCGACATCGTGACGTCGATGTCCGGCCAGACCATCGAAGTGCTCAACACCGACGCCGAAGGCCGTCTGATCCTGTGCGATGCGCTGACCTACGTCGAGCGCTTCAAACCGGCGGCAGTGGTCGACATCGCCACGCTGACGGGCGCCTGCGTGGTCGCGCTGGGCCACCACAACTCCGGCCTGTTCACGCGTGAAGACGACGCCCACGACCAGCTCGCCAACGAGTTGCTGGCAGCCGGCAAGACCAGTGGCGACACCGCATGGCGCATGCCGGTCCAGGACGTCTATCAGGAACAGCTGAAGTCCAACTTCGCCGACATCGCCAACATCGGCGGCCAGCCGGCAGGCAGCGTCACCGCAGCGTGCTTCCTGGAGCGCTTCACCAAGAAGTACACCTGGGCGCATCTGGACATCGCCGGCACCGCATGGCGCGGCGGCGCGACCAAGGGCGCCAGCGGCCGTCCGGTACCGCTGCTGACGACCTTCCTGCTGAACCAGGCAAAGAAGGCACACAAGGCACGCGCCTGAGCCCGGCAATAAGTCCCGCAGCGCCTTCCACGGCAAACTGCAAAGCCGTCATCGCAAGATGACGGCTTTTTTATTTCTGCCGGCATCCCGCTAACGCATCAACATCGACGCCAGCAGCAGGCCGCCGCACAATACTCCCGGCACCGCCGCAAAATACAGTTGCCACGGCATGGTGAGTTGATGCCCGCGGCACCGGCGCAGCCAGGCGACCAGCATGGTTGCCAGCAACAGCACCGGAACCGCCGCCACCAGCATGTTCAGTGCATCGCGATAGGCCAGCAGATTGACCGGTTGCGCAAAGCTGAACAGGCAATTCATTACGGCGCCGCCGTGGCGCAAGGCGTGGGCGTCCAGCACATCCAGCGCATTGACGACGATGAACAGCAGCAGGTGCACCGGCACCGACAACAGGGCCAGAAGCAGCCATTCGGAGGCGCGCAAGGCCGCGTCGCAACCGGCATCGCCCGCGATCTTGCGGGCAAGGCGGCGATTGCCTTCCCATAGCGCAATCAGCGGAAGATAGACCATCCCGAACAAAGCCGCCGCGCTGAAAAAAGTCTGGCCCATGCTCCCCCTGTCCTGTCGCATCAGCCAGTCCAGCATCAGGACGAAGGCGGTCATCCCGCTTCCCAGTTGCCACCAGCGCCGGTTCCTGCATTGCCAGTAAAACACCGCCAGCAACGCCAACATGAGCATCGCCGCGCCGGTGCCCTGCCCATCGCGTGGAAACAGTTGCAACAGCGGCGTCGCCGGGGCGGCATAAGCGCCGGGCGTACGGCACAGGGTCATGAAGAACAAGGTCATGGTGATGAAATGGTGGAAAAGCGGCAGGGACGGGGAAAGACGATCCGGATTGCGATCGGCGTTCGCCGGTGCATGGAATCTGCAATGCGCCCCGCATTCAGCCGTCATCCTTTGCCGGCAGCTCCGGCCAGAGTTTGGCCCAGTCGTCGGGAAACAGCATCTTGCGCGTGACCGCCCCTCCCGACTCCCGCTCCAGACACACCGCGATCAGCGGCGAACACGGACGGTTGCCGTAGCCGATCTGGCGCAGATAATCAAACGACGTGCCGCAACGCGCGGCAAGTTCGCTGCGTTTTTCCGCCGGCAAGGAATTGAGGTATTCAATCAATGTCATATCGATAATTTAGCATCTGCTACAGACAAGTCAAGCAAAAGCTAATTTACCAAATGCTAAATTTGCGTTCAAATGCCGACATGGACATGCACGAACACCGACGCCGGCGACTGCAGGCGCTCATCGAAGATCACTACGACGGCGACCGCAAAAGCTTTTGCGACGCCGGCGACATGAGCGAGTCGCGCCTGGCGCAACTGCTCTCTTCGTCTTACCGGGACGGTCAGGGCTTCGGCGAGAAAGCGGCGCGCGCACTGGAAAGCAGGCTCGGTCTCGGCGAGTTGTATTTCGATCTGCATGCGGTCGGCGAAAGCAGCGCGAGCCGCGCTTACCAGCAACACGCCAGAATGGACGCCAGGCTTGACGACCTGGTCCGCATCCGCCAGGTCAGCCTGACATTGACGGCCGGCTCGGCGCGCTTCAAATCCGTGGAGCTTGATCCTTCGCTGTGCGTATGGGCATTTCCCAAGAGCTGGTACATGGAACGGCGCTTGTCCGCCGACAAGCTGATGGCCGTCAGCGTGACGGGCGCCAGCATGACGCCGGCCCTCAACGACGGCGACGTCGTGGTCGTCAATACCGCCGACACCGATCTGAAAGACAATGTGGTCTATCTCGTCAATTGCCAGGGCGAAGCGGTCATCAAACGCATGGCGCTGGATTTCGGCAAGTGGTACCTGACCTCGGACAATACCAGTCGCAAGCACTATCAGCGCCAGCAATTCGACGAGACAAAAGATATCGTCATCGGTCGCATCATCCTGATGGCCAGTGAACGGATCTGACGATCAGCGCGGCATCGGACGTGACATATAACGTGACATATAACGTGACATATAACGTGACATATAGCGCGCGCTCCAGCCCCAGAACAGCAGCGCCAGCAAGCTGACAGCCGCGCCCAGCATGCATACGCCGCCCCATCCCCACAAGGCGAACGCCGAGGTCGACAAGAGCGCGCCGGCGCCGCTGCCGACGGCGTAAAAAATCATGTAGCACGCGACCAGCCGGCTGTGCGATCCGGTATTGGCGCGGAAGATCATGCTCTGGTTCGTCACATGGATCGCCTGTGCGGCGAGATCCAGGGCCACGATACCCGCCGCCAGCGTCCACAAGCTGTAAGGCAGCATCGCCAGCGGCAGCCAGGCGAGCAACAGCAAAGTCAGCGCTGCACCGCTGGTCCATTGCCCTCTGCCCTTGTCAGCCAGCTTGCCGGCTTTCGCCGCCCCCAGCGTCCCGACCACGCCGATCAGGCCGAAGGCGCCGATGGCCGCATGCGAGAGCCCGTACGGTGGCGCCCGCAGCGGCAATACCAGCGCGCTCCAGAAAATACTGAACACGGCAAACATGAGCATGGCGATGACGCCGCGTATCTGCAGCACGCGGTCGCGCCACAACAAGAGCGCCATCGAGCCAAGCAACTGCGGATACGACAGACGTTCGGCCGCAGCGACCTGATCGAGCCGGCGCAGCGGCAGGCGCCCCTGCAACAGCGCCAGCATGAGCGCCGCCAGCGCCGCCGAGACAAAATACACCGCGCGCCAGCCGGCGATATCCGCGACCAGCCCGGCCATGGTCCGCGCCAGCAGCAAGCCGACCACCACGCCCGCCTGCGCCGTGCCGACCACGCGTCCGCGCTGCTCCGGCGCAGCCAGCACCGCTGCATACGCAATCAGGCCTTGCGTCATGGCCGTGCCCAGCATGCCCACCGCCAGCATCCCGCACAACAGCAAGGCGGGCGAAGACGCCAGTCCGACGCCGATCAGCGCCGCCAGCAGCAACAGCAATTGCACCAACGTCAGGCGACGCCGGTCCAGCAGGTCGCCGAGCGGCACCAGCAGGACCAGCGCCAGCGCGGATCCGACCTGCGTCGCCGTAATGACCACGCCGACGGCCGCCTGCGTAAAGCCGAACTCCGCCGCCAGGGCGTCCAGCAAGGGCTGGGCGTAGTAAACGTTGGCCACGCTGACGCCGCACGCCATGGCAAACAACCAGACCATGGCGCGCGTCATCGGCGTCTCGCCATGCCTTGCGGCGTTCCCGCCGGCATCGTCAACCAGCCCTGCTGCGTCAGTTGTACAAGCGCCTGCTTCTCCCTGGCTTCCGGCCATTCTGCTCTCTCCCGTCGCTTTGTTGGCAGCACTCAAAATTGGTTTCAAATTAAAACCAGTTGAAGTGTAAGCGAGCGAGTTCTAAAATGCAACCATTGGTCATGCACGAGGAAGCAGCAAAACAATGGCAAAACGGAAAAGTCTGAAGAGCGATCCCTGTCCGGTGGCGCGATCCATCGACGTCGTCGGCGATCGCTGGGCGCTGCTGATCATCCGCGACGCCTTCGACGGCATGCGGCGTTTCGGCGAGTTCCAGAAAAGCCTGGGCGTGGCCAAGAACATCCTCTCCACGCGCCTGCGCGACCTGGTCGAGGCCGACATCATGGCGGTCGTTCCGGCCTCGGACGGCAGTGCCTACCAGGAATACATCCTCACGCCCAAAGGCAAGGAATTGTTTACGGTGGTGCTGGGTCTGCGACAATGGGGTGAAGGTCACCTCTTCAAGAAAGGCGAAGCCTGCGCACCAATGGTCGAGCGCGACAGCGGCAAGCCGGTACCCAAGATAAAATTGCACACCTGCGACGGCAAACCGCTGAAACCGGAAGACACCGTCATCAAGAGAAAAACAAAGCGCGCGGAAGCCAAAGCACAATAAAGCGAAGCCGCTCCCTGCGCCTCGATAACAGAATAGAGAAACCGGGCTTTCCGGTTTCATCAACAAGAAAGCAACCATGAACAAAACTTTGCTCTGCACGCTGCTCCTGTCGTTTGCCGGCCATGCGTGCGCACAGCAAGCCGCTCCCGATGCCGATCTGCCCGATCACCTGACCGGCGACATCGGTCCCGGCGTGTTCCGCCTGGAGCGCAACATCCTCGGCAAGAGCGACAAGACCACCGTGCTGCCTTACGCCTACTTCGACTACAAACGCTTCTTCGCGCGCCTGGACACCTTCGGTTTCAAGACCGTGAAGATGGGCGCCGGCTACCTTGAACTGGCGGCGCGCGTCAATTTCGACCACATGGATGCCGAGCGCGGACTGAACCGTCGCTCCAACTCGGTGCCCATCGGCATCGGCACTTTGCAGGAAACGCGTTTCGGCGCCTTCTTCCTGAACGCCTTCTACGACGTCAACAAGTCGCACGGCACGCTGCTGGAAGCCATCTATGCGGCACAGGTCGACATCGGTCGCGCGCATATCTACCCGCAAGTGGGCATCGAGCGCCGCAGCGCCTCCTATAACGACTATTTTTACGGCGTCACGGCAGCGGAATCCACCACCAGCGGTTTCCGCGAATACCATGCCGGCGCATCGACCACCCCCATGCTCGGGCTGACCATTGAAATGCCGTTGGCGGAAAACTGGGTCGGCAACATCACCTTCCGCCGCAAATGGCTGGGCAACGGCATCGCCAACAGCCCGATCATCAATCACAGCACCGAAAACATGGGGCTGGTCGCAATCAACTACCACTTCAAATAATCCGCTGCGCTATTCGGATGCGACAGATTGCCATCCATCGCAGCATCGTTCCAAAAGCCGTCATTGCACTACTGGCGGCGCTGTTCTGGAACATGCCGATGACCGCATCCGCAGCGCCTCCCGCCACGGTCTACTTCCCCTCGGGAGATGGCACAGAATTAGTGGGTTACCTGTTCCCGCCCCCCGGCGACAGCAACGAACGCCATCCCGCCATCGTCATGCTGCATGGCCGTGGCGGCCCCTACTCCAGCAATGTCAACGCGATGTGTTCACGCGTCGGCCGCGACCTTATGTCGCCCTGCAATGCGGGCACGCTCTCGCAGCGGCACAAGATGTGGGGAGAATACTGGGCCAGCCGCGGCTATCTCGCCCTTCACGTCGACAGTTTCGGCCCGCGCGACCGCGCGCACGGCTATGGACGTAATTCGCACGACCTGCCCGAACGCCAGGCCGTCAACGAAATGACCGTACGCCCGCTCGACGCCGAAGCCGCCCTGGCCTATCTGGCGCGCCGCGATGACGTGCGCAAGGACAGGATCATGTTGCAAGGCTGGTCCAACGGCGGCAGCACGGCGCTCAATGTGATGTATCGCCAGGCGCAAGGCAGTTCGTCTGCGGTGCCCTTGCGCTTTCGCGCGGCGCTGGTGTTGTATCCGGGCTGCGGTTCGCGCTCGCTACTCACCCGACGCTATCGCAGCGATACCGAGGTCTGGGTTTTTCTCGCGGAAAACGACGAAGAGGTTTCGCCGCGCAATTGCTTCAGCGTCCTGCCCGCGAACGCCCCGGGAAACCTGGTCAAGGTAGTTGAATATCCCGGCGCGACACACGACTTCGACGATCCCGGCCGACCGCGCCAATCGGTTGCAGAGAATCGCGCCGCGAAAGAAGATGTCATGCGGCAAGCCTCGCCATTGCTGGAGAACTTGCCTCCGAAGGAATAGCCTTTCCGTACATTACTCTGCGCTGTTGACCGGCGCTGTACTTTTTACGGCTTGCTCTGCCGCTTGCTTTACAGCTTCCCTCGCAGCCATCTCCGCCAGCATCTCCTTCGGATCGAGTCCTGCGGCGCACATACCGGCAACCGGGTAAGACACATGCGACAAGCTATGCCCGTCAGGCCCCAGGCCTTTGGCCTCGATGATTTCGACGCGATGCCCGGCGGCGGCCAGCTTGTCGGCGAAGCGTTTCTGTAAATAAAAAACGGTATTGCGATCGTTAGGATTGCCGATCAGATAAAACACACGTTGCGGATCCGGAGCGACGCCGTCGACATGATCAATCACCTCATACGCATCGCAGTAATTGGTGACGTCGCAGCCTGGCTTGGAACGCAAATTGTTCTTTGCTCGTTTGATCTCCGCCAGTTCATTGACGGCATATACGCCCGACGAGGCCGCCGCGCACATCACATCGGTACGCCCCAACGTCAGCAAGGCGGCTGTCGTATAAGCGCCACCCGACTGCCCCGCCAATACAAGCTTCTCTAATCCATAGCGCGCCTTGATCGCATCCACTGCGGCGTTCAGCGTATAAGACTCCTTCAGACGCCGGCGCTGCGTGTGCTTGCCGGACGATCCGTACACACCCGGTCGCCCGATCAGAATGTAGGGCACCTTGAACTTGCGATAGTAGCCGGCCATGTTATCAAGCAGCCTCTGCGGCGTAATCTTGCCGTAATTGCCCAGCGGATCATAGCCAGCCAGATGATCGCCATGGAAGTAAAAAACAGCGACCTTTGCTTTGCCGCTACCTGTAGCATTTTCCTCCAGTCCACCTGAAGGGTAGTAGCGAATACATTCCGTCCCCAATCTATGCTCTACCCAGACTGCATGCTCCTGGCGTTCGCACGCCTCTTTGTTCGTGCTGGTGCCGGAAATCAGATCGCTTTCAGAGAAAGGAATGTTATTGCCACCCTGCGGCTCCTGTGCCCAGACATCACATCCCACGATGGTTGCCGCCAGACTCAGCAACAACATGCAGCCCGGCGTTGCGCCGAAATATCTCCACCCCATGGATTTCCCCTTGTTATTTATTTCCCAGCCATTTTAGCCGCGTGAAAAGAGGTCGAATGCGGAAATATTCACTCGTGCCGGCAATCGTCAGATGGTTCCGAGATTTGAGAGAGATGTCCGGCGGGTCTGAATACGTATTCCCCGCCCGCCACGAGCGACGTAGACGAAACCAGAGAGGTGACACTCACGTATCGTCTACGACGCTTTGGGCCGCGATTACCCGTACCTTTGATCGTAACGACATCGAAATCCGCAAATTCACTCCGCACAACACGCGATCGATCGCCAAGGGGCATATGCGCAACATGGGCATATCACAAGAAATTTCAGAAATCGTGCTCAACCACGCCTTGAAAGATATGGAGGCGATCTACGATGTACGCGAGGAAGTACCGGAACGCCGGTTATGCATTGGAGAAGTGGGCAGCATTTTTAATTGCAAGCGAAACAGGAGTACCAGTTCCTGCTGGCCCCCAACAATGTCGTGCCGTTCCGCTCAGCGGCATGAGTCTCGCCAATTCTAAGGATGAGGAAATGTGCCACATGTCAAGTAAAACACTTAAAATGATTGCGCGCATTACAAAGAACTAATGCTTATTGCACAGAAAAAGGGGGGGGCAAATGGGCTCATTCAGCATCTGGCACTGGCTTATTCTTGTTATCTGGGTTGGCTTTCTTTACTGCTTAGTAGGCATTCCCACATACAAGATACTTACTCGAACGGGGCACCTCGGATCCGCCAGCATACTGGCAGCCATTCCTGGAGTGAACATCATAGTTCTATGGTATTTTGCGTTTAAGAAGTGGCCGATCGACCCTGAGCTAGGTGAATTGCACAAGAGTAGTGAACTGACATTGCTTTTGCGCACATCCTAATGGAGAGGCAATGAAAAACATTCTTACTATTGTTGCGGCTGTCGTAGTGACTGGATGTACGACTAAGCCTCCTGCAGTCCCCATACTTATGGCGCCCGCCCTACACGATGCCAGCCAATCCTAATGTGGCCACCAATTGCATCACGTCCGGCGCCCAAATTAATTGCACAAACAAATGAACGTAAAAACGTTATAACAAGACTTAATTTATTTGCGAACGAAAGCTTGTCAATCCATGCCAAAACAACAAAATGCTCTTCGACACAGTGACATTGCCGCCCTCCTCGATAAGGTCAGGAAGCAAGCCTATGGGAAATATCTTCTCAAGGTAGTTCTAAAGAAGGTTCGAGGATTTGAAAATCAAGTATTGAATTTTCAGTTTCCGGTTACGGCAATAGTTGGTCCGAATGGCGGAGGAAAAACCACTTTCATGGGAGCTGCAGCGTGTGCCTATAAAAGCATTCCACCTCGTCGTTTTTTTGCAAAAAGTGGAGCGCTAGATGATGGCATGGCTGATTGGAGCATTGAATATGAAATAATCGACAGGGAACATACAAAAAACGATGTAATTCGCCGGACCGCTAGCTTTAAACAACTCAAATGGTCAAGAGATGCCCTAGACAGGACAGTTGTCTTGTTTGGCGTCTCGCGAACTGTGCCAGCATCTGAACGAACTGAAATGGGAAGATACGCTAGCAACTCGTTTACATACTTGGCTACTTCTCGCGCCAATTTGACGGCCGCCGCCGCATCAGTAATTTCCAGAATCTTAGGTAAAAATGTCTCTGGCTATTCTCAAATTCAGATCGACACCAAAGGAAGTATTACACTTTTAACCGGTCAAACATCAACAGGAGTCGAATATTCGGAATTTCATTTCGGGGCTGGCGAATCAAGCATCATCAAAATGGTCCTCGCAATTGAGGCGCTTCCTGAGAATTCCCTAGTCCTAATTGAAGAAATAGAAAACGGCCTTCACCCCGTTGCCACCAGAAAAATGGTCGAGTACTTGCTAGATGTCGCAGAGCGAAAAAAACTCCAAGCGATATTTACAACTCACTCAAATGATGCACTCTCAGTCTTGCCAGAAGAAGCTATCTGGGCCGCCGTAAAAAACTCAGTGTTTCAGGGAAAATTAGACATCGAATCATTGCGAGCAATAACCGGGGAAATTGAAAAAAAGTTAGCGATTTTTGTTGAAGACGAGTTTGCCAAGTCTTGGGTAGAGGCCGCAATTAGAAACACTGATCGTGCGTTAATCGATCAAATAGAGGTACATGGCATGAAGGGCGATGGAACGGCGGTAAAGATCAACAAACACCACAACCTCGATCCATCAAGCATCGTTCCATCAATTTGCTACATTGATGGAGATTCGCAACAAGCTACTAGTTCGGTTGATCACGTTTATAGACTTCCGGGAAGCTCACCGGAGCGCTATATTTACGATAGCGTTCTCGGAAAATACTCAGAGTTCGGCGGAAAATTGACCGTAGCACTTCTCCAGCCCTTTGATCAAGCGAGCAATATTAGAATCAGTTCAACTAGAAAATAAGCACTCCCATTTGCTGTTTAGCACAGTCGGGCAAATGATCGGATTTCTCCCCACTAAAACCGTTGAACTGGCTTTTTTAGCGATTTGGGCCCAATCACATCCAGAAGAATGCCAAGCAATAACCGACAATGTAAAAGCTATGATCACGCCGTAACCCCGCTGACGCGATTAGCAGGCCTTGGAAGAAGTGAGACCGGCGGGGGAGGTCACCGTACCGCTGGTATGTCCTTGCTCTCATACGTTAAACCGGCCTACTACCTCTCCCCAACCGCCCCCGAGGCGGTTTTTTTATTACTCTCTCTCACATTTCAAAAAATAGGGAAGCAAATTGGAACAAATAAAAGAAAAAGTAGTAGCCGGACCACAACAAGGACAAGCAAAATCCAAATCCGATTGGGCGAAACAAATCCTAATACTTACCTTGGGTATAACGGCATTAGTTCTAGAAATTTTTGGTATCAATTCTGGCTACTTGAGATATATGGCAGTTGTAATTGTTATGTTAGTCGCGACGGTCGGTTTGGAGGGCTTCACGACTTCGTACAATCAACTTCGTCAAGCGAATGACAAGACTGCAATGAAAAACCGTCTGAAATTGTCGGCAGAAAAAGCGTCAACCATTGGTGTTATCAGCCTGACATTTGCCGTTGCAATGGGACTCTATAATTTCGATACTGTTAACTCGCGCGCAAATTCAGCCAAGTTTTTGAGTGTTCAAAAACAGATGGTAGCAAAAGCCAAACAACTTGGATGCAAACTCGATTCGAGCGACAGCAAGGATTGTCAGGAGTTTCACGATGCGCTAAACGCCATCTGGATAGCGATTTGGGCGTCAGATGCTAAAGGCATCGCTACAGGCATTGATAGCCTTCGTACCGCATGGCAAATTCTTGGCATACGATACCCAAGACAGCAATACAAGGAATTTGATGCGGTGCTCGAACAACTCGACAACTTGAAATACTGGTCAGATACAGTAAAACAACAAATTACAGTTGTATTCGTGGCGCTGTTGCTACCGTTTTCAGTTGCTGCGACCACCCGCAAACTTGCTGTGGCTGCATTCGATGCCAATTTCTCTGATTCACATGTCACTTGGAGAATGGTCATAAAGCGCATATTCCTCAATGCATGGAGACTGATGCGATTCTGGAAGAAATCTTCCTACAAAGACTCCCCGCAAGTCTCAGATAGATAAAAATGAGCGCCGAATTAATGACCATTAATGATATCGCCGAGATGCATAAGTGCCCTGCGAGCATGCGCGCAGCTCGCAGGTTTAGTCTCTTGCGATGCGAGTGCGAGGAATTTTACGGATCGCGACGATCTAGCCACTCTTCTGTGGTTCATCGAAGAATCGCTCGGCATCATCAACGCATGACGGAAATCGAAAGCAAGGAGAATATAAATTGCGTGAAACTAATGCCGGTGGTGCAGCATGATGCGCCAAGATAACGTGCTGCTATTGCCAACCTTTGGGCAAGCCAAGATCATCAATCCGATATTTCGCGGCGTGAAGAAGGGCTGTCCCAGTCTCAGCATGGCGCGTCGAAAAAAAGAAGCCAACTGTTGGCTGAAAAACTCACAACCAGAGCCAAATCCACGATCAGTCGAATCCGTCATGATGGACCTTTGCCACGACATCATTTCTTCAGTGCTAAGTGGTGAGTGTAAAGGTCTGATTTACTCAGTCCATCGGGGCGATCATCATACATGGGGGACGGTAGGTAGTTATAGAGACGATAAATCTCTCTCAAAATATGTCTCTGGCGCGATGTTTTCCAAGTATCGCGAAGCGACAAAAAACGTCGTGCAGTTGCAATTGATTGGCGGTAAAAAATGACTATCCTCGTTCAACGCAAAGACGGCGAGGTCGTCACTACGTCCCTGGCAATTGCCGAACTGGCGAATTGAGCAAGCACCACGAGATGGTTCGCGACGTTCGTTTCGGACAAGTCAATTCATATCATGAGTCCGTGTTGGATTCAACCTTTATCGACATAGGCGGTGCTACATGAAAAATTCAATGTTGTAGCAATTACCGAACCTCCAAGCATCAGAATTTCACGGCTGCTTGATAAGATCCGGACTTCCATATCGGACAAGTTTTCCACCTTTGAAGACAGCGACGTAATTACTCGGCCCCCAAGAAACGACATTAGGCATGCGTCGGTACACCAACGTCTCTTCTCCAATATCCCCATTCGCACTTGTGGAGGACGGTGTACCGAGAACTTGAACTACCTGTTCTTTGCTCATACCGACAGACAGTTTGTTGAAATCCTCGGCAGTACCATAGGCAATCGCTTGACAGCCGATAAGTGTAAGAAGTGCCATATAGCAAATGATATTTTTCATCGCATTCCTCGTCATTTTGACGGCAGCTTATCACTACCACTGTAAATCAGTACGAAGACTCAGATATGAAATGGTCAAGCTGAAGAAATACTGCGAGCTATCCGGTGAAACACCAAAAATCAGTGCTTGAAAACACTGCAAAGCGCAACTGATCAATGAACGTCCTTGCAACTATCGCGCCACTCACCATCGCATCAATGTAGCTGAGCAAAGCTCGGCGTTTCCAAGTTAACGATCTATCACCTTGCCAAGGAAGGTAAGCTCGTCCTCGTTAAAATCGGCAAGCGTTCCAACGGTATTGCTGACGAGGGCCTCCTCGCCATGATCGAGCGAACAAGACTCTGCATGGGTGATATAGTGGCATCCCTGCAATATGTGGGTAGCTAGCCAGGTAGCTAAGGCTTAACTACCGCCATAACCAATTGATAAATTAAAGATTTTCTATACCCAATGAAGATAGCCACCTGGAACGTCAACTCCCTCAAAGTCCGCCTGCCCCAGGTGCTGCAATGGCTGGGTGACAACCCCGTCGACGTGCTGTGCCTGCAAGAAACCAAGCTGACCGACGACAAGTTCCCGCTGGCTGAAATCAATGCGGCCGGCTATCAGGTGGTCTACACGGGTCAGAAGACCTATAACGGCGTCGCCATCCTGTCGCGTCACGCGATCACCGATGTCGTCAAAAACAATCCGCTGTTCGAAGATGAACAGCAACGCATCATCGCCGCGACCATCGAAGGCGTGCGCTACGTCTGTGCTTACATTCCCAACGGCCAGGCGCCGGATTCGGAAAAATTCCAGTACAAGCTGAAATGGCTGGCCGCGCTGCACGAATGGCTGGCGCAGGAACAATTGCAGCATCCCAAGCTGGCCCTGCTGGGCGACTACAACATCGCGCCGGAAGACCGCGACGTGCACGATCCGGCGGCATGGATCGGCCAGAACCTGGTGTCGGAACCGGAACGCGCCGCTTTCCGGCATCTGCAAACGATGGGCTTCACCGATGCCTTCCGCATGTTCGAGCAACCGGAAAAACTCTACAGCTGGTGGGACTATCGCCAGATGGGCTTCCGCCTCAACAAGGGCCTGCGCATCGACCATATCCTGCTGACCGCACCGCTGGCGGCGCAATGCACGGCCTGCGTGATCGACAAAGTGCCGCGCAAATGGGAGCAGCCGTCGGATCACACGCCGGTCGTTGCGACCATAGTCTGATATCGCCGTCCATTCAAAACAAAGCCCGCTGATGCGGTAATGCCGTTCATTTAAGCCTATTTCCCCAAAGCAGTCGTCCCAGCGAACGCTAGGATCCAGTGTCGTGAAGACGGTCGATACGCCGCTGGGTCCTGACTTACGTCAGGACGACAGTCATAGTGAGTTGGGATTTTTAAGCTTGACTGCACGACATTACCGCATCAGCGGGCTTTGTTCTTGCCCGGAAGATATTAGAACTCATTTCATAAATAGGCGTGAGATGCGTTCTTCCCAGAAAGGGTGCTGGCAAGGGTGTAGCAGGGGTTTCGCGCAGCATGCTGCGCGCCTGCG
>NZ_AKJW01000091.1 GCF_000282135.1 Herbaspirillum sp. CF444
GTTGTGCTCCTTGCGTGTGCCCCGGCACACGACGCGTCGCACGCCTTGCCAGCGCCCTTTCTGGGAAGAACGCATCTCACGCCTATTTATGAAATGAGTTCTAATCTTCATTTCGATCAGTGAATACGGACAGATGAAATATCTCGCAGCAGCAGTACTGTCGTGCGCGGCTTGTGCCGGCAACGCGCAGGCGCAAAATGACGTGTATGTCTGCACCGATGAAAACGGTGCGAAAGAATACAAGAATACCGGGGCGACCAAGGGGTGTCGCAAAGTCGACTTGCCGGGCTTGTCGGTTGCGCCGCAGCCAAAGCGTGCAGCACAGAGCGGGACAGCCGCTTCGGCAGGTGCAGCGACGACGCCGGTCAATTTTCCCAAGGTCGACGCCGGTACGCAGAAGTCGCGCGACAGCGATCGCAAGCTGTTGTTGCAACAGGAATTGAATACGGAAGAGAAGAAGCTGGCAGGTTTGAAAGCGGACTTCAACAATGGCGAGCCCGAGCGTCGCGGCGACGAGCGCAACTATGCGAAATACCAGGAGCGTGTTGCCGGCATGAAGGACGACATTGCAAGATCGGAACGCAATATTGCGGCGCTCAAACGGGAGCTTGCGAACGTACGTTAATGAGTGCGTTAGCCAGGAATGCAGCGTTGTCGCAGGCTCGCCCAAATCTTGCTTAGCTGAAGGGAAGCTGACAGTCGTGCTTGTGTATTTCGAATGCACGCCTGGCAGCCGGTTGCCTGTCGCAGGCATCTCAAAGGCATTTACTGGAACGCATGAAAACAACGCTACCCTCACTGGATGGTCTCGATCTGCTGGCGTCGGCAGTCATCATCCTCGACGCCAACGGCGGCATCGTCTACGCCAACGCCGCTGCCGAAAATCTGCTGGAGAGCTCCTTCAAGGTGCTTTCTCAACAAAAACTAAGCGAGCTTTTCCTCAACGGCAAGGAGCTCGCCACCCTGTTTTACCAGGCTGTCGAGCATCAATTCGCCGACAAGCGTCTGGACCTCGTGCTGGAACGGGCAGGACGCGAGCCGTTGCAAGTCCATACCATCGTCACTGCGCTCGACAGCACTGCCACGCCGGTTTTGCTCGAGCTGCGGGAAAACGTCCAGCAACTCAAGCTGGACCGGGAAGAGCGCCTGCTCGACCAGAGCCAGGCCAACAAGGAACTTATCCGCAACCTCGCGCATGAGATCAAGAACCCGCTTGGCGGCATTCGCGGCGCGGCGCAGTTGCTGGAGCTGGAATTGCCCGAGCGTCATCTGAAAGAGCTGCGCGAATATACCCAGGTCATCATCAAGGAGGCCGATCGCCTGCAGACGCTGGTGGACCGCCTGCTGGCGCCGCACCGGCGGCCGCACATCGTCGGCGACGTCAACATCCACGAAGTCTGCGAGCGCGTGCGCAGCCTCATCCTTGCCGAGTTCCCGAACGGTTTGACCATCCGTCGCGATTATGACTTGTCGATTCCCGAATTCCGCGGCGACAAAGAACAACTCATTCAGGCCTTGCTCAACATTGTCCACAACGCCGCGCAAGCGCTTGCCGAACGCATTCGCGCCGGCGACGCCGAGCTGGTTTTGGCAACGCGCGTCACGCGCCAGGTGACGCTGGCCAAGGTCCGTTACCGGCTGGCACTAGACTTGCATATCATCGACAATGGCCCCGGTATCTCACCAGACATCCAGGACCGTATTTTTTACCCGCTGGTTTCCGGGCGGGAAGGAGGTAGCGGTTTGGGACTGACGTTGGCGCAAACATTCGTACAGCAGCACATGGGAGTCATCGAATGTGAAAGCCGGCCGGGATATACGGATTTCAGAATTTTGATCCCGCTTCCCTGATCACGATTTCTTATTGATCGGGAAAGTTCAGGACGAAGCAATGCAACATCGGCGCATGCCTTTGAAGCTGTCTACTACACGCTATCACAGCAGGAAAAGATAACACTATGAAACCGATCTGGATTGTTGACGACGACGAATCGATACGCTGGGTATTGGAAAAAGCCCTCGCGCGAGAAAATCTCGCCACACAAAGTTTTTCCAGCGCGCGTGATGCGATGCAAGCATTGCAGACCGGCACGCCGCAAGTATTGGTTTCCGATATCCGCATGCCCGGCGCATCCGGTCTGGAACTGCTGCAGACCATCAAAGCCAAGCATCCCGGCATCCCGGTCATCATCATCACCGCCTTCTCGGATCTCGACTCGGCCGTGTCGGCCTTCCAGGGCGGCGCTTTCGAATATCTGGCCAAGCCTTTCGACGTCGACAAGGCGGTTGAACTGATTCGTCGCGCGCTGGAAGAAAGCCTGCGCGAAACCGACGTCGAGCAATCCTCCGCCAACGCGCCGGAAATCCTCGGCCAGGCGCCGGCGATGCAAGATGTTTTCCGCGCCATCGGCCGCCTGTCGCAATCGAACGTGACCGTGCTCATCACCGGCGAATCCGGCTCTGGTAAAGAACTGGTTGCACGCGCCTTGCACAAGCACAGCCCGCGGGCTGCCCAGCCTTTCGTCGCGCTGAACACCGCGGCGATTCCGAAGGACCTGCTCGAGTCGGAACTGTTCGGTCATGAGCGCGGCGCCTTCACCGGTGCGCAAGCGATGCGCCGTGGCCGTTTCGAACAGGCCGAAGGCGGCACCTTGTTCCTCGATGAAATCGGCGACATGCCGCTCGACCTGCAAACGCGTTTGCTGCGCGTGCTGTCGGACGGGCATTTCTATCGCGTCGGCGGCCATCAATCGCTCAAAGCGAACGTGCGCGTGATCGCCGCGACGCACCAGAATCTGGAACACCGCGTGCGCGAAGGCCTGTTCCGCGAAGACTTGTATCACCGCCTCAACGTGATCCGCCTGCGCTTGCCGAGCTTGCGCGAGCGCCGCGAAGACGTGCCTATCCTGGCGCGCCACTTCCTCACGCAAAGCGCGCGTCAGCTCGGCGTCGAAGCCAAGCGTCTGTCGCCGCAGGCGATGCAGTTCCTGTCGCAGCTTGAATTGCCGGGCAATGTACGCCAGCTGGAAAACCTGTGCAACTGGATCACCGTCATGGCACCGGGGCAGACTGTCGAAGTCAAGGATCTGCCGCAGGATCTGATCGAAGAGCGCAGCAGCAACTTCCAGCCGGTATCCTCGCAAGCCGCATCGTCGTCCGCTCCGGCAGCCGAATCGCAAGGTGCTCCAACGGCGAGTGTCGATGGCGACATCGGCGGCGCAGACCGCAACTGGATCAGTCTGTTGGAAACCGAAGCGGCGCAAATGCTGGCCGAAGAACGTCCGGAAGTCATGGACATCCTCGGTCGCCAATTCGAAGCCGCACTGATCAAGATCGCGCTCAAGCATACGCATGGCCGCAAGAACGACGCCGCCGTGCGTCTGGGCATCGGCCGCAATACGATCACGCGCAAGATTCAGGAGCTCGGCATCGGCGGCGCCGAGGACGACTGAGTCGACAAAGTCAAGGGAAGCGGGAAGCAGTAGCAGTAGAGGGGTAGGGAAACTCGTCACGGATATGCCTCATCAAGAATGCAAACCGGACGATGAAAAACAAAATGAAAAAGGCCGGATTCGTGATCGAATCCGGCCTTTTTTTATGGCTGATTTCTATTGCCGACGCTCGCCTTGCTTGCGTCGGCAATCCATCATCAACGCAACGATCAACGCAACGATCAACGCAACTTCAGGGCATAACGCGCCGCTGCCGAAGCGATGAAACTCAGCGTTGCGCCGACAATCACGAAATAGCTGACCGACAGCTTGTTGCCCGTCGCCTGGATCAGCCAGGTAATGATCAGGCCGGCAAAGCCGCCGAACAGCATCACCGCGATGTTATAGCTCAACGACATGCCGGTGCCGCGCGTCTGCACCGGGAAGATGTCGGCCAACAGCGCAGGCATCGCCGCAAAGTACATGGTCATCAGCACGCCGATGACGATTTGCAGCAACAGCAGGTTGATGAAGCTCGGCGAACCGGTCAGGAACAGGAACATCGGATAAGTCAGCACGACGAAGGCCAGGCTGCTGGCAATCATGAACGGCGTGCGGCCATGTTTGTCCGACAGTTCGCCCACCAGCGGCGACGCCAGCATCATGATCAGGCCGGACACCAGCGTTGCCGCATACGACGACCATGCCGGCATGCCCAGTTGCTTGATGGCGTAGGTCGGCATGTACAGCGACAGGTAGACCGATACGGTTGCCATGATCACGCTGCCGGTGCCGATCAGCAGGCGCATCTTCTGGGTGGAGAAGGTATCGCGCAACGGCGTCTCGGTGCGCTCTGCCGCAGCGAACTCCGGCGATTCATCCAGGTGGCGACGGATGTAGAAACCGGCAGGGCCGATCAGCAGGCCGAACAGGAACGGCAGGCGCCAGCCCCAGGAATACAGCTGTTCGGGCGTCAGCCAGCCGTTCAGGCCGGCGCCGAAAGCGGCTGCCATCAACAGGCTCAGCCCCTGGCTGGCGACCTGCCAGCTGGAGAAGAAGCCGCGGCGATGCGGTGCATGTTCCACCAGGAACGCCGTCGAGCTGCCGAACTCGCCGCCGGCCGAGAAACCCTGGATCAGACGCGCCAGAACGATGCCCGCCGGCGCCCACAGGCCGATGCTCGCATAGGTCGGCATGAAGGCGATCATGGCGGTGCCGATGGTCATCAGGACGATTGACAGCGACAAGGCCGCCTTGCGTCCGACGCGATCGGAATAAGCGCCAAGGATGACGGCGCCGAGCGGACGCATGAAGAACGACACGCCGAACGTCGCAAAGGTCACCAGCAGCGACACCGTCTCATTGTCGGTCGGGAAGAACAGCTTGGCGATGACCACGGCAAACGCGCCGTAAATCAGGACGTCGAACCATTCCAGCGCATTGCCGATCGATGACGAAATGACGGCCCGCCAGGTTTGTGGATGAAGCTTGGCTGACGCATCATTGCCGGTTGCTGCAGAACTCTTATTATTCATGCGTTCTCCCGATGGTGAGATTGTTGAGGTGGGTGTCGCCGGCGGCAGATTGTTTGCGCACTTTGTCTCGCAGGAATGCGTAAATAATATGCCCATGTCCATAGACAACCGACCGAGAATACGTGCATGCAAGAGACGCTGTCAATCATGCATTTGAGGCGATTCCTATCGTATGGGAAAGCATGTGGGGTCAGGGTGGCAGAAAATTGGCGGGCTAAGCGCTAATGCCGTTCAGTCAAGCTTAAAAAGCTCATCTCGCTATGACTGTCGTCCTGACGAAAGTCAGGACCCAGCGGCGTATCGACCGTCTTCACGACACTGGATCCCAGCGTTCGCCGGGACGACTGCTTTAGGAAAATAGGTTTAAATAAACGGCACTAGGGCTAAGTTTTTTCGCCCAGTCTGCGCCACAAGGTCGTACGGCTGATGCCGAGATGTTTTGCTGCAGCGGCGCGGTTGCCGTCGAATCGCGCCAGCGCCTCCTCCAGCGACTCGTTTCGCTGTGTTGCGTCACCCGCTTCGCTATCTGGCCGCGTCAGCGCGTTCGCGCGGCTCGAGGCGGCCGGTGTTGTCGGCGTATTATCGCTTTGGAGGATTTCCGGCGCGACGCGCGCGATCAGGTTCGGCGTCAGCGCCTGCAAAGGTTCGGCGGCGAGGAACAAGGCCAGTCGTTCCATCATGTTGCGCAGCTCGCGCACGTTGCCGGGCCAGTCGTAACGCGCCAGCAGGGGCGTGCAGCGCAGGATTTCTGCGTGCAGGTTGGCGTGCGGACGAATATCCATCGCCGCCAGCGCGTTCTTCAGGCACCACTGCGCCAGCGGCGCCAGATCCTCGGGACGTTCGCGCAGCGGCGGCAGGGTCATGCGCAACACGCTCAGGCGATAGAACAGGTCGGCGCGAAAACGTCCTTCCTTGACGCGGCTGTCGAGGTCGCAATGCGTCGCGCTGATGATGCGCACGCTGACGGGAATCGGCCGCGTGCCGCCGACGCGCACCACTTCACGCTCTTCCAGCACGCGCAGCAGGCGTGTTTGCAGCGGTAAAGGCATCTCGCCGATTTCATCGAGGAACAGCGTGCCGCGATGCGCCGCTTCGAACAAGCCCGCACGGCCGCCGCGGCGCGAACCGGTGAACGCGCCTTCTTCATAGCCGAACAGCTCCGACTCCAGCAGCGACTCCGCCAGCGCGCCGCAATTGACCGCGACGAAAGGATGGTGCGCCTGCACCTTGCCTTGCATCTGCGGATGCGCGCGATGGATCGCCTGTGCAGCCAGTTCCTTGCCGGTTCCGGTTTCGCCCTGGATCAGCACGGTGGCGGGGGATTTCGCAAACAGCGTGATCGACTGGCGCACCGCCTCCATCGCGGCCGAATCGCCGCGCAAGTCGTTGAGATGATGCCGGGCGCGCAAGGTGTCGGCCACCGGCAGGATGCGTCCGCGCGTCGACTCCAGTTGGGTCAGGCGCGCCAATTCCAGCGCATCGTCGAAAGCCTGGCGGATGCTGGCGGCGGAGTAGACGAAGATGCCGGCCAGTCCTGCTTCCTGCGCCAGGCCGGTGATCAGGCCGGCGCCGACGATGGCCTTGATGCCGGCCGCTTTCAGCTCATTGATCTGGGCGCGCGCATCTTCTTCGGTGGCGTAGGTGCGCTGCACGATGTTCAGACCGAAGGTGCTCTGGAATTCGGTCAGCGAGGGCATGGTTTCCTGATACGTGATCATGCCGATGTCGGGTGAAATCTTGCGTGCCTTCGCCAACGCCTGCATGACGTCGAAGCCGCTGGCCTTGGCGATGATCACCGGGACCGACAAGCGGCTTTTGAGATAGGCGCCGTTGGAGCCTGCCGCGATGACGGCGTCGCAGTGTTCGGTGGCGAGGCGCTCGCGGATATGTCGCACAGCGTCTTCAAAGCCCAGCGGGATCGGCTCGATGTCGGCGCGGTCGTCGAACTCCAGCGTGATGTCGCGGAACAGTTCGACCAGGCGCGACACGGAGACGGTCCAGATGACGGGCTTGTCGGTGTTGTCTCTGGAACTGGTGGTGGGACGTTTCATGTTTCACGTTGAGTGTTTCAGGTGTTTCAAATGTAACACATCATCGCCATGGACGTGCGCTCCACAACTTCGCTCTCTCGAGAGAGAAAAGGATATAAGTCATTGATTTGACGCGAGCTTGTGATGAAACATCATTTTCTTCTGCGGTGCAACATCCGGTCGCTGCCGAGGTGGCATGCGCATTGCAATAAGCAGGGGCATCCATCCCGCTGAAACATGCGCGCCACTCAAATCAAAGGACGTCAAATGAGCAATGCTTCCCCAACCACAAAACAAATCCTGCGCGACAAAGTCAATGCACGCAAAGGCCTGCTGGTTCCCGGCGCGTTCAATGCCTTGTCGGCGCGCGTGATCGCCGATCTCGGCTTTGAAGCGCTCTATGTCACTGGCGCCGGCGTCACCAACATGTATTTCGGCATGCCGGATCAGGGCTTCATCGGCCTCAACGAACTGGCCGATCACACCGCGCGCATCCGGGATGCCGTGGAAATTCCGCTGATCGTCGATGCCGACACCGGCTTTGGCAATGCGCTCAACGTACGCCACACCATCCGCACGCTGGAGCGCGCCGGCGCCGATGCGGTGCAACTGGAAGACCAGGTTTCGCCAAAGCGCTGCGGCCACTTCAACGGCAAGGAAGTCATTTCCTGCGCCGAGATGGTCGGCAAGATCCACGCCGCCGTCGATGCACGCAGCAACGACGGCATGCTGATCATGGCGCGCACCGATGCGCGCAGCGTCCACGGTTTTGAAGATGCGCTCGAACGCGCGGCCCGCTACAGCGAAGCCGGCGCCGACATCCTGTTCGTCGAAGCGACCGAAACCGCCGAAGAAATCCGCCGCCTGCCGCAAGCGCTCGACAAGCCGCAACTGGTGAACCTGGTGATCGGCGGCAAGACGCCGATCTTCAACGCCGACGAACTGGGCGACCTCGGCTACGGCATCGTGCTGTACGCCAACGCCGCGCTGCAAGGCGCCGTGGCAGGCATGCAAAAGGCGCTGACCATTTTGCGCGATGCCCATCGTCTCGACGAAGATCCGAATTTCGTGACGCCGTTTGCCGAGCGTCAGCGCCTGGTCAACAAACCGATGTTCGATCTGCTGGAAAAGAAATACGCCGACAAATAAGCGGCATCCTCGCAGTCAGCATCGTTCCGCATCCGCATTCAGACAACACCATTCCCATATCAGCAAGGAGATACGCATGAGCGAACCACAAGCACCGGCAACAGGCTTCAAACCGAAAAAATCCGTCGCCCTGTCCGGCGTCACCGCAGGCAACACCGCACTGTGCACCGTCGGCAAGACCGGCAACGATTTGCACTACCGCGGCTACGACATCCTCGACGTGGCCGACAGCTGCGAGTTCGAAGAAATCGCCCATTTGCTGGTGCACGGCAAGTTGCCGACCAGCGCAGAACTGAAAGCCTACAAGGCCAAACTGAAAGCGCTGCGCGGCTTGCCGGCCAACGTCAAGGCCGCGCTGGAATGGCTGCCGGCGGCATCGCATCCGATGGACGTGATGCGCACCGGCGTGTCGGCACTGGGCTGCGTGCTGCCGGAAAAAGACGACCACAACACGCCGGGAGCGCGCGACATCGCCGACCGCCTGATGGCTTCGCTGGGTTCGATGCTGCTGTACTGGTATCACTACAGCCACAATGGCAACCGCATCGAAGTGGAGACCGACGACGATTCCATCGGCGCGCACTTCCTGCACCTGCTGCACGGCGAGAAGCCGTCCGAGCTGTGGGAAAAGGCGATGCACACCTCGCTGATCCTGTACGCCGAACATGAATTCAATGCCTCCACGTTTGCCGGCCGCGTCATCGCCGGTACCGGCTCCGACATGTACTCGGCGATCACCGGCGCGATCGGCGCGCTGCGCGGTCCCAAGCACGGCGGCGCCAATGAGGTCGCATTCGAAATCCAGAAGCGTTACGACAATCCGGACGAAGCGGAAGCAGACATCAAGCGCCGCGTCGAGAACAAGGAAGTCGTGATCGGTTTCGGCCATCCGGTCTACACGATTGCGGACCCGCGCAACAAGGTCATCAAGGAAGTCGCGCGCAAGCTGTCCAAGGAGGCCGGTTCGGTCAAGATGTTCGACATCGCCGAGCGTCTGGAAACCGTCATGTGGGACATCAAGAAGATGTTCCCCAACCTCGACTGGTTCTCGGCCGTGTCGTACCACATGATGGGCGTGCCGACGGCGATGTTCACGCCGCTGTTCGTGATCGCGCGTACTTCGGGCTGGGCTGCGCACATCATCGAGCAACGCATCGACAACAAGATCATCCGTCCATCGGCCAACTATGTCGGTCCGGAAGATCTGAAATTCGTGCCGATCGGCAAGCGCAAGTAAGTAATACACTAGGCAATACACCAAGCATCATCCGCAGCCTGCTGCGCCGGTATGAAACGGCGCGCAGGCTGTCACTCTTACCTAAAGTTTTTCTCGGGACCGAGCCATGAATACCGCAAACCGCAAACCTTTACCTGGGACCAAGCTGGATTATTTCGACGCCCGTGCCGCGGTTGAATCGATCAAGCCAGGCGCCTGGAACACGCTGCCTTATACCTCGCGCGTGCACGCAGAAAACCTGGTGCGTCGCTGCGATCCGAGCATCCTCGTCGATTGTCTGAAACAGATCATCGAGTGCAAGCGTGAACTCGACTTTCCCTGGTTTCCCGCGCGCGTGGTGTGTCACGACATCCTCGGCCAGACCGCATTGGTCGACCTCGCCGGCCTGCGCGACGCCATTGCCGATCAGGGCGGCGACCCGGCCAAGGTGAACCCGGTGGTGCCGGTGCAACTGATCGTCGACCACTCGCTGGCGGTGGAGTGCGGCGGCTTCGATCCGCAAGCGTTTGAAAAGAACCGCGCCATCGAAGATCGCCGCAACGAAGACCGCTTCCATTTCATCAACTGGACCAAGAAGGCGTTTGAAAACATCAACGTCATCCAGCCCGGCAACGGCATCATGCACCAGATCAATCTGGAGAAAATGTCGCCGGTCATTCACAACGACAACGGCCTGGCCTATCCGGACACCTGCGTCGGCACCGACAGCCACACGCCGCACGTCGATGCGCTGGGCGTGATCGCCGTCGGCGTCGGCGGCCTGGAAGCCGAGAACGTCATGCTCGGTCGCGCATCGTGGATGCGCCTGCCGGAAATCATCGGCGTCGAACTGTCCGGCAAGCCGCAACCCGGCATCACCGCAACCGACGTGGTGCTGTCGCTGACCGAATTCCTGCGCAAGGAAAAAGTGGTCGGCGCTTATCTGGAGTTCCGCGGCGAAGGCGCTTCCGCGTTGACGCTGGGCGATCGCGCGACCATCTCCAACATGGCGCCGGAATACGGTGCGACCGCGGCGATGTTCTTCATCGACCAGCAAACCATCGACTACCTCAAGCTCACCGGCCGCGACGACGAGCAGGTCAAGCTGGTCGAGAGCTACGCCAAGGAAGCCGGCCTGTGGGCCGACAGCCTGGCGTCGGCGCAATACGAGCGCACGCTGAAATTCGATCTGTCCACCGTGGTGCGCACGCTGGCAGGTCCGTCCAACCCGCATCGCCGCCTGCCGGTGTCGGCACTGGCCGAGCGCGGCATCGCCGTCGACCTCGACAAGGCGCAAGCCCAGGAAGCCGAAGGCCTGATGCCCGACGGCGCCGTCATCATCGCCGCCATCACCAGTTGCACCAACACCAGCAATCCACGCAACGTGATCGCCGCCGGCCTGCTGGCGCGCAATGCCAACAAACTCGGCCTGACCCGCAAGCCGTGGGTGAAGTCGTCGCTGGCGCCGGGATCCAAAACCGTCGAGCTCTATCTCGACGAAGCAGGCCTGGGCACCGAGCTGGCAAAACTGGGCTTCGGCATCGTCGCGTTTGCCTGCACCACCTGCAATGGCATGTCGGGTGCGCTCGATCCGGTCATCCAGAAGGAAATCGTCGACCGCGACCTGTACACAACAGCCGTGTTGTCCGGCAACCGCAACTTTGACGGCCGCATCCATCCTTACGCCAAGCAAGCCTTCCTGGCGTCGCCGCCGTTGGTGGTGGCCTACGCGATTGCCGGCACCATCCGTTTCGACATCGAGAAAGATGTACTGGCCGTGGTCGACGGCAAGGAAATCCGCCTCAAGGATATCTGGCCTACCGACGAAGAGATCGATGCCGTGGTCAAGTCCTCGGTCAAGCCGCAGCAATTCCGCAACGTCTATACGCCGATGTTCGCCGTGCAGGCCGACGACGGCGAGAAGGTCAGCCCGCTGTACGACTGGCGCGCGATGAGCACCTACATCCGCCGTCCGCCGTACTGGGAAGGCGCGCTGGCAGGCGAGCGCACCATGACCGGCATGCGCGCGCTGGCGGTACTGCCGGACAACATCACCACCGATCACCTGTCGCCGTCCAACGCCATCCTGGCCGATTCCGCCGCCGGCGAATACCTGACCAAGATGGGCTTGCCGGAAGAAGATTTCAATTCCTACGCCACCCATCGCGGTGATCACCTGACCGCATTGCGCGCTACCTTCGCCAACCCGCAACTGGTCAACGAGATGGCCGTCGTCAACGGTGAAGTCAAGAAGGGCTCGCTGGCCCGCGTCGAACCGGAAGGCCAGGTCATGCGCATGTGGGAAGCCATCGAAACCTACTTGAACCGCAAGCAGCCGCTGATCATCGTCGCCGGCGCCGATTACGGCCAGGGTTCGTCGCGCGACTGGGCGGCCAAGGGCGTGCGTCTGGCGGGCGTGGAAGTGATCGCCGCCGAAGGCTTCGAACGCATCCACCGCACCAACCTGATCGGCATGGGCGTGTTGCCGCTGGAATTCAAACCGGGCGTGACGCGCAAAACGCTGGGCATCGACGGCACCGAAACTTTCGACGTGATCGGCACGCGCTCATCATTCCTGCGCGCCGATCTGACGCTGGTCATCACGCGCAAGAACGGCGAGCGCGTTGAAGTGCCGATGACCTGCCGTCTCGATACCGCGGAAGAAGTCTCGATCTATGAAGCGGGCGGCGTGCTGCAACGTTTCGCGCAGGACTTTCTGGCGTCGACGGTCAAGGCAGCGTAAGCAAGTTGACGTTCAAGCAAACAGGACACATGCACATGAACCACGCACCTCAAATCAAAATCCCCGCCACTTATATCCGCGGCGGCACCAGCAAAGGCGTGTTCTTCCGCCTGCAGGACTTGCCTGCATCCGCGCAGCAACCGGGCGCCGCGCGCGACGCCTTGCTGATGCGCGTCATCGGCAGTCCCGATCCTTACGGCAAGCAGATCGACGGCATGGGCGGCGCAACGTCCAGCACCAGCAAAACCGTCATCCTGTCCAAGTCCAGCCGGCCGGGTCATGACGTCGACTACCTGTTCGGGCAGGTGGCGATCGACAGCGCTTTCGTCGACTGGAGCGGCAATTGCGGCAACCTGTCGGCGGCAGTTGGCCCGTTCGCCATCAGCAACGGCCTGATCGATCCCGACCGCGTGCCGATGAATGGCACCTGCACGGTGCGCATCTGGCAAGCCAACATCGGCAAGACCATCATCGCGCACGTGATGATCACAGATGGCCAGGTGCAGGAGACCGGCGATTTCGAACTCGACGGCGTGACCTTTCCGGCGGCGGAAGTGCAGCTTGAATTCCTCGATCCGGCGGACGAAGGCGAAGGTGACGGTGGCGGCTCCATGTTCCCGACCGGCAACCTGGTCGACGATCTGGACGTGCCGGGCGTCGGCATCTTCAAGGCGACCATGATCAATGCCGGCATCCCGGCGATTTTCCTGAATGCGGAAGACATCGGTTACACCGGCGCCGAGCTGCAGGATGTCATCAACAGCGATCCCAGGGCGCTGGCGATGTTCGAGACCATCCGCGCTCACGGCGCGGTGCGCATGGGTCTGATCGGGCATGTCGATGAAGCCGCCAAGCGTCAGCACACGCCCAAGGTCGCCTTCGTCGCCGCCCCGCGCGACTATGTCGCTTCCAGCGGCAAGCAAGTCGGCGCCGGCGATGTCGACTTGTTGGTGCGCGCCATGTCCATGGGCAAGTTGCACCACGCCATGATGGGTACGGCGGCGGTCGCCATCGGCACGGCCGCGGCGATCCCCGGTACGCTGGTCAATCTCGCTGCCGGCGGCGGCGAGCGTACGGCAGTGCGTTTCGGCCATCCGTCCGGCACCTTGCGCGTCGGTGCGGAAGCGAAACGGATCGGCGGCGAATGGAGCGTCACCAAAGCCATCATGAGCCGCAGTGCACGGGTGTTGATGGAAGGCTGGATACGGGTTCCGGGCGACGCGTTCTGATCGGAGCATCGACGGGGCATATTGCAATGCAGTGGCTGGAAAACGGAATAGGGGAACGAAAGTTGGTAAGATGCCGTCCACATTCTCTTTTCACCCCGCACTGGATCAAAACATGACTTTCTTGCAACGCGCTTCCGTACTGACCGTGTCCATCCTGCTGGCAGCCTGCGCTGAAACGGTGCCGCTGACCGAAACCAAGCCGGTGCCGGCTCCGCTGCAACCGGTTGCGGCCGCCGTCAATCCCGCTTGGGCCGGCCGCCTGGCGACGGGTTCCTTCTCCTGCGACATGGGCAACAAGGTGGAGGTCAAGGTGGATGCGTCCAACAACGTGAGCCTGGTGTGGAAGGGCAGCACCTACAAGATGACGCCGGTATCGACCTCCACCGGCGCACTGCGTTTTGAAGACAAGGGCGATGGCCTGGTGTGGATTCAGATTCCATCGAAGTCGATGCTGCTGAACTCGAAGATCGGCCAGCAGCTCGCCAATGATTGCAAGAATCGCTGATCATTTTTTTGACGCCGGTTGCTTGTCGATGTGCAGGCAATCCGGGTGTCATCCGATGATGAAAAAGGGATGCTCGCGCATCCTTTTTTTCGTTTCGAAGAACGATTTGAAATGCTTGGTTTCAAGAAGAAAAACGCATGAATTAAGCTGGGCGTAAGCAAGCGCTGTCACAGTAAACCGCAGTACGCAACACAGAGAAAAGATGCGGCGCAAAGATGCCGCGCTCACGGTGCAATGACATCGCCATCGCGTCATTGCCTGTCCGATTGCCATGAGGAGACATCATGAATTTCGCGTCGTTTTACCAGCAGTCGATCGACGATCCCAATACCTTTTGGGCCGACGAAGCCCGGCGCGTCGACTGGCATGCGCCGTTCAGCAAAACACTGGACTATTCCCGGCCGCCGTTTGCGCGCTGGTTCGTCGGCGGCGAGACCAATCTGTGCCACAACGCCATCGACCGGCATCTGGCGCAGCGCGGCGATCAGGCGGCATTGATCACCGTCTCGACGGAAACCGATACCGAAAAAACCTACAGTTTCCGCGAGCTGCATCGCGAAGTCAGCGCCATGGCGGCGACCATGCAAACGCTGGGCGTGCGGCGCGGCGACCGCGTGCTGATCTACATGCCGATGATCGCCGAAGCGGTGTTTGCGATGCTGGCGTGCGCGCGCATCGGCGCCGTGCATTCGGTGGTGTTCGGCGGCTTCGCGTCCAACAGTCTGGCGACGCGCATCGATGATGCGCAACCGGTCTTGATCGTGTCTGCCGATGCCGGTTCACGCGGCGGCAAGGTGGTGCCTTACAAGGGCTTGCTCGATGAAGCAATCCGGCTGGCGCAGCACAAGCCGGCGCACGTCCTGCTGGTGGATCGCGGTTTGGCGGAGATGTCGTGCATGGCAGGAAGGGATGTCGATTATGCCTCGGCGCGAACACAACATCTTGACGCGCAGGTGCCGGTGGTCTGGCTGGAGTCCAACGAACCGTCCTACATCCTCTACACCTCCGGCACGACCGGCAAGCCGAAAGGCGTGCAGCGCGACGTCGGCGGCTATGCGGTGGCGCTGACGGCATCCATGCAGCACGTGTTCTGCGGCAATCCCGGCGAGACTTATTTCTGCACCTCCGATATCGGCTGGGTGGTCGGCCATTCCTACATCGTCTACGGACCCTTGATGGCGGGCATGGCGACGATCCTCTATGAAGGATTGCCGGTGTTGCCCAAAGAGACGCCCGACGCCGGCATCTGGTGGCGCCTGGTGGAAAAGTACCAGGTCACGCGCATGTTTTCTTCGCCGACGGCGATCCGCGTGCTGAAGAAGCATCCTCCGGAATTCATGAGCAGATACGACCTGTCCTCGCTCAAGAGTTTGTACCTTGCCGGCGAACCGCTGGACGAGACGACGTCGAACTGGATTTCCACATCGCTGGGCGTGCCGGTCATCGACAACTACTGGCAGACCGAAAGCGGCTGGCCCATCCTGTCGATTGCCAAAGGCGTCGACGACAAGTCCACGCGGCTCGGCAGCCCGGGCGTGCCGTTGTATGGCTACAAGATGCACATCATGAATGAATCCACCGGCGAGTTGTGCCGCGCCAACGAGAAGGGCGTGGTCGTGATCGAGGGGCCGTTGCCGCCGGGCTGCATGCAGACCGTGTATCGCGACGACGAGCGTTTCGTGAATACCTACTGGTCCAATTTCCGCACGCAGGTGTATTCGACCTTCGACTGGGGCATTCGCGACGAGGACGGCTACTACTTCATCCTCGGCCGCACCGACGACGTGATCAACGTCGCCGGTCACCGGCTCGGCACGCGCGAAATCGAGGAGAGCATTTCCAGTCACGCCAATGTGTCGGAAGTCGCCGTGGTCGGCGTCGAAGACAAGCTGAAAGGGCAGGTCGCCATCGCCTTCGTGATCCCCAAGAAAGCCGAAGGCATCGCCACACCGGAAGGCCGGCAGGCGCTGGAAGCGGAAATCATGCGCGTGGTCGACAAGCAGATCGGCGCCGTCGGCCGGCCGTCGCGCGTGCATTTCGTCAGCCTGCTGCCGAAGACGCGCTCAGGTAAACTGTTGCGCCGCTCGATCCAGGCGATCTGCGAGGGCCGCGATCCAGGCGACCTGACGACGATTGAAGACCCGGGTTCGTTGCAGCAAATCAAGGCGGCATTGCAAAGTTGAAGCAGGGAGGCGCCTGGCGTATCGTCCGGAATGCGCCAGGCGCCGGCAATTTGGTTACACTACGTATTGTCAAATTTTCCTCCACGCCATCTTCCATGAGCTTTTCGATTCGCCCGGCCACCAGCGCCGATGCTGCCGCCATTTGTGAGATTTACAACCACTACGTCCTCAACACCGTCATCAGCTTTGAGCTGGAAGCCGTCTCCGTGACCGAGATGGAAGGTCGCATTGCCGAGATATCGGCGCAATTTCCATGGTTGGTGTATGAAGAAGACGGGCGTATCCTTGGCTATGCCTATGCCGCCAAGTGGAAGGTGCGCAAGGCCTACCGGCATTCGGTCGAGAGCTCTGTCTACATGGCGCAGGACAGCGGCGGCAAGGGCATCGGTTCCAGGCTCTATGCAGCCTTGTTTGCCGAATTGAAGGCGCTTGGCGTACATGCGGTGATGGGCGGCATTGCCTTGCCGAATGCCGGCAGCATCGCCTTGCATGAAAAAATGGGCTTCGTCAAAGTTGCGCATTTTGCCGAGGTTGGCAAGAAGCACGATCAGTGGATCGACGTCGCTTACTGGCAATTGATCCTGTAAGGAGGATGCAGCATGAGATCCACCCGAGCCACCGGCGCCATCGAGCGCCTGAACACGCGTGCAGGAACAAAGCAATATTCGATGGTGCGCACGTCTAGCGAGCTGTTTTTCTTGGTGCAGCGTGTCGCCGGCAATCCGGTCGAGAAACTCAGCGAGCCGCTGCCGCTCGATGAATTCGTCGCCTTCGTCAACGCCTACGGTCCGCAAAAACCGAAGCGCGTGAGCAAGCTCGACACGGCGTTCGAAAAGCAGTTGGTCAAGAAAGACAAAGAATAGCGTTGCAATGGCGTTGAGGCGGCCGTTGAGGTGGCGTTACAAGGGCGAGTCATGGGAAATCGGCAAGCAGACCGGGAACAAGGCAAAGACTGGATACTGCGCACGCAATCGTCCGGGGTGGAACGCATCGAAGCCTTCTTCCACGGCAGCGGCTACGCCATGCATCGCCACGACACCTATGCGCTCGGCATCACGCTGGCGGGCGTGCAATCCTTCCAATACAAAAAATCCCTGCGCAACAGCCTGCCGGGCAACACCATGGCGCTGTATCCCGACGAGCCGCATGACGGTCAGGCCGGCACCGAGGCGGGCTTTCGTTACCGCATGCTGTATGTCGAACCGGCCTTGTTGCAGGCCGCGCTGGGCGGCGTGCCTTTGCCCTTCATCGAAGGCGGCATCTCGACCGATCCGCGCATGTTCCATGCACTCGGGAATCTGCTCGCGCAAATGGATGGCGACGTCGAACCGCTGCAGCAGGATGACGGCATCTTCGAACTGGCGACTGCGATGAACGCCGTGTCCGGCAACCGTCCTCGCCGCCATGCCGCCGACTTCCAGGCCGCACAACGCGCCCGCGAATACATCCACGCCGCGCTGGACCGCACGCTCACGCTCGACGAACTGGCGCAATCCTGCGGCCGCGATCGCTGGAGCCTGACGCGCGACTTTCGCAGTTTTTTCGGCACCAGCCCCTATCGTTATCTGAGCATGCGCCGCCTGGATCTGGCGCGTCGTCTCATGGCGCAAGGCCGGCCGTTGGCCGAAGTCGCTGCAATGTCCGGTTTCGCGGACCAGAGTCACATGACGCGGTTGTTCACCAGGACCTACGGCATTGCTCCGGCACGCTGGTTGCGGATGGTGAAGCCGGGCAGGTGATGTCCACCGGCATTTGCACGATCGTTCAAGACCGCACCGGATAGTCTGCGTAATCTGGCTCCTTGTTATTGATTGATACAGGAGCAGAGCATGTCCACTACCGCATCCCCCGCCGTCCCAAGCCGGGATTACAAAGCCATCAATTTCGCCGAAAAACTGTCGCTGTTCAGCGAACAGTGGTCGCAGCGCGTGATTGCAGAAATGAACGACTACCAGTTCAAACTCGCCAAGGTGGAAGGCGACTTCATCTGGCACGATCATGCCGACACCGACGAAGTGTTCATCGT
The DNA here is from genome assembly GCF_000282135.1 of Herbaspirillum sp. CF444. Lineage (GTDB taxonomy): Bacteria > Pseudomonadota > Gammaproteobacteria > Burkholderiales > Burkholderiaceae_D > Herbaspirillum. The sequence continues at coordinate 18,048 of NZ_AKJW01000091.1, forward strand.
CCTGGAAGGCAAGCTGCGCATCGACTTCCGCGACGGTGCCGTGCATCTCGGCGCGGGTGAAATGTTCGTCATTCCCAAGGGCGTCGAGCACAAGCCCTATGCCGAGACCGAAACCAGGATCCTGCTGGTCGAACCGCGCGGCGTGATCAATACCGGCAACGAAGAGAGCGACAGGACGCGGCAGAACGACGTCTGGATTTAGAACTCATTTCATAAATAGGCGTGAGTGCGAGCTTTTCCTGTTTGGGATGAAGTGCAAGGCGCGAATCGGGGTCAAGACTGGGCGTCTTGACCCCGATTCGTAACGC
>NZ_AKJW01000092.1 GCF_000282135.1 Herbaspirillum sp. CF444
GCAGCCGCCGCCATCGCCGTCGTCTACCCGCACATGAACGGCATCGGCGGCGACGGCTTCTGGGTCATCAGCGAACCCGGCCGCGATCCGGTGGCGGTGCAAGCCTGCGGCCAGTCGGCTGCGCTGGCGACCAAGGATTTCTACGCGCAACATGGCGACGCGGCGATTCCGACGCGCGGTCCGCGTGCGGCCCTGACCGTGGCCGGCGCTGTCGGCGGTTGGGCGACGGCACTGGACGTCGCCAAAGCTTGGGGCAAGAGTTTGCCTGTCTCGCGTCTGCTGGCAGATGCGATTCATCACGCGACCGCCGGCGTGCCGGTGACGCGTTCGCAGGCCGAACTGACCCATGACAAGTGGGACGAACTCAAGGATCAGCCCGGCTTTGCCGAGACCTATGCGGCAAGCGGCGCGCCGAACCTGGGCGACATCCTCAAGCAACCGGCGCTGGCGGCAACGCTGTCGCGCCTGGCCGAAGCCGGCCTCGACGATTACTATCGCGGCGATCTGGCGCAACAGCTGGCGACCGGTCTGGAGCAGGCGGGGAGCCCCTTGCGCGCCGCCGACCTTGCCGCCTATCGGGCGCAAGTGGTCAAGCCGCTGCTGGTGCAGATGAAATCCGGCAGCATCTACAATCTGCCGCCGCCGACGCAGGGCGTGTCGGCACTGATGATCCTCGGTCTGTTCGATCGCCTGGGCATAACACAGGCGCAGGCCGACGGCTTCGAGCACATCCACGGTCTGGTGGAGGCCACCAAGCGCGCCTTCATCCTGCGCAACAAATACGTGACCGATGCGGCGCACATGTCGGTCAATGCCGCTGATTGGCTGCTGGCCGACGCGCTCGATAGCGAAGCCAGGCGGATCGACATGCGGCGCGCGGCGCCGTGGCCGCATGTGCCCAAGCCGGGCGACACCATCTGGATGGGCGCGGCGGACGCGCAGGGCCGGGTGGTCAGTTATATACAGAGCATTTTCTGGGAGTTCGGCAGCGGCGTGGTCGCGCCCGGTACCGGCGTGGTGTGGCAAAACCGCGGCGCCAGCTTCACGCTCGACGACGGCGCCAACCAGCTGCAACCGGGCAAGTTGCCATTCCACACGCTCAATCCCTCGCTGGCGCGTCTCAAGGACGGCCGCACGCTGGCCTACGGCACCATGGGCGGCGAAGGACAGCCGCAGACGCAGGCCGCGGTGTTCAGCCGCCATATCCTGTTCGGGCAAAACATGCAGGCCGCCGTCAGCGCCCCGCGCTGGTTGCTCGGACGCACCTGGGGCGCGGCGTCCACCAATCTGAAATTGGAAGGGCGCGTGCCGGACCACGTGGTCGACGCGCTCAAACGCGCCGGTCACGACGTTGAAATCGTTGCCGACTACACCGACATGATGGGACACGCCGGCGCTGTATGCGTCCATCCCGGGGGATTGATCGAAGGTGCAACCGACCCGCGCGCCGATGGAATTTGCGCCGGCGTCTGAATTCGGCGACCAGACTGTTGTTTTCCTGAAAAATCGCCCGTTCAGCCGGGCGATTTCGGTTTATGGGCATCATGATAGGAGGCGACGCAATAGAGGGCTCATTCTGGATGATACTGCGCAGCTCCTGCTTGCCTATTGGAAATTGTCAAAATGACATTTTATTTTTGATAACAAATCATTTATTGCTCCAACTACAATTCAGCAGCTAATATTTCGTTGTCCCTTACAAAAAACAACGAACTTTCCGGGACCCTCGGGCAAAATTTGCGTCATTGCCTCCGGAATAACGTCGAATAGCAGCTGGAGTCACCTTGAGCATAAAGAAAATCTCGTCGACGTTGAGCCTCTCTTCATGGGTCACCATCGGCGTGGTGCTGTCGGTGCTGATTACCACGACGTCGGTGTTGATTCTGGTGGACCAGTTCACGCGCAGTTACGCGCGCCGCGAAGCGGAAGCACGGCTTAACCAGTTGGCCTGGCAGATGCAGGATGCGCTGGACCGCAGCATGGCCGAGCGCTATATCGACGTCAAAATTCTGGCGCAGCGCCCATCGGTGCGCGAAGCCAAAGATCCCGCGCGCATGCGCGCCGTCTTCAACGACCTCCAGAAGAACGTTCCCAACTATGCCTGGATCGGCTTCGCCACGCCGGACGGCAACGTGCTGGCCGCCGCCAACGGTTTGCTGGAAAACCAGAGCGTCGCGCAGCGGCCGTGGTTTCAGCAGGCGCAGAAGGAATTCTTCGTCGGTGACTACCATCCCGCCGTCCTGTTGGAAAAGAAGCTGCCGGTCATGAGCGATCCCTGGCGCTTCGTCGATATCGCCACGCCGATCAACGGACCGGACGGGCAATTCCAGGGCGTGCTCGGCGTCCATCTGAGCTGGACCTGGGCGCGCGATCTCGCCAAGAAGCTGCTTAATCCCGCCAACGACCGCTACGACGTCGAGATCATGATCGTGCGTGAAGACGGCACGGTCCTGCTCGGTCCCAAGGAACTGGAAGAGAAGAAGATCGCCACGGATAGCTTCAAAGCATCCTTGCGACTGCCATCGGGTTCCATGCGCGAGCTCAGTGAAACCGGCGAGCCTTACCTGACCGGTTTTGCGCGCACCGGCCTCAACAGCGAATACAGCGACATGAAATGGACCGTGCTGGTGCGCCAGCCGGAGCAGGTCGCCATGTCCGGCTTCAAGGAACTGGAGCGCCAGGTGCTGTTCGTCGGTTGCCTGGTGGGCTTGCTGCTGATGATGCTGGCGTTCTTCCTCACGCGCCGCCTGGTGGCGCCGATGAATGCCTTGAGCGCGGCGCTGGAGCGACGCGCAACCGGCGCGCAGGATGTGCATATTCCCATCGTCAGCACCTATTACGAAATCCAGTTGCTGTCGTCGACGCTGTCGGCCATGGTGCAACGTGAAGAAAACTACCTGCGCGAAGTGCGTTCGCTCAACGAAGGCCTGGAGCAGCGCGTCGAAGACCGCACCAGCCGTCTGCATGAAACCGCCATCGCGCTCCAGCAGGCGCTCGACAATCAGCGCGAAAACCAGATCAGGCTGGAAGAAAGCGAAAACGAACTGCGCGCCATCCTGCAAAACGCCCACGACGCCTTCATCGCCATCGACGAAGACGGCGTGGTGGTGGAGTGGAATCGCCAGGCCGAACAATTGCTCGGCTGGTCGCGCAAGGAAGCCTACGGCCGGGAGCTGGCCGAGATGATCGTGCCGCCCGAGCAGCGCGACTTGCATCGGCGCGGCATGAAGCATTTCCTCGCCACCGGCGAAGGCGTGGTGATCAACAACCGCATCGAGATCAATGCGCTGCGTCGCGACGGCCAGGAGCTGCCGGTCGAAATGACGGTCGGTTACGTGCAGCGTCGCGCCGGCCATCTGTTCATTGCCTTCCTGCACGACATCACCGACCGTCAGGCTTTCCGCAATTCGCTGCAGGAAATGGCGCTGACCGATATCCTGACCGGCCTGCCGAATCGCCGCGCGTTTACGCAAAAGCTGCCGGAAGCCATGGCGCGCGCCGTCCGCGAGCCGCAGCAGATGGGCTTGCTGTTCATGGACATCGACGGTTTCAAGGGCATCAACGACAAGTACGGCCACGAAGCCGGCGACGAACTGCTGGTGCAGTTTGCCGAGCGCCTGATCGATTCAGTGCGTGAAGTCGACACGGTGGCGCGCCTGGCCGGCGACGAATTCACCGTCATCCTCGAGCGCCTGCACACTGTTGCAGACGCGATGGTGGTGGCGGAAAAAATCCTGTTGACGATGCGCCGGCCGTTCATCCTGAAGGCGGCAACCGTCAACGTTTCCAGCAGCATCGGCGTAGCCATTTACGACCCCGGCCAGCACACCACGCAAGACAGCCTGGTGGCGCATGCGGACAAGGCCATGTACGCCGCCAAAAAGGCCGGCAAGAACCGCGTCGAATGGAACACCGAAGAAAACACCGCCTGAACGGCTAATGCCGTTCAGTTACGCTTGACAATCCCAACTTACCAGGACTGTCGTCCTGACGAAAGTCCGGACGACAGCGGCGTATCGACCGTCTTCACGACACTGGATCCCGGCATTCGCTGGGACGACTGCTTTAGGAAAACAGGCTTAAATAAACGGCATTACGGCTGTACGGCGGTGTTTTTTATGCGGCGGCGAGACGCACGTCGTTTCTCCGGGCTGAAACGTTCTCGCGCAATCCGTCGCACGATCATCCTCTCCGCGTTTCCCACCATTCCCGCCCTTACCTCCATTACCCAATGGCTTGCGGCCCCGTCGCCTGTTTGTTTACACAAAATTTATACCGCCGCCCGATAGTTTTATCCGGATTTGACGTGCTTCCCCCTATTGTTTGCCTCGTAAGCATTCATCAAGGGAGCAGGAAATGGATTTTCTATATATCGGCGGCTTGCTGGCTTGCAGCGTCGTCATGTGGGCATTTGTCGTGGCCTGCAAGAAGCTGGAGGACATGCAATGAGCGTCATGCAAATACTGGGGCTGGCCGTGTCGGTCGGCCTGTTGGCGTATCTCGTTTACGCCCTGATCAAACCGGAGGCCTTCTGACATGACTGCCTCGATTACCCAACTGGCGATCTATCTGATCGTCCTGCTCGTGCTGTCGGTGCCGGTAGGCTGGTACATCGCCCGCGTGATGGAGGGCAAGTCCGCCGTCAATCGCGTGTTCGGCGGCATCGAACATTTCTTCTACCGTTTGTGCGGCATCCGCGCCGACGCCGACATGGGCTGGAAGCAATACGCGTTGGCGCTGCTGCTGTTCAACATCGTCGGCATGTTTGTCGTCTACGCCCTGCAACGCCTGCAACTGTGGCTGCCGCTGAACCCGGCCGGCATGGCCAACGTCAGCGCCGACTCTTCATTCAATACGGCGGTCAGCTTCGTCACCAACACCAACTGGCAGGGTTACGTCGGCGAAAGCACGATGAGCTACCTGACCCAGATGCTGGCGTTGTCGGTGCAGAACTTCTTTTCGGCGGCCACCGGCATCGCCGTTGCGTTTGCACTGATCCGCGGTTTCGCGCGCCACAGCAGCAAGAGCATCGGCAACTTCTGGGTCGACATGACGCGCTCCAGCCTGTACGTGCTGTTGCCGCTGTCGCTGCTGGTCGCGGTCGTGCTGATGAGCCAGGGCGTCATTCAAAACTTCAAGTCTTACGTCGAGGTTTCCACGCTGGAAACCACCGTCTACAGCCAGCCGCGCCTGGATGCCCAAGGCCAGCCGCTCAAGGACGAGAAGGGCAATCCCCTGGCCGATGAGATGAAGACCAGCAAGCAAACCTTGCCGATGGGGCCCGTCGCTTCGCAGGAAGCCATCAAGATGGTCGGCACCAACGGCGGCGGTTTCTTCAACGCCAACTCGGCGCACCCGTATGAAAATCCGACGCCGCTGTCGAACTTCGTGCAGATGCTGGCGATCCTGATCATTCCCGCCGCGCTGTGCACCAGCTTCGGCATGCTGGTCGGCGACCGCCGCCAGGGCTGGGCGATTCTGGCCGCGATGACCTTGCTGTTCATCGTCATGACGCTGACGGTGATGTATTTCGAGCAGCAACCCAATCCGGCGCTTGCCGCCGCGCATGCCACGCAAACCGGCGGGATGATGGAAGGCAAGGAAACCCGTTTCGGCATCGTCGCGTCGAGCCTGTTCGCAGCGATCACGACGGCGGCGTCCTGCGGTGCGGTCAACGCCATGCATGACTCGCTGTCGCCTCTGGGCGGACTGGTGCCGATGCTGCAGATGCAACTGGGCGAAGTGGTCTACGGTGGCGTCGGTGCAGGTCTGTACGGCATGCTGATCTTTGCGGTGCTGGCGGTGTTCATCGCCGGGCTGATGATCGGCCGCACGCCGGAATACCTGGGCAAGAAGATCGGCGTGTTCGACATGAAGATGATGTCCATCGCCATCCTCATGACGCCTGCGCTGGTGCTGGTGTTGACGGCGATTTCCGTGATGGTCGACAACGGCCTGGCCGGCATCGCCAATCCCGGCGCCCACGGTTTCTCGGAAATCCTCTACGCCTTCAGCTCGGCCGCCAACAACAACGGCAGCGCCTTTGCCGGCTTGTCCGCCAACACGCCTTACTACAACGTCATGACCGCCATCGCCATGTGGCTGGGCCGCTTCGGCATCATCGTGCCGGTGCTCGCCATGGCCGGTTCGCTGGCCGGCAAGAAACGCCTGGCGGCAACTTCCGGCACCTTGCCGACGCATGGCCCGCTGTTCGTCACGCTGCTGATCGGCGCGGTGATCCTGGTCGGCGCACTGACTTATGTCCCCGCCCTGGCGCTGGGTCCGGTGATCGAGCATCTGCAAATGCTGGCGATTCACTAATGTCTGAATTGGAGAAAAACATGGCAAATAGTCCTGCCAAAAAAGTTGTTACCCCGACGGCTAAGGTTCCTGCCACGCAAGTGAGCACACCCGCAGCATCCGGCGCACAATCCGCAACCAGATGGATGTTCGATCCGGCCATCGTCAAGCCGGCCATGATCGATTCCTTCCGCAAGCTGTCGCCGCGCGCCCAGTGGCGCAATCCGGTGATGTTCGTGGTGTATCTCGGCAGCATCCTGACCACGCTGCTGTATCTGCAGGCCCTGAACGGCCAGGGCGAAGCGCCGGCCGGCTTCATCCTCGCCGTCGCCGTCTGGCTGTGGTTCACGGTCTTGTTCGCCAACTTCGCCGAAGCATTGGCCGAAGGCCGCAGCAAGGCGCAGGCTGCATCGCTGCGCAGCGCCAAGAAGAGCGTGGTCGCCAAGAAGCTGCAACGCGCCAATCGCTCCGACCGCTGTGAACTGGTCGAAGGCAGCTCCTTGCGCAAGGGCGATTTCGTCCTGATCGAAGCTGGCGACGCCGTGCCGGCCGACGGCGAAGTGGTCGAGGGCGTCGCCACCGTTGACGAGAGCGCCATCACCGGCGAATCGGCGCCGGTGATCCGCGAGTCGGGCGGCGACTTTTCCGCCGTCACCGGCGGCACCCGCGTGCTGTCGGACTGGATCATCGTGCGCGTCACGGTCAACCCGGGCGAAGCTTTCCTCGACCGCATGATCGCGATGGTGGAAAGCGCCAAGCGCCAGAAGACGCCCAATGAGATCGCGCTGACGCTGTTGCTGGTCGCGCTGACCATCGTGTTCCTGCTGGTGACCGTGACCTTGCTGCCGTTCTCGGTATTCAGCGTCAACGTCGCGCATGGCGGTTCGCCCGTCACCGTGACGGCGCTGATCGCCTTGCTGGTGTGCCTGATTCCAACCACCATCGGCGGCTTGCTGTCGGCCATCGGCGTGGCCGGCATGAGCCGCATGATGCAGGCCAACGTCATCGCCACTTCGGGCCGCGCGGTGGAAGCCGCCGGCGACGTCGACGTGCTGCTGCTGGACAAGACCGGCACCATCACGCTCGGCAATCGCCAGGCCTCGACTTTTCTGCCTGCCAATGGCGTGAGCGAACAAGAGCTGGCCGACATCGCCCAACTTGCTTCGCTCGCCGATGAAACTCCCGAAGGCCGCAGCATCGTGGTGCTGGCCAAGAAGCGCTTCAACCTGCGTGAGCGCGAGATGGCAAGCCTGGGCGCCGTTTTCATTCCTTTTACTGCGCAGACGCGTCTGTCCGGCGTCGACATCGGTCATCGCCAGATCCGCAAGGGGGCGGCCGATGCCATCCGCAAGCTGGCCGAGCAAGCCGGCCAGCAGGTGCCGGCGGAAGTCGCCGCCGCCGTCGACATCGTCGCCCGTCGCGGCAGCACGCCGCTGGTGGTGGCCGAGACCGATGCTGCCGGTGGCTCCATCCGCGTGCTCGGCGTGATCGAGTTGAAGGACATCGTCAAGGGCGGCATCAAGGAACGTTTTGCCGAGCTGCGCCGCATGGGCATCAAGACCATCATGATCACCGGCGACAATCGTCTGACTGCGGCCGCGATTGCGGCGGAAGCGGGCGTCGACGACTTCCTCGCCGAAGCCACGCCGGAGAACAAGCTGTCGCTGATTCGCCAGCACCAGGCCGAAGGCAAGCTGGTGGCGATGACCGGCGACGGCACCAACGACGCGCCGGCGCTGGCCCAGGCCGACGTCGCGGTGGCCATGAACACCGGTACGCAAGCGGCGAAAGAAGCCGGCAACATGGTCGACCTGGATTCCAATCCGACCAAGCTGATCGAGATCGTCGAGATCGGCAAGCAGATGCTGATGACGCGCGGCAGCCTCACGACCTTCAGTATCGCCAACGACGTCGCCAAGTATTTCGCCATCATCCCGGCGATGTTCGCGACCACGTATCCGCAACTGGCGGCGCTGGACATCATGCACCTGAACAATCCTTCGTCGGCGATCCTGTCGGCGGTGATTTTCAATGCGCTGGTGATCGTCGTGCTGATTCCGCTGGCCTTGCGCGGCGTGCGTTATCGCGCACTGGGCGCGGCCGTGCTGTTGCGTCGCAACCTGTTGATTTACGGACTGGGCGGCCTGATCGTGCCGTTCGTGGGCATCAAGCTGATCGACGTGCTGCTCGGCGTGTTCGGCCTGGCCTGATCCTATTTTGTACAAGGAGTTATTCATGAAAACCTATTTGCGTCCTGCCGTTTCCCTGTTCATCCTGATGTCGGTGATCCTGGGCGGTCTTTATCCTGCCGTCGTGACGCTGGTCGGGCAGGCTTTCTTCCCCAAGGAAGCCAACGGCAGCATCATCGTGCGCGACGGCGTGCCGGTCGGTTCGGAACTGATCGGGCAAAACTTCACCGAGCCGAAATATTTCTGGGGCCGTATTTCGGCCACCGGCACGTTTCCGTACAACGGCATGGCGTCCGGCGGCAGCAACCTGGGGCCGTTGAATCCGGCGCTGGTGGATGCGGCGAAGGGTCGTGCCGAGGCTTTGCAGGCTGCCAATCCTGGCTCTGCGCGCGAGATCCCGGTGGATCTGCTGACCTCGTCGGCGAGCGGCCTGGATCCGCAGATTAGCCCGGCGGCGGCCGAGTATCAGGTGATGCGGGTGGCGCAGGCGCGGGGTTTGTCTCTGGACAAGGTGCGCGAGATGGTGAAGGCGCAGACTGAGACGCCGCAGTGGGGCTTGTTTGGGGAGCCTCGGGTGAATGTGTTGAAACTGAATCTGGCGTTGGATGCGTTGAGCAAAACCTGACATGTTCTGTTTTATTGTTTTTTGTTTGCTTGCTTTCGCTTTTTGGTAGCTTGCTGGGGTGTTTCTCCGGACGGGCCGGGTTTGCCGGGGGCGGCCCGGCAGCCGCTCACTTT
>NZ_AKJW01000093.1 GCF_000282135.1 Herbaspirillum sp. CF444
TTTAATGTGAACAGGCCCTAGCGCGCCAGCTTGAAGATGCTGACCACCTGCGCCAGCCGTCCGGCCTGATCCTGCAGCGACTGTGCCGCCGCCGCCGCTTGTTCCACCAGCGCCGCGTTTTGCTGCGTTGCTTCATCCATCAGGGTGATCGCCTGGCCGACTTCGCTGATGCCGGCGCTCTGTTCCTGGCTGGCCGAGCTGATCTCGCCGACGATGTCGGTCACGCGCTTGACGCTGGCGACCACTTCGCTCATGGTTTCACCCGCCTGCTGCACCAGCTTGCTGCCGACGTCGACCTTCGACACCGAGTCGTCGATCAGCGTCTTGATTTCTTTCGCGGCGGCGGAAGAACGTTGCGCCAGGCTGCGCACTTCGGATGCGACCACCGCGAAACCGCGACCCTGTTCGCCGGCGCGTGCGGCTTCCACTGCGGCGTTCAAGGCCAGAATATTGGTCTGGAAGGCGATGCCGTCGATCACGCTGATGATGTCGACGATCTTGCGCGACGAGTCGTTGATCGAGCCCATGGTGTCGACCACCTGACCGACCACGTTGCCGCCCTGCTGCGCGACTTCCGATGCCGACACGGCCAGTTGATTGGCCTGGCGCGCGTTGTCGGCGTTTTGCTTCACGGTCGAGGTCAGCTCTTCCATGGCCGAGGCGGTTTCTTCGAGCGAGCCGGCTTGCTGTTCGGTGCGCGAAGACAGGTCGAGATTGCCGCTGGCGATTTCGCTCGAGGCGGTGCTGATGGTGTCGGTGCCCACGCGCACCTGGCTGACGATATTGAGCAGGTTGTCGTTCATGGTCTTGAGCGCGGTCAGCAACTGGCTGGTTTCATCCTTGCCTTCGGAAACGATGCTGGAGCTCAGGTCGCCCGACGCCACCGTTTCGGCGATGCCGACCGCCTGCGTCAGCGGGCGCGTGATGCTGACCGTCAGCAACCAGGCCAGCACGCCGCCCAGCGCCAGTTCAACGGCGCCGAGGATGATCAGGAAGTTGCGGCTGGACTGGTACTTGTCGTTCACCGCATTGGCCGAGTTGGTGATCTCCTGGCGCTGCATGTCGCGGAACTTGGCGACGGCGCCGGTATATGCCCCATATTGCGGCAGCAGTTTTTCGGTGGTCATTTTTTTGACGGCTTCCAGATCGCCGGCTTTTTTCAGCTTGAAGATTTCATTGCGGGTGGACTGATAACCGTCGCGGATCTTGTTGATTTCAGCCAGTTGCGCCACCTCTTGCGGCGCCGTGTTGACCTCTTCGATCTTTTTGCGGATCGGCAATATGCGCGCCGATTCCGCTGTGATCTGCGCCTGGAAATACTGCTGCGCGTCGGGGTCTTCCGTCTTGATCACCGCCAGCGTGCGGATGCCGCTTTCGCGAATCACGGCCAGCCATTCGTTGGCATTGCGCTCGTTGACGATGGAGTCGGTGGTCATCGACACGACGGCGCCATTGATCTGCTGCAGGCGCCACACGCTGATGCCCAGCATGACGACCATCAACATCAGAATGACGACAAAGCCGATGCCGAGGCGTACGCCGATTTTTAGATTTTTCATGTTCGATCTCCTGACGAAACGGGTGAAACGCGATGCAGCCGATGTCGGACGCAAAAAGCGGCGACAAGCCGTGAAACAAAAGCGGTGAAACCAGAGGCCGTGATGCGGCAACCGGCGCAGGTGGCCTGTCTTGCGAATAGCAATCGGCGCTGCGCATGCGAACAGAGGAGAGGGTTTGTCGGCATTGCCTTTGCAGCCTGTCGCGACGGCGGTAATCCGGGCGACGTCTCCAGCAAACAAATGCACATGCTTGTCGGCAATTATCGTTTGCCGCTCTTATATGCATACGATAGAGTATCCGATGGCTTTACAAGCAGATGAACAGAGAGGCTTTCCCGCGGTATTTAATGATTTGCGGCCGCGTTGCGCCACGACTCAGCGGGGCCAGCGGCCGTGCGATCTGAAGAGGGCGATTTCTTCTTCCAGCCACTCGCGGAAATGACGCACCTGCGGCTTCGTGGGCGCGTTGGGGACGGTGACGAAATAGTAAGCGCGGTCGCTCCTGAGCGCGATGTCGAACAGGCGCACCAGTTCGCCGGCGGCGATTTCCTGGGAAGCGATGGCGTGGCGCGTCAACGCCACGCCCGCGCCGTCGGCGGCGGCGCGCAAGGTCAGCGAGGAATCCTCGGTCACCAGCCCGCCGGCCGGATCGGGCAGATCCAGCCCCGCCAGTGCGAACCATGGCAGCCAGGATTCCTGCAGGCCATCCATGCGCAACAGCGTGCAGTCGCGCAACTGCTGCGGCGAAGAAGGCAGGCGCCCCTGGCGATAGTGCGGGCTGGCGACCGGATAGTAGAAATCCTCCATCACCATCTCCGACTTCAACCCCGGGTAATGCCCGAGCCCGAAGCGCACGCCGACGTCGATGCCGTCGCGGGCCAGGTCGTTGAGATGGCTGCTCGATTGCAACACCACTTCGATGCCGGGATGGCGGTCGACGAACTTCCACAGCCGCGGCGCCAGCCAGCGCGAAGCGAAGGAGGGCGGCGACGACACCACCAGCCGCTGCTGCCGGCTTTGTTCCCGCAGGACATCGGCCGACGCCGCGATTTCTCCCAGCGCCTTGCGGATGGACGCCGCGAAGCGCTGGCCGCTGTCGGTGACGGCGATGCGTTTGCCGTTGCGGGTGAACAACTGCAGCCCCAACTCTTCCTCCAGCGCACGGATCTGATGGCTGACCGCACCCGGCGTCACGTGGATCTCGTCGGCCGCGCGCGAAAAACTCTCGTGTCGCGCGGCCGCTTCAAAAGCCCGCAAGGCGGCAAGATTGGGCAGTTTCCGAAAGTCGGCCATGGCGTCTTCTTGTGAGAAAAATTAGTAAGAAGCGGGAATATATATCGTTTTGGTTTGCCGGTGGCGATGACTAGAATGCTTCCATCGACAAAGCAATTTTATTCGCAAAGCAACGAGAACCGTAGCACAACCAAGCGATCCGGCATCCCGGAAACAACAGTTCCAAGAGGTGGCGTCATGCAAAATATTTTCACTAGAAGGCAAATCCGGCTGCAATCCGGCGAGGTGACGTCGCTGCAGGTCACGCGCCCGGTTTGCCTGCAAGTCGGCAGCGGCCGCGTCTGGGTGACCATCGAAGGCGGCCGCACCGATTACTGGCTGTCCGGCGGGCAAAGCCTGGACCTTCCCGGGCAGGGCCTGGTGGTGATCGAATCGGTCAACACCGCCAGCAAGCTGCAGGTCGGCCTGTGCCGCCGCCATTGGGCGGTGCGCCTGGGCGGTCTGGCGCGGCGCCTGACTGCGATGATGCGGCGCTTCGGCAGCCGCACCAAGACCGTCGAAGCGCCCGGAAGCTGCGGCCGGTAAGGTTTTCAGCAAAAACTTGCCGCCTGGACAATCCCCGCGGCGCGGGCGGCGATCCGGGTTTTTCGTTACACTTGCCGTCATGCGAACCGCTCCACAGATCATCCACCGCGGCGTCGAGGCGTACGAAACCAGCTTCAACGCCATGCGCGCCTACACCGACAGCCGCACCGCCGATTCCCCCGACCAGCTCTGGATCGTCGAACACCCGCCGGTCTTCACCCTCGGCCTGGGCGCCGACATGGCCCACGTGCTCAATCCCCACGCCATTCCCGTCATCCAGACCGACCGCGGCGGCGAAGTCACCTACCACGGCCCCGGCCAGGTGGTGGTTTACCTGCTCATGGACCTGCGCCGCAACCATCCGGGCGCGCGCCTGTTCGCCCGCGAATTCGTGCAAAAGATCGAACAGGCGGTAATCGACACGCTGGCGGCGTATAATCTCGCCGGTGAGCGCAAGCAGGGCGCGCCCGGCATTTATGTCGGTTCGGGGCCGTGGCAGGGCGCCAAGATCGCCGCGCTGGGCTTGAAAATCCGCGCCAACGGTTGTACCTATCACGGCGTGTCGCTCAATGTGGCGATGGATCTGGCGCCGTTTTCCTGGATCAACCCTTGCGGCTACGAAGGCCTCGCCACCGTCGACATGCAGACGCTGGACGTCGCCGCTGCGCTGGGCGACGTGCAAACGCTGCTGGCCGACAAACTTGTTGAGCATTTTGCTTTATCGCCATCGACTTGATGGCCACAGAAATCACTACTATGACTACCGACATCACTTCCGCCGAGCCGACGCTGCGCAATCCCACCGACAAGCAAAAGGGCGCCGGCAAGACGGCCTGGATCCCGATCAAGATCATGCCGGCGGAAAAACTCAAGAAGCCCGACTGGATTCGCGTCAAGGCCGGCTCGCCGACCACCCGCTTCTACGAAATCAAGGACATCCTGCGCGCCAACAACCTGGTGACGGTGTGCGAAGAAGCGTCCTGCCCCAACATCGGCGAATGCTTCGGCAAGGGCACCGCGACCTTCATGATCATGGGCGACAAGTGCACCCGCCGTTGCCCGTTCTGCGACGTCGGCCACGGCCGCCCCGATCCGCTCGATCCGAATGAGCCGGAAAACCTGGCCCGCACCATCGCCCAGCTCAAGCTGAGCTACGTCGTCATCACCAGCGTCGACCGCGACGACCTGCGCGACGGCGGCGCCGGCCACTTTGCCGCCTGCATCCAGCGCGTGCGCGAACTGTCGCCCGAGACCCGCATCGAAATCCTGACGCCGGACTTCCGCGGCCGCATGGACCGCGCATTGGAAATCCTCAAGATGGCCCCGCCGGACGTGATGAACCACAACCTCGAAACCGCGCCGCGTCTGTACAAGGAAGCGCGTCCCGGTTCCGACTACGAATACTCGCTGAACTTGCTCAAGCGCTTCAAGGACCTGCACCCGAACACCCCGACCAAGTCCGGCATCATGGTCGGCCTCGGCGAAACCGACGAAGAAGTCCTGCAAGTCATGCGCGACATGCGCGCCCACAACGTCGACATGCTCACCATCGGCCAATACCTGATGCCCAGCGGCGACCACCTCCCGGTGCGCCGCTACGTGCATCCCGACACCTTCAAGATGTACGAAGAAGAAGCCTACAAGATGGGCTTCGTGCACGCGGCGGTCGGCGCGATGGTGCGCTCGAGCTATCACGCGGATCAGCAGGCGCACGGCCTGGTTGGTTGATTTGTGAGTGGTATAGGTTATGAGAATATCTGGAAGACGCTGAGATTTTCCATAAGCGGGTGAGGCTTAAATAATAAAGTGACGAATGTATTCGTCACTTTCAGCTGGGGAGCTGAATAACGAATTAACGGATGGCAGAAGCAAATGCATTGACGATCGCCGTCTTGCCCGCCGACGGGCATGGCTGGCGCATCGACTGGTTGGGTGAGATCGCCTTTCCAAATCGCATGATTCGCCGCAAGCAGCCATCCGTTCTCCTTCATCTGTCACGTGTGATCGCGTAGTCTGATCAATGGCAAATGTTGCGCATTACAGAATAAGCAAGAACGCATCCAATGTCGCATAAGACTCAGAAATTTACCCGCCTCAACATTGGGAAGTAAGATTTTACGCAGCCATGTTATTTATGGGGGAACCATATGACAGAATTGCTTAGCCTTAAAGAGGCATTAGATCTTTATCAAACCCAATATTCGCAAGTTGATAAGCTCTGGAGCTATTTCTCGACGTTTACTCTTGCTGTGCTCGGTTTCACCATTGGCAGCGAAAAAGCAACCAAGTCAATGAAAGAAGTCTCAACCATTGTTTGCGGCTATCTTGTTTTCTGCGCTGGAAATTTTAGCGCGCTGTTTTTAGGACAGCAGCAATTAAACGATTTTGCAAATATCGCGATGACCGCCGCGATATCTCAAGGTTACAAGCTTGATAGCCTGAAGCCCTCATCCTTATTTTCCATAGGTTTCTTTTACTGGTGCGTTGTCACAGCTGTTTGTATTGGGGTGATATTTATCGCATCGAAACGTCAGCAAGCGGCCGGCAAGTCGTGATCTTGCATGCGTAACTCATGAGTTCGATGTCTATCGAAAATAAGGGAAAGATAGTTTATTGGGAGGGAAGATGGACTACGTCGCGTCAAGAACGGCACTTTTGCACCCGGAGTTGCAACCGTCACTTTTCAAACAAGACCAGAGATGGCCAATTGTTCCTACGTGTGCGGAATTGTCCCGGTTGGCATATATCAAATTTGAAGAGAGCGATCAAGACCGGAAGACTTTGCAAGACGTGCTTGCTTCCGTCGGGATTGGCGAACCGACGTTCTTTACGAATGCCGGGACCGGAACACAAGCGTTTGCGGCCACTACATTAGATCAGTCGTCCGCCTTCATTGTATTTCGGGGGACACAATCCAATGATCCGACCGATTTGGGAACGGACCTGGACGTAATCCTTACCGAATGGACGGGCTCGGGCAAAGTACATGCGGGATTTGCGAATGCGTTCCACAGTGTGTGGGACCAGGTGCGCAGTTGGGCGGAGAATTCCGGCGCCGGGAATGTCTGGGTCACCGGCCACAGTCTCGGCGCCGCGCTGGCCACCCTTGCAGCTGCAAAGTTGAAGGATGCGAACTTAATCACTTTTGGCTCGCCCCGGGTGGGCGATGCAGACTTTGCCGACAGTTTTGCCGATAGATCTGTGGAGCGCTATGTAGACTGCTGTGATCTCGTCACTGAGTTGCCGCCTCCCGAATTGGGCTATCAGCATTTAAATGGCGAACGCTATATCGACAGGTTTGGTGACATGCCGTCAAACGCTGCCTCGGAATCGAAAAAAGCAGATCGGGAGATAGCCAGAGCCATTTACATCGTTGAACAAGGATGGCGAACCGGCAATGTCCCGATACGCGACCTCGCGGATCATGCTCCCATCAATTATGTGCGTGCAGTACTGAAGGGCAAGGAGTCCTGACCAGCATTATCGGCGTCTTGGCCGGAGCCATACAGTACCCAACATAACTGGCAGGTCAATTGTCTGAACTTGCGCAATAAAAAGGGGGAAACATGCCGTCACTGAATGATATTGACCACTTCGTGGTGCTGATGTTGGAGAACAGGTCCTTTGATAATCTGCTTGGTTCACTAGGAGACGACATCAACGGGCTTACCGGTAACGAAACCAACCCTGATGGAGCCGGAGGTACTGTAAAAGTGTGGAACGCTCCGGTAGGCCCGGGGGATGCCTGGCTTCCAACGCCGGACCCTGGTGAATTATTTACCGACATCAATCAACAGATCGGGATCAATTCTCCGCCGCCGCTGATGAATGGGTTTGCCAAAAATTATGTCGCCCAAGGAGGGGCTGCAAAAGACATCATGCATTACTTTACGCCGGCCCAAGTGCCGGCTTTGACTGCACTTGCACGCAGTTATGCCGTCTGCGACGAATGGTACGCGTCCGCTCCATGCCAGACCTGGCCAAACCGGTTCTTTGTACATGCGGCGACAGCCAACGGCTATGAAAACAATAGCCCTGTACACTTCCCGTATGACATGCCAACCATATTCAATGCCATCGACGGCAAAGCACCGAATGGATGGGAGATATATTTTCACGACTTCCCGCAGGCCTTGACGCTGAGTAAGCTCTGGAATCATTTGGACCATTTCCGGCCATTTGCGGAGTTCCTGGAGGATGCCAAGTATGGCCATCTTCCATCCTATTCTTTTATCGAGCCACGTTATTTTGCGGATACGGATTGGCCGAATGATATGCATCCGCCTCACAACATTACGTACGGCGATCAACTGGTCGCAACGATCTACCATGCGCTTCGAAATTCGCCGTGTTGGGAAAAGACGTTGCTGGTCGTGCTATTTGATGAGCATGGTGGCTGCTATGATCATGTCCTGCCTCCAAAAGCCGTACCGCCGGCCGCTCCCAGGGAGGGTCAGGCGTTTGCATTCGATCGCTATGGAGTGAGAATCCCGGCCGTCATCGTCTCGCCATTGATCAAGCGGGGAACGGTGCTCAGGGCGGCGCCGGGAACTCAACCATACGACCACACGTCAATCATCAGCACACTGCGCCGGCGATTTGGCATAAGCCAGGCGCTGACGCAACGCGATGAGTATGCGCCTACTTTGGAGCAAGTCCTTAATCTGGATGTGTTATCGAACGACGATAGAGATGTCGTACAAGCGCTGCAATCGCCGGCATCAGACAATGCGCTAGCGTTGGATCAGGCGCGTTTGGCGCCGTTGAACGACATGCAAACCGGGCTGCACGAGGCTGCAGCTCGCCTTGCGCCGCTCATCCATGGGGTGTCGGTTGCCGACCATATAGCCTCTCTGGCCGGCGGATTCAAGCCAACGGTTCCAACGGCGGCAAGTCCTGGGGAAGTCTTGCCATTCATTCGCAACGTACTCGGGAAGTTGTTGCCGTGACCGCGATCGGATTGGACAGTGCAGACAGCTCAATCAATTTATCGTGGCGCCAACCTATGCGAGGCTTAGCAGAGGAAGGGCAAAATAACAGCAGAAAACGATGGTGTCATTGCATCCATGTCCTACTCGGCTATTTGACATAATCGCCGCATGAACTAAAGAATGTTGCCTCGCGAACCAAGCAAAAAAACCTCATCTGCTTAATGCAAGGAATCAAGAAATTCGGCCCAAAATCTCAGTGACTTAGTGTATTCGCATGAGTCATTTTCGCCGGCAGCAAGTAGTCGTGATACGGCGTAAAAAACGGCCTGGTTCTTCAATGAACCAGGCCGTTTTTTATTGTGTTTTCAATTTCAAATCGCACTGCTTAATGTGCTCAGCGTGAATTGCCATCCCACATCCACGCCCACAGTCCCGGCAAATGCAAGGGCTTGGAACGGTCAGTGACCGTGCGCGCCATGACAGCGCGTCGCAATGCCGCGCTGTCGTCGTAGAACGGCTTGGCGGCCACCGTCAGGCCGGTTTCCTGCGCGCTGTCGAGCAGGATCTGCATGTATTCCTGCATATGGCGCGAGGTGTAGCGATTGAGATCGTGGAAGGTGACTTCCACCGGGATCACGCCATCGACCGTCGGCAACTCGCCGTCGGCGATGCGTTCGCGCACCTCGGACAACTGCCGCACGATATTCGAGCGGCGACGCAGGCTGAAGTTGTAGCCCCAGATCTTGCCGTCATTCAGGCTGACATCGGTCATCAGCACATGAAAGCCATGCTGCTGATACGCGGCGAAAGTGCGCTGATCGAAATTCCAGAACGGCGGACGCAAAAAAACCGGTGCTGCGCCGGTGACGGCGGCGATGTCGGCGCTACCGTCGGTGAGCGATTGTTCCAGGGCTTGCGGGCTCAGATCCCGATGATTGGTATGCCCCGGCGTGCTGGTATGGAAACCCAGAATATGACCTTCAGCATGTTCGCGCCGCATGATCTGGCGCCCGAGTTCGCTGCCGCCGGCGCCATGGGCGCGGGTCTGTACAAAAAACACCGCCTTGATGCCGGGTTGTATCGGGTTGTCGGCGAGGTCGTCGAGAATCGACAGTGTCGGATTGGCAAAACTGGATGCACTGGGGCCATCGTCAAAGGTCAGCAAGAAACGAATCGGCGCCTGCACGCGCAGGCGCTGCTCGGTCAGCGGCGTGAGCGCGATGGGCGGCGCAATACAGCCGCTCAGGATGAGCGCGACGGCAACTGCTGAGAATACGGACGATGCGGTGGAGAGTTGTTTCAAGTTGCAGACCTGTCATTTATCCATCCGTCGTGTCGACAAATCCACGGAAAAGCCGCACGGAGGCGGGGCGATTATACCTGAGCAGCTGTTGCAAACTGAATCGGCACCTGCGGCGGCAAAGCCTTGGTGTCCGGACGGCCGCGCCGCCCACGACGACACGGCGCTATACTCGCACAACATGATGCGCCGATGCCTGATCCAGGCGCCATTCTGATCCCATTGCCAAGACCCGAGAGCCGCCATGTCCGTCTCCTATCTCAGAAGCCTCGCAGGAAAGAACCGTACATTGACCGGCAACCGGCATCTTGCCTTCGTGCTCTCGGCGATTGCCGGCGCGATCAATGCGGGCGGGTTTCTGGTGGTCGGGCAATTCACGTCGCACATGTCGGGCATCCTGTCGCTGATGGCGGAGGACGTGGCCATCGGCGCGGTCGGCCTGTTGATGGCGGGGGCGGCCAGCATGTTTTTCTTCATTGCCGGGGCGGCGTGTTCGGCGGTGATGATCAACTGGGCGCGCAAGCGGCGGCTGGAGGCGGAGTACGCCATGCCGCTGATCGCCGAAGCGATCCTGCTGCTGTTCTTCGCGCTGCTCGGCGGCAACATCACCAGCGTCGAATGGCTGTTCGTGCCGGTGACGGTGATGTTGCTGTGTTTCATCATGGGTTTGCAAAACGCCATGATCACCAAACTTTCGCATGCCGAAATCCGCACCACCCATGTCACCGGCATGGTTACCGATATCGGCATCGAACTGGGCAAGGCTTTGTACTGGAACAGCAATCGTCATCCCGACATGCGCGTGCGTGCCGATGTCGCCAAGCTCAGGAATCTGTCGACGCTGGTGTTGCTGTTCTTCGCCGGCGGCGTGGTGGGCGCGCTCGGTTTTCGTCACATCGGTTTCACCTTCACGCTGCCGCTGGCGGCGACGCTGATCCTGGTCACGCTGGTGCCGGTACTCGATGATGTGCGGCGGAGCCTGCAGCGGCGTCAATAGAACGCATCTCACGCCTACTGATGAAATGGGTTCTTAGGAGATGCGTTCTGGTATCCGCGCGTCGTTTCAGTCCTGTGCTGCCTCCGCATTTTTTGGTCCCGATTTTTGCTCCGATCGATGGCGCTTTATTGCGCGGGCCGCAATCACGCCAAGCGCGGCAGCGCCGGCCAGAAGCGCGACCAGCAGCGCGACGCCGAGGGCGCGATGCGTCGCCACCCAATGCCGCGTCTTCTTCCACGCCTGCACGTACGGGAAACGTCCCGCCGCCTTGAAATCCGGTTCCACGCAGTTCTGGCCGAAGTCCGCGGAAAACGGCACGGCCGCGCCTTGCTTCACGTAACGGCGGTACAGCGTCGGCGCCAGCGCGGCGTCGTAGTAGACGAAGCCAGCTCCCTGGCACAGCACCGCAGCGAAAGCCTGCGAGCGCGGCGGCAGTTCGTCGGCGGCTTTCATGATGTAGTCGGCGGCGATGTTGCGGTAGTGATAGCGCACGTTGGGTTTGCTTTCGCTGGCGGCGTAGCGCTTGCGCTCGTCCGCGGTGACGAATGGTCCCGGCAGATCGGCGGCCGCGCGTTGTTCGGGTGTTTTGACGAGGGGCGCTTTGCTCGTATCGCCGTGCGGATATTCCCGGACCTCGGTGCGGCCGATGCCGAATGCCAGCATGCCGCCGAGGCCGGCGTAGTCGGGCGCTTCTTCGTATCCCATGATCTCCATGCCGCGCCGGCGCGCCAGCGTGGCGGCCTTGTACCAGGCTTCGGCGCGCGTCACGGCGCGCCATGCATGCTTGGCGTCGTTGAGCGCATCGCCATATTCCTTGGCCGTCGCGCGATAGCGCCAGGTGGCGAGCGTTCGCTTGCCGTCGGTGTAGTAATTCTCGTCGACATCGACGTAGCGCAAGTCCTGGTCGTCGGGGAAGTAGGGCAGCGCGTCGGCGACGCGTCCCTCGCGCACCAGGCGGCGCGCCAGCAGCCGGCGCAGGTAGTCGGAAAGTTGCGCCGGATGCGCGCTCAGCCATTCGTAATACGGCTTGTCCGGCGTGGCGGGGAGCTTCTGCGGCGGCGCCGGCACGGGTGTCGCCGGGACGTGCGCATCGACATAGGTCTTGAGTTCATCGACCGTCAATACGCGCTCCGCCAGGTACCAGGTGTCGCCGCTGTAATCGCCGTAGAGCGGGTGGCTGAGACTGCCCTCTTTTTCGCGGGTCTGGCCGGCCCTGGTGACGTTGTACAACTGGTCGAAGGCTTCGACGTACTGGCCGCGCGACAGCGTCAGCACGCTTTGCTCGGCCTTGATCAGACCGAGCGAGGCGGGCTCGACGCTGGCATCGTTTTGCGGAAAGGCTTTCGATGCTTCCGCATAGGCTTGCGCCGCCGTCGCGACGTCGCCCTTGCGCAAGGCCAGCTTGGCGCGCACCCAACTGCCCAGCGCGCTGCGCTGCCGGTCCGCCAGCGTCTGGGCCAGATCGTAGTAGCCGCTGCGGTAAGCGAGCGCGGCTACGCGGTCGGCATCGGCAATGAGGGCGATGCCTTGTTTCTCCAATGCCGCCACCAGCGACGGCAGTACCGGATTGACCCTGGCGTCTTTAGCGCCTCTGGCGGCGTCGACATAACCATAGCCGCCGCCCCAGATATCGTATTCGGCCGGCTGGCTGGCATCGTCGCCGTTCATGTCGCCCACGCGCGCCAGCGCATAGCTGACCAGCAGGCGTTGCGACAGCGGGTCGTCGATCAGCTTTTGTGCACGCTCCGGGTCGCTCAGCGCCCAGGCGGCGATGCTGCGCAGCGATTGCACGCCGCTGTCGGAATTGCGCGCCGCCTGCTCGGCATACAGATGGATGGCTTGCTTCAGGTCCGCCGCGGGAACGTCGTCGGCGCACGGCGTGGCGTTGACGAAGTCGAGGTAGCCGCACGGCGTCGCGCCCTTGACGAGAAACACGCGCGCCTGTTCGCCGTAGCTGGCCACCGCCAGCCCGTTGGGATCGGGCGCGCCGGCCGCCGCGCGCGCACGCGCCAGCGTGTACGCCTGGGTTGCCTTGGCGCGTTCTTCCGCCGGCTTGTTGCCGGCGCCCGACATCGCGCCGGCATGGCTTTGTCCGAGCATGTAGGCAGCCCACACGGCGCGCTTGTCGCCGTCGTCCCTGGGCAGGTCGAGCACGGCCTGGAAGCGTTTTTGCGCACGTGCGCGGGCGGCGCCTGCGGCAAGATAATCCACCGCACCGGCAGCATACAAACGCACCGCGGGCGGCAAGTCGGCGCCTTGCGCATACGCCGCATCGCCATCCTTGAGGGCGCGCACGGCCTTGAGCTGGGCACGCTGGGCGGGCGTCATGAACGCCGCATCGGCGGCGTCGGCCGCGCTGAGTTTGCCGGGCGCAGCGTACGCGCCGTCGTTTTCGTTGGCTTGCAGCTTGTCGCTGCTCCTGGCCAGATGCGCGGCTTCGTAAGCAAAGGAATTGGCCGGCGTCGCTTTCAGGGTGCCGGCGCGATCATTGAGCACCTGCAAGGGGAAATCGGGGCCGCAAGCGATCACCACGGCGGCGCCGAAAGGGAGCGCCAATGCGGCGGCAAGGCGAAGCGGTTTACTGTTCACGTTAGCGTTCCACATGGAGTTGGATGTCTTGTTGCTGGCAGCGCACCCAGCCGATGTTGCGCTGGTAGCCTGCGCGCAGAAGTCCTTCGCGCGTGCGCCGCAGATATTTGCCTTTGGCGTCCGCCTCGAGGGCGTAGCCGTTGATGCCGTCGGCGGCATCGCAGGCTGACGCGGCATCGATGCGCACCACCGGCGGCAGCGCGCTGTCGGCATTGCCGATGTTGTGCAGGGTGAGGTCATGCAGGCCGGCTTGCGCGTTGGGCAGCGCTTCGACCGTCACGGCCGACTTCAACGGCTGGCGCGCCAGCACGGCTTGCCAGGTCGGCAGGCTCCAGTTGCGCTGGTCGTCCTCGGTCGGCAGGCGGAACCAGACCACGCCGATCAGCCCCGGCGACGGATCTTTATCCAGTTGCGCGAGGAAGGCGCTCACCGCCGTCGGCGATGCCGCCAGTTCCTGCGAGGCATGGCCGGAGGCCAGCAGCGGTCGTTCGCTTTCCACCGCGCTGATGCGGCCGTTGTCGTCCCAGCTCACGCGCGTGCCGTAAGAGGGCAGCGCCACGCGCCAGGGATGCGCGGTTTGCTTCGCATAGGCTTTCAGCCAGGCATGCGCGCGCTCGGCGTCGAACAGGCCCTGGCGCGGATTCATCACGGCATGCACCTGCAGCACGGACTCGTCGGCCACGGCCAGCAGCTTGTTCAGTTCGGGACTGCTGAGCCAGGTCGGCAAGGCCGTGATCGACAGCGTGGTGTCGCGATCCAGGCTTTGCCGCAGGCCGACGAGAAAGTTGCGATACACCGGCAACTGAGACGTCGGGCAGTCGTAGTCGATTTCCACGCCCGCCACCGGCACGTCCTGTTGCCGCCAGCGCGCCAGCAGAGCGGCGATACGGGTTTGCGTGGCGGCGTCGAGACTGTCGGTCTGGCCGTCCAGCCGCACCACCATCACGATGGCATGCGTGGTCGCTCGGAGCGCCTGCCAGTCGGGGTAGGCGGTTTTCCACTGGCGCTGTGCGCTTAACTCCGCGGCGAGCACGCGCCAGCCGCCGACCAACTGATCGCTGGCTTGCATCGCGTTGCCAACCGCCGGACTCCATTGGCGTTGCCAGATATAAGCCTGCTGCGGCAGGACTTGCGGCGTGCGTTGGCAGGCGGCGAGCATGACGCCGCACAAGGACAGCGCAAGCAGAAGAAAAATCTCACGCAGGCGCCGATATCGGTAGCGATGGTGCAAGCCGAATGTTGAGCAGCGCAGCATGTGTGGTGTGTGGGATTGCCGGTTGGGAGTTGACGCAGGCAGAGCATTGTCCGCAGGAGTGCGTCACTGGCCGTCATTCTAATTTATCCGTCTGACGCTGCGCTGAGGCGTGTCGGATTTATTCGCGGATGTTGCAGAAGCGCGCTGCATTATCCGATCGACAAATCGGGCGATGCAGCGCGCAAGGTATTGTTGATGTTGCAGCGGCTTGGGTGTGCTGTGATTAAACCGCGCCGCGCGTATCCACATACACCGCGTACAGCGAATGGCTGCTGGCCATGAACAGGCGGTTTTTCTTCGCGCCGCCGAACACCAGGTTGGGGCAGCGTTCCGGCAGGTGGATGTGGCCGATGGCTTTGCCTTGCGGCGTGAAGACGCGCACGCCGTCGAGCTCGGCCGCGTTGGCGTCGAGCGCGCCGTTGCTGCCCCAGCCGCACCACAGGTTGCCGTCGACGTCGACCTTGAAGCCGTCGATCGCGCCCGGGCCGGCGGCATCGACCGCCAGCGTGCGCGAACCGAGTCTGGTGCCGTTGTCGGTCAGCTGATAAGCCCAGATCAGGCGGTTCGGCGTGGCGCGCGATTCGACGATGTAGATGACTTTTTCATCGGGCGAGAAGGCCAGGCCGTTGGGGCCGGCCAGCGCGTCGGTGATCAGGCTCAGCTTGCCGGTCTGGCCGTCGATGCGATACACCGCATGCGGCAGTTCCGAGGCTTGCTTGTCGCCTTCCCATTCGCCGGCGATGCCGAACGGCGGATCGGTGAACCAGATCGAGCCGTCCGATTTGCAGACGATGTCGTTGGGCGAGTTGAAGCGCTTGCCGTTGTAGTTGTCGGCCAGCACGGTGATGCGGCCGTCGTATTCGGTGCGGGTGATGCGGCGGGTCAGGTGCTCGCAGGCGATCAGGCGGCCTTGGCGGTCGCGCGCCAGGCCGTTGGTGAAGTTGGCCGGATTGCGGAATACCGAGGTCGTGCCGGTGACTTCGTCCCAGCGCATGATGCGGTTGTTGGGGATATCGCTGAACAAGAGGTAGCGGCCGTCGCCGAACCAGACCGGGCCTTCGACCCAGCGGAAGCCGGTCGCCAGTTGCTCGACCGTCGAGCTGTACAGGCGGTATTTCAGGAAGCTGTTGTCCAGCACCTGCACGTTGGGATCGGGGTAGCGCTGGCTGGCCTTGAAGTCGAAACTCTGCGCCCTGGCGGTCAGGGCGGTGGCGGCTAGGGCCAAGCCACCGAACAATGTTGTACGACGAGTTGCGTCGAAACCGGCAATTTTCTTCTTGGCTTCTTGATTCATCGAGATCTCCATGTGGGGAAAGAATACCGACGCCTCCGATGCGCGGACATGGCCCGGCAACCAGGAGAAATCAGGCTTGATCCATATAGGCATGGGTTGCGACGGCAATGCCGGTGCGGCATGTCGCAAAGAGGGTGATGCTGTCTCCTGGGTGGCAGGCCTTGGCGTTGAGCAGGCCTGTCCATACTTATATGTTATCGTACATCATATAAGTATGGATGCGGATTGGCAACGCAAATTTTCCGCTCGGGAAATTTGCCCGCGAGCTCAGGCCCCGTTCTCGCCCTGACGCATCAGATCCGCCATCCAGTCCACCAGCACGCGCACGCGTCGCGACAGCTGGCGTTGATGCGGATAGAGGATGGACACCGCCATCGGCGCCGGGCGGAATGCCGCCATCACCTCCACCAGGCGACCCTCCGCCAGTTGCTGCTGCACGTGATAACGCGGCAACTGCACCAGTCCGAGGCCGCCTTCGCAGCAACTGACATAAGCCTCCGCATGACTCACGGCAACCTGGCCGGGCAGGCTGAGGTTGTAGGTTTCGCCATCGACGACGAAGTCGAACGGCAGGATCTTGCCGCTGACCGACGAGAAATAATTGACCGCCTGATGCGTGCCGAAGCTTTCCAGCGAATCCGGCACGCCGTGTTTTTCCAGGTAGGCCGGGCTGGCCACCGTGACCTGGAGCAGGCGCGCCACGCGCCGGATCACCAGGCTGGAGTCGCGCGGCTCGCCGGCGCGCAGCACGCAATCGTAGCCTTCGCGCACCAGGTCGACGGCGCGGTCGCCCATGCCGATTTCCAGCTCGATCTGCGGATACTGCGCGCAGAACTCGGGCAGCCGCGGCAGGATGAAATGCATCGCCAGCGATTCCTGCAAATCGATGCGCACCTTGCCGCGCGGGTTGGAAGCGGCGGCGCTGAAGGCGGATTCCGTTTCTTCCAGATCGGCCATCAGCTGCACGCAGCGCGCGTAATAGGCATTGCCGTCCAGCGTCGTGCTGACCTGGCGCGTGGTCCGCTGCAGCAGGCGCACGCCCAGCCGCGCTTCCATCTGCTTGATGGTGTGGGTCACCGTGGCGCGCGGGATGTGCAGGTCGTCGGCCGCCTTGGTGAAGCTGCCCAGCTCCACGATACGGGTGAATACGCGCATTGCGTCGAAACGATCCATGGCCGGGTTTCTTTGGTAAAGATTGTTGGTGATTTTTGAATAGTTATCGCAATTTAAGCATATTTATCCAAAATCAACCACGGTCCACAATGGCTTCACTGATTCGCTGAGCAGCGGTCACAAGGAAACAAGCCACCCATTTATCCACCATCAGGAGCACATCATGGAACAAGCACAACAAGTCGCCATCGTCACCGGCGCCTCGCGCGGCATCGGCGCTGAAATCGCCAGACAACTCGGCAAGGAAGGCTACGCCGTCGTCGTCAACTACGCCGGCAACGCCGCCGAGGCGCAAAAGGTGGTCGACGCCATCGTCGCCGGCAATGGCAGCGGCAAAGCCATCGCCATCCAGGCCGACGTCGCCGATCCGGCAGCCGTCGACGCCATGTTCGACCACGCGATTGCCGCCTTCGGCCGCGTCGACGTGCTGGTCAACAACGCCGGCATCATGCCGCCGAACCTGCCGATGCTGGCCGACACCGACGACGCCACCTTCGACCGCCTGATCGCCGTCAACCTCAAGGGCAGCTTCAACACCATGCGCGCTGCCGCCACCCGCCTGCAGCAGGGCGGGCGCATCGTCAACTTCTCGACCAGCGTGATCGGCCTGGCCATGCCGGGCTACGCGGTCTATGCCGCCACCAAGGGCGCGATCGAAGTCATGACCAACATCTTCGCCAAGGAGTTGCGCGGCAAGCAGATCACCGTCAACGCCGTCGCGCCGGGACCGACCGCCACCGCGTTGTTTTTGAACGGCAAGACGCAGGAAGTCATTGACCGCTTGTCCAAGGCCGCGCCGCTGGAACGTCTGGGTTCGCCGGATGACATTGCCAAGGCAGTGAGTTTTCTGGCGGCGCCAGGCAGCTGGATCAATGGACAAACGCTGCGCGCAAACGGCGGCCTTGTTTGAAGCAGAAATTCAACGCATCTCGCATACGAAGGAAACCATCATGAACAAATTAGTCATCCTCGTCACTGGCGCGTCGGCTGGCATCGGCAACCTCACCGCGCGCTCGCTGGCGCAAGCCGGTCATTCCGTCTACGCCGGCATGCGCGACATGCAAGGCAGAAACGCGCCCAAGGTGCGCGAGCTGCAGGACTGGAGTTTTGCGCGCGGCCTCGATGTGCGCGCCGTTGAACTGGACGTGTTGTCGCAAGAGTCGGCGGACGCCGCCGCCGCGCAGATCATCGGCGAGCAAGGCCGCATCGACGTGGTCGTGCATAACGCCGGTCACCTGGTGGTCGGTCCGACCGAAGCCTTCACGCCGGAAGAAATGATCAAGGTCTTCGACACCAACGTGCTCGGCGCGCAGCGTGTCAACCGTGCTGCGTTGCCTTATATGCGTGTGCGCCAGTCGGGGCTGCTGCTGTGGGTCAGCAGCACCACGGTGCGCGGCGGTTTTCCGCCGTTCATGGGGCCGTACGCCGCCGCCAAGGCCGCGATGGATTCCATCGCCGTGACGCAGTCGTATGAACTGGCGCGCTTCGGCATCGAAACCTCGATCATGGTGCCGGGCGCATTCACGCATGGCACCGATCACTTCCCCAATGCCGGAAAACCGGCCGACCAGAAGACGGCCGACGCCTATGCGCGTTATGCGGGACTGATGGATCAGGTCGGCGCGCGGCTGTCGGCGTTGTCGCCCGAGCATGCCGATCCGCAAGCGGTCGCCGATGAGATGACGCGCATCGTCAACCTGCCCGCTGGTCAGCGCCCGTTCCGCGCCGTGGTGGACTTCATCGACGACGGTGCGGGCGCCGTGACGGACGTCGCCGAGCGCGTGCGCGAAGAGTTCGCACGGCGCATCGGTATCGATGATCTGTTGCATCCCGCGGTGATTGCCTGAAGTTCATCGCGGCGAGCAAGCTCAGTGCAACAGGCGCGCGACGCCGCCGGTGCGGCGGCGCACTCCGGCGACCAAGGTGGTTGCGGTAGCCATCATGGCGGTCACGGCAAGCATCGCCGCCATGTGCACGCCGACTGCCGCCAGCGCCAGCAGCAGCGAACCGGAGGCGGTTATTTCACGCGCCGGCGAATTGCTCAGGCACAGGGGCACGAGCGCCGGCACCAGCATCAATCCCGCGCCATGCAGGGTGGACATCATGCACGACCAGAGCGCCAGTCCGACATGACTTGTCGGCGTCCGGCGTTGTTGGTCGCTGCGTCCGGATAAGCGATAGGCGATGCCCAGAATCAGAGCGGCAAGCAATATGCCGGCCGTGATTTTCCACGTGATGCGCTCCATCTCCACGCCAAGCGCCACTGCAACAGCGACCAGGGCGACCGATGTCGCATGGCCGGCGGCAATCGGCATCAGCGCGCGCAGCGCCTGCAGCCGATTGCGCGAGCGCAGGCCCCATGCGGCGGCGAACATCCAGCCGGTGCATGGGTTCAATCCGTGCAGGGCGCCTGCGCCTGCAACCGCCAGCCACGGCCAGAGCGTCGACATGACACGCCCACGCGTTCAGGTGCGGGCATGGCAACATGCGCCGCCCATTGCCGCAGGTTTGGCCGCGGTCGATTCATAGCGGTCGTGATGGCGCACCCACGCCATTCTGTGGGATGAGTCGCCTTCATCGCGGCCTTTGGGCGTGAGGTCCATCATGGCATAGGCGCCGATCATGACTTCCACGCCACGGCCATAGGCCGAATAGGCATGGAATACTTCACCGGCGTCGTTCTTGCAGAACACGCTGATGCCGGGCGCTTCGCTCGCCGGGAAGAAGCGCGTGCCATAGTTGTAATAGACCTCGCCTTGGGCCTGTTCTTCGGGCGTGAAGCTGACCGCGAAGTCGAAGTTGAAATCGCTGTCGTGCGAAGACGCCCACGGAAATTGCCAGCCCATGCGCTGGCGGAAGCGTTCGATCTCGGCCAGCGGCGCGCGCGAGATGGCGACCGGGGTGATGTCGCGCTGTTTCAGATGCACGTTCATGCCGTCGGCATGGTCCGCCATGAAGGAGCAGCTCGGGCAACCCTGTTCCCAACCCGGTCCGAACATGAAGTGCTGCACCAGCAACTGGCTGCGGCCGTCGAACAGTTCGGCCAGCGTGCGCCGGCCGGCGGGCGTGTCGAAGACGTAGTTTTTCGTGACGCGTTCCCACGGCAGCGCGCGGCGTTCGCGGGCGATCTCGTCGTGCAGGCGCGTCAATTCCTTTTCGCGCGCCAGCAGCGTCTTGCGCGCGCTCAGCCATTGTTCGGCGGAGACGATGGGGTGGTTCACGGTAACTGCCTTGTCGGCGATGGTGTTCATGATGTTCTCCTGGTTTAAAGAGTCATTAAGGTTGCAGATGAAGTTATCGATGGACGTGCGCGATCCCGGCCGTGAGGCCGACAAGATCGTTGTTGCTGGATGAAATGAAAACGGGCGTCAGCAGAAGGCGTCTGCGCCCGGCCGGCGGCCGGTCAGGCGCCGCTTGCCTTCGGCCGCCGCACGGCGCGCACCTTGCCGCTCAGGCCGCCGCCGCAGTAGAACAGGTCGGCGCCGTCCGACTCCAGCCCGCTGACGCCGACGCCGGGCGGCATCGCCAGCCGCTCCAGCACGGCGCCGGTGTCTGGATTGATGCGGCGCAGTTCGCTTTCTTCGGCTTCCCAGGTGCCATGCCACAGTTCGCCGTCGACCCAGGTCACGCCGGTGACGAAGCGGTTGGAATCGATGGTGCGGATGATGGCGCCGGTGGCCGGATTGATGCGGTGGATCTTGCGATCGCGATGCTGGCCCACCCACAGGCTGCCTTCGGCCCAGGTCAGTCCCGAGTCGCCGCCGTGGCCCGGCGCCGGGATCGACGCCAGCACCTTGCCGCTGGTCGGATCGATCTTGTCGATGCGCTGTTCGGCGATCTGGTAGAGGTAGGTGCCGTCGAAGGCGGTGCCGGCGTCGCAGGCATGATCGAGCGTGCGCGTGGTTTCTCCGTTGGCGGGATCGAAGGCGATCAGTTTGGCGCCGGTGGCGGCCCACACGTGCCGGCCGTCATGGGTCACGCCGGCCACGCGGTCGGTGCCGGGGAAGGGGCCGTATTCGCGCACGATTTCGGCGGGATGGGTCGGCACGTCGGCGTTGCTGCTTTTCTGGGTCATGGTCGGCTCCTTGGTAGCTCGTTTGCGCCGTTCATTGGCGCTGCAAAACAACTTGGGACAACTTTATTCCATCGGCAGCGCAGCGGGGAGTAACAAGATTGTCGTGAATCTTGCTGTGATTCCTGCCAACGGCGGCGACAGCCAGCGCTGCGTGCGCGCCCGCCCGATCGAGCGCACGCGTCCTTCGGCCTCCAACTCGGCTAGCGCACGTTGGACGGTGCGTTGGCTGGCGCCGAGGGCCAGCGCCAGCGCCGAGGTCGACCACGCGGCGCCGTCGGACAGCAGCGCCGCCAGCGAGGCTTGATCGCCGGCGATGGGCGGCGCCAGCACGGCCACGGCGCGGCCATCAAGCGGTTTGAAGACGAAGCCGCGCGGCGTCGCTTCGATTTGCGCCAGCGAGGCGACCAGCGCGCGCAGGCGACCGATCTCGACGCGCAGACGGACACGATGCGATTCGTCGGGATCGCGCGTGCGGAAGGCGCCGGCGATCAGTGCTTCGCGGTCGATTTCCCCGGGCCAGGCTTCGGCCAGCGCACGCGCCAGCGAGAACAGCATCGGCCGCCGCGCCAGCGACTGCCAGGCGGCGCCGACGCCAACGCCGATACCAATCCTGCGGCGGCAGGCGTCGACCACCAGCGTGTCGGAGGCAAGCAAGGCGGCGACTTCATCCAGGCGCAGGCTTTGTTCATCGCCGGCAAGCAGACGGCGGGCGGCGGGACGATGGAACATGGCTTGCGCATCGGCGACTTCCGCCAGCAGTGCCGGCACGCGGGCGTGACGGGCGGCTTCCTGGGCGCGTGCAAGCGCCAGCCGTGCCGGTTCCATACGCAGGGAACGCAGCGCCAGTTCCGCCGTCGTCAGTTCGGCCACTGCGGCCAACGACGGCGACAAGCCGCGCGCATCGAGTTGCGCCAGCGTGGTCTCCGCTTCCGCCAGGCGACCCAGCAACAGAAGCCGGCGCGCCGCGATCAGGCGCGCCTGCATGGCGTTGGCGCGATCGGCATGGGCCTCCAGTGTCGCCAGCGCCGCCGTCAGCGCGCGCGGCGAACCGCCGATGTCGCGCTCGGCCAGGGCCACTTCCGCCTCGGCGACGACACAGCGCGCGCGCGACAATTCTTCATGCGCGCCGAAACCGCGCGCGGCGCGCCGCAACAACTCGCGTGCACGCAACAGCTCGCCCAGCTGGGCCATGGCGATGCCGCGCAAGGCCAGCGCCGGCGGGTCGTCGCGCAGGGCGACGTGTTTGAGGGCGCCAAGCGCATCGCCGGCGGCGAGCGCGCGCGCGGAGGCGGCGATCAGGGAATCCATGGCGAGAGGATACACCGGGATGTTGCGCCCGCGAGACCTGCCGGACGGCACTAGGGCCTGTTCACATTAAATCTGCGAGATGCGTTGCTGCCGGAAAGCGTGCTGGCAAGGCGCGTGGCGTAGCAGGTGGCGGGCCCACCTGCAAGCCATGCAACGCCGCCAGTGCGCTTTCCGGCAGCAACCCTTCGGGAACGGCTGGGGGGGGGGG
>NZ_AKJW01000094.1 GCF_000282135.1 Herbaspirillum sp. CF444
CGCGCGAGGAGTCGGCCAGGGCGACTTTGGCGTACACGCCATTGGTCGCACGTGCGACGCTGACGACTTGTTCCGCGTTGAGGTTGAAACCGTCGATGGTGATGGTGGTCATGGAAATTCCTTTGTAATGAGATAGGAAAGCGTGGCGGCCCGGATTCAGGCCGTAAAGTTTTCGACGAAGCGGCTGAACACCTGCGCGGCAATCGCAGCATCCTCTTCGGTCATGATTTCGTCCGGGTGATGACTGATGCCGCCGTTGCCGCAGCGGACAAACAGCATCGCAACCTCGGCGATGGCGGCAATCGCCATGGCGTCGTGCCCTGCACCCGACGGCAGATGGCGCAGCGGCAGGCCGCATGCTTCGATGGCGCTTGCCAGTTGCTTTTGCAGATGGGCGGCGCATGGCACGCTGCCGGCTTCATGGGTTTTGCGCAGCGTGACGCCGACGTTGCGGCGCGCGCAGATGCGGTCGATCTCGGCCACGACATCGACTACCGCGTCTTCTCGGATCCGGTCCTGCTCGGCGCGAATATCGATGGAAAACCGTGCGCTGCCCGGCACCACATTGGCCGCGCCGTTCGGCACTTCCATGATGCCCATGGTGCCGACCAGACCGGGCTGGCTGCTGCAGCGCCGTTCGATGTACAAACCGATCTCCGCCGCCGTCATCGCGGCGTCGCGGCGCATGTGCATGGGCACCGTCCCGGCATGTCCGGCCAATCCTTGCAGTTCTCCCATGAAACGCGTCGCGCCGGAGATCGCCGTCACCACGCCGACCGGCAGCGCTTCGTTGAGCAGCAGCGGTCCTTGTTCGATATGCACTTCGACGAAGGCGGCAACCGCCGCAGCCGGCCATGCCGATGCATCGAGTTGCTCCGGATTGAAACCGGCGCCGCGCATGACCTCGCGCATGCTGTTGCCTTGCTCGTCGAGGTTGTCCAGCACGGCCTTGTCGAAGGTGCCCGCAACGGCGCGGCTGCCGAGCAAGGTCGCCTTGAAGCGCACGCCTTCTTCTTCCGCAAAACCGATTACCTCGATGGGAAACGGAAAACGCCGGCCTGCGCGATGCCATTCGGCAATGCACGACACCGGCAACAGGATGCCGAGGTTGCCGTCGTATTTGCCGCCGTTGCGCACCGTGTCGAAGTGCGACCCGGTGACCAGCGCCGCCGCATCGGCATGGCCGGGCGCGGCCTCATAGCGGCCAATGACGTTGCCGGCGGCGTCGCGGCGGACCTGCATGCCGGCGGCAAGCATCCATGCACTGAGTTGTCGTGCGGCGGCATGATGCATCGTCGTCAGATAAGTGCGCGTCAGCATGCCGTCGGCCTCCGTGTGGACGGCAAGCGCATCGGCGCGCTGCATGATCTCTTGCCCGCAACGCTGGTATTGCTCTGGAACATTTTTCACGGCTGTCTCCTTAGTTTCGTCAGGATTGCATATTTTTATTGTATTCACAAATTGTATGCAATATAGTGAGCTTGTTCCGGCGCGTCAAAGAATTTATGTAAATAACGATCCGTTAGCAAAGGAACAACGGCCGTAGGAGCGGCTGCCGAAGCTGAAAAAATACAAAAGCTGAAGTAAATGGAAATCTGCACAGCGGACGCGACATCCCCATGACGCGCCCATCCAGCACAACATCAGGAGACCAAGGTGAATCGATTTTTGAAATCTTTGTTCGGGCAAGTCGTCGTCGCCCTCATTGCCGGCATCGTCGTCGGACTGTTTTATCCGGATTTTGCCCAAAGCCTTAAACCGCTCGGCGACGGCTTCATCAAGCTGATCAAGATGATCATTCCGGTGATCGTGTTTTGCGTGGTGGTGCAAGGCATTTGCGGCGCCAGCGATCTGAAGAAGGTCGGCAGCGTCGGCGTCAAGGCCATCATCTACTTTGAAATCGTGACGACGATCGCCCTCGTCCTCGGCCTGGTGCTGGCCTTCGTGTTCCAACCCGGCGCGGGCATGAACATCGATCCGACCAACCTCGACCCAAGCGGCTTGTCCAGCTATGTCGAGACGGCCAGCAAGGTCAAGGGCACCAGCTTCGCCGACTTCATCATGAAGCTGATCCCCGGCACGGTCGTGAGCGCATTCACCTCCGGCGACGTGCTGCAGGTCTTGCTGATCTCGGTCATTTTCGGTTGCGCCCTGCTGCTGATCGGCGACAAAGGCAAGCCGACGGTGGCGCTGATTTCTTCGCTGTCGGAAGCCTTCTTCAAGTGCATGGCCTTCATCATCCGCCTGGCGCCGCTGGGCGTGTTCGGCGCCATCGCCTTCACGGTCGGCCGCTACGGCATCGGTTCGCTCAAGCAACTGGGCATGCTGGTGCTGCTGTTCTACGGCGCGGTGATTTTCTTCGTGGTGGTGGTGCTGGGCGCGATCCTGCGTACTTCGGGTCTGAGCATCTTCAAGCTGATCGCCTATCTGCGCGAAGAACTGATCGTGGTGCTGGCGACCGCCTCGTCCGACAGCGTGCTGCCGCAGATCATGAAAAAACTCGAACACATGGGCATCAAGAAGTCGACCGTCGGCCTGGTGATTCCTACCGGTTATTCGTTCAACCTCGACGCGTTTTCCATCTACCTCACCATGGCGGCGGTCTTCATCGCGCAAGCCACCAATACGCACCTGGCGATGGGCGATTTGCTGATGATCCTGGCGATTGCCCTGATTACCTCCAAGGGCGCGCATGGCGTGCCGGGTTCCGCCATCGTGATCCTGGCGGCGACGCTGACGACGATTCCGGCGATTCCCGTGGTCGGCCTGGTGCTGGTGCTGTCGATCGACTGGTTCGTCGGCATCGCCCGCGCGCTGGGCAACCTGCTCGGCAACTGCGTCGCCACCGTCGTGGTCGCTTCGTGGGAAAAGGACATCGACAAGACCCGCGCACGCGCCGTGCTCAATGGTGAAATTCCTGCGGCCACGTTCGAGTAAAACTACTGGGATGGATAGTGCAAAATACAGGGGTACAATTCGGAGTCTTATCGGAAACCGCCTCATACAACAGCCTGTCCATCCTATGACCGAAGCAGCACTTCCCCCCGACAGTTCAGAAGCGATTGCGCGCGACATTACCGTCGCCATCGCCGAACAGCGCCTTCCGCCCGGGGCAAAACTCCGCGAAGAAGCGCTGGCGCGCGTCTACCAGGTCAGCCGCACCAAGATTCGCGCGGCGCTGGTGATGCTGGCAAAGGACAAGCTGATCGACCTGATTCCGGACAAGGGCGCCTTCGTCAGCAAGCCGACCGTGGAAGAAACGCGCAATATTTTCTTCGTGCGCCGCACGCTCGAAGCGGCCATGGTCAGGGAATTCATCGCGCGCGCAAGCGACGACGACTATACCCGGCTGGAAGCGCATCTGCGCGAGGAACGCCACGCCATCGAAGAAAACAATCCCCAGGTCCGCTCGACGCTGCTCAGCGATTTCCACATCTTGCTGGCCAACATCGTCGGCAACGAAGTGCTGACCGACATCCTCGTCAAACTGGCCGGCCGCAGTTCGCTGATCACCATGCTGTATCAATCCACGCGCGATGCGATCTGTTCGACC
Source organism: Herbaspirillum sp. CF444 (assembly GCF_000282135.1). Taxonomy (GTDB): domain Bacteria; phylum Pseudomonadota; class Gammaproteobacteria; order Burkholderiales; family Burkholderiaceae_D; genus Herbaspirillum. The sequence continues at coordinate 3,554 of NZ_AKJW01000094.1, forward strand.
GAGGAACACTCCGCCTTCATCGCCGCCGCCAAGGCCGGCAAGACCGAGGAAGCGGTCGAGCTGATGCTGCATCACCTGCATCATGTGGAGCAGGCGTTGAAGTTCGACACGCAAAGCGATTCCAGGCGGGATCTGGCGAAAGAATTATTGCTGTAACACCTGCTCCGGGTCGATGCGCGCCTGTGCCGGATCAATAAGGCGTAATCGAGCACCAGATGCAATTCGTGCCGATTTCGGCCAGCAGGAGCGCCATGGCGGCGTCCAGTTCGGCCCGGTGCGCGGAGAACGAGAACAACAGCAAGATGATGAAAATGAAGGCGCCCGCCCGCTGCTGATGATGCATGCCGTCCCGACGATATCTCCCATAGGTGCGCAAAAACTGCTGCAAGTTTTTGGTAGCCATTGCAATACTCCTGTCAAGAAGACAACGGACATCATCCGTCACTGAACGCGCGACATCCGCGCCCGACGCCGGCATGATGCATATCCTTGCCGGACTTTCAGCCGCCGACGACCATCCGTACAACGATCAGCAACACGGCAATGAACATGGCGACGGCAATCAGGCCCGCGCCGATCACATAAAACGGATTGAGCGAAGTCGCATCCTTTTCATAGTCGGCGCGCCGGCGCAAGCCGACGAAAGACCAGAACACCGCCGCCAGCGTGGCGAGAAAAGAACGGTTCCGTATGGTGTTGGACTCACGTGGCTTCATGTCGGTTTCTCCTGTTCAGACCGTCACGGCATCGATTGACGCCGTCTTGTTGCCGCTGCTCATCAAACGAAACAGCAGTATTCCCGATACGGCGGCAATGGCCGCGGCAGCCAGCATCAACAACGAAAACGCATGCGCAAAACCGGTTTGCGCCAGTTGCAAGGCCTGCGCGCTGTTGTGCAGCGCCGGCAATGCGGCGGCGCTGTCGCCGGCGACGATGCGTTCCACCACATCGTTGATTCGCGCCGGCTGCGGCAAATTGGCGCCGAGCAACGCCTCCTTCAGATAGCTGCCGGTACGCACCGTCAGCACGCAGCCGAGGCAGGCAATCGCCAGCACGATGGCGGAAAAGCGCGTCGTCGTGCTGATGCCCGACGCCATGCCGGTGCGCTCGCGCGGCACGCAATGCATGATCGCCTTTTGCGTGTTGCCGTTAAGCAGCCCTGCACCGCTGCCGGTCACGATCATCCCCGCCAGCACCGTCCAATAGATGCCTTGGTAAGCCGCCACCGCGACCAGCACATTGCCGACGCAGACCAGCGCCATCCCGAACGCCATCAAGCCATGCAGGGACATGCGCTGCGCCAGTGCAACGCCGACGCGCGGAAAAATCATCATTGCCAGTGCAAACGGCAACATCGCCACTCCGGCGGTAACGGCCGAATACGAAAACGCATTTTGCAGGTACAAGGGAAGGAACGTCATCATCACCTGCGCCGCGGCGGCATAGCCGAACATCGCCAGCACCGCGCCGACGAACGGCGCGCGGCGAAACAGACGCAGATCGATCATCGGCCGCTTCTGCATCAATTCCACCGGGATGAACAAGGCCAGCAACAACAGGCCGCCGGCCACGCGCAGCACGGTGGCGTGACTGGTCCAACCGGATGCATTGGCGCTGATCAAGCCCCAGATCAGGAAAGACAGGCCGCCGCTGAGCAAGAGGCTGCCCCAGGGATCGAGACGTGCGGAATCGGCGTCACTTGCGGCGTCGCCCGATTCGCTCACCTCGCGATACACCAGCGTCCCCAGGCACAGGCACACCGGCAGATTCAACAGGAAGATCCAGCGCCAGCCGAGCAGTTGCGTGATCACGCCGCCGAGCAAAGGCGCCACCGTCATCGACACGCCCATGCAGGCGCCCCACACGGCCCAGGCGTGCGTACGATCTTTCTCCGTGTGAAACACATGGCCGATGACGGCCAGCGCCGAAGTCAGCAACATCGCCGCGCCGACACCCTTGAGCGCGCGCGACAGTTGCAAGACCTCCACCGACCATGCCAACCCGCATCCCAGCGACGCCACGCTGAACAGACCGAGCCCGAGCAGCATCACGCGCTTGCGGCCGAAGCGGTCGGCCAGGCTGCCGGCCGGCAACAGCAAGGAAGCAAACGCCAGCATGTAGGCGCTGACGATCCATTCGATGTCGCTGAAATCCGCATGCAGCGAACGCGCCACCGAGGGCAACGACACCGCCACGATATTGGTGTCGAGCACGATCAGCGCACATACGCTGGAGCAGATCAGCAGGATGTTGCGCGCTTTGCGGCGTTCCTTGTCGGGATGCCCGGGAATCGGGTGATCGATGTGCATGTCGGCGGCTCGCGATTTCATGGCCTCAATGCCGCCAGGCCGGCGCGGGCGATCTGGCTGTCATGCACTTTGGTGTCGGCACTGACGCCGATGGCGCCGACCACCTGGCCGTCGATCACGATCGGCAAGCCGCCTTCCATCATGACGAAGCCGGCCGTGATGGCGGCGGGACGGCCGTTGTTGACGGCGTTTTCCAGGTCGGCGGAAGGACGCTTGAACAAGGCGGCGGTACGCGCCTTCTCGCTTGCCACGCCCGCCCCCAGGGTCGTTGCCGCGTTGTCCATGCGTTCGGCAAGAATCAGCCAGCCACCGTCATCCACCACGGCAATTGCGCCGGGCCAGCCGTTCTTGCGCGCTTCGTCCTGTGCGGCGGCGACGACAGTCCTCGCCATTTCAAGCGACAGCACACGCTTGCTCGCTGCGACACCGTCTTTCTGTTGAGCAAAGGCGGAGACGCTGAGACTTGTCGACGTCGCGCCCAGCAGGCATAGGGACAGCGTGGCAAAGGCTGGTTTCAGGTGCATGGCATTCCTCATTCCGTTGGGAGATGCGAGCCATTCTAATCCTGCCTATAATTATCTTTATTACACAAAAACTGTAATTTAATTTCCCTGTAGTTAATTATTGGAATCCCCATGGAACTACGCCACTTCCGCTGTTTTGCTGCTGTTGCCGAGACCTTGCATTTCGCCCGCGCGGCGGAGCAGCTTGGCATTTCGCCCCCGGCGCTGACCAAGCAGATCCAGGAAATCGAACGCCTGCTCGACGTGCGCCTGTTCCAACGCACCAAGCGCTCGGTGCACCTGACGTCAGCGGGCGAAGTTTTTCGCGAGGAAGTATTGCGCACGCTGCACCAGGCAGCGCGCGCGGAAGAAGCTGCCCGGCGCGCAGGGCGCGGCGAGATCGGGCGCATCGAGATCGGCTACATCGCCTCGGCGGCCTATTCAGGTTTGCTGCAAACGGAAGTGGCGCGCTTTCGCAGCGCCTATCCGCTGGTCAAGCTCAACCTGATCGAAGCGCCCATGGACAGCCTCCCCGTCATGGTCAGCAACGGCGGCATGGATCTGGCTTTCATCCGGCCCCCGGTGCCGTGCCCGCCGGACGTCGCCGTCCTGACCTTGCTGTATGACGATTTCGTCGCCGCGTTGCCGGAAGACTCGCCGCTGGCGCAGAAAGAAATCCTGCCGGCAGCCGATCTCGCCGCCGAGCAATTCATCCTTCCCGAACAGGCGTCGGGTACGATGGAAGTCGGCCGGCGCGGACGTTTCGTGCCGCGCACGGTCGCCAATCCCGGTGGCCTCGTGGCCGTCATCACGCTGGTGTCGCTGGGGCAAGGCGTCGCCATCGTGCCGGTTTCCGTGATGCAGCGCGTACATATGCCGGGCGTGGTGTATCGGCAGATCGAAGGCAAGAGCATTCCCGGCGCGATTGCGCTGGCGTCGCGGCGGCATGAGAAATCGCCGGTGGTGCGGGCGTTTCTCAAACAGCTGAAATCGCGGCAGACCGCTTAGAACCGCCAACTAGGCGGAGAGATAGCGCGTATCGGTCGGCAAGCGGCTGACCTGGCCGCCGCGCATTCCGGGATCGTGGAAGCGATAGGCGCCCTTGCCCGCCTTCTTGGCGACATACATCGCCGTATCGGCTTTGGAGAGCAACTCGTCGACGGTGTGTCCGTCGTCGGGAAACAACGCGATGCCGATACTGAGGCTGGTGTGCACCTCGTGTCCGGCGAGATTGAGATAAGGCGCGCCGACGGTCTTGACCAGCTTGTCGGCGATATCGGCAATCTGGCTCTGATACCTGATGTCGGACAGCAGGACCACGAACTCGTCGCCACCCAACCGCGCCACCAGATCGTATTCGCGCAGGCTGGCGCACAGGCGTTGCGCCACCGATTGCAGCAAGAGATCGCCGACGGCATGGCCGAGCGTGTCGTTGATCGGCTTGAAACCGTCCAGGTCGATGAAGAACAAGGCGTAGAGATTGGGACTGCGCTTGGCGCGCGACAGCTCGGCGGCGGCCAGCTCGTTGAACAGCATGCGATTGGGGATGCCCGTCAGATAGTCGTGCGAGGCCAGCTGATAGGCGCGGGTCTTCTCTTTTTCGAGTTGTTCGATGAGGCAGATTTTTTCGCGCTCGGAGTGCTCCAGCCGCTGGTAGAGTTTTTTCCGGTGGTAAGAGATCCCGATCAGAATCAGCGTCAACGATACCACCGCAATCGAAATGACGATGGCGTAGCGGACATATTCATAGTGCGATTGCGTCAGGTCGGCAACGATGAAATCCGGATTCAGGCTGACCGTGACGGCCAGCGGATACGCCGTGAGTTTCCGGTGGTTGCTTACGCCGGGCTCACTGCGGGCACTATCGTTGCTGCTGAACTTGTTGACGATGCCTTCATTGCCGCCGACGAGCAGTTTGCCGTCGATAAGCGTCACCAACGGCAACCCCGTCGCGCCGTCCACCGATACGCGATAACCGTCGCCGATCTGTTTATAGTCCGAAAGAAAGCGACCGATATCAAGCACCGCCACAAAGAAGCCGTGCACATTGTTTTTGGGGCTGTTCAGCGACACCAGCAAGGGAATGCGCCAGGCGTAACCCTCGGGCTTGCCCAGCATCACCGAACCGACTTGGGGAGGCGCTGCAGCGGCGGATGCGGCGGGATAGGTCTGCCGGACCAGCTCGGCAAAACCGCTCTCGGTCGGCAGCCCGCTCGATGAATAACGCAAGCGCATGTCGCCGTCAAAGACGGCAGCACGGACATAGGCGGTATCGCCGTTGAACAGCAGGTTCAGATACTCCGCGGCAGCCGGATCGCCATCGAGTACTTTGTTGGCAATCGTCCCATAGAGTATGGCGCGATCCATGCGGTCATTGAGATTGGTCGCCATGATGGCGGCCATGTTCTTGCTCTCGCCGGCGGCGCTTTCCATTGCCAGCTTTTTTTCGCTGGCCACGTGCATCATCGTAATGCCCCAGATCACCACCAGCACCAGCGACGACAGCAAGACAAAGCAGACCGACAAGCCCCATCCGTCCTGGATCAGGATTCGGGGCCATCTTGCCTTCAATGAAAATCCAGGTCGCAATTTAACTCCCTGATTGCAGGGGATGCACATCAAGAAACAGCTACGGAGCGTGTCGTGTATCGATGCCTATGCCTACTTGGTCCATTGTAGACACAAAGTTACGCGCGGTCTGTCGCGCAAATGAACACGACACCTATTTAAGTGCGTCTGTCGGCAACAATGTTCCACGGCAACCGGGATAAATCCACACGGATGAATATTCTCCCTGGACACAGTATTTTATTTTTATTTTCCCCGCCGGGACAAACGACGCGACATGCCCGGTATAGGCGTCATATTGGCAAACGGCTGCACAGAATCAGTCATTCAACGATATCGGACAGCATCTTTGGTGCGTGGTCATCGCGAAGACAGGCCGGTATCCGGAACGAGCAGTCCGCAACCGCCGCCGGAGACGGACGCTGGCTATCCGGTCTTGCGGTCAGACACTGTATGCAACGGAAGGAAGCTGCTGCTTGCCGATGGGCATGACCGTTTGCAAAGCGTCAAACTCGGCGAGGATCAACTCGGCCTGATAACAATGCGTGTTGGCGGATTTGAGCGCATTGCGGAAGGCTTTCAACGTCGCAGGCTTGGGAACGTCGCCCTTGCCTTTGTTCGCGCGCACGGCGTCGGCGACGATGTCGGAGAGCAAGGCATCCGCGCAATTCTGCGCCTCCTTGAGTTGGGCCAAACAGTCGAGCAAAGCGAGAGTCTTGTTCATAGCCACACCTCTTCATGGAGTTACCGGAAGGAAATTCTAACCAAAAATCGTCGTTGAATACAAGCCTTATCCGACACATTTGCGCAAATAAAATCACGCCACGACAATCCATCCGGGTATGTTGTCCATCGGTCTGCAGGCCGCGCCGGATCTGGCGTTGCAGCAAACGACGATTTCCGTTTGCGGATCAGGATCATCGCAGTATAGGCAGTCGTTCGACAAATTTCATTGACGCTTTTTCATCGATGGCAAATGTATTTTCAGCGGTGGTACGAAAGCGCGGCTTCAGGAATAGGCAACCGGCGTCACAGCTGTATAAAACAACAGTAGAATACGCATTTCGCCTGCGGCCAGTCCGTGCTGCAGGTCCGCGCCATCTATCCATGCATCAATGACCGCACGCTGCCAGGCAAACCAGGAATGAACGTCGACTATTTGGAAAAACTCAATGCCGAACAACGCCAGGCGGTGGAATTCGGCATTCTCCCGGGACAATGTGAAGTCACACCTGCCCGCCCCCTGCTGGTGATCGCCGGCGCCGGCTCGGGAAAAACCAGCACCCTCGCTCATCGCGTTGCCCACCTGATCGTCAATGGCGCCGATCCGCGCCGCATTCTGCTCATGACGTTTTCGCGCCGCGCCGCCGCCGAAATGACGCGCCGCGTGCAACGCATCTGCGACGAGGCGATGGGCGCCAACGGCCGCATCATGGCCGATGCGCTGTCGTGGGCCGGCACCTTTCACGGCATCGGTGCGCGGCTCCTGCGCGAATACGCCGACCAGATCGGCCTCGATCCCAATTTCTCCATCCATGACCGCGAAGATTCCGCCGACCTGATGAATCTGGTGCGGCACGAACTCGGCTTGTCCAGAACGGAAAAGCGTTTCCCGCTCAAGACCACCTGCCTGGCCATTTATTCGCGCGTCGTCAATTCCGAAGCGCCGCTCGACAGCATCCTGCACAAGGTTTTTCCCTGGTGCGCCGAATGGGAAGCGCAACTGCGCACGCTCTTCGGCGCCTATGTGGAAGCCAAGCAGGCGCACAACGTGCTCGATTATGACGACCTGCTGCTGTACTGGGCGCAGACCATCGAAGACCGCCTGCTGGCCGACGACATCGGCGCCCGCTTCGACCACGTGCTGGTGGACGAATACCAGGACACCAACCGCCTGCAATCCTCCATCCTGCTGGCGCTGAAGCCGGACGGCCGCGGCCTGACCGTGGTCGGCGACGATGCGCAGGCGATCTACTCCTTCCGCGCGGCGACGGTGCGCAACATCCTCGATTTTCCGCGCGCCTTCGATCCGCCGGCCGACATCGTCACGCTCGATCGCAACTACCGTTCGACGCAACCCATCCTGGCCGCCGCCAACAGCGTCATCGACAAGGCGCTGGAGCGTTTCACCAAAAACCTGTGGACCGAGCGCAGCTCCGGCGACAAACCGCGTCTGGTCTCCGTGCGCGACGAAGCCGACCAGGCACGCTACATCGTCGAGCGCGTGCTGGAAAACCGCGAAGCCGGCAGTACGCTCAAACAGCAAGCCGTGCTGTTCCGCGCCTCCGACCACAGCGGTCCGCTCGAAATCGAACTGGTGCGCAGGAACATTCCCTTCGTCAAATTCGGCGGCCTCAAATTCCTCGACAGCACCCACGTCAAGGACATGCTGGCGATGCTGCGCTTCGTGCAGAATCCGCGCGATCGCGTGGCCGGTTTCCGCCTGATGCAGTTGCTTCCCGGCGTCGGTCCCGGCTCGGCGCAAAAGGTGCTCGACGCCATGGCGATGCAGGCCGATCCGATTGCCGCCTTGTCCACCCTGCCCGCGCCGCCACGCGCCGGCGACGACTGGGGCGCCTTCGTCGAAGTACTGCAATGCATGGCGCAAGGCAAGTCCGGCTGGCCCGGCGAAATCGCCCATGCGCGCAACTGGTATGCGCCGCATCTGGAACGCAACCACGAAGATGCCGCCACGCGCCAGGCCGACCTGCTGCAACTGGAGCAGATCGCCTCCGGCTATCCGTCGCGCGAGCGCTTCCTCACCGAACTGACGCTGGACCCGCCGGACGCCACCAGCGATCAGTCCGGCATCCCCCTGCTCGACGAGGACTACCTGATACTCTCGACCATCCATTCCTCCAAGGGGCAGGAATGGAAATCGGTGTACGTGCTCAACGTGGTCGACGGTTGCATCCCTGCCGACCTGGCCACCGGCAGCACCGATGAAATCGAAGAAGAACGCCGGCTCCTGTACGTCGCCATGACGCGCGCCAAAGACGACCTGCACCTGATGGTGCCGCAAAAATTCTTCACCGGCGGCCAGCATGCGCAAGGCGACCGTCACGTCTACGCGTCACGCACCCGTTTCATCCCGCCGGGCATGCTGCCGCATTTTTCCAGCAGCGCATGGCCGGTGGCGACCGTCGGCCCGAACGGCCGACCCGACGCCAGGCAAATGCGCGTGGACGTGGCGGCGCGCATGCGGGGCATGTGGAAATAGATTGCCTGAAAAAATTCTTCGAAAATCTTTTCGATCGGCGTCGTTTTTGCAGGTAAAAAGCAACGCCGGACTCGCCCAATTCGACTCTTGCGAGTACTCTCTCAGCAGCGCTTCGTCGCCCATCAAGCAGCGTCACGCTTTTCTGCCAATTCGATCACAAGAACAAGGAGCCGGAAATGTGCCAGCAATGCGATGTGAAAGACAAGCTCCCCGACAATGCCGCCAGCAAACGAGATTTCCTGAAAACGATGTCGGGAGCAGGCCTTGGATTGGCGGGATTATCGATGAGCCGGGCATTCGCGGCTGACGAGAAACCCTTGCCCAAACCGGAAAACGTACTGACGCCCGACGCCGCGCTGGAGCGCCTGCTTGCCGGCAATCAACGCTATGTCAGCGGAAATTCACAGCCCTTCGATTTCATGCAGGACAGAGCCGCGCTCGTGGGCGGGCAAAATCCTTATGCCGCCATCGTCAGTTGCGCAGATGCGAGAGTGGTGCCCGAACTGTGCTTCGACGAAAAGCGAGGCGACCTGTTCGTCGCGCGCGTGGCTGGCAACTACATCTCCCCCGACATCCTCGCCAGCCTGGAATACGGCGCGCTGGTGCTCAAGACGCCGCTCATCATGGTGCTCGGACATCAGAGTTGCGGCGCCGTCATCGCCGCGATTTCAGCCGTCGAGAAACATCAGCAATATCCCGGCCACATCCAGACCGTCACGACAGCGATCGCACCGGCAGTGCGCGCGGCAAGAAAAGAACAAGGCGACAAGACGGACAACGTCATCAGGCAGAACGTCAAACTGAACGTCGAGCGGCTTGAACACGCGGCGCCGATCATCGGCAAACTGGTCGCCGAGAAAAAACTCAGGATCGTCGGCGGCGTCTACAACCTGGCCACGGGACGGGTCGACATGCTTGCCTGACCTCGGGCAACACGGCATGTATCCGGTATCGATCAAAGGCGTTTTACGCACCTTCGCCTGCGAAGTGGTCTGGCTCCTCAACGCTTTTGCCAAAGCTTATATCTGCATTACATCGCAGACGCTCTTTTACAAGAGCGAAAAAAATCAGCCGATCATCTTCGTATAAGCAGCGGCATCCAGAAACGTCGATTCGTCAAAGGGCATCAACGGCCGCAGCTTGAAAATCCACTGCTCGTACGGCGCTTCGTTGATCGCTTCCGGCGTATCGGCCAGCAGCGTGTTGACGGCCAGCACTTCGCCGTCGACCGGCGCATGCACGTCGGACGCGGTCTTGTTGGATTCGACCACGCCGGCATCGGCGCCGCGCTTGAGCACGCTGCCGACATCCGGCGTCTGCACGTACACCAGCGGCCCCAACTGGTCCTGACCGAAATCGGTGATGCCTATCGTCAGCGTGCCGTCGTCTTCCTGCCTGATCCACTCATGCGTGTCGGCATAAACCAAAGTATCGGGTATCAGCATGTCTGTCTCCTGTGATGAGCTTGCTTCCGCTTATTCCGAAGCCGGAAAAACCGGTTCGCCCAGATTGAGCATCAGGCGGTTGGCCCAGGCGAAGATCGCCACCGAATGGATCAGGTCGAGGATTTCCTGCTCGTTCAGGCCGACGTCCTTGAGCGCCTGGATGCCGGCGGCATTGACGTCGTTCGGGTTCTTGGTCAGGTCGATGGAAAACTGCGAGATGGCTTTTTCACGCGCATCGGTGCCGGCCGTGTACGGATCGTCGAACACTTGCTGCACGGTGTCGTTGCGCTTGGCCAATTGTTCGAAACGCTGGGCGTGCACCGAGGCGCAATAAACGCAACCGTTGATGCGCGACACCACCATCGAGCCCAATTCGCGCTCGGCGCGCGACATGCCGCCCGGCGCATACATGATGGCGTTGAAGGCGGCGGAACGCTGGCGCAGGATGTCCGGCTGATGGCCGAGGAACAAGTAGTAGTCCGAGGTCTTGGCCTTGGGATGACTCTCTTCCAGGACCTTGATCTGGTCTTCGGTGGCCTTGTCGAGATCGATCACGTCGAGCCAGGCGTCCCATTCCAGCGATTCGTTGGTGAAGCCGTGCGATTTGATGATAGTGCTCATGGTTTCTCCGCTCTCAATTGCTTGCCAGTTTCATCGCCTTCAGACCGGCCACGACGCGGATCTGATAAGAGATGAAGGCGATCAGTTGCGACAAGGCCACCACCGCCGGCGTGCTGATGCCGGCGGCTGGCAGCGTATGCAGCGCGGCCTTGTCGCCTTCGACCGGACGCTCGGTCAGGGCGCGGGCAAAGACCAGCATCGCGCGCAGACGACCTGCGGGCAGTTGCTCCGGTTCGCCCGAGGCAGCAACGGCCAGCTGTGCGGCATCGACAGCACCGGCGGGCAAGGCTTCCAGGCGTGCGCGGTAATGCGCCGCCACGTCCGTCGCGCCGGCCAGGCGGCAGGCATACAGCGCCACCAGCAAGCGCTCGTCGAGACCAATGCCCTCCAGCGCCGGATCGAACAAGGTGTCGTAGCTGCCCTGCGTCGCCACCGCCACTTTTTCGCGCTGATGGCGCAAGGCGTGAAGGTTGCCGCCTGCCTGCAAGCCGACCAGCTTGTCGATGACATCGTTGTCGAGGTTGTATTCCACTTGCGTCGTCATGAAACTTCCTTTCGAGTGAGGGATGCCTGCTCCTGCTCTTTCTGAGCGATGGCATTCCGTAAAAATTGCTGCGCGTGCTGCCATGAGTGATGGTCGGCATGCGCGTTGGCGGCAGGCTGTCCGCCGCCGGTGCTGATGCGTTTGGACACCGGATGGGCGTAGCTGATCTGCGTCGTCGGCACATAGGGAAACAGAATCGCGTGACCGGCGTCCTGATAGTCGTGCCACTCCACCGCATGCGGATGCGCGACTTCCGCCAGCTTGTCGCTGACCATCCTGGCATACACGCTGGACGGCCAGGAACCGTCGTCGGTCGCCGAGAACAGCAACACCGGGGACTGGATTTTTTCCACGTGGATGCGCGCCTTCGCCACCGCCTCCTTGTCCTGCAAGGCAGTCAGCATGGCCAATGCATGACGATGCGGCGGCGGGCCTTGATCGAACGGCTCCCAGCTGGCGTGGCGATTGTTTTCCCATTGATGGATCAAGGGCTTGCCGTCCAGCAGCCAGGTCGGGCCTTCCCGTCCGATCGCCGGATCGCAGGCGTTCTGGCCGCTGTGCACCAGCGCGCTCGGCACATAGGCCAGCACCGCCGAGACTTTTTCCGGAAACGTCGCGCCCAGCAGCAAGACCAGCTCGCCGCCGCGCGACTGGCCGCTGACGGCGACGAAATCGTGCAATGGCCTGACGGTGGCGCGCAGCCAGTCCAGGCCTTTTTCAAAATATTCCAACGGCGTATTCGAGATGTAATCCGACAGCCCCGGCGCCTTGAAATACGCCAGCGCAAAAGCAGCGTAACCGTGCGACGCATACAAGGCGGCGCGCGGTTCGTTGATGCCGCCGCCGGACCCGTTGAGGATCATCACGGCCGGATACGGGCCGGCGCCACACGATGCGGGCGGCAAAAACAGCGTGCCGACCAGGCCTTGCTCGCGCACTTCTCTGCGGATCACGCCGTCGGCGCACAACCGCTGCACCAGCTCAGCGTCCGCATTGCCGCTCGCCGCCTGAACCGACAACGTCGTCGTCAAAGGCTGCCGTACGTCCTGGTGAAACAGCTCGCGCTTGCCTTCCTGCTCCGGTATTTGCGACCACAGCAGCCCCATCGCCGCAATGCCTTCATAGCCGCCCTCAAGCGCAGGCGCCAGCGACAAGTCGACATGGCCGGCGGCATCCGCAACAAAGCGCGCACTGCTTTGCCAGGCTGCTCCGGCGCGCGGCGTGCGACTGGACACCTGCACCAGTTCGCCCGGCGCCGCGCCCGTGACAACGATGCGACGCGGCACGTCGATCAGGCCGTCGGCCGGAACAACGGTGATCTTCAGCGTGGAATCAGGCGTAGTCATGTTGCGGCCCTCCTCATCAGGCAGTTGAACAGTAGTTGAGCAGTAGTTGAGCAATTACTTCTTGTCCTGCGTCACCATCATCGCGGTGGTGCGGTCGCTACTGGCCGGCGTTACCTTCAGGCCCTTCTTTGCCGCCCAGATGTTTTGATAGTGATACAGCGGAATGATGCCGGCGTCGTCGGAGACGATCTTGGCGGCATTGCGCAGGATCGCTTCACGCTTGGCGGCATCGAATTCGGCGGTCGAGTCGGCCAGCGCCTTGTCGATGGCCGGATTGCTGTAGTGATTCCAGTTGGAAGCGCCCAGGCCCTTCTTGGCGTCGACGGTTGCCAGCACGTTCACCAGCGCATAGCTGGCTTCGCCGGTACCGTTGCCCCATGCCAGCACGCTGACGGCAAACTCATTCTTGTTGGCGCGCGCGGAGTACGAGGCCCATGGCAACACTTCCACCTGCGTCTTCACGCCGATGCGGGTCCAGAACTGCGCCACGGCTTGCATGGTTTCCGGCGCTTGCGGATAGCGGTCGTTCGGCACGTGGATGGTCAGCTTGAAGCCTTGCGGGAAACCGGCATCGGCCAGCAACTTCTTGGCCTGGTTCACATCGTTGGGGATGTTCTTGATGTCCGGGTTGTAGCCGAAGGTGTCGGCCGGCATCCATTGATTGGCTTCGGTCGCCGCGCCTTGCAGGATGCGGTCGACCAGCGCCTTGCGGTTGATCGCCAGCGACAATGCCTTGCGCACGCGCGCGTCGAGCAGCGGGTTCTTGTCGAGCTGCTTGCCGTTGTTGTCGATGATGTACGGGCTCGGACCTTCATGGAAAGTCGGTTGCAGCAGCAATACGCGCAGGCCGTTGTATGGGAACACCTTGACGTTCGGCGACTGCTTCAGCTTGGCCAGGTCCGACACCGACACCTTGTCGATGACGTCGACGTCGCCCGACAGCAAGGCGGCGGTACGCGCGGCGGCGTTATTGATGTAGCGGTAATTGACCTTTTCCCAGAGTTGCTTCGGGCCCCAGTAGTCGTTGTTGCGTTCCATGATGACGCGGTCGCCCGGCGTGTAGGAAACGTATTTATACGGACCGCTGCCGACCATGGCTGCGCCGCTGTTGTAGTTTTCGGTCTGCGATTTTTCACCGACGTGCTTGCTGACGATATGCACCGACGCCAGGTTCAGCGGCAGGTCGGGATTGGGGATGTTGGTCTTGATGATCAGCGTCAGCGGATCCTTGGCGGTGACCGATTCCACGGTGCGCAGGTAGCCGGCGAAGGTCGCCACGCTGCCCGGCACGGCGCGTGCGCGCTGGTACGAGAAGATCACGTCGTCGGCGGTGAACGGTTTGCCGTCCTGCCACTTGACGTTGGGACGCAGCTTGAATTCCCAGGTTTTCGGATCGATGTTCTTCCAGCTTACTGCCAGGCCCGGCTGCAGCTTGTTGTAATTGTTCTCGACCAGCAGGTCCCAGAAATGCAGGTCGACGGAGCGGTCGCCGGCGTGGTTGTTGAGTTGCGGATCGAGCGAAGACAGCGGATCAGCGAATGCGATGTTCAGCGTCTGTGCGCCGACCGGATTGGCGGCGGCGGCTCCCAGCAGCGCAACGGCCAGCAGGCTGGAAAGTACGGTTTTCTTCATGTTCATCATCCTCGGTAGTGGTGGATAAGAGATTCTTATATCGATGCTGCTTGCTGCAATGCTACTGATCGTTCAAATGACATGCGCTCAGGTGGCCCGGCGCGACTTCTTTCAGCACCGGCGCCGCCTCTCGGCAACACGGCATGGCGTGCGGACAGCGCGGATGGAAGTGGCAACCCGGCGGCGGATGCAAGGGACTGGGGATCTCGCCCTTGATCGCCGTGAACGACTTGTTGCGCGCCTGCAAGCGCGGCACTTCGGCCAGCAAGGCCTGGGTGTACGGATGATTCGGCCGCGCGAACAACTCCTCGACGCCGGCGCTCTCGACGATGCGTCCCAGATACATGATGACCACGCGATCGGAGACATGTTCGACAGCGCCGAGATCGTGGCTGATGAACAGATAGGTCAGCCCAAGCTGTTCGCGCAAGTCGCTGAACAGATTGAGGATCTGCGCCTGGATCGACACGTCCAGCGCCGCCACCGCCTCGTCCGCCACCAGCATCTGCGGCTGCACCGCGAGCGCACGGGCGATACCGATGCGCTGACGCTGGCCGCCGCTGAACTGATGCGGATAGCGATCGCGCAGTTCTGGATCAAGCCCCGCGCGCAGCAGTTGCGCGCTGACGTAGTCGTCGAGACCGGCCTTGTCGGTCATGCCGTGGATCAGCGCCGCTTCGCCGACGATTTCATCGACGCGCAGGCGCGGATTGAGGCTGGCGTAAGGATTCTGGAAAATCATCTGCACCTTGCGGCGCGTGGCGTGCTGTTCGCGTGCGCTGAGCTGGTTGCGGTCGACGCCATCGACCAGCGCCTGTCCCGACGACGGCGGCAACAATCCGCTGACGATGCGTCCCAGCGTCGACTTGCCGCAACCGGACTCGCCCACCAGTCCGACCACTTCGCCCGGCATGACGTGCAGGTCGACCGCATCGAGCGCCTGCGTGACTGCCGCCGGACGCATCCAGCCGCGCGCGATCAGCTGGGATTCGAACGGCCGCGACTTGCGCTCGCCGAAACGTTTTCCGACCTGGCGCGCCTCCACCAAAGGGATTGCTTTTTCCATTGCTTGCTGTGGTGCTTGCGGTTGTACTTGTTCCAGTGCTTTATCCATGGCGCAGCTCCACGGCATTCACCGGCAGGGCCGGATGGAAGCAGCGCACGAAATGCGCCTTGAGCGGCTCCGTGATTTCCGGACGCGTGAGGCATTGTTCGCTGACGCGTTCGCAGCGCGCAGCAAATGCACAAGTCGGCGGCAGGTGCAGCAAATTGGGCGTGATGCCGGGAATCTGGCGCAAGCGCTCACCGCGACGGTTATTGCCCGGCAAGCTGCCGATCAGGCCTTGCGTATAGGGATGCAGCGGCCGATCGAGCACGTCGGACACTTTGCCCTGTTCTACGATACGGCCCGAATACATCACCGCGACCTCGTCTGCCAACCCCGCCACCACCGACAGGTCGTGCGTGATCCAGATCAGCGCGGTGCCGTGCTGGCGCGCCAGTTTTTGCACTTCCGACAAAATCTGCGCCTGGATGGTCACGTCCAGCGCCGTGGTCGGCTCGTCGGCGATGATCAGGTCGGGCTTGTGCAGCATGGCAATCGCGATCGCCACGCGCTGGCGCATGCCGCCGGACAATTGATGCGGATAGGCCAGCAGCCGCTCTTCCGGACTGGCGATGCCCATCATGCCCAGCGTATCGCGCGCCAGCCGGCGCGCCTCGTCGCGGCTGACCTTGCTGTGCGCGAGCACGGCGTCGATCATCTGCGCTTCGACGCGCAAGACCGGATTCAGCGTCATCATCGGATCCTGGAAAATCATCGCGATGCGGTTGCCCTGCAGGCTGCGCAGCGATTTCTTGTCCAGCGTCACCAGATCCTGTCCCTTGAACAGAATCTGACCGCCGACAATGCGGCCCGGCGCATCCAGCAAACCGAGTATCGAAAAACCGGTCACGGTCTTGCCCGATCCGGACTCGCCGACCAGACCGAGAATGCGGCCGCGCTCCAGCGTCAGCGAGACGTCGTCGACCGCCGGCAACACGCCGCCGGGTGTGAAAAAGTGGGTACGCAGATTGCGTACTTCAAGGGTTGGCGCGGAGTTGGATGCACTCATTTCTGCCACCTTGGATTCATGACATCGCGCAGGCGATCGCCAACCATGTTGATCGCCACGATCACCACCAGCAAGGCGATGCCGGGATAGAAGCTGATCCAGTATTCGCCGGACAGCATGTATTGGTAGCCATTGGAAATCAGCAGGCCCAGCGACGGCTCGGTGATCGGCACGCCGAGGCCGAGGAAGCTCAGGGTCGCCTCCAGCGTGATCGCGCGCGCAATCTGCAGGGTGCCGATGACGATCAGCGGCGGCAGGCAATTCGGCAGGATATGACGCACCATGATGCGCCAGCCCGACACGCCGAGTCCGCGCGCCGCTTCGACGTATTCCTTCTGCCGCTCGACCAGCGCCTGGCCGCGCGCGGTGCGGGCGTAGTAAGCCCACTCCAGCACCACCAGCGTCGCCATGACGTTGAAGATGCCCTTGCCCAGATATGCCAGGATCAGCATGGACACCAGGATCGACGGGAACGACAGCACCAGATCGGCCAGCCGCATCAGCAGCGCATCGACCTTGCCGCCGGCATACGCCGCCAGCAAACCGATCAGGGTGCCGATCACGCCGGCCAGCAAGGCCGAACCGACGCCGATGCCGACGCTGATGCGGAGGCCATAAAGAATTGCGGAATACAGATCCCGCCCCTGCCCGTCCGTGCCCAACCAGTACGTGAACGTGCCAAGACCGTTGGCGCTGCCCGGATGCAGGCGCGCATCGAGCACGTCCAGCTGCATCAGGTCGTAGGGATTTTGCGGCGTCAGCCAGGGCGCCGCCAGCGCGGCAATCATCAGCAGGACGGCGACGGCCAGGCCGAACATGGCCGTCTTCGACGCCAGGAAACCGCGCAGCACGCGCCGCCACGGCGACTCGCGGCGCGGCGTCTGGAATGCCGACAAGGCGGCCACCTTGGCGCGCACTTCTTCCTGCGTCATGGGGATAGCTTTCGGAGCAACAATCTCGCTCATGCCTTGACCTCCACCCGCACGCGCGGGTCCAGCACTTTGTACAAGACGTCGACGATCAGGTTCAGCGTCACGAACAGGCACACGATCACCATCATGTAGGCCACGATCACCGGACGATCCAGCGCATTGATGCTGTCGAGGATCAGCTTGCCGGCGCCGGGCCAGGCAAAGATGCTTTCGGTCACGACGGCAAAAGCGATGGTCGAGCCGAACTCCAGGCCGAGTATCGTCACCAGCGGAATCAGCGTATTGCGCAACACGTACATCAGCACCACGCGCAGCGGCGCCAGGCCTTTGGCGCGTGCGAACTTGACGAAATCCATCGGCAGCACTTCGCGCACATTGGCGCGCGTGAGGCGGATCACCAGCGAAATCTTGAACAGCGACAGGTTCAGCGCCGGCAGGATCAGGTGGCGCAAGCCGTCCGTCGTCAGCCACGACCACTGTATGCCGAACAAGCCCGCCGTCTGGCCGCGTCCGCCCGAAGGCAGCCAGCCCAGCGACACGCTGAAGGCCATGATCAGCATCAGGCCGATCCAGAAGGTCGGCAGCGAAAAGCCGAGGATGCTGCCGGTCATGATCATGCGCGAGAAGAGGTTTTCCGGAAACAGTCCTGCCAGCAAGCCCAGCGGGATGCCGACCAGCACCGCCAGGATCAGCGCCGCAAAAGCCAGCTCCAGCGTGGCCGGCAAACGCTGGAAGATCAGTTTGATGGCCGGCTCGTTGTAGACGAAGCTGTTGCCCAGATTGCCGTGCAACGCGCCGTTGAGGAAGGCCAGGTATTGCCGCCAGATCGGCTGGTCCAGGCCGAGCTCCTTGATGATGCGCAGGCGGTCGACCTGATCGACGTCCTGGCCGATCAGGATGTCGACCGGATTGCCGATCATGTGCAGGCCGAAGAAGACGATGATCGTCATCAGCAGCAGCACCGCCAGCGCCTGCAAGACGCTGCGCAGGATAGCCCCGCTCATCGGCTTGCTCCCCGGCGTTCCTGCGCGGTCGGTTCCGAAGGCGTCCATTCGTCGCCGATCAGTTCCGGCTCTGCATACGCCTGGATATTCTTGTAATGCGTGTTGACGTCTTCGCCATACAGCAGGGAAGCGATGCCCTGCGCCAGCCGTTGCGCGCCGTCGCTGATGGCCGGGATGTCGCCCGACAGCGTGCCGTGCGTCAAGGCCGCCGGATAGCAAAAGCAATGCACGCGCTCCAGGCCCGGCAAGCCGCCCGGATGTTTTTGCTGGAACTCGAACGCCGGCCCCAGATCGGGCGAATCGGACAACTCCGTGTCTTCGTCGCCGACCGGCGGCATGTAGCGTGCACGCCAGTTGCGGATGTGCGGTGCGATGGCGGCGAATTCCGGACGCACGGTCCAGTCGATGCGAAAGCCCGTCGAAAAAATCAGGAAATCGATCTCGAAGGCGCCGCGCGGCGTGGTGATGCGCAAGCTGTCGCCGATGACCTCGACCTTGTCGATGGATGCGCCGAACAGGAAACGCGCATTGGCGAACTTGGACACGCGCTGCACGCTGCCGCTCGGCGGCGGCGTCTGTTGCACGTTGATGTAATGGCGGATGCGCCATTTCCATTCGTCGGACAGATTGACGTGGCCATTGGTCAGGCCCGGATTGCCGGCGCCCTTGCCTTTGTTGATGCGCGGCAGTTCCTTGCGGCGGATCAGCAGGTCGACGCGTTCCGCGCCCGCCTCCAGTGCGGTCGCGGCGCTGTCCATGGACGAAGCGCCGGCACCGATCACGCCGACGCGCTTGCCGGCCAGCTTGCCGTAGTCCATGTCGTCGGACGAATGCGCCCACAGCTCACGCGGCAGACTCTCGGCCAACGGCGGCAAGTAGGCGCCGCCGAGACCGTCGCGGCCGGTTGCCAGCACGACGCGGCGCGCCAGCACCACCGACTTGCCCGACGGTGCGTCGATATGCAGCTCCACGACGCCGTCGGCGCGCGGCAGGATCGCGTCGACGCGATGATCGTTGCGGACGTCCAGCGCCATGACCTTGCGGTACCAGCGCAGATACTCCATCCATTGCAGGCGCGGGATTTTATCCAGCGCTTCCCAGGCTTCCAGTCCGAATTGCGCCTCGAACCAGGCGCGGAACGTCAACGCGGCAAAGCCCAGCGCGGGGCCGGTCAGCTTTTTGGGCGAACGCAGGGTTTCCATGCGCGCGGTGGTCGCCCACGGGCCTTCGAAACCTGCCGGCGATTGGTCATAAATCACGGCGTTGATGCCCAGATGCAGCAGCGACACGGCGGCGGCCATGCCGGCCTGGCCGCCGCCGATGACGGCGACGTCCAGCACTTGCTGATCGTCCACTGTCTTGGGCGGCACCCAGGATTTGGCCGGCAGCTCCAGCCAGGCCAAGTCTTGCTGCAGGCGCGCTTCGAGCGCGGCCAGGCCGCTTGCCGAGTTCGTCGCATGTGTGGTTTCACTCACGATGAGCGCCCCTTCCCTGTAGGCTGAATGTAAAAATCATCTGCACGCTTGTTCAATCCATGTTCTTGACATGCCATCCGCCCCGCTACAGCAAATCGTCGTGGTCGCCCGCATCGCGTTTGACGAAACCGTGCAGGATGTTTCTTGCCGCCGTTTCAATCGCGCCGATCAAGGCTTGCGTGATGCTGTCGACCGGCTTGCCGAATGGCGTGACGACGCCGAAATAAAAAGGAATGTTTTCCGCCAGCGGACGCACCGCCAGTCCTTCGATCGGCATGCCCAGCGCGGTGATCGGCTCCACCAGCGCCACGCCGAGGCCGGCATGGGCGGCCATGATGGCGTTGAATGAAGTATTGGTTTCGATCGCCACGTTCAGCGGCTTGTCGCGGCCGAGCACCATGTCGATGCGCTGGCGCAGGCGATAGCGGTTGGACATGGTGATCACGCGCTGATCGCGCAAGGCCTCCACCGTTACGACGTCAGCTTTGGCCAGCGGATTGTCGGCGCGCAGCACCGCCACGCAGGGCGCCTGGCCGATCCAGTGCAGATCGAGGCCGCGATGCGCCACCGGCAAACTGGTCAGGCCGAGGCTGACGGTACGGTGCAGCACCGAATGCACGACCTGCTCCGCCGAAGCGCTGCGCAGATGGATATGTTCGGGCAAGCCGTGTTTCTCGACCAGCTTCAGCGCCGTCGGCGCGATGGTCGACGCCAGCGCCGGAGTAGCCACCAGGTGAATCGGCTGCAGCTCTTCGCGGCCGATTTCCAGCGCGCGTTCGCGGATGGTGCGCAAGCCGACCAGCGAGCGCTCGACTTCTTCATAGAGGAGGAAAGCCTTGTCGGTCGGCGTCACGCGCGGGCCGTTGCGATCGAACAAGGGATAACCGAGTTCGCCCTCCAGATCCTGAATCGCCTTGCTGACGGCCGGCTGCGAGCGGCCAAGGCTGCGCCCGGCCCCGGTCACGCTGCCTATCGTCATCACCGCCGAAAAAGCTTCCAGTTGGTTCAGGTCCATATTATTATGGTTTATATGATTTTCGGATTATAGACATATGTTCATTCCATTTCAGTATAATCATTTTGCATAAGTTAATACGAAAAAACTGCATAAACTGGTGTGAAGGCCTTTGGCAGCCTGTTTGGCCGGCCGGAGATCAGACCTGGGCTGGTTTCATGCGACTTTGCAAAAAATGTCATAAATTGCATATTGAAGTTAATTTATATTCGTTTTTCATCTATTGATTTCATCATAACGTCAGCCCCTCCATTACGGATTCATTGCCATGAATGCTTCCTCCGCCTGTGATTCCTCCGCCAGCCCCGTCATCGACAAGGCAGCGCTGCAATTTCCCATTTATCTGGACTATTCGGCGACGACGCCGGTCGATCCGGCCGTTGCCGCCAGGATGTGCACCTATCTGACGGAAAAATTCGGCAATCCGGCCAGCAGTTCCCACTCTTTCGGCTGGGAAGCCAAGGCCGCGGTGGAAAAGGCGCGCAAACAGGTTGCCGCGCTGATCGGCGCGCAACCGGCGGAGATCGTATGGACGTCCGGCGCCACCGAGTCCAACAACCTGGCGCTCAAGGGCGCGGCGCATGTCTTGCGCGAAGCAGGCCGCGGCAAGCATCTGATCACGGTGGCCACCGAGCACAAGGCCGTGCTGGACACCATGCACACGCTGGAACGTGCCGGCTTCGAAGTGAGCTTCCTGCAGCCGCAGTCCAACGGCCTGATCACCATCGAACAATTCAAGGCGGCGCTGCGCCCCGACACCATCCTGGCGTCGGTCATGATGGTCAACAATGAAATCGGCGTCATCCAGCCGATCGCCGAACTGGGCGAACTATGCGCCGAACGCGGCATCGTCTTCCACGTCGACGCCGTGCAGGCGGCCGGGAAGATCGCCATCGACCTGCACACGCTGAAAGTCGACCTGATGTCGTTCAGTGCGCACAAAATATACGGTCCAAAGGGCATCGGCGCCCTGTTCGTCCGCCACAACCCTGATCTGCAACTGGAAGCCCAGATCGACGGCGGCGGCCATGAAAACGGCATGCGTTCCGGCACGCTGGCAACGCACCAGATCGTCGGCATGGGCGAAGCCTTCGCCCTGGCGGCGCGACTGCAGGAAGAAGAAAGCGCCCGCATCCGCGTCTTGCGCGACCGCTTGTGGAATGGCCTGCGCGTGCTGCCGGGCGTGGTCATGAACGGCTGCGAGCAGACGCGTATCCCGCACAACCTGAATGTGAGTTTCGATCTGGCTGGCGAAGTATCGGTGGCGGGACAACTGCTGGATATCGCCGTGTCGGCGGGTTCGGCCTGCAACTCGGCCAATGCGGCGCCGTCCTACGTGCTGTCGGCAATCGGACGGACGGACGCGCTGGCGCGCAGCGCCATTCGTTTCTCACTGGGACGTTATACGACGGAAGCGGAAATCGACTATACCGTCGAGACCTTGCGCCAGTTGCTGCAGAACCAGACTGCCGCTACGCACTGATATTAGAACTCATTTCACAAATAGGCGTGAGATGCGTTCTTCCCAGAAAGGGTGCTGGCAAGGCGTGCGACGCGTCGTGTGCCGGGGCACACGCAAGGAGCACAAC
>NZ_AKJW01000095.1 GCF_000282135.1 Herbaspirillum sp. CF444
GGCCGTCGGCGGCCCCCGCCATGAAACGGTGGACATCGCGGTGTCCGCCCTGACGCCGTTCTCGGGTCCGGCGCAAGCCAGCCTGCTGGGCCGCTCCGAGCGCTTCGACATCATGAATGCGGCGTTCATCAACGGCGTCTCCAGCCATATTTTCGATTTCGACGACACCCACCTCAAGACCATCATCCACCCGGCCGGTCCGGTGGTGTCGGCCCTGCTGGCGCTGTCGGAATACCATCCGATATCGGGCAAGGATTTCCTCAACGCCGCCATCCTCGGCGTGGAAACCGAATGTCGCATCGGCAACGCGGTCTATCCGAACCACTACGACGTCGGCTGGCACATCACCGGCACCGCGGGCGTATTCGGCGCGGCGGCGGCGGCGGGCAAAGTGTTGGGACTGGACGAGCAAAAAATGGTCTGGGCATTGGGACTGGCGGCATCGCAGCCGGTCGGCCTGCGCGAATCCTTCGGCTCGATGAACAAGAGTTTCAACCCGGGCCGCGCAGCCAGCAACGGCTTGTTTGCCGCCCTCCTGGCCTCCAAGGGCTACACCAGCTCGGACGGCATGATCGAAGCCAGGCGCGGCTGGGCCAACACCATCAGCACCAAGCAGGATTACCGCGAAATCACCGAAGGCCTCGGCCAGCGCTACGAAGCGGCGCTGAACACCTACAAACCGTTCGCCTGCGGCATCGTGATCCATCCGGCGCTCGATGCTGCGATCCAGCTGCGCAATCAATACAAGCTGACGGCCGACCAGATCGCCGGCATCAGCCTGAAAGTGCATCCGCTGGTGATCGAGCTGACCGGCAAGAAGACGCCGCGCATCGGCCTGGAAGGCAAATTCAGCATCTACCATTCCGTCGCCGTAGCCATCATCGAAGGCGCGGCAGGCGAGCGCCAGTACAGCGACCGCGCCGTACAGGATTCGACCGTCATCGCCCTGCGCGACAAGGTGACGGCGATCATCGATCCGGCCATCAAACCCGAGCAGGTCGACATGACCATCACGCTCAAGGACGGCCGGACGCTGCACAAGTACATCGAGCACGCCATCGGCAGCCTGGAAGTGCCGATGAGCGATCAGCAGCTGGAAGCCAAATTCGCCGATCTGGTCAAAGGCATCCTGACCGATGCGCAGGCGCGCAAGTTGATGGACAGCTGCTGGAAAGTGGAGACGCTGAACAACGCGGGCGATATCGCCAGACTGGGAACCGTGCGGGCGTAATCAAAGCGGCTGGCGCATGCCCCGCCGGCAGCCACCAAACGCCTGTCGCAGATGGATGGAAAGCCGGCTTGGCGTCCGGCGCATCAGCCGCACCATGCCGCACATCAGCCTGACCAGCGGGGCGAGCCCGATCTCCGCACTGAAATACGCGGAAGTACAAGCGTTGCTGCATCGACACTGCATTGAAATCGTCTTAACGGACGTCCCTGTTTCATTATTTCCCAGCCCCCTTAACCGACGCCAGCCCCTCTCATCGAGAAGGCATGCATATCGGATCCGCTCAATTGCCATTCCGGCAAGAGCGCGTGCAGGCATGTTGCACAAATCAAATACTTCAAGTTATAGTGAGAACTATTCTCATTTAGTTCGAGTATCCAGTCGCTGTTCCCGGAATGGAAAACAATCATGTCCAACGCTGAAGCCCGACAACAGATAGGCGTGCTCTACAACGAGCATCACGGCTGGCTGGCTACCTGGCTGAGCCACAAACTGCATTGCAAGAATCTCGGCGCCGATCTGGCCCAGGATACCTTCCTGCGCATCCTCGGCGCGCGCCTGCCAGTGGACTTGCGCGAACCCCGCGCTTACCTGGCCACGATTGCCAAAGGCTTGCTCAGCAATTATCTGCGCCGCAAGAAACTTGAAGAAGCTTATCTGGATGCCCTGAGCGCGATGCCGGAACCGATACAACCGTCGCCGGAAGAGCGCCTGCAGGTATTGGAAACGCTGGCCGAAATCGACCGCATCCTCGACAGCCTGCCGGCCAAGGCCAAGCAGGTATTCCTGCTGGCCCAGCTCGACGGACTGGCGTACGCCGATATCTGCGCCATCCTCAATCTCTCGCTGAGCACCGTCAAGCGCCATATGGTGCTGGCCTTCCGCCAGTGCCTGGCCGCGCTGTAGTGGCACAGACCGCAGTGCGCGGCGCGTACGCCGATACCGCGATTCCCGACGAGATACTCAATGAAGCCGCGACCTGGCTCATGGAATTGCACGAAGGTCCGTTGAGTCCCGGCCAACGGATGCATCTGGTGCAATGGCGACAACGCAGCCCGGAACATGAACGCGCGTGGGAAAAAGCCAGCGTGTTGCTGGAAAAATTCGGCACGCTGCCGCCTTCCGGCATCCAGGCGCTCAAACAAACCGCCCTGCCCGAGCGACGCAAAGCGGTCAAGGTGCTGGCGGCGCTGATGCTGGCGCCCGCAGCCTGGATCACGTATCGCGCGGTGCCCTGGCTGTCCCACGAAGGGCGCTACGACACCGCCGTCGGCGAGCGCCTCGACATCGTGCTCGGCGATGGCAGCAACGTCAGCCTCAATACCAATACGCAGATTGATGTCAGTTTCAGCAATACCGAACGCGTCGTCCAACTTCGACGCGGCGAGATCATGATTACCACGGCCAAAGACCAGGCCCGGTCGCCGCGTCCCTTCCTGGTGGCGGTCAACGAAGGGAAGATACGCGCGCTGGGCACGCGCTTCACGGTCCGGCAGCAGGAGCGCAGCAGCCAGGTCGCCGTGTTCGAAGGCGCGGTGGAAATCACGCCGCGCGATTGTCCCTCGGCCGGCACGGTCATGCCAGCCGGGAAGCAGTCGATGTTCTCCGCCACGCAAGTCGGTGCCGCCATGCCCTGCGACGACGCTGCTGCGGCCTGGACCAGCGGCATGCTGATTGCCGATCGCATGCCGATGTCGCAATTCATCGCCGAACTCAGCCGCTATCGCAGCGGCTCCTTGCAGTACGACGCCGAGGTCGCCCAGCTGGCGGTGTCCGGCGTATTCCCGCTGGCCGACACCGGTTTCACACTGTCCTTGCTCGAACAAACCATGCCGGTGCGCATCCAATATTTCACCCGCTACTGGGTACGCGTATTGCCGCGTTAAAAAATATTTTCACGAAACTGAGCCTTTTTCGATACTCGCGGGGCATATCAGATAAGAACAACAAATCTGATTCTCGAAAGGCTAGTCATGAATCCTCATCAGGAAAATACGCGATCACAGGGGAAGGCAATCTCGCGTAGCGGAACCGGCGCGCTCATCTTCAGGCAATCCGCCCTGTCGATGGCGATCAAATGCATCGCGGCCTCGCTGACATGGTCGGCGCTGACGCATGCGCCGATGGCGCAGGCCGCGGATGCGACCGACGACGTCCGTGCCTATAGCATACCGGCGGGCCCGCTCAACCAGGCGCTGTCCGGATTCGCCGCGCGCGCCGGTGTGCCGCTATCGTACGACGGCCGTTTGCTGGAGGGGAAAACCAGCAAGGGCCTGAACGGCAGTTTTTCCGTCAACGACGGCTTCAATCAACTGCTCGACGGCAGCGGCCTGCAAGCGCAACGCCTGCCCAATGGCGGCGTCACGCTGAAGACGCTGACACCGGTCGACAATGCCCGCGCCGGTGGCGATGGGCAACAGCTGCAATCCATTGAAGTCAGCGCACAACGCACCAACAGCAAGCTCATCCGCCCGACACGGCAGAGCACGGTGGTCGAACGCGAAGAACTCAATGAACTGCGCCAGGCCTCCGACAGCCTCGCGACCGTGCTCAGCAAGGTGGTGCCGGGCATGGCCGACTCCAGCCACACCATCACCGACTACGGCCAGACGCTGCGCGGCCGCAATACCCTGGTGCTGGTGGACGGCATTCCGATCAACACCAATCGCGACTCGGCGCGCAACATGGCCACGCTCAACATGACCAGCATCGACAAAGTCGAAGTCTTGCGCGGCAGCAGCGCCATCTATGGCGCCGGCGCCAGCGGCGGCATCATCGCCGTGACCACGCGCCCTGCCGGCGGCGAACCGTACGCGGAAACCACGTTCTCGCTCAAGTCGCCGCTCTCGCGCCTCGGCAGCGACGGCCTCGGCGGCGAAATCAATCACTTCATGTCCGGTTCCAGCGGCGTGGTCGACTACGCCCTCAATCTCGGCCTGCAGCATATCGGCGCTTCCTACGACGGCAAAGGCAACCGCATTGCGCCCGAACCCAGCCAGGGCGACCTGTTCGACAGCAACAATTACACTTTCGGCGGCAAGCTCGGCTTTCGCATCGATCGCGATCAGCGCCTGCAATTTTCCGCCAGCCGCTACGTCGCCGAACAGGACAGCAACTACGGCTCGAATCCCGCTGTCGCCAGCCTGCCGGCCGGATCTGCAGTAGCCTTGCCGCTCAACGGCCTGCAACTGGCAAACCAGAACCAGATCAAGAACACGCTGCTCAGCGTCGACTACCAGCACAAGGATTTCTTCGGTAGCGCGCTGTCGACGCAACTCTACTATCGCGACTACTTCACGCGCTTCACGCCTTTCGACGCGCGCGCCGTCTCGACGCGCGGCAACAATGTCGACCAGGTCATGCAGAACTCCAAAGTGTTCGGCGGGCGCGCCACGCTCGACACGCCATTGACGGAAAACACCAAGTTATTGTGGGGCATGGATTTCAATCAGGAACGCAGCGACATGCCTGACGACATTTTCAACCCTACCGCCTACGACGCCAGCGGTGGGATTGTTTTCCAAAGGACCGGCACGCTGATGTACATGCCGCCGCTGACCACGCGCAGCATCGGCACCTTCGGACAACTGCAATACAAGCTCAATGAGCAATGGGCATTCGAAGGCGGCCTGCGCTACGAGCGCGCCAACGCCAGTTATGACAATTTCGTTCCCTTGTCGCAAAGCCGCGCCGCCAGCCCGCAACAGGTCAAGGGCGGCTCGGTTTCTTACGGCGCCTGGCTGGCCAATCTCGGCGCAGTATTCAAACCGGTCAAGGGACACGAGATTTACGGCTCGTTCAGCCAGGGTTTCCAGCTGCCCGACATCGGCCTGCAAATCCGCAACGCCACCCCGGCATTCAATATCGGCTCATCGTCGCTGGAACCGGTCAAGACCAACAACTATGAACTCGGCTGGCGCGGCGCTT
This sequence comes from Herbaspirillum sp. CF444, assembly GCF_000282135.1. Classification (GTDB taxonomy): domain Bacteria; phylum Pseudomonadota; class Gammaproteobacteria; order Burkholderiales; family Burkholderiaceae_D; genus Herbaspirillum. The sequence continues at coordinate 5,156 of NZ_AKJW01000095.1, forward strand.
TCGGCAATACGCTGGGCACGCTGGCGGTGTTTTACACCACCTCAAAACTGGGCGATGTGCAAAGCTTCAACAATGGCCTGATCCTGACGCGCACGGCGGAAAAGATCGTCGGCGTCGAAGCCGGCGTCGACTATCTGCCGGAGGACACCGCATGGGGCGGCGGCGCCACCTTCACCATGATGTGGGGTCGCGAAACGCCGCAAGGAAGCAACAGCGACCAGATCATGACCGGCTATCGCATCCCGCCGATGAAGATCACGACGTATGTGCAATACAAACCAGGCAGCAACTGGAGCAATCGCCTGCAAGCCACCTATTACGCTTCGCGCGACTACCGGCTCAGCGGCCAGACCAGCTTCGGCCGCCGCGAAGTCGGCAGCTATACGACGCTTGATCTGATCAGCCGCTACCAGATAACGCCGAAAGACAGCGTCACGCTCGGCATCGAAAACCTGCTCAATCGCTATTACCTTCCGGCCTACAGCCAGCTCATGCGCAACAGCAACAACACCAGCCGCTTGCCCGGAACCGGTGCAGTCCTGAACCTCAGCTACAGCCATCGCTGGTAATACCGGCAACACTGCAATATGCAATAAGCAGGCAGCAGCTCCCTGACAAGGTCCTGCGCCTTCCCTCTCCACCATTCACGCGCGTCGACTGAACAGGCGCGAGCAACATTTTTTGCAGGCGTCATTTCATGTCAAATAGTTAATACGAATCATTATTATTTTTATTTAAACAAGATTAAAAAGGAAATCCCATGGTTATCCAAAGCATCTTGGAACATGTCGGCGAGACGCCGATCGTACAACTCTCGCGCATGTTCCGGCATTCGCCCCACCGGGTCTACGCCAAACTGGAGTTGCTCAATCCCGCCGGCAGCGTCAAGGACAGGCCGGCGCGCTACATCATAGAACGCGGCCTGGCCGACGGCTCCATCCGGCCAGGTGCGCGCATCGTCGAAAGTTCATCCGGCAACCTGGCCATCGCGCTGGCCATGGTGTGCCGCATCCACGGCTTGTCGTTCACCGCGGTGGTCGATCCGAAGATCTCCACCACCAACCTGCAAATCATCCGCTGCTACGGCGCCGATATCCAGATGGTGTCCGAGAAGGACAGCCAGGGCGGTTATCTGGAAACCCGCATCCGGCGCGTCAAGCAATTGCTGCTGGAAGATCCGCAAGCAGTCTGGATCAACCAGTATGCCAACGAGCGCAACTGGCAAAGCCATTACTACGGCGAAGGCCAGGAAATCCTGCACCAGATGGAGCAGGCGCCCGACTACCTGGTGCTCGGTGTCAGCACCTCGGGCACCTTGCATGGCATTGCGCGCCGCCTGCTGGAGAAATGGCCGGCGCTGAAAGTGGTCGGCGTCGACGCCGTCGGCTCGGTGCTCTTCGGCACGCCGCCCGGCACGCGCGAATTGCCGGGCATCGGCGCGAGCCGGGTGCCGGAATTGCTCAGGCGCGACGAAATCCCGCAATGCATCCACATCGACGACTACGAATCCGCCGTCGCCTGCCGCCAACTGGTCGAGTGCGAAGGCATCTTCGCCGGCGGATCCTCCGGCTCCGTCATGGCCGCCATCCAGCGCTTGTGCGCCGGCCTGCAACAACCCTCGCGCATCCTCACCGTATTGCCGGACCGCGGCGATCGCTACCTCGACACCGTCTACGACGACGCCTGGCTGCAACGCATGCAGCAGCGCCATGTGCAACGCACCCAGCCGGAACGCATCGCCCCTGCCTTCACAATCACCGACCTCCCCCTGATAGGACAAGCCGTATGAACAATTCCGCACCTTCCCTGCTGTACCTGAGCCGCGCCGACCTCGCCTCCCTCGGCGGCGGCAGCTCGCAACCGTATGTCGACGCCATCCACGACGGCCTCGCCGCGCACGCGCGCGGCGAATATGTCCAACCGCTCAAACCCTATCTGCGCTGGCCCGGCGCCGACCACATCGCCGACCGCATCATCGCCATGCCATGCTATGTCGGCGGCGAACAACCTGTCGCCGGCCTCAAGTGGATCGGCAGCCGCCAGCACAATCCCGCCAGTTTCGGCAGGGAGCGCGCCAGCGCCGTCATCGTGCTCAACGACGCCCAGACCAATTACCCGATCGCGCTCATGGAAGGCGGCCTGATCAGCGGCATGCGCACCGCGGCGATCACCGCCGTGGCGACGCGCTACCTGGCGCGCCAGGGTTTCACCGATGTCGCCTGCATCGGTTGCGGCCCGATCGGACGCATGCAAATCCAGTCGCTGCTGGAGCAATTCCCCGGCATCGCCAGGCTGCATCTTTTCGATTTATCGCACACCTCGGCGGCGGCCATGGCGGCCACTTGGTCGGAACAATATCCGCATGTCGAATTCCTGCCCGCGACCTCGGCGGAAGCTGCCGTGCGCGCCGCCGACGTGGTGGTGACCGCCACCGTGACCGACACCCCTTACCTGCCGTTCGACTGGCTCAAACCGGGCAGCTTCGTCAGCAACGTCTCGATCATGGACGTGCACAAGGACGTCTACGAAAAGGCCGACAAAGTCATCGTCGACGATTGGGACCAATCCAACCGCGAGAAAAAAATCATCAACCAGTTGGTGCTGGAAGGTCGCTTCAGCCGTGAACAGCTGCATGCCGAACTCGGCGAAATCGTCATCGGCGAACGCCCCGGCCGCGAAAACGATGAAGAAATCATCTTGCTCAATCCCATGGGCATGGCGCTCGACGACCTCGTCTGCGCGCGGCATTTCTATCACCTCGCGCTGGCCAACAAGGTTGGGACATCCTTGCCGCTCTACGGATAAACGCCATGCCGATTCCACTCAGACAGGAATTTCCGCGCACCTCCGACCTGCCTCATCCTTGCGCACCCGTCGTCGCCCTGTTGCAAGACCTGATCGACGCCTTGTGGCTGGAACAGCTATACGACTTCCGCCGGCACTGCAGCTTTGCCGCGGCTGCGGGCACTGACCGGCAGGTGCTCCGCGTCAGCCTCGGCGATGGCCGCCGCCTGCAATTCGCAGGAAGCAGGCTGGACGGCCTGCGTCCGTTCCGTCTGGCGGCGCAGGCGCCGGTATTGCTGACCGCAGAGGACGACGCAGACGGCACCCCCTTGTCGGCCGAAGCAACCGTCGTGCAATTGCAAAGTGCCGCGTGGTGGCAAGACCGGTCCGGACGCTTCCTGCATTTTTTCCTGCTGTCGCAACAGCAGGCGCTGGACACTGCCGCCTGCGAACCTGCGATCGCGGCGGCCCTGCAGCAAGCACCGGCGCAACTGCTGCATTGGGAACGCCTGAGCTGCCTGAAAGACCGCCCCTTCCACCCACTGGCGCGCGCCAAGGACTGGGGTGGCGACGACCAGGTCGCCGCCTACCTGCCGACCGCAATGACGCCGTTTGCGCTGACCTGGATCGCGGCGCCGCGCACACGACTGCGCAGCACTGCCGACCATCGCGGCCAGCCGCTCGCCGCCGCCGTGCTGGACGCCGCCCAGCTCACACGTTTGCATCGGGCGGCGCAAGACCGGCAGGCCGATGGCGACGCCTGGCTCTGGCTACCGGTGCATCCCTGGCAATGGCGCACGCTGCAAGCGCAGCAATCCGAACTCATCACCGATTGCATCCTGCTCGGCAACGATTTCGGCTGCGCGGCGCCGACCGCTTCCTTGCGCTCGCTGGCGCTACCGCAGCATGAGCATGTGCATCTGAAACTCGCGCTGTCGGTCAACACCCTCGGCGCCATCCGTACGCTGCCGCCACGCTACCTGCACAATGCCGACGCTGCGGCCGCCTGCCTGGAGACGCTGAAGGCAGACGATCCCTGGCTCGCGGCGCACCTGCAGCTGTGCGATGAAAGCCAGTGGTGGGCCAGGAGCACGGGCAATATGGACGATGCGGACGATGCCGAATTCATCCGCAATCGGGGCGAGCTGGCTTGCCTGGTCCGGCGTTATCCGGCGTTGCCGCAGCGCCTGTTCATACCGATGGCGGCGTTGCCGGCATGCCTCGCCGATGGCGCGCTGCCGGCATTCGATTACCTGCTCGGCGTCGGTGATGCCGGCGCCGAGCAAGCATGGAAATTGTTTGGCGATATCGCCGCGCTGCTGATCGGCCTCGGCCTGCGCTGCGTCGCCAAGGGCGTCATGCCCGAACTGCACGGCCAGAATGTCTTGCTGGTATGCCGCGGTGCCGAGATCGAAGCCTTGCTGCTGCGCGACCACGACACCCTGCGCATCTGCCCGCCCCAGCTGCGCCGCCACGGTCTCGGCGTGCCGGCCTATCGCATCGACCGCAGCACGCCGAACACGCTGGAGCTCGACGGCATCGAAGAACTGCTGGCCTATTTCCAGACGCTGGCAATCGAAGTCAACCTGTATGCCGTACTGGCGGCGCTGGCGCAACGCCATGGCGATACCGAAGCGCGCGGCTGGCGCATCGTCCGCGACGCCATCACGGCCGCGCTGGCGGAGGTAAGCATGGCCGCAGCCGATACCGCACTGCTGCGCAAGCGCTTGCTGGAACAGGAACAATGGCCCTTCAAGCAAGTACTGGCGCCGTTGCTGGAACGGGAAAGCTTCGGCACCGGCATGCCCAGCAAGATGGGGACGATCGCCAATCCGCTTCTGAACGGAGCAGACTGAATGCGCTGGCTCCACCTCGCACCGCAAGGGCGCAACCTGATGCTGCTGCTGATTTGCCAGACCGTCACCACGCTCGGCATGATGACCGTGGTGCCGGTCATGCCGCTGTATGTTGCTTCACTGTCGCAAGCCGGTGCCTGGGCCGATCCGGTCGCGGTGATGCGCTGGAGCAGCCTGGCGCTGGCCGCACCCGGGCTCGGCACACTGTGTTGCGCACCCTTTGCAGGACGTTTCTGCGACCGCTTCGGCTATCGCCGCATGCTGCTGCTGTCGCTGATCGCCTTCGTCGCCAGCATGCTGCTCATGGCGTTGAGCACGGGACTTGCCACTTTCATCGCCGGACGCCTGCTGCAAGGCGTGAGCACCATCGGCCTGATCTTGACGGCATTCATCGCGCGCATCAGCAACGACAGCGTACGCGGCCGCAATTTCGGTTTGCAGGAAAGCGCCATCGCCGCCGGCGCCTTGCTCGGTCCGGTGCTGGGAGGCGTCATGCTCGACTACTGGTCCTTGCGCCCGATGTTGTTTGCCAGCGCACTGCTGACCGGTCTGGCCGGAGCGCTATTGTGGAGCCGCACGCAAGAGCCCGCCGCATCGGCAACGCAAGCGGCAACCGTCGCCGATTTCCAGGGCTTGCGCAGCATCCTGCGTCACCGCGACCTGCGCTGCTGGATGCTGGCCGCCTGCCTGGCGCAAGCGGCCGGCTTTGCCATGCTCACCGTGTTTGCGCTGTTCATCCCCGCGCGCTTCCCCGCACTCGACACGCCGGGCAGTGCGATCGGCCTGCTGCATGCACTGGGCTGGCTCGCCACCATGTTGGCGGGACCGCTGTGGGGACGCCTCAACGATCGCGGCGATGCACGGCGTCACTTCCTGCTTGCCGCCGCCGGCTGCGCCTTGTCGAGCGCCTTGCTGATGAGCTGCACGCAATTGTGGATGGTGGCGCTGTTGCGCCTGGCCCAGGGCGCCTGCTATGCGGCATTGACGCAATCCATGCTGCTGGCCTGCCTGCGTCAGTTGCCGTCCTCGGCCAACGGCCACTTCACCGGCCTGGGCCGCAGCTTCATGGTGGTCGGACAGTTGCTCGGCCCCTTGCTGGTGATTCTCTTTGCATCGCTGCTGCCGCCGCAACACCTGCTGTGGCTGGTGGCCCTGCTGTTCGTCTCGGCCGGCCTGCTGGTCTGGCGTCCGGGCCGCAACGCCCGGCATTCCCAACAAATTTAGCGAGGACTTCCATGTCTCATCATGACCAACAAACGGCCGGCATAGAACGCCGCCTGGCCGAGCAATACCTCAACACCTATTGCCGCGAAACCGCGCACCCCGATCCGCGCATTGATGCCTGCGCCCCCGCGGATGAGGCGCTCATGCCGCACTGCGCAACATGGCGCCAGCAAGGGCTGATGCCGTTCGTGGTCGACTTGCCGGGCAGCGCTACACGGCTGGCCGGCGCCTTCAGCCATTTTTCGCCGGTCGGCTATCATCGCCTCGCCAGCGAATTGTGGGTGCAGCAATCCGGCCATTGGCGACGCATGGACGACGTCGCCGATCTGTCCGACCTGATCGCCGCGGCGCTGACCGCAGCCAGCCCCTCGCCATCCGGCGCGACGCACAACCAGGCGCGTTTGCAAGCGCTGATGCGCAACAGCATCGCCAAAGTCAGGCGTTTTCATCAAGCCCCCGCGGCGCATGACCGACCTGACTATGTAGCGTCCGAACAGGGGCTGCGTTTCGGCCATGTATTCCACGTCACCTCCAAAGCCTCGGACGGTTTCAGCGAAGCCGACTTGTGCGCCTACGCGCCGGAACTCGGCGCCTCGTTCCAATTGCACTACTTTGCGGTACGCTCCGACCTGCTGGACATGCAGACCATCGATCACAAAGCGGTGCCGATCGACCCTGCCGCCATGCATTTCGCCGAAGCCCTGCTCAGGGACGGTGAATATCGGTTGCTGCCCAGTCATCCCTGGCAGGCGCAATACCTGCTCGGACTGGACAACGTCGGCATGCTGGTGCGCGACGGTGCGCTGATTTCTCTCGGGCCGCTGGGAGAAAGAGTGTGGCCGACTTCATCGGTACGCACGGTCTGGCTGCCGCAGCAAAACCTGTTCTTCAAACTGTCGCTCAACATCCGCATCACCAACTTCGTGCGCAACAACCCCGACGAGCATGTCGCGCGCGCACTCGACGCCAGCATTGCCCTGGGCTTGTTGCCGGCGGCCCGGGTGCGACAAGAGCATTTCCGCATCCTCCAGGAGATCGGCAGCGAAACGCTGAAGGTGCCCGACAAGGAATTGCGCGCCGCCTGCGCCGTCATCTATCGCCAGGCCATGACGCAGGAAGAAGCGCAGGACGTGCATCTGGCGGCAGCCCTGCTGGAAGAATCCGCGCTCGGCGACATCCCGCTGCGGGCGTTGCTGCAGCAAGCCGCCGGCGACCGCGCGCCGGACGCCGACCTGCTGCGGCGCTGGTGGCGACGCTACCTCGACGTCAGCTTGTTGCCGATGCTGGAGTTGTTCGCCGACTACGGCATCAGCCTGGAAGCACACCTGCAGAATTCCCTGATCGGCTTCAAGGACGGTTGGCCGAACTGCGGCTATGCGCGCGACATGGAGGGTACTTCGATCAGCCGCCAGCGTTTTCCCTTCCTTGCCCGGCTGGATCCGGCCAGTCCGGCCTTGTATGACGAAGCGCAAGCCTGGCACCGCTTCCAGTACTACGTACTGGTCAACCATATCGGCCACGTCGCCGCCTGCCTGGCGCGGCTGGGCCCGTGCGACGAAGCCAGCCTGTGGCGCGACGCCGTGCAAAGCCTGCGCGGCTGCAAGGCGAGCGCGCTGGCGCTGGTGGAAACCCTGCTGCAACAAGCAACCTTGCCGGTCAAGGCCAACATGTTGAGCAGCTTTCATCAACAGGGCGAGACGCCTTCCTGGATCGCCATTCCCAATCCTTTGAAAAACTAAGCGCATGTCACCTTCCATGTCTCCCTCCTCTTATCAAAACCTGATCGTCAGTCCCGCCTATCGCCAGGCCAGCCGCCGCGTGCTGCGCCAGTTGCTTGAAGCGCTGCTGTTTGAACATGCGCTGGCCGATGTCGATATCCGCAACGGCGAGCTCCAGCTGAACGGTCGCGACCATCAAGGCGCCGGCATCGCCTACCGTTGCACGGTGCGCAGCACCTTCAGTTTCGCGCGCATCCGCGTGCTCAGCCCGCTCATGCGCACCGGCGCCGACGGCAGCGTTGCAGAAGCCGGCGATCCGGCCTTGTTCCTGACCGAAATTGCGGCGCTGCTCAATGCCGACCCGCTGCGCTTGCAGCAATTCGCCGCCGAGTTGCTGGCGACCCAGATCAAGGATGCGCAAACCTTGCACGCACGTAGTGGCGGCAGCGTGTTGCGCGGCGCCCCTTACGATCGCCTGGAAGCACGCCTGACCGATAGCCATCCCTACCATCCGAGCTACAAATCGCGGCTCGGCTTCACCCTGACCGACAATGCGGCATACAGCCCCGAAATCGCCGAGGCGGTCCGTCCCCTGCTGATCGCCGTGTTGCGTACGCGCGCACGCGCAGCGTTCGGCAACGGCATTGCCGCTGCCGGCGAAAGCAAATACCTCCTGCATGAAGCCGACTACCGCCAGTTCTGTGCCGAACTGGAGCGGCGCGGCGCATCGCCTGACGACTACCTGCCTTTGCCGGTGCATCCCTGGCAATGGGATGAAATCATCGCCCCCGGATATCACCAGGCGCTTGCCGGCGGCGAACTGCATTTGCTGGGACAACTGCAGGAACAATACCTGCCGCAGCAATCGATACGCACGCTCGGCAGCATGGGCGCGCCGCAACGTCCTTCGCTGAAACTGGCGATGAACCTGGTCAACACCTCGACCTCGCGCGTGCTGGCGCCGCACACCGTGCAAAACGCAGCGCCGATCAGCGACTGGCTGCAAGACCTGGTGCGCGCCACCGACTGGCCGCAACCGATGAAACAACCGGTGATCCTGCGCGAAATTGCCGGCGTCAGCTACACCCAACAAGCGCCTGCCGCAGCCCAGTACGGCGCGCTGTCCTGCATCTGGCGAGAAAGCATCCACCAGCATCTGACGCCGCCGGAACAGGCCGCCCCGATGACCGCCCTGCTGCACATCGATGGCGACGGCCGCCCGTACATCGAGCCATGGATAGCCCTGCATGGCCCCGCCCATTGGTTGCAGACGCTGATCGAGCGTGCCTGGTTGCCGGTCCTGCATCTGCTGTGGACACATGGCGCCGCGCTGGAATCTCACGCGCAAAACATGCTGCTGTTGCATGTGGACGGCTTGCCCGAGCGCGTGGCGCTGAAGGATTTTCACGACGGCGTGCGCTTCAGCCCGGCCTTGCTGTCCGGCCCGCCGCCAACCTTGACGGCGCCGCCTGCAGAACATGCACGCGTCAATCCCAACTCTTTTATCCAGACCGACGACGCCAATGAGTTGCGCGACTTCACCTTCGACGCGCTGTTCTTCGTCAACCTGGCCGAACTCGCCTGGCTCTTCGAACGCTGCTACGACTTCCCGCAAACCCGCTTCTGGGACATCGTCGCCGACGTGCTGCGCCGACATCAGCAAGCGCATCCGCAGCAAGCTGCCCGCTATGCGCTGTTCGATTGTTTCGCGCCGCAAGTCGATATCGAATTACTGGCCAGCCGGCGCTTCCAGCCCGAAATCCGCCTGCGCACCAGGGCCGCGCCCAATCCGCTGGCGCAGGCCGGCCGCAGCCGGGAAAGCGCGGCATGACGTCGCTCAAAAACCGGCTGGCCTTGCCGTCGCCGCTGTTCGGCCTGTTCTGCTCGACGCCGGCGGCGCTGACCGTGGAGCTGATCGCCGCCGCCGGCTACGACTTTCTGATCATCGATCTGGAACACACGCTGATCGGCCCCGAGCAGCTCGCCGCCATGTTGATGGCGGCGCGTGCGAGCAACATCTCGGCGCTAGTCAGAGTCGCCGCCATGCACCAGGCGGTGCAGGCACTCGACAACGGCGCCGAAGGCATCGTGTTCGCGCGCGTCCGTTCGGCCGCGCAAGCGCTCGACGCGGTGCGCGCCTGCCACTATGCCCCGCGCGGACAACGCGGGCTCAACAGCACCTGGCACAGCGCCTATGGACGCGAAGACCTGAGCGAAACCATGCGCAGCATGAGCCATGAAACGCTGGTGATTGCGATGATTGAAGATGTCGAGGGCTTGGCGCAGGTCGACGCCATTGCCGCGGTCGAAGGCATCGATGTGCTGATGGAAGGCGCGGCCGATCTGTCCCAGTCGCTCGGGCTGCCATGGCAAACCCGCCATCCGCGCGTGCGCGCCGGCGTCAGCGCCATGCAGTCGGCGACGACGCGACACGGCAAGGCGTTCTGTGCATTGCCGCGCGCGCAGGAAGATTTCGATGCCGCAATACGGCAGCAGGTGCGCCTGTTCATCCTCGGCGACGAGCGCGGCATCAGCCGGCGCGCCATGAGCGCCCACCTGGCGCAACACAAACCCACCTTCGGATAGAAAGACCGGACACTATGCGCGAACAATTGGCATTCGACTATATCCATTCCCAGAGCACGCCCGCCTGCGCCTACCTGTACGACCTGCCGCACCTGCAGGAGCGCGCGCAGCGTCTGCACCAGGCGCTGCCGCCGCAATGCAAACTGTTCTACGCCATCAAGGCCAACAGCGATGCGCCCATCCTCGACACACTGAAGAATCGCCTGGACGGCTTTGAGGTTGCCTCCCTCGGCGAAATCGCCAAGGTGCGCGCAGTCGATCATAAAGCCCCCATCATTTTCGGCGGTCCCGGCAAGACCGATGCGGAACTGGAAGGCGCGCTGGCCCAGAACGTCATGCTGATCCACATTGAAAGCGAACATCAATTGCGCCGCTTGGACTGGATTGCCGGCCGGCGCCGGCAGGCAGCGCGCATCCTGTTGCGCGTCAATCCGGCCGGCTTGCCGGGCGATGCGCAGGCGACGTTGCGCATGGGCGGCCAGGCCACGCAGTTCGGCATCGATGAAGCGCAAATCCCGGCAATGATGGAACTGAGCCTGAGCCTGCCCAATATCAAGCTGGAAGGCCTGCATATCCACTCGCTGTCCAACAATCTGAATGTCGCCGACCATCTGGTGCTGGTGCGTCACTACCTGGAGCTGGCCCAGGCATGGCAAGAACGCTACCGGGTGCGTTTTTCCTGGCTCAATGTCGGTGGCGGCATCGGCGTCAACTACAGCGATCCGGCCGCGCAATTCTCATGGGAGTCGTTCTGTCGCGGCCTGAGCGAACTGCTGGCGCAGCATCGTCCGGATTTCAAGCTGATCTTCGAATGCGGTCGTTACATCAGTGCAGATTGCGGTTGCTATGTCAGCGAAGTGATCGACGTCAAAACCACGCACGGCAAGAACTTCGCCATCCTGCGCGGTGGCTCGCATCACTTCCGGCTGCCGGCGTCCTGGCAACACAATCATCCGTTCACGGTGTTCCGGCGTGAAGACTGGCGTTACCCGTTTGCGCGTCCCGGCGTCAGCGACGCCGAAGTCACCATCTGCGGCGAACTGTGCACCCCCAAAGACACGCTGGCGCGCGACGTCTACGTGGCGCAATTACGCGCTGGTGACTGCCTGGTATTCACGCTTGCGGGTGCTTACGGCTGGCATATTTCTCACCACGACTTTCTTAGTCACCCGCATCCTGAGCGGCATTACCTGCGGAGCTGAAGCGCCATATCCGATCGGGATAAGACTTTGTCGCGCCAAGCGTCTTTCTTATTGCTGCTGCGAGGCAGCATCCAGGCGATATCCAACGCCGCGGATTCCCATGAGCAAATGGGCCGCCCCCACCTGTCCCAGTTTTTTTCTCAGGTTGCTGACATGACTATCTACCGTGCGATCCAGCGGGTCGCTTTCCGAAAGACAGGCGTCTATCAATTCGCTGCGCGAGAAAACGCGCATGGGAGCGCGCGCCATGTGTGCCAGAAATCGGAATTCCGTCAGCGTTAACGCCAGCAAGATCTTTTCCTCTTGCCGTGTGACGTATGCCACGTGACTTTGCAAGTCAATGTGCAATGCGCCGATACGCAGAATCTCCGCTTGCACATTTTTGTTCGTGCGCCTGAGAACGGCGCGGACCCGGGCTGCGACCTCGGCTGGATTGAATGGCTTCACGACATAGTCGTCGGCGCCGACTCTCAGGGCCATCAACTTGTCGATATCCTGATCAAGCGCCGTCAGCATGATGATCGGGATATGGCTGTGAGTCCGAATCTGCGACAGCACCGACCATCCGTCGACATTGGGCATTTTTACATCCAGCAAGATCAAATCCGGCTTCAATGTCTTATATAACTCAAGAGCGACCGCGCCATCCCTGGCATGGACCGTACGCAGGCCTTCTCGTACGAGATAAGCATCAAGGATAGAGGCTATTTCGGATTCGTCCTCGGCAATCAAAATGAGGAAATTCGACGTATCCTCCCGAGTTGATTGCCGGTACATCGTTGAGCCGATTTTTAGTGCGTCGTTCTTTCCTGCCATCGAATATCCCCGGATTCAGTCGATTAAAATGTTACCCCCGCATGACTAGAACTCATTTCATAAATAGGCGTGAGATGCGTTCTTCCCAGAAAGGGTGCTGGCAAGACGTGCGACGCGTCGTGTGCCGAGGCACACGCAAGGAGCACAACGCGGCCAGCGCCCTTTCTGGGAAGAACCCGGAGGGAACGGCCTTTTTGGGCGAATTGCCGCGTTACGAATCGGGGTCAAGACGCCCAGTCTTGACCCCGATTCGCGCCTTGCACTTCATCCCAAACAGGGTAAGCTCGCACTCACGCCTATTT
>NZ_AKJW01000096.1 GCF_000282135.1 Herbaspirillum sp. CF444
AACGCCTTCGGCGAACTGACCAAACAGACCGACGCCAAAGGACAAGTCACCAGCATGGCCTACGACACGCTGGGCCGCATGACCAGCCGCGCCGAAGCCGACCTGGTCAGCAGCTGGACCTACGACAACTGCACCAAGGGCATCGGCAAACTGTGCAGCTCGACAGCCGACAACGGCTATCTCAAGACCAATACCTACGACAGCCTGGGAAGAGGCAGCAGCACCACGACCACGATCGACACGGCCTACACCAACAGCGCCACCTACGACGCCAACGGCAGAGTCAGCACCGTCACCTACCCGACCGGCCTGGCAGTCCAATATGTCTACACGACCCTGGGTTACCTGAAAGAAGTCAGAAACAGCCAGACGAATGCCTTGCTGTGGCGCGCCGACACGCAGAATGCACTGGGCCAGCTGCTGCAACAGACCTACGGCAACAATGTCGTGACACAACAGGTGTTCGAAGCAACGACAGGACGCCTGAAGAACATCTACGCCGGTGCAGGCAATGGTGTACAGAACTTCAGCTATGCCTACGACTACCTGGGCAATCTGGTCAGTCGCACCGACGGTAACCAGAATCTGACGGAAACCTTCCTGTACGACAGCTTGAATCGCCTAACAAATGCGGTGGTGAATTCCCCGGCGGCAGGCTTGTCGAGCACCAACTACACCTTCGACAACCTGGGCAACATCACCAACCGCAGCGACATGGGGACGTATGCCTATGGCAACGCCAACGACAGGCCGCATGCCTTGAAGGAACTGAACTTCATCAACGGCGGCAAGCTGCAATACAGCTATGACGCCAACGGTGCATTGATCTCCGAAGTCGCCATCGACAGCACCGGTCAGGTGATTGCCAACCGGGGAAGAAATGAGGTGTACACCAGCTTCGGCATGCCGCAGGCGATTGGTGCGCCGGGCATCAGCCTGGCGTTTGCTTACGGTCCTGAACATCAGCGAGTGAAACAGATCGCCCCGGCGGCGACCACGATCTACCTGCATCCGGACAATACCGGCGGCTTGTTCTATGAGAAGGACATCAAGACCGACGGCACGATCGAGCACAAGCAATACATCACGGCTGGTGGTCAGGTCATTGCCCTGATCAAACTGGTGGGTACGACGCAGACCATCAGCTACATGCATCGAGATCAACTTGGATCGACGACGACGATCACGGATGAGCAGGGCAATGCGATTGAACGACTGGCGTATGAACCGTTCGGCAAACGTCGTTTCCCGGCAGGCAATACGGACAATGCAGGAGAAATCGTTGGGCAGAACACCGATCGTGGCTTTACGAACCATGAGCATCTGGAAGAGCTGGGCCTGATCCACATGAATGGACGGATTTATGATCCGGCCATTGGGCGGTTCATGAGTGCGGATGCGTATGTTCAAGCACCTGATAACTTGCAAAGTTATAACCGGTATGCCTATGTAACGAACAATCCTTTGGTGTTTAGTGATCCAAGCGGATACTTGTTCGGTGGGCTATTCAATGTGCCGATTATTGACAATGCTTGGAATAATCATATCAAGCCTGTCGTAGGGCAAATTGTCACAGTAGTGGCTATTGCAGCTTGCACTTACTACAGCGGAGGTCAGGCGTCGGCTTGTGCTGCAGGAATTTCAGCAGTTTCGGCAAAGGCCCAAGGCGCTAACTGGAATGAGGCCATTAAGGCGGGAGCGATCGCGGGAGCAACAGCTTATGGATTTCAACAAGCCGGTTTAGTCGGCACTGCAGATAGCCCTGAGCGATATCTAGCTCATATGGGAGTGGGATGTGCTAGCGGCTGGGTTGGAGGAAATGGTTGTGCGAGAGGGGCCGCGTCAGCGTTTGTTGGTAAATGGGTTAGTAACCAAACGAGCGGATGGCAAAATGACATCTATCGTGGCGTCGCCGTATCTGTGGCAGGGGGTACTACCTCAGTAATTGGCGGTGGCAAGTTCGAAAATGGAGCGATGACCGCTGCATTTGGCTACTTGTTTAACGCAATGTCTGAAAAATTGCGTTCCTATGGTATGCAATTTGGTACTGGCGTTGGTGTAATAGCTGCTGCTAGTTGTACTGCATCTACTGCCGGGGTCTGCGCCTTAGGATCTCCTAGTTTAGTTGTCGGCGGTGCTGCTGCTGGTGCTGCTATTGGAGGAACAATAGGAGCAGTTATTGATGTTTTTATGCAAGGAGATAAAACACCCACACAAGGTGCGCCTGGTTCAACATATGTAAATCCCGGGAATGGGCAAGAACGTCGTTATGGAAATGATGGTAAGCCGGAATATGATATCGATTGGCATCCAGATCATGGTGCAGGTACCCCTCATGGACATAACTGGGACAAATTACCAGACGGATCTCGTACACGTGGTCCAGGAGTTCCACTGTCCCCATGGCCAGAAGGTCGCGGAAAGAGTCTAGATGAAAAATGACGAAATAGTTGAGGGTATAGAAATTAATCTGCATGATGCAGAAGTTGTTTCTGTGTCTGTGAAAAGGCTTGAAAAAGAAGCTCTCATATATCTTCGAGCCGAGGATGATGCTGTTTATCTTTTAAGACTCACTGCTTTAAAAGCGTTTCGCTGCGAAGATTTCGTAATGCAAAATGTAATAAACAGGGTCAGGCAATCTATATTTGGAGATATTTCGTTAAATGATTTTGACTATTGGATAAGTTGGGTTACAAGCGTTTCGGATGATAAACCTTGGGCGAACTCAAAGACGAGATCTTCGTGGATAAGTGATTTGTCCAAGAAAAAAATAAATTTGCTTGTGCTGGAACCGTCAGTCGGCGCAAGCATTGTTGCCATATGTGAGAAAGTTTTTTTTGAAAAATGTAGCTTTCTCCTCTAAGTATTGTGCCCCTAAAATATCAATTTCGAATGAAAAAGCAAAGGTTTTACCTTACTTGAGCTGCTAGTCGTCATGGTGATCATTGGCCACCTAGACGGCTACGCTCCCCCTTCGCTACTTCGCCCAAATCGGCAAATCCGAAACCAAAGCCGCCCGCGCCCAAATCGACGCCTTCGAAAAAGCCCTCGAGGTCTATCGCCTCGACACGGGCCACTATCCGGCAACTGAGCAAGGCCTCGATGCGTTGATGAAGCAACCCGCCGGCGAGATTCGGTGGCAAGGATCGTATCTGAAGAAAGCATTGCCGCAAGATCCATGGCAGCACGCTTATGTCTAGCGCTATCCCGCTGAGCACGGCGACTACGATATTTTGTCTTACGGTCGCGATGACCTTCCCCCTCCAGAGTACGCCAATGTAAAGTTAGTGACTGCTCTGATGGAGAGCTAGTCATAGAGAAATCGAGATTTGCGGAAAAGTAGATCATTGGGATCTTGAAGGACGCTGATGTCTTTGCCTCAACCGTAATAAGGAAACTGCGCCGACTGATCCATGAAGGCATGGTAGTGCACCACCACGCCGACATCGCGCAGGCTCAGCACGGCGTAGGCGGGCGGTTCCATCGAGGTGGTCGCCGGGCCGGTCAGGGCGAAGTCGAGCGCATGCTGATGGTTGGTGCCGGGCACGGTGGCGAAGGGCGTGCCGTACCAGGTGCCGCCCGAAGGACGATGCACGTGGCCGGAAAACATGTAGCGCACGTTGCCGTGTTTTTTGACCAGCGCGCGCAGGTCGGCTTCTTCGCGCAGGCGGATCCAGTCCATCGACGGCAGGTCGAGTTCGAAGGGCGGATGGTGCGAGAACAGATAGACCTGGCGTTCGCCGGCTTCGGCCAGCATGCGGTCGAGCCACGCCAGACGGTCGGTGCAGAGACGGCCTTCATGCGTACCCACTTCCTTGGTGTCGAGGAATACCAGGCGCGCCGCATCGGTATCGTGTATGCCCTGGATGAAACCGTTGTCGTCCACCGGCATGTCGGGAAAGATGCCGCGGAACACCGGACGTTCATCGTGATTGCCGAGCAGCAGGCGCACCGGCAGTTTCAATTCCTTCAGACAGTCGGCCAGGATGCGGTACGAGGCTTCGTCGCCGTCGTGGGTAAGGTCGCCGGTGATGACGCACAAATCGGCGTCGGCGTGATGTGTGTTGACGTGGGCGATGCAGGTGCGAAAACGGGCTACCGAATCTTCGCCGAACAAGAGATTCCCATCCGGCACCAGGTGGATGTCGGTAATTTGTATGACTTTCATCAGGATGTGTTGTTGGTGATGTGAAGGATTTATCGAATGCCGGCGCGCAAAAACGCCTGGATGAATTGACGCTGGAACACCAGGAAGCCGATCATCAACGGCGCAATCGCCACCAGCGTGGCGGCGCTGATGATGGAAATGTTGACGCCGCTCTCCGGCGCGCCGAACAGCGACAGGCCGACCGTCAGCGGGCGCGTCACCGGCGAGTTGGTCACGATCAGCGGCCACAGGAAGTTGTTCCAGTGCGTCGCCACCGACACCAGCGCATAGGCCAGGTAGACCGGTTTGGCGGCCGGTACGTACACGCGCCACAGCACGCCGAACCAGCCGCAGCCTTCGATGCGCGCGGCTTCTTCGAGTTCGCGCGGAATCTGCATGAAGGCCTGGCGCAGCAAGAAGATGCCGAAGGCGCTGGCCATGTAAGGCACGGCCATGCCCAGCGGCGTATCGAACAGGCCCAGGCGGGTCACCATGGCGTAGTTCTCGACGATCAGGATTTCCGGCAGCACGAACAGTTGCAGCAGTACCAGCACGAACAGCAGGTTCTTGCCGGCGAACTGGAAGCGTGCGAATGCAAATCCGGCCAGCGTGCACAGCGTGAACTGGCCGACCAGGATCAGGCTGACCAGCACGAAGGTATTGAAGAAATAGCGCAACCACGGCGCCGCCTGCCAGGCATCCCGGAAATTCTGCAGGATCAGCGGCGCGCGCCAGTCGAACGCCAGCGCGGCGTGGGAAGTATGGAAGGCGGCCCACAGTGCGAACAGCAGCGGGGCGATCCACAGCAGCGCCAGCAGCCAGGCGCCGAGGGTGTCGACGATATTCCAGAAACGGTCGTGCGAGACGGATGCGGTTGGCGAGGAAATGGCGAGAGTGTTCATCGGTAATGGATGCGGCGGTCAAAGAACAGGAATTGCAGCGCGGCGATCAGGCCCAGCGCCGCGAGCACCATCACGGTCATCACGGCGGCGCCGGACTGGTCGAGATAGGCGAAGGCCATTTCCCAGATCCAGTACAGGATCAGCTTGGAAGCGTTGTCGGGACCGCCCTTGGTCAGGATGAACAGGTGGTCGATCAGGCGCACCGAGTTGATCAGCGCATTGATCGTCACGAACAGCGTGGTCGGCATCAGCAGCGGCAGCACCACGCGGCGCGTATAGGCCCAGCGCCCGGCGCCTTCGATGCGCGCGGCTTCGCGCAGATCCGGCGGGATCGCCTGCAACGCGGCGAGATAAAAAATCATGAAGAAGCCGGATTCTTTCCAGATCGTCACCGCCATCACCGACCACAGCGCGGTGCCGGGCTGGCCGAGCCAGTTGGTCGGGCCGATGCCGAACAGCGCGGTGATGTGGTCGAGCAGGCCGAGGCCGGGTGTATAGAAGAACAGCCACAGGTTGGCCGCCGCGATCATCGGCAGCATGGTCGGCGTGAAAAACGCGGTGCGCACCAGGCCGCGGCCGCCGATGCGCGCATTGGCCCACAGCGCCATGCCCAGCGCCAGCGCAATCGAGACGGGGACGGTCACGCCGGCATACAGCAGGTTGTTGCCGACGACTTGCCAGAAGGCCGGATCGGCCAGCAGGTCGCGGTAGTTGTCGATGCCGTTGAACATGCTCGGGCGGCGCGCCGTGCCGCGCGAAAAGAAGCTGGCCCACAAGGTCGCCAGCATCGGAAAGAAGGCGAACAGCGTCAGCAGGATCAGCGACGGCGTCAGCAGGCCCCAGCCGAACAGGTTGTGCAGGCGGCGCTCGGCAGGATTGGCCGGCGCCAGGTTTGTTGCTTGGTTCATCAGGATTTTATCCAGTGATCGGACTGAGTCGGGGTGGTGATGCCGATGAAATTACGGTAATGCTGTTGCGTTTTTCGCTGTCGTCCCAGCGAACGCTGGGACCCAGTGTCTTGACGGCTGTCGATACGACGCTGGGTCCTGACTTTCGTCAGGACGACGGCAATACAGAGCTTGCCCCGTAAAGCTGCGATGGGTTAGCGGTAAGGCTTCAACAGACGCTCGGCAGTCGCCTGCGCTTCATCCAGCGCCTGCTTCGACGTCTTGGTGCCGGTCAGCGCGGCCTGCACGGCGTTCGACAGCGCTTCACGCACGCGGGCGGTCTGCTCGGTCGAGAACTCCGGAATCGCCACCGCCAATTGATCGCGGGCCACCAGCGCCTGCGGGAAGGACTTGGCGTAGTCGCGCAGGGCAGGCGTGTTGTACGACGCCGGGCTGGTGCCGACATAGCCGGTGGCGATCGACCATTGCGCTGCGCGTTCCGGCGCTGTCATCCAACGCACGAAGGTGACCGAAGCGGCTTGCTGCGCCGGCGTCGAACCCTTGAACAGGTAGAAATTGCCGCCGCCGACCGGCGAGCCCGGTTGCTTGTTGGCCGGCAGCATGGCGACGCCGAAGTCGAACTTGGCTTCTTTCTTCACCGCGGTCAGGTTGCCGGTGGTGTGCCACATCATGGCGGTCTGGCCCTGGACGAAAGCCTGGCGCAGCGTGCCCCATTCAATCGCGCCGGCCGGGCTGACCTTGTACGTGGCCGCCAGCGAGCGCCAGAATTCCAGCGCTTCGATGGCCGCCGGGGTGTTGAAGTAGACCTGCGTGCCTTCCTTGTTCATGAGCGAGACGCCGTTCTGGATCGCGAACGCCTGGAACATCCAGTACGGATAACCGGTCGACGGCACCATCAGGCCGAACTTGTCCTTGCCGGTCAGTTTGGTGGCGGCGGCCAGCATTTCCTTCCAGGTCTTCGGCGGCGCGTCCGGGTTCAGGCCGGCGGCGCGGAACATGTCCTTGTTGTAGAACATCACGATGGTCGAACGCTGGAACGGAATGCCCCAGACGTGGCCGCCGATGGTGCCGTTGGCCATCAGGCCGGGGTAGAAGCTTTGCAGCCAGGCCTTGTCTTCGGCGCTGGCGGCGACCTTGTCGAAAGGCTCGATCAGGTTCTGGTCGATCAGGTCGTAGGTGTCGAGCGCGCCCAGCACCGACAACTGCGCAGGCTGGCCGCCCTTGATGGCCGACAATGCGCGCACGCGGGTCTCGTCGTAGTTGCCGGAGTAGACCGCCTTGACCTTGATGTCCGGGTTGGCCTTCTGGAAGTCGTTGATCATGCCGTCGATCACCTCGGTCAGCGGGCCGCCGACGGCGATCGGGTAGTACATGGTCAGGTCGGTGGAGGCGCTCGCCAGCGAGGATGCCGTCAGGGCGCTTGCGAAGAGCGCCGCCAAGGTTGTTTTTCTGATGAGTTTGCTCAGCATTGCGGTTCCTTTGTGAGGAGGTTTATGTTGAAAATCACGGCGTTGAATCGATTGATGACAGTCAATGGACAGCGGCCAGCGCCGGCATGTCGGTGATGGTGACGGTGATGCAGGGTTCAGGCGACAGACGGCGGCCGTCGTCGGCGGCGAAGACGTGCGCATCCGCCGGATTCCAGCCGAGGCCGACGCGGTCGCCGAGTTTCAGGTGGCTCTTTTCCGGACTGCGCACGATGATGGCGTCGCCGCCCGGCAAGTCGAGGTAGATGTAGGATTCGGCACCCTGGAATTCGACGCCGGTGACGGTGCCGAACAGCTCCGTGGACGAAGGCGCGACGATGCGGAAATGTTCAGGGCGCACGCCGACCAGCTGTTTCTCGTCTGCGGCGCCGACCGGCATGACGCTGGCGCGCAGTGCGGCAGGCAGCTTTTCGGCCTTCATCAGCATCATCGGCGGGCTGCCGATGAAGGCGGCCGAGAAGGCGCTCGATGGCGTCTCATACAATTCCGCCGGGGTACCGCTTTGCACGATGCCGCCGCCATTCATCAACACGATCTTGTCGGCCATGCCCATGGCTTCGGTCTGGTCATGGGTGACATAGACCACCGTCATGTTCAGACGCTGCTGCAAGGCGCGGATTTCATGCCGCACCGAATGGCGCAGCTTGGCATCGAGATTCGACAGCGGCTCGTCCATCAGGCAGATCGAATGGCCGGCGACGACGGCGCGCGCCAGCGCCACGCGCTGACGCTGGCCGCCGGACAATTGCGCCGGCTTGCGTTGTTCCAGTCCCTGCAGGTTGGTCAGCGCCAATGCATCCTGCAAACGCTGGCGGCGTTCCGCCGCATGCACGCCGCGCACCTGCATGCCGAAGCAGATATTTTCAGCGACGCTCAGATGCGGGAACAGTGCATAGGACTGAAACACCATCGACAGTCCACGTGCCGAAGGCGCGGCGTTCGTGACGTCCTTGCCGTCGATTTCGACGCGACCGCTGTCCGGTGTTTCGAGTCCTGCCAGCAGGCGCAGCAAGGTCGATTTTCCGCAGCCCGAAGGACCGAGCAGGGCGACCAGCTGGCCGCGCTCGAATTCCAGGTCGAGCGATTTGATGACCTGGTGCGCGCCCCAGGATTTGCTGATGCCCGAGAGGCGGATGGCGATGTCGTTTTGCATAGTCATTTTTCTGCCGCCATGGCGGATTCGCGTTCTTCATCGACGTCGTCGCCGTCTTGCGAAGTCACGACCACGCGCGTATTTCCGGCCAGCATGGCAGCGAGGGCCGGATTCAGCGGGCTGTCGGTGACGAGGATGTCGGGATCCGACAAGTGACCGCCGCGTACCGGCGCCTGACGGCCGAATTTTGAGTTGTCGGTGACCAGGATCTGCGTGCGGCAGCTCTCGCGCAGCGCCTGGCGCGAACTCGATTCCATGCGATCGAAGTCGAGCAGCGTGCCGTCGGTGTCGACGCCGCCGACGCCATAGATGCCGAAGTCCGCTCGGAAATTGCGGAACAGCTTGTCGGCATCGCTGCCGAGGATTTCCGGATTGGGAAAGCGCAGGGTGCCGCCCGGCACGATGACCTGGTTGTTCTGGTTGGTCGACAAAGCCAGCGCCGCGCGCAGGTTGTTGGTGATGACGGTGAGGTGATCGTGCCTGGCCAATGCCAGCGCAACTTGTTCGGGCGTGGTGCCGATGCCGATCAGCACGCTGCACACGTTGGGAATCAGCCTGGCGACCGCGGCGCCGATCTCGGCTTTCTGTTCGAGATTGTTGATGCGGCGCATGTCGTAAGGCTGGTTGCGCGCGGACAAAATCAGTTCGGCGCCGCCATGTCGCCGGCGCAGGATATCGGCGTCGCACAAAGCGTTGATGTCGCGACGGATGGTTTGCGTGGTGACGGCGAAATGCTCCGCCAACGCCTCCATCGTCATGAAGCCGTGCTGGCGGAACAGCGCAATGATTTCGTTGTGCCGCAACGAAGCGGGCTTGGCGGATGGTTTGTTGGTGAGATTGCTTGCAGGATTCGCCGACATGTTCACTTATCCATTCACTCGTTCATTTGAAAACGTGATGAATGTTATCGGGCGATTGTTACCGGATCGTGACCTTCATTGTGTTCATATGAAGACGATTTAATTTTCATATCATCAAAACGTCATGGCGATGTCATATATCGAGGGCATAGTTCGCAGCGTTTCACCACTGTTCGCACTTTCCTCTTTCAACTTTCCTGAAAACCATTCATGAAAAAATATGCTCTCGCCATGTCGCTCTCCGCCGCCGGCATGTCCGTTTTCGGCGGCGCGCATGCGCAAACCAGCGACGCCTCATCGGGCGTCACCATCTACGGGATCATCAATCCCAGCCTGACCTATACCGACAAGGTCGCCAATGCCACGTCGGCCAACCCGACCGGCACCGGTTCGCGCCTGAGCATGGACACGGCCGTCGCGCAAGGTTCGCGTATCGGCTTCAAGGGCGTGGAAGATCTGGGCGGCGGACTGAAGGCGCTGTTCACGCTGGAGAACGGCTTCAATGCCGACACCGGTCAGCTGGCGCAGGGCGGCTTGTTTTTCGGCCGTACCGCCATCGTCGGCCTGTCGGGCAAGGGCGGCACCATTTATCTCGGCCGCCAGAAGGACTACATCGACGATTTGTCGGCGTATAACGGTGCGCTCGATTTCGGCAGCCTGGTCAACAACATCCACGCATTGAACCTGGACCGCACGCAAGGCTCGCGCGTCAACAACTCGGTGCGCTACAACTCGCCGGTGATGGGCGGCGTCACGCTGAGCGCGCTGTACGGTTTCGGCGAGCAGGCCGGATCGACCGGCGCCGGCCAGTCCTTCGGCGTGGGCGGCAGCTACAACAACGGTCCGTTGTCGTTCGGCGCGGCGTATTTCCAGAACAAGCTGACGGCCAACAATACCTTCACCGGCTCCAGCGACTCCGGCATTGCACCGGGCGCCGTTACCGGCAGCATCGCCAGCACTTCGCTGAAGACTTTCCTGATCGGCGGTTCCTACAAGCTGGGCGACGTGCGCATGTACGGCTCCTACTCGCAGGTCAAGCAACCGCTGGCGGTTGCCGCCGGTGCCGCAATGACCGGTTTCACCGGCGCCACGGGCGCGGCCTTTACCTTCGGCGGCGTCAACAACAGCAAGGTTGACCTCATCGACTTCGGCGTCAACTACAACGTCACGCCGACCACGCAGTTGCTCGCCAACTTCGTCGGCACGCGCTCGAAGTTCGTTGGCGCCAAAGACGGCAAGGCGTCGCAGGTGTCGCTGGGCGTGGACTATTTCCTCTCCAAACGCACCGACCTGTATCTGTTCTACGCCAACATTCGTTCGTCGGACATGTTCAATCCCGGCCTGTACGTCGCGCCGGGCGGCAGCAACACGCAGAACGTGCTGACTGCCGGCATCCGTCACAAGTTCTGACCGGCTTGTTTACCGACAAGGAGACGCAGATGAACAACATACGCAAGAATCGATTGAAGCTGGTCGTCTGCGCCGCGCTATTGAGCGTGTCGCTGGCGGTCAGCGCCGATCCGCTGATCGCCGCGCACCGCGGCGGCACCGGCGACGGTCCGGAAAACACCATCCCGACGCTGCAGAATTCGCTCAGACACGGTGCGGATATCCTGTGGATGACGGTGCAGGTGTCCAGCGACGGCGTACCGGTGCTGTATCGTCCGGCCGATGTCTCGGCGCTGACCGACGGCAAGGGACTTGTCAACACCCTGACGGCGGCGCAACTGACCGCGCTCAATGCCGGTCATATGTACAGCGCGACGGATGCCTCCGGCAACAAGGACTATCCCTATCGCCGGCAGCCGGTGAAGGTGCCGACCCTGCGCGATGCATTGCGTGCGGTGCCGGCATCGGTGCCGATCATGATCGACATGAAGCAGTTGCCTGCCGAGGTGCTGGTCAATGCGGTCGCCAAAGTCATCGAAGAAGAGGGCGCATGGCAACGCGTGCGATTTTATTCCACCGATGCCGACGTGATTGCACTGATGGCGAAGCAGCCGAAGGCGCAAGTGTTCGAATCGCGCGACGCCACGCGCGATCGCCTGGCGCGCATTGCGCTCAACGGCGGTGCTTGCGATACGCCGCCGGCGGCGGGTACGTGGTCGGGCATCGAGCTGGAGCGCAAGGTCAGCGTGGTGGAAAAGTTCACGCTGGGCGAGGGCGTATCGGAAGTGGTGGCGCACTGGTGGACGCCGGCGGCGATGCAATGCTTCAGGCGCAATCCGGGCACCAGGGTGATGGTGTTCGGCGTCGACTCGGCCGAGGCTTATCGCAGCGCGCGGCAACTGGGCGTGGACGTGGTGATGACGGATTCGCCGTTGAAGATGACGGCCTTGCGTGAAGCTGCCAGGTAATTGCAATCAAGAAATCCATGTACGGTAAAAGCCCCGGGCGGGCTTTTACTTTGGATGGGATATCTGCTTCTGGCCGCCGGTTGCTCAAGATTGCAAAAAATTTGGAATCAATCCGTTCCGAGCGATACTCATGGATAGTTTCCGTGCGCGACTGCGTCCCGAGTCGAGATCAGGGTATTTATGAGAATTCCGCTTTTTACCAATTTGCTTGCCGTTGCCCACGAGGCGCCAGCGGCAGCGCGCGCGCATTTCGCGTCCCGTCCGCTGCCGATTCCTCCGCAGCGCCCGGCGCTACCGGCTGTGCCCGTTCGCCGCAGCGCGATGGAGGCTTCGATTCGCCAGCAGTTTGCCAATCGCATGCCGACCGGCGGAAGCGGGTTTCTTCAGCAAGCGGCGGCGACCGCCAGCGTACTGAGGAATCCGTCCCGCCCCCTGATGCACTATCGGCCCGCAATGAATATGCCGGCCGGGCGGGGCATCTTGGGAAATCTGGCAGGTAATCCGTTCATGCGGAACATGACGGCCCAGCGCATAGGCTTGAGCATCGCCAATTTCGAGAGAAACCGGCGCCTGAAAGAACAAGAAGAAAGCCAGATGCAGCAGGCGATAAAAGCCAGTTTGCAGGACTTGCGTGCGACCGGTCGCGGTTGGGGTAGCGCTCCCGTAACAATGAATACAGGCGCCGCTGCGCGGGTTCCGCAAGCTCCGGTTTTTCACCAGCAATTCAAATCCGCGGAGGCGGCGCTGCAAAGCGGTCATCCCACCGGCAATATGTGCGGCGCACTGGCGCTGGCGCATATGACCGGAACCGCGCCGCAATGGCCGCAGTTGCATCAGGTGGCGATGGACGATCTGCTGAAGCACGTTCCCCCCGGCCGCGCTACCCCTGAGCAGTTGAAAGCGGCGCACAATACCGTCTATGACGGCGTCTATATCGAACACCTGCAGGCGATGCTGAAAAAGAACAAGGTTCCTTTCGAAACCTTAAGCGCCGTCGATCCCAACGACATTGACCAGGTCTTCAATGGCGGAAAATGCAATGGCGTGACCTTCGGGTATGTGCGCCCCAGCTCCAGCTCCAACCCCGGCGGCGGCACCGCGCATTTTGCAGCGCTGCGCAAGGATGCGTCCGGGCAGTGGTGGGATATGGACAGTTATCACGACAAGCCGCAGAAAATCAGTTCTCCATCCGCGTTCCTGAAAGACAAATGCCAGGGCGAACTCCGCGCCGGCCGGGGCTTCGATATGATCTATACCAATGCCTGATGGCGTTGCAAGCGGGCAGGAAGCGGCTTGGAATCGACTTGGAATCGGCCTGCCGACGCGGAATCCGATCCACGCCATTGCGACGATGATCTCTCAGGAAACGGCCCGGTCGGTTTTTTTTGGCGGGATGTCCGCTAATAGCGGCACCGCACAAATCCGTGCCGTCGTTTTTGTGCGTCCGTGATGCTATTTTTTCATTTTGAAGAGATTGACTTCAACCGCCAGGTTTTTCGCCTGGTCCTGTAAGGTTTGAGCGGCCGCGGCGGCTTCTTCAACCAAGGCGGCGTTCTGCTGGGTAGCGTCGTCCATCTGCCGTATCGCCTGGTTGACCTGCTCGATGCCCGATATCTGCTCCTGGCTCGCGGTGGTGATTTCCCCCATGATGTTTGTCACGCTCTTGATGCTCTCGACGATGGCTTGCATGGTCGATCCGGCGTGATCTACCAGTTTCGTGCCGGCGTCAACCTTATCCACGGAATCGCTGATCAGATCCTTGATTTCCTTGGCTGCACTCGCCGAGCGCTGCGCAAGACTTCGGACTTCCGTCGCAACCACGGCAAAGCCCCGGCCTTGCTCGCCGGCCCGGGCCGCTTCTACTGCCGCATTCAGGGCGAGGATATTGGTTTGAAATGCAATGCTGTCGATGACGCCAATGATATCGACGATTTTTTTGGATGAATTGTTGATGGAACTCATCGTCTCCACGACTTCGCTCATGACGGAGCCCCCTGTCACCGCGACTTCCGAAGCGGTAATGGCCAGGTGATTGGCTTGCCCGGCATTGTCGGCATTGCGCTTCACCGTCAACGTCAATATATCCATGGAAGACGCAGTCTCTTCCAGGGTGTTTGCCTGTTGCTCCGTTCTGGTGGAGAGGTCGAGATTGCCCCTGGCAATTTGCGTGGACTCATCGGCAATCATCCCCGTACTGGCTCGGACCTGGCTAATGATATTGACCAAATTGCCGGTCATCTCTTTCAATGCGCTCAGTAACTGACCAGTCTCGTCCTTGGTATTGGCATCTATTGTCGCGGTAAGATCACCGGCAGCCACGCGCCGGGTCAACTCCAGTGCATAGGCGATGGGCTGCGTGATGCCGCGCGTCAAGGACCAGGCGAGCATGCCGCCCGATAAGATGAACAAGCCGATGAGCGATAAAATGAGGATCTCGCTGCTTCTTGCGATGGCGTCCACTTCATTGCTCAGATTGTTGACAGTCTCTTTCTGGAAATTGAGAAATTCAAGCTGGGACTTTTTATAGTTTTCGGATAGAGGGGTAAATTCCTCGAACAATTTGGCCACGTCGTCATTGCGGCCGTCCTTTTTGGCCTGCATGATCAAGTCTCGATTGATAAGATAGCGTTTGCGTGCCGCCCCGGTTTTTTGAAACAGTTCTTTTTCCTTGTCGTAAAGAAGATGCCCTTCGATATATTTCTGGATTTCGGTAATTCTGGCGGACGACGACTTTGCGTCTTCGGTAAAAAATTCCGCCAGGGAAGGGTCCGCGCTCTTGACGATAGCCAGTTGTCGCTTGAGACCGGCAAACGTGATGTGATACCACTCCTCGGTCATTCGCTCTTTTATCAGCGGTTCTTGCATCATGTTTCGGGTACTGGCGGCGACTTCATTGAGACGCCACAGTCCTACGCATGAAGAAATAGTGGCCAGCAACAGAACAACAAAAAAACCAACGCCAAGCCGCGTTCCTATGCTCAAATCCCGAATTTTCATATGGCTCCCCAAACGTCTGTTTTCAAATGATGTTTTTGTCGTGCAAGAATTGCTTCAACCCACTTGTGCAGATTAAGGCAAGAAGAGGATTACCGCAAAATATTCTATTTTTTTATAGTTGTATGTTCGCCAAAGTAGATTTCGCCAGAAGATGCGCGTCAAAGAGTTGCATATGCCTGGTAGGTTGGGATGGTACTTCGTCAATCCTTGTGGTAGCGAATACGAGACAGGCTGACGACACAAGCGGCTCCGGAAAGAATCGCCGCACTGATGAGAACCAGCTCATATGGCGAAGTCGATTTGGTCAGCATCAGCGCCACCACTGAAGCACCCAGTGTTTGCCCGGTCAAGCGGGCCGTTCCCAGCATGCCGCTGGCCCCGCCGGTGCGCGCCTTCGGCGCTGAACTCATGATGGTCCGATTATTGGGCGCCTGGAACAAACCGAAGCCGATCCCGCAGATGGCGAACAGGATCACCACCGTCATATCGGACGTCTGCGGATTCACAATCAATAGCATCGCGAGCCCCACGGCAAGTATGGCCAAGCCAATCCCCCCCAATAGACCAGCCATGATCCGGTCAGATAATTTTCCTGCCAAAACACCCGTCAGCGCTACTGAAATGGGCCATGCGGTCAACAGCAAACCGGCGCGCCCGGCTCCCATTCCCAGATAGTTCTGCATCATGAACGGCAGCATGACGAGTGCCGCCATTTGTGCCGCAAAGGAACAAAACGATGTGCCGACAGAGAGCGCGAACAGCGGGATTCGCAGCAAATCCAGCGGCAGCATGGGCGCCGATGTCGATTGGACCTTTAACAGGGCTAATAAACTGATGACCGTCAGTGCCGCACAGGTGATGACCGTAGCCCATCCTTCGACGTGACCGATTGCGTCGATCGTGTAGAGCAGAAGTCCAATGAACAGCATGCAAACCAAAGCGCTTTTGGCATCGAACTTCCGCTTGGACAAGGGATTGAAGGGCAAGGCTTTGATGCCGATGGAGAAGGAAATGAGTCCAAGCGGAATGTTGATCAGAAACAGCCAGTGCCAGGAGGCGACATGAAGAAGGACGCCGGAGACAGTCGGTCCAAGTGCCGATGCCGTGCCCGCGACCAAGGCGTTGTATCCGATCGCTCGCCCCAAAAGCCTGGTCGGGAAAATGAAGCGGAGGAGTGCTGAATTGACGCTAAGAATGCCGGCAGCCCCGATGCCCTGGAAGGTACGGGCCAGGCTTATCTGAAGCATCGTTCCGCTCATGGCGCACGCCAGGGAGGCGACGATGAAAAAGATCAGCCCCGTCAGATACACGCGTCGGTAACCGACCACTTCACCAAGGGATGCCAGCGGCAGCAGGAACACCGCCAGCGCGATTTGATAGCTATTGATGATCCAGATGGCTTGCGCCTCGCTGGTCATCAGATCGCGTGCAATCACGGGAAGGGCCAGATTGGCAATCGACCCATCCATGACTGCGATTCCCATGGACAGAAACACGGTCAGGATGGCAAGCATCCGTTTATCTGCCGGCAACCCGTCGGCTTCTTGAAATGTCCGGGTATTTTTGCTGTCTGGCACGTTGACTTCCATGTTCTGTACCCCAAAAGAAAATCGGTTTTTGTCGAGGCACGCGTTGATGATGCGAAAGTGTGTCATATATTGACGTCATTTTCAGCATCCTCCTTGCAGCATCCTCCTTTAGCATCCTCCTTGTATCAGGAGCCACGCTCGGTCATCTGAACGAAAAAAGCCGCCATCGCAGTACATGGCGGCTTGTCAGTCCGGGATTGCGTCCTATCTCGTGGCTGCCTTCATCGCGCCGGCGGCGACTCTTGATTTGCGGCTCAGATACAGCAGGATGCCAACGCTGACCAGGGACATCAACACGATCGGCAGCAACGCCATCGAATAACTTCCGGTGGCGTCCTTGACCCAGCCGTACACGTTGACCATCAGACCGCCGCCGATCAGATTCGATACGGCGTTGATGCCGGCCAGGCCGGCCGCGGCCGAACCAGTCGCCAGCCAGCTGGTCGCCATGGCCCAGAACGGCCCCTTGAAGGAATAGGCGCCGATCAGCACCAGGGACAGCAATACGACGACAGGAGCCAAACCATGCGTTGTCGACGCCAGTCCCATGCCGGCACCGATCAGCAACAGCGGAATGGCAGTGTGCCAGCGACGCTCGCCGGTACGGTCGGAGCGGCGTCCCCACCAGATCATCAACACCGAAGCGATTGCATAGGGAATCGAGTTGATCAGGCCGGTTTCCATCACGCTCAAACCGAAGGATTTGAGCAACTGGGGCTGCCAGACGTTCAATACGGAGCCGGCTGCGGAGGCGCAGGAACAAACGAGCGCCATGCCCCAGACCTGGGGCGTGCTGAACAGTTTCCACAGAGGGACATGCGTCTTGGCGGTCCGGGCAGCCGCTTCTTGGTGCATGGTCCGGGACAGCCATTCGCGCTGTTGCGCGCTCAACCAGGTCGCCTGTTCCGGCTTGTCCGTCAAATAGAAGAGACAAACAATGCCCAACAGCACGGTCGGCAGCCCCTCAACGACGAACAACCAGTGCCACCCGCGAATTCCCCACATGCCGTCCATCTGCAGCAACAGCGCCGAGATGGGCGATGCGACGAAGCTCGCTGCCGGAATGGCCACCATGAACAAGGCAACGATACGGGCCCGGTACGCAGAAGGAATCCAGTAAGTCAGGTACAGCACGACGCCGGGAAAAAAGCCCGCTTCAGCAGCACCCAGGACGAATCGAGCAAAATACAGCGAGTTCGGCCCCTGGACAAGGGCGGTGGAGGCCGATATGAAACCCCACGTAATCATGATGCGAGCCAGCCATTTGCGGGCGCCGAAACGCTGGAGCGCCAGATTGCTCGGGACTTCGAAGATGAAATAGGCGATGAAGAACAGGCTGCTGGCGAATCCGAACATCCTGGGCGAAAGCCCGATGTCCTGGTTCATCTGCAATGCCGCCATGCCGATGTTGCCGCGGTCGATGAATGCGAACAAATAACACACCATCAGAAACGGCAGCAGACGCCAGGTTACCTTCCGGACCGTCTCCCGCTCCAATCGCGTTGCGTCTGTAATTATTGTCTCCATGCGTTTTCTCTCTGGGAAAATCGGCCGCCATCTTTGCGATGGCCGGCCTTGTGATCATTATGAATCAAGCGAGCGCTTGTTCCGCCTCCAGGACCGCCAGCACGTTACTGGCCGCCCCCGTTCCCATGGCAACGTAGGCATTGTCGGAAACGCCGCCGATATGCGGACTCAGGATGACGTTGCTGACATGCTGCAGAGGATGCGGTATCGCAAACGGCTCTTTTTCGAAACTGTCCAGGCCGGCGGAACGCAGCTTGCCGCTGTTCAGGGCCTCGATCAGCGCCTTTTCGTCGATGAGGCCGCCGCGAGCGGTGTTGACCAGAATCGCGCCGTCTTTCATTCGCGCCAGCGACTGCGCATTGATCATGTGCTTATTTCCATCGGTCAGCGGGCAGTGCAAGGACAAGACATCGGATTGTGCGAAAACGGTGTCGAGGTCGACCAACTGCACGCCGTCGACAGCCTCTTTGGCATACGGGTCGTGTGCAATGACGTGCATGTCCATGGACAGTGCGGTCCGTGCAACCCGCTTGCCGATGGCGCCGAAGCCGATCAAACCGATGGTGCGGTCCTTGAGCTCCAGGCTCTTGTGGGTCGACTTGTCCCAGTGTCCCTGGCGCATGCGGCCATCGAGATGCGCCACGCTTTTGGCGCAACCCAAAATCAGCGCCCAGGTGTGCTCGGCCACGGCCGGCGCGTTTGCACCGACGGCCGCCTTGACGACGATGCCCCGTTCCTGCGCAGCCTTGCTGTCAATGGTGTCAATGCCGGTGCCGTGCTTGGAAATGACGCGCAACGACTTGTTGACGTCCATGACGCGGCTGGTGACGCCACCGTAACGGACGATGATTCCCATCGGCTGATACTGTTCGGAAAGCTTCAACATATCGTCTTCGCCAGGCTTGGCGCCGGCGAACACCAGCTCATAGTCACGCAAGATTTCAACTGCTTGCGGAGCCAGGTCGACGCCCGTCACCAGCACCACGCCTTTCTTGGCGGCGGCGCTCACAGGGATTCTCCTTCCTGCAGGACGCCTGCCTTGCGCAATGCGCCATCCAGCCAGCCCGGACGCAGCGGACCTCCCGTGCGGATTTCCGTGAGACGCCTGGTCTCGTCCTGCACCTTCTTTGCTGCAGCCGCAAGCAGCGTCGGCGCTTTCTCGCGCTCGACGACAACCACGCCATCCGCGTCGGCGACGATGAGATCGCCCGGCTGCACGCTGGTGCCGCCCACCGAAATCGGCCAGTTGACGCGACCAGGGATGTTCTTGGTCGGGCCATTGGGGTTGGCGCCGATGGCATACACCGGGAAACCGATTTCACGGATGGCTTCGATGTCACGCACGGAACCGTAGATAACGATGCCCGCCAGGCCGCTGGCCTTGCATTGCGAGACCATGATTTCGCCCATCAGGGCACTGGTTTCGTCGCCCTTGCCGTCGATGACCAGGACGTCGCCGGGCTTGGCGATTGCCATGGCCGCGTGAATCATCAGGTTGTCGCCGGGACGAACCTCGACCGTCAGGGCCGGGCCGGCAATGCGCATGCTCGGCGCCAATGGCGCGATGCGGCTGCACAGGGTGCCGCGGCGGCCGGCAACGTCAGCCAGGATGGAGGCGGCGAATTCCGATGCTTGCGCGACGACGTCGGCATCAACGCGCTCGATGT
This sequence comes from Herbaspirillum sp. CF444, assembly GCF_000282135.1. Lineage (GTDB taxonomy): Bacteria > Pseudomonadota > Gammaproteobacteria > Burkholderiales > Burkholderiaceae_D > Herbaspirillum. Next base: position 19,595 of record NZ_AKJW01000096.1, read on the forward strand.
CGCGAATAAGGTCAGGCTTGATAGTGCTCATGATGCTCCTTTGACTAAAGTGGATGGTGGAAAAATGTCGTTACCCGGCGTGCGAATACATCGGCAAGCCGGCTACCGGCACCTCCGCACGGAGGATGGAAGCGGTTTCGGATTCGGTGATAAAGAGGCTCTTGCCGCCCGGGCCGCCGAACGCCAGGTTGGTCGTCGAGATACCGGCGTTGGAGCGGATGCGCAGCAGCGGTTCGGCGAATTTCGACAGGCGCCAGATGGAGCCGAAACCGGTATGTGCGATGTACAGGCAGCTGTCGGTATCGAGCGCCAGCCCGTCCGGACCAGCCATGCCGCCGTGTAAATTGGCGAACACGCCTACCTTGCCGACCACGCCCTTGTTGTGCAGGGGAATGCGCCAGATTTGCTGCGCGCGCGTCACGGCCACCAGCAGGTGATTCAGGGCCGGGTCGTAGACGATGCCGTTGGGACTGGGAATGGTATCGACCAGGCAGGTCAGTTCGCCGGACGGCGACAGGCGGTACACACGGCCGGTCGGGTCTTGCAGGCCGGTTTGTCCCTGGTCGGTGAAGTAGATTTCGCCTGACGGACCGAACACCAGGTCGTTGACGCCCTTGAAGCCTTCGGAGCCGACCGTTTCAAGCAACGGCGAGACCTCGCCTGTGTCTGCATCCAGTTGAACCAGGCCGCGCTTATAGTCGGTAATGACGATGCGTCCATCCTTGTCGATTTTCAATCCATTGGGCCAACCGTCGTATTCGGTGACCAGTTCCCACTCTCCTTCTTGTGAGATGCGGAAAATACGGCCATAGGGGATATCGGTGACATACAGGCGCCCCTGGCGATCGAACGACGGCCCCTCCAGGAAGGAGTCAAGCGGACGCCCACCGCGATTGGCATCGCCCCAGGAGTTCTTGCGAGGCTTGCGGAACTGGTCCGGCAGTCGCGTGAAAATCGTTGTTTCGACGGTTGGAGGCGGCGCAAAAAAACTCATGGTCCGGATTCCTTCGAAGTTACCGTTTTGCGCGCGACGGATCGCCGAGCGCAAGGGTGATGACCGCGCCCAGCAAGAGTGCGCCGGCGACAAAAATCAATGGGTAGGTGAAGCCTTGGGTTGCCTCTCTGATGAAGCCGATCATGGAAGGGCCGACGAAGCCGCCAAGGTTGCCGATGGAGACGATGAGCGCCAGGCCGCCCGCAGCCGCACGGCCCGTCAGGAAGCCCGAGGGAATAACCCAGAAGGTCGCCTGGAACGAGAGAATGGATGCCACCGCAACGGTAATGGCCAGCATCTTCAGCAACGGGTCATGCAGGAAAGCCGAGATGGCAATCGCCACCGCGGCAGCGACAATCGCGCCCGCCACATAGAACAGCCGGCGATCGCTCTTGTTCGCCAGCCTGGCCCACACGGTCATGCTGATGGCGCCGGCGATGTAGGGCACGGCGGCGACCAGGCCGACCTGGTGCGAAGGCAGGCCGAATTCCTTGATGATTTGCGGCAGCCACAAGCCGATGCCGAGCGAACCGATGATGCCGCAAAAGTTGGCCCCGGCCAGCGCGAAGACGCGCCAGTTGGTGAAGGCGTCGCGCAGCTTGTTGCCATGGCGAGCCGTCAACATGTTTTGCTCTGTCGCCAGCTCGCCCTCAAGCCATTGCTTTTCGCCCGGGGTGAGCCAGTTGGCCCTGGACGGACGGTCAGGCAGCAAGAACAAGCACATGACGCCCAGAACCACCGCCGGCAGCGCTTCCAGCAACAACAGGATTTGCCATCCCTTGAAGTCCCACATGCCGTGCAACTCCATCAGGGCGCCCGACATCGGCGATCCGATGATATTGGCGACCGGAATGCCAATCAGGAAAAAGGCCGTGGCTTTGCCGCGCCATTGCCCAGGGAACCACTGGGTGAAATACAGATAGATGCCCGGCGTGAAGCCGGCCTCCGCCATGCCCAGGAAGAATCGCGCGGCCGCGAAGCTCTTGGGGCCGACCACGAAAGCGGTCAGCATGGAAATCAGGCCCCAGGAAATCATGATCCGGGAAATCCACATCCGCGCGCCGAAGCGATGGAGCGCCAGATTGCTGGGGATCTCGAAGAAGAAGTAGCCGATGAAGAAGAGACCGGCGCCAAGGCCGAACTGGGATGGCGTGAGTCCCAGGTCCTTGTTCATGGTCAGGGCGGCGAAGCCCACATTGATGCGATCGAGATAGCTGACGACATAGCACAGCAGGATGAAAGGAATGAGGCGACGCATCACCTTCTTCATCGTCGCTTGCTCGCTCACTTGTTCGCCCATTTGTTCGCCCATTTGCTCCGACCCGGCCGTGCAGGCGTTGTGCGTCATTGGAATTTCTGGTGCCTGGTGCATGACATTCCCGTCAGAAGTGGTAGAGACGTGCCGGGTTGTCCACCAGCAGTGCGTTCAAGAGTTCGTCCGAGCCGGCCCATTCGGTCATCCGCTTGAACAGGAGCGCATCGTCCGGCTTGTGGTGCTCTGTCGGATGCGGCCAGTCGCTGCCCCATATGACTTGCGTCGGGGCTGCCTGGATAAGCGCACGCGCCAACGGAGCGACGTCGCTATAAGAAGGCGCGCCGGCCTTGCTGGCCAGATAAGCGCCGGAGAGCTTGATGCAGGCTTTCCCGGCCTTCATGAGGCCGGTGACGAACGCGTAGACGGGATGCGAGGTGCTGTCTTGCAGCGGAATGCGCGCGAAGTGGTCAAACACCACCGGCACGGGCAAGCGTGACAGCATGTCGCGATTGGCAAGCAGCTCGTCGTTGGACATGTTGACCTGCATATGCCAGCCCAGATGCGCAACGCGACGCGCCAATGGCTCGATCATGGCGGCGGTGGTCACCGAGCCTATCGCCAGGTTGAAACGCAAGCCTTTGATGCCGGCCTTGTCGAGTCGATTCAGCTCCGCATCGCTGACGTTGGCATCGACCACGGCCACCCCGCGGGCCGTCGCGCCCAACTGGACCAGCGCATCCAGACTGCAACGGTTGTCGATGCCGTAGGCAGACGGCGTGACGACTACGTTGCGGGTCGTGCCCAGCCGCTGCTGGATGTCGCGATACATGGCGACGGTGGCCGGCGGGTGCAGCAATTTTGCACCCGGCGCCCATGGAAAGCGGTCGTCATAGACATGCATGTGGCAATCGCATGCATGTGCGGGCAGCTTCGCGGTTACGCGTTCGCTGCCGGAGGAATGGGGGAACGAAGAATCCGCTGCCATAGCAGCAGGGACGCATGTTGCTGCCCCGATGCCCGCCGCCAATGCGCTTGCCCGGCGAAGGAAGTCGCGACGTGTTTGTGGTGCCCTCTGCATCTTTGTCTCCGTGTCGTTTCCACGCCGGTCATTGGGTGGATTCATTGTTTTGAGGGCAGTCTACGCGTCGGTTTTTTTAATGTATATTTGCTTTTATTTTGTATTCAATAACTTTCAGGAATGATTCGTGGACTTCCGGGACCTCAAGTATTTCGAAGTCATCGCCGAGGAAGGGCATGTAGGTCGTGCAGCGGAGCGACTCTATAAAACCCAGCCGGCGCTGACCAAATGCATCGACCGGCTTGAAGAACAACTGGGCGCGCCGTTGTTCGAGCGAGTAGGGCGTGGGATTCGCCTGACCACAGTCGGCCGGACCTTGCTTGCGCGTGCGCGTCAAATCAGTCTCATGATGGATGACACCGCCAGGGAAATCGGCGATTACGCCAATGGGCGGGATGGAAACATCCGGATCGGCTGTTCCCCGACGTTGGCGGAACATGTCCTGCCCGGCATCTGTGAAGAGTTACTTGCGGAGACGAACAACATCACCATCGACCTGAAGGTGTCGATGAATGATGCACTTCTGGAAGGCCTGAAGGCCGGCGAACTGGATATCGTTCTCGGACCGATGATTCAAGCCGACGGTATTTTCGAGACCGAGGAAGTCATGCAGGATAGGATGGTGGTGATGGCGAGCCCTCACCATCCGATTTTCAATCGGAAGAAGACATTGCGTACCTTGCTGGAATACCGCTGGGTACTGCCGGCGCAATCGGTCCTCAGCAGGCAATGGTTGGACAATGTCTTTGACCGTCACCATCTGCAGCGTCCCACCGTCCAGATAACTCCGACCGTACTCAACATGATTTTGCCGCTCATCGAGCGCACCAATTTGCTGGGCTTTGCCTCCAACCTGAATCTTGAGGCAGGACGCGGAAATCTGAAGGAGGTCGCGTTAAAAGAGACGACGATGTTGCGACGAATGGGACTGACCTATCGTCGCGACATGTACCTGTCGCCGGCGACGCAACGCCTGATCTCCATTGTCAAACGGAAGTACGGTGCCTAGGCAGGGTTGCCCAGGTCGCGCGGAAAGTCGATGAATACGGTTAGCCGGACGTAAAAAAACGGGAAGGGCGCCAGCCGCTTCCCGCTTTTCTTTGGCACGAATCGATCAGGCAGCCAGCGGCACCGCCAGCGACTTTTTGCGATACAGCACCAGCGTGGCGATCAGGCCGCAGACGGCGGCGAAGCTCATCCACAGGCCGGGCGCGGCCTTGTCGTGAGTGATTTCGATCAGGCCGGTGGCGATCGCCGGGGTGAAGCCGCCGAAGATCGCCGTCGCCAGGCTGTACGCCAGCGAGAAACCCGCGGTGCGCACATCGACCGGCATGACTTCCGTCAGCGCCACCACCATCGCACCGTTGTAGCTGGCGTAGAGGAAGGACAGCCACAGTTCCACAATCAGCATCTTGCTGAAGGTGGCGTCGCCGACCAGCCAGGTCATGGCCGGATAGGCGGTCAGGATCGTCAGCACGGTGAACACCAGCAGCAAAGGACGACGGCCGATACGGTCCGACAGCGTACCCATCACCGGCAACCAGATGAAGTTGGAAATGCCGACGCAGAAGGTCACGATCAGCGCGCTTTCGGTGCTCAGCTTGAGCACGTTCTTGCCGAAGGTCGGCGTGTAGACCGTGATCAGGTAGAACGACACGGTGGTCATCGACACCAGCATCATGCCGGCGACGACGAGTTTCCAGTTTTCCAGCATCGAGCGGAAGATTTCGGAGAGGCTGGGCTTGCGCTTGCGAGCCATGAATTCTTCGGTCTCTTGCAGCGAGCGGCGGATGACGAACAGCACCGGCACGATCAGGCAGCCGATGAAGAACGGGATGCGCCAGCCCCAGTCGCCGACCTGATCCTTGGTCAGCCAGATGTTCAGGCCGTAACCGATGGCTGCCGCCACGATGATGGCGACTTGCTGGCTGGCGGACTGCCAGCTCACATAGAAACCCTTGCGGCCAGGCGTCGCCATTTCGGCCAGATAGACCGATACGCCGCCCAGCTCGACACCGGCGGAGAAGCCTTGCAGCAAACGGCCGATCAGCACCAGCGCCGGCGCCAGCAGGCCGATGGTGGCATAGCCGGGAACGAAGGCGATCAGCATGGTGCCGACCGCCATCAGGGCCAGCGTCACGATCAGGCCTTGCCGGCGACCGACGCGGTCGACGTAAGCGCCGAGGATGATCGCGCCCAGCGGGCGCATCAGGAAGCCGGCGCCGAAGGTCATGAAAGTCAGCATCAGCGAGGCGAATTCATTGCCGCTGGGGAAAAATGCCTTCGAGATGTAGCTGGCGTAAAAGCCAAAGAGGAAAAAGTCGAACATTTCCATGAAATTGCCACTGGTGACGCGCAACACAGTGACGAACTTCGAGGACGAAGCTGTTGTTTGAGATGTCATGATTTGTCTCTCTACCCGAGGTGATCAGGTTATGTGTTTTCTGAACAATACGTGCGACGCGGATTTTTATTATTGAGCGTTGGCGGAGCGCAGTCTATCCCAACCAAAGCAAGCATAGCTTTCTAACAGCTTTCATGTTGCGTTTATTTTTGTACATTGCTATTTGGATATGGCAGGCAAGGCGTCCAGGCCACTTTTGTTAACTTCGGGGGCCGCTTCGGGCGAGGCCAGGAAGCGGATCAACTGCCGCGCTTCGTCGGGATGCTGCGCGCCTGTGGGGATGCCGGCGGCAAACACGGTGACGCTTTGCAGCGACTCGGGGATCTTGCCGGAAAAATCGGTGCCGGGCACCGGGAGCAGTTCGCTGACTTGCTGGAAGCCAAGCTCATAGTCGCCGTTGGCGACCATTCTGGCGACGGGAATCTTGGAAATCATCTTCGCCTTGCCTTTGACTTGTTCCTCGATGCCGAGTTTTTTGAACAGTTCGCGCTCAATGTAGACACCGCTGGCGCTGTCCGAATAGGCGATCGATTTTGCATGAAGCAAGGCTTGTTTCAACGCTTCAGGGGTGCTGATGTCCGGCTTGGCGCTACCGGCGCGCACGACCATGCCGATGCGCGAATTGGCCAGCTCGGTTCGGCTGGCGGGGATGACCTTGCCTTGTTTGATCAGGTCGTCGAGTGCGTAACCGACCATGATCACGACGTCGGCGGGTTCGCCGCGTTGGAGGCGATTGGGGATGGCTTCGGGTGACGTCCCCATGGAGGGGCCCCAGGCTGTCGACAAGGTATTGCCGGTGGCTTGTTCGAATTTGGGCGCAAGCGCTTTATATGCCGCGGTAAAACCACCCGAATTCATGACCTTGAGTTCTGCGGACCAGCCGCTTGCTGACAAAGTGCTGACAAAAATCGTCAGGCAGAAAATGAAAAATGTACGGTGCATGATGAGCATGAAGTTCTCTATCCCGGTTGAAGTGTTGTCTCTGGTCGTTATTTTTTTATGCAGCGTGCAGTGCAGCGCCGTGCCAGCGAATAGTGTTGAGTATCTCCGATTTTTCCAGATTTTTCAGGCTGGAGCAGGAGTCAAGAATGAAACAACTCCGCGTCGACATCGCCGATTTGCAGGCCATGGTGGCCGTGGTGGAGCGAGGAGGTTTGCGCGTTGCGGCGAGCGCCATCAAATGATCGCGGCCGGACTGGGCATCGCCGCCGTGCCGCATCTGGCGATGCCGACGCAGGGCGATTCACCCTTGAAAGCGATCCCGTTGGTAGAGCCGAAGGTTGAGCGCACGCTCGGACTGATCCGCAAGAAGGGCCGCAAGCTGTCTTCAAGCGCGCAACATCTTTATGACGCGCTCAAAAATAAACCGCCCAGACCTTTTCAGGCATAGGCGGCAAAAACACCACAGGGGAAGAACTCTTTTTATCGATGAATTGAGCTTCGTTCCGGAGCTCAATTCGGGCTTCGTCTGTCTCCTCGGCCTCGTTTAAATTGTCTGTTCAACTGGTCTTGGTCACCTTGCTCAGATGACGCGGCTTGTCCGGATCCATGCCGCGCGCCACCGCCAGTTGCGCGGCCATGACGTAGAAGGCCTGGATCGCCACGATGGGATCGAGGTCCGGCGTGACGGCGACCGGCAAGGTCAGGTCGCGTTCGGCGACGTCGTCCGGCGCGGCCAGCAAGACCTTGGCGCCGCGCTGGCGCATTTCCGTGGCCAGTTGCAGCATGCCGGCCTGGGTCGGGCCGCGCGTGGCGAACATCAGCAGCGGATAGCCTTCGTTGATCAAGGCCATCGGGCCGTGCTTGATTTCCGCGCCGCTGAATGCTTCGGCCTGGATGGCGGAGGTTTCCTTGAATTTCAATGCGGCTTCCAGCGCCAGCGGGAAACCGATGCCGCGACCGACCACCATGATGTTGCTCGCCGGCGCCAGTACCTCGACGGCCTTGCTCCAGTCGCTGTCGGCGGCGCGCTGCAGCGATTCCGGCAGGCTTTCCAGCGCGTGCAGGAAGCCGGCGTCGTCCTGCCAGTGGCCGGCGAACAAGGCGCCGGCAACCAGGCTGGCGATGAAACTCTTGGTCGCGGCGACGCTGAGCTCGGGACCGGCGCGCAGCGGGATCGACCATTCGGCAGCCTTGGCCAGCGGCGACCCGGCGTCGTTGACCAGCGCCAGCGTGGTGGCGCCGCCATCGCGGAAGTAGCGGATCGGTTCGATCACGTCGGGGCTTTGGCCCGACTGCGAGATGGCGATCGCCAGCCGGTCGCGGGCGATCAGCGGCGCCTTGTTGAGCGTCACCAGCGACATCGGCAGCGAGGCGACGATGTGGCCCAGGCGCGCCATGGTGAGATAGGCGCAATAGCCGGCGGCATGGTCGGAGCTGCCGCGCGCCACGGTGACGATGCCGGCCGGCGGCGCCGCGCGCAGCCAGCGGCCCAGTTCGGCATAGCGGCCGTGGTCCTGCGCGAGCTGGTCGGCCACATGGGTGCCGGCCGAGCGCGCCTCCTTAAGCATGAGCGAGGTCAATCTTTTCTCCTTCTACGTAGACTTCTTTTAATTTGAACTGGCGATCGAACACCAGGATGTCGGCAAAACAGCCGGGCTTGAGGCGGCCGCGTTCCTTGACGCCGAGATAGTCGGCCGGATAGGTCGAGGTGCGCAGCGAGGCTTCGGAGACGTCGAGACCCATGGCGATCAGGTTGCGCAGCGCCTGGTCCATGGTCAGCGTGCTGCCCGCCAGCGTGCCGTCGGCCAGGCGCACGCCGCCGGCGCACTTGTGCACGACCTGGCGGCCCAGCGTGTAGTCGCCGTCGGGCATGCCGGCGGCGGCGGTGGAGTCGGTCACGCAATACAGGCGCGGGATGGCGCGCAAGGCGGCGCGGATGGCGCCCGGATGCACGTGCAGCATGTCGGGAATCAGTTCGGCGTATTCGGCATGCGCCATGGCCGCCCCGGCCATGCCGGGTTCGCGATGGTGGAAGCCGCTCATGGCGTTGAACAGATGGGTGAAGCCGGCGGCGCCGTTCTTCAATGCGGCGACGCCATCGTCGTAGCTGCCCAGCGTATGGCCGATCTGCACCAGCATGCCGCCGGTGGTCAGCGTGCGCACCAGTTCCAGGTGGCCGTCGACTTCGGGGGCGATGGTGATCAGCTTGATCGGGGCAAAGCTGGCCAGCCAGTCGACTTGTTCCAGCGTGGCTTCGATGGCGAAGTCGGGTTGCGCGCCGAGCTTGCCGGGGTTGATGTAGGGGCCTTCCAGATGCACGCCGAGGATGCGCGCGCGGCCGCTACCTGGTTCGCGCTTGCGGCTGGCGCTGCCGATGGCCTTGAGCGCGACTTCCAGCTCTTCCAGCGGCGCCGTCATGGTGGTGGCGAGCAGGCTGGTGGTGCCGTGCCGTGCATGCAGGCGGGCGATCACGTCGACGGCGTCGCCGGCTTCCATGATGTCCTTGCCGCCGCCGCCGTGTACGTGCAGGTCGATGAAGCCGGGCAGGATGTAGTCGCCGTTGTTGGCGTGCGGCGAACCGTCGACCGGCTCATGGTCGAGCGGATGGCCGTCGATGTTGCAGATCAGGTCGCCGAAGCTGATGGCGCCGTTGATCCAGCCATGCGGCGTGAGGACGTTGCCGCGGACCTGGGTGATGGAGGACATGGATTTTCTCCGTTAAGAAAATGTCAGGCTCTTGCGCACCAGCAGCAAGGCGCCATCGGCGGAATCCGCCAGCGCCGGCGTGATGCGCAGCTGCAGCGCCGGTGAAAAATAATTCTGCAAAGCGCCGGCCAGACCGCCGCACAAAGCCAGCGGCAATTGCTTGTCGGGATCGAGCGTATCGGCCATCAGTTCGAGTTCTGCGGCGGCCTGCATCAGGATGTTGCGTGCAGCAGGATCATCGTCGGCATGCGCAATCACCAGCCGCGCCAGCCGGGCGAAGGCCGCCTGATCGGCTTGCGAGAGCCAGTCGAGGACAATATCGCGTTCAGCGCGTCCGGGCGTGTTGGTCGCGCCATCGGTCTCGCAAAACGCCACCGTCGCAGCCGACAGCGCGCCGTGTGGCGCGCGGCCGTCGACCACATGCTGGACGTGATTGATGGCGCGCAAGCCCATCCATGCGCCGCTGGCGTCGTCGCCGGACGGGAAGCCCCAGCCGTCGACCACGCGTTGGCTGCCGTCGGCGTATAAAGCCACGCCGATGGTGCCGGTGCCGACCGCGATGACGGCGCCGGCTTGCCCCTGATGCGCGCCGAGCAGGGTGGTGGTGGCGTCGTTGGCAAGTTGCAGCGCGCCGAACGCCGGCGCCTGTGCGCGGAAATCCTCCGCCCATTGCGCCACGTTGAAGCCGGCGATGCCTATGCCTGCGGCCACTCCGCTCAGCGGCGGCATGGCGACGCCGGCAATCGAGAAGGCTTTTTGCAGCGTCGTCAGGATCGCATCCCAGGCCGCCATTGCGCCGTTGCGCAGCGCCGAGCCGGGGCCGACCGCTTCGGCCAGCAGGCTGCCGTCGGCGCGGACCACGCGCACCAGCGTCTTGGTGCCGCCGCCGTCCACGCCGATCAGATAGTCGTACGCCTGCTCCATCCCTGGCTCCATTTGTTGAGCGATCAATGCTGTGTTTGCGGGCGCGACGACAGCAGGTTGCCCGGTTTCAGGCGGCGCAGCGCCTTGCCGTCGCTATCAAAGACGTGGAAGACACGACTGTCTGCGGACAGTGCTATGGTTTCGCCGATCTCCACATTGCGGTTGCCGTCGCCGCGCACCACGATGTCTTGCCCGCTGGTCAGCGTGACGTAGATGAAGTTGGCTTCGCCCAGGTGTTCCACCAGGTTGACCTTGCCGCTGAAACGTTCCGAGCCGGCTGCGGCGCTGTAGCCATCTTCCTGGATGTGTTCGGCGCGCAGGCCCAGCGTGACCTTGTCGCCCACCTTGGCGGCGCCCGGCGCGACGTCGACGCGTACCTGCTGGCCGCCGACGATGGCGATATGCAGGCAATTTTCACCCACGGCGGATACCAGGCCGGGCAGCAGGTTCATCTTCGGCGAGCCGATGAAGCCGGCCACGAACAGGTTCTGCGGATGCTGGTACAACTCCAGCGGCGTGCCGGCCTGCTGGATGTGGCCGTCGTGCATGACGACGATCTTGTCGCCCAGCGTCATCGCCTCGACCTGGTCGTGCGTGACGTAGACGATGGTGGCCGCCAGTTGCTTGTGCAGCTTGGCGATTTCGAGGCGGGTCTGCACGCGCAGGGCGGCGTCGAGGTTGGACAACGGTTCGTCGAACAGGAACAGCTTCGGCTTGCGCACGATGGCGCGGCCGATGGCGACGCGCTGGCGCTGGCCGCCGGACAGTTCGCGCGGCAGGCGTTCCAGCAAATGGTCGATCTTGAGGATGCCTGCGGCGTGGCGGATGCGCTCGTCGATGTCGGCCTTGTTGCTGCCGGCGATCTTGAGGCCGAAGGCCATGTTCTTGTACACGTTCATGTGCGGATAGAGCGCATAGCTCTGGAACACCATCGCAATGCCGCGCTTGGCCGGCGGCAGGTGATTGACGACTTCGCCGCCGATGGCCAGTTCGCCGCCGCTGATGTCTTCGAGGCCGCAGAGCATGCGCAGCAAGGTCGATTTGCCGCAACCGGAAGGGCCGACCAGCACGCAGAATTCGCCGTCGCGGATGTCGAGGTTCAGGCCGGCCAGCACGTCTTGCTTGCCGTCGTAGGATTTTTTCAGTTCTTTGATGCTTACGTTTGCCATGATTTGCCTTGTATGGATTTATTTCACTGCGCCGGCGGTCAGGCCGCGGATCAACTGGCGCGAGAACAGCATGTACAGAATCAGGATGGGAATGACCGCCATCGACAGCGCCGCCAGCACCGAATTCCAGTCGGTGGCGTACTGGCCGATGAATTGCTGCACGCCGAGCGTCACGGTCTTGGTCTGGTCGCCGGGCGCGAGGATCAGCGGAAACCACAGGTCGTTCCACGCCGGGATCATCGTGAATACCGCCACCGTCGCGATGGCCGGACGGATCAGCGGCAGGATCACCTGGAAGAAGATCTTGAATTCGCCGACGCCGTCGCAGCGCGCCGCATCTTTCAGCTCGGTCGGAATCTGGCGGATGAATTCGGACAGGATCATCACCGCCAGCGGCAGGCCTTGCGCCGTGTAGACCAGGATCAGCGCCGTGCGGGTGTTGATCAGGTCAAGCGCCACCACCAGTTGCAGGATGGAGACCGTGCCGAGGCGGATCGGGATCATGATGCCGATGGCCATGAACAAGGTCATCAGGCGGTTGCCGCGGAATTTGTATTCCGACAGCGCCCAGCCCGCCATCGCGCCGAACAGCACGATCAGCACCAGCGAGCCGAGCGTGACGATCAGGCTGTTGCCGAAGTAGAGCAGGAAGTTGGTGTTCGACAGCACCTTGTGAAAGCCGATCAGCGAGAAGGTTTCCACGCTGGGGAAGGCCAGCGGATTGTCGAAGATCGCCTGCCGCGACTTGACCGAGTTGATCAGGATCAGCGCGATCGGAAACAGCGCGATCACGGCATAGATGCACAGCACGATATGCACCCAGATGTGGCCGGCCGGGCCGAAGCTGCGCTGGATCAGCGAAGGGCCGCCTTTGGTGATGGCCTTGCTGCCATTGGCCGGGGCGATGGAAGAAGAAACGGAATTCATCGCGGTTCCTTAAAGCTCGTAACGGGTCAGCTTGCGCTGCACCAGATAAAAATACGTACCGACGCCGGCCAGGATCACCAGGAACATCAGCGTCGCCACGGCCGCGCCCATGGTCGGACTGCCGATCTGCGCCTGGTAGCCGAAGAAGGTGCGGTAGAAGAAGGTGCCCAGAAGATCGCTGGAATAATTCGGACCGGCCAGCGCGCCCTTGACCGAATAGATCAGGTCGAAGGCGTTGAAGTTGGCGACAAAGGTCAGGATGGTCACCAGCCCCAGCGTCGGCCAGATCAGCGGCAGCTTGATCTGCCAGAAGATGCGCATGGCGCTCGCGCCTTCGGCGTGGGCAGCTTCCAGGACCTCTTCCGGCACCGCCAGCAGGGCGGCGTAGATCAGCATCATCGGGATGCCGATGTATTGCCACACCGAGATCAGCGACAGCGTGAACAGGGCGGTGGATTCCTGGCCGAGGAAGGGCGCGAAATAGTCGCCCAGGCCGACCAGCGTCATGAGCTTTTCGCCGACGCCCCACAACGGCGAAATGATCAGTTGCCAGATGAAACCGATGATGACCACCGACAGCAGGGTCGGCAGGAAAATCAGCGTGCGGTAGGCGCGCGCGCCGCGCAGGCCCTTGAGGCTGAACAGCGTCGCCAGCAGCAGGCCGATGGGATTTTGCAGCAGCATGTGGATGCAGAAGAACTTGACGTTGTTCCACATGGCGTTCCAGAAGGCGGTCGACCAGTCGCTGTCGAACAGGATGGTGCGGTAATTGTCGAGGCCGACGAAGCTGTGCACGCCGGCGTCGTTGCTGGTGTAGAAACCCAGGCGCAGCGTGTCCAGCAAAGGCAGGGCGCTGAACATGGAATAGATGATGACCGCCGGCGCCAGGAAGACGACGATGTGCCACGGACGAGCTGTTTTCACTGAGACTCCGGACGAGAGAGGGCTGAGCAAGCATCGCTGCATCGATACTGCCGTTCAGTCAAGCTAAAAAATGTTCATCCCTGAGGGCAAACCTGCACTTTCGTCGTCCTGACGAAAGTCGGGACCCAGTGTCGTATCGGACGTCTTCACGACACTGGGTCCCGGCATTCGCCGGGACGACAGCGACAGGAAGGAATCGGCTTGACTGAACAGCATTACCGCTTCATCGATTCCTTTCAGCCCCCTTGTTGAGAGGATGCAATATCCATTCAGATTTATTGTTGCGGCTTGTACCACTTGGCGAAGCCGGTCTGGATCTTGGTTGCCGCATCCTTGGGCGTCATCTTGCCGTTCAGGACCTGGGCATTGACGTTCCACATTTCGTTTTCCATGCTCGGCGTGCCGCGGTTCAGGATCTGCGAGTTGACGCGGATGGTCGACGAGCAGGACTTGCGCCAGTCGATCATCTGCTTGGCGATCGGATCCTTGACCGAGATCAGGTGGTTCGACAGCGAGAAGAAGCCGGTGACCTTGTTGGTGTAGATGTCGGCGAATTCCTGCGAACCCAGCCATGCCAGGAACTTGTAGGCGTCCTCCTTGTTCTTGGACTTCTTGTTCACGCCCATGCCGATGTCGTTGTGGTCGGAGATGTAGCAGGTGTCGCCGGCCTTGGGCACGGGCGGCGGGAATGCGCCCAGTTCCAGCTTGGCGTTGGCATTGGCGTTGAAGTAGGCGATATCCCACGAACCGGCTGCATACACGGCGCCCTGGCCGAGCGCGAACATGTTCTGGCTGTCGCCGTAGGTCTGGGCCGAAGCGCCCTTGGAGAGATATTTGCCGAGTTTGGCTTCATATTCCCACGCTGCCAGGAATTGCGGATCGGTGAACTTGGCCTTGCCGGCGATCAGCGCCTTGCGGCCGGTTTCGCCCTTCCAGTAGTTGGGGCCGACGCCGGTGAACAGGACCTGATGCGCTTCCCACTGATCGGCGGTGCCGAGCACCAGCGGGGTGTACTTGCCGCCGGCCTTGACGGTTTCCAGCAGCTTGAGGAATTCGGCTTCGGTCTTCGGCGGCTGCAGGTTCAGTTCCTTGAAGATCTTCTGGTTGTACAGGAAGCCGTGCATCACGGAAGCGATCGGCATGCAGAAGGTGTCTTTGCCGTCATCGGTCTGCCACGCGACCTTGGACGATGCCGGGAAGGATTCCATGCCGGCCTTGCCGTCCAGTTTTTCCAGATGGCCCTTGTTATAGAGCGACAGCGAAACGTCGAACGGACGGCAGGCAACCAGGTCGCCCGCGGTGCCGCCGGCCAGACGCGCGGTCAGGCTGGAGTCGTATTCGGTCGGTGCGGTCGGCGAGAATTTGACGGTGATGCCGGGATTCTTTTTCTGGAAGGCCGGGATCAGGACGTTTTCCCACAGCGCCAGGTCGTCGACGCGCCAGCTTTCAATGGTCAGCGTGCCGGCCTGCGCATTGCCGCCTGCCAGTGCGAGCATCACGGCGCTGCTGAGGGTGGCGAGAGCGAGGGCTTTTTTTACGGTTTGCATCAAAGGTCTCCTAATGGTGTTTTTGCATTGATGGTGGGAGTTGGCCGCTCTGAGCTTCCGAACATTCCGCAATTGCAGAGCCAGCGACGCGACAGTAGCACCGGAGAAAATGTGATGCGAGCATTTCGGATTACAGTGGAAAATACTTCGTAAGTATTTGATTTGATTGTGGAATGGTGAAAATGGCAACGTCGGCGGATTACATATATTTACAGAGCGGCAAAGTGATTTTCAGGCTTTGCCAATGACGGTGCGCCATCGGGCTCTGTAAGGCGGGGCGGTGCGTAAACAGGAAACTAAATAAAACATTACATTTCTTTACAAAACGTGAATTCAATTAATGTTCTTATCGCCGGGTGACAATGACTTGCGCTATAGTCACACGCGCTTTGGAGGCGCTCAAAATACAATGATAAAAATGACAAGGCTCATGACGGGAGAGGCGAAGCTGCAGGCGTGCAGACGTGCGGGCGTGCTGGCGCTGGCATTGTTGTCGCCGTCTGTTTTTGCTGCGCCCCCCGCTGCGACCGTGAATGTCAATGCAAGTCCTTCTACCGGCGCTTTTGCCGGACCCTCGCTGCAAGTGCTGCACTGGTGGACATCCGCCGGCGAACGCAAGGCCGTCGGCGTGCTCATCAATAAACTGGCCGAGCAGAACATCCAGTGGCGCGACTTCGCCATTCCGGGCGGCGCCGGCATCGGCGCCGGCAAGGTGTTGAAAAGCATGGTGCTGGCGGGGCGCGCGCCGGAAGTGACGCAACTCAACGGCGTGATCTTCGGCGAATGGGCCGACCTCGGTCTGCTGCTGGAGCTCGATACCGTCGCCACGCAGGGCAACTGGCAAAAGCTGCTGTTTCCGACGGCGTGGTCGCTGCTGAACAATCATGGCCATGTCGTCGCGGCACCGCTGGGGATACACCGCATCAACAATCTCTATTACAACATCGCGATTTTCAACCGGCTCGGACTGCGCCCGCCGCACAGCTGGGACGAGTTCGAACAGGTCGTCGCCAAATTGAAGCAGGCCGGCATCACGCCGCTGGCGCAGAGCAGCGAGTCGTGGCAGGTGGCGACCTTGTTCGAGACGCTGGTGCTGGCCGAAAGCGGGCCGGCCTATTACCGGGAGCTGTTCGTCGACCTCAGTCCGCGCGCCTTCGCCGATGCGCGCCTGCTGCATGCGTTGAAGCGTTTGCGCAACCTCAAACAGGCCATGCAGCAGCCCGTGCGCGAACGGCCCTGGACCGAGGTGGCGCATCAGCTGGCGGATGGCGACGCCGCCATGTTCATCATGGGCGACTGGGCCAAAGGGGATTTCAATGCCTGGGGACTGGGCGCCGACCAGCAATTCGGTTGCATCGCCGTGCCGGGTACGGCCGACTATCATTTATATAGCATCGACACGCTGGCGATGTTCGCCGACGACTATTCGCATCAGCCGGCGCAGGAAGTGCTGGCGCAAATTGCGATGTCGCCGTCGGTGCAATCCGACTACAATAAATTCAAGGGAGCGATCCCCGTGTGGCGTTCGCCGGACATCGGCAAGATGGACAGCTGTTCGCTCAATTCGTGGAAGACGTTCAGCAAGGGGGCGGCGTTCCAGGCGCCGAGCCTGGTGCATCGGATGGCGACCGACGAAACCACCAAGGACGCCATCGTCGCCGAACTGCGGCGATTCTTTGTCGACGACCAGATTCCCGAAGCCGAGGTGCAGCGCAGGCTGGCTTCCATCGCGCGGGCGCTGTCGCGGACCGGCAAAGTGGAGTAGGTGGTTGGAACCAGCACGCTAGTCAGCCAAGTTAAGCAAACGAGCAACAATGACCCGCAAAATCCTCATCGTCGACGACGACCAGAAAACCCGGACTCTCCTGAAAACCTATCTGGAGAAGAACCAGTATGAAGTGCGCCTGGCGCACAACGGGGAAGCTTTCCTGGCGGAGTTCCAGCGCTACGCCGACGAGTTGTCGCTGGTGATCCTCGACGTCATGCTGCCGGACACCGACGGCTTCGCATTATGCAAGATCGTGCGGCGCAAGTCGAACGTGCCGATCATCATGCTGACCGCCAGCTCGGACGAAACTGACCGCGTGGTCGGCCTGGAGCTCGGCGCCGACGACTACATCGCCAAACCTTACAGCCCGCGCGAGCTGCTGGCGCGCATCAAGGCCATCCATCGCCGCACCGGCATCGACAACGCCGCCGCGCCGCGTTTCTATCGCTTCGTCGGCTTTACGCTCGATACCGTGGAGCGCACCTTGCTCGACAGCGCCGGGCAGGTGGTGGCGCTCACGGGCATGGATTACCAGTTGCTGAAGTATTTCGTCGAACATCCCGGCGACGTGCTGGACCGCAACGTGCTCAGCGAAGAAACGCGCGGGCGCGACTCCGGCCCGCTGGACCGTTCGCTCGACGTGCAGATCAGCAAACTGCGGCTGCGCCTGAACGACGGCGGCAAGCAGCCGCACCTGATCAAGACGGTGCGCGGCGCCGGCTATGTGTTTTCGGCCGACGTGACGGCGGCCTCGGTCTGACCATGTCCGGCATTCCACCTTCTGCAGCTCCTGTGCCGGGTGCGCCGCGCAAGCTGTTGCGTCGCCAGTATTTTCCCGGCATGGCGCGCGTGCTCGACTGGCTGCTGCCGAATTCCCTGCTGGGGCGCTTGTCGGTGGTGATGATCTTCGGCGTGTTGGTGACGCAACTGGCCGGCGGCCTGATCTGGGCGGCGCAGCTGCGCACCAAGTCCGAGGCGGAAACCCGCATCGCCGCGCAGCATCTGGCACACAGCGCTTCGGGGGCGATCCGGTATTTCATGAGCCTGCCATCCAATTACCGGCCCATCATGATCCAGCAGTTGCGCGAAATGGGCGGCACGCGTTTCTTCGTCAACGCCAATACCGCGCTGGTGCCGATCCAGCCGATTGCACGCAATTCGCTGGCCGACATTGCCGTCGAGTCCGCGGAAGAGGCGCTGAAATCCGATTTGCCGTTTTTGCCGGAATTCCGCCTGGCGTTCGCCTGGCCGGACAACCTGCCGGTGTCCGACGACGGCCTGAAGATCGGCGACCTGCCCGACAGCTGGGTGCAGCACATCCTGCTGATCAAGCCGAACCCGGCGCCGGTGCTGGTGATCCAGACACAGATCGAATCCGGCAAGTGGCTCTACCTGGCGGCGCTGATGCCCAATCCGTATTTCCTCGACAGCAGCAATCCCTTGTCGCTGGATCGCGTGGTCTTGCAGGGCCTGTCGCTGGCGGCGATTTTGCTGCTGAGCATTCTGGTGGTGCGCTGGACCACGCGTCCGCTGGCGGCGCTGTCGGATGCCGCCGAAGCCTTCGGCAAGGGCGAGACCGTGCCGGAGTTGCCGGAGACCGGCAGCCGCGAATTCGTCAAGACCGCGCGCGCCTTCAGCGGCATGCGCGAACGCATCAAGCGCTACCTGGAAGACCGCGAGCGCCTGTTCGTATCGATTTCGCATGACTTGCGCACGCCGATCACGCGCCTCAAATTGCGCACCGAATTGCTCGACGATGACGACCTGCGTACCGAATTCCACGACGATCTCGACGAACTCGACATGATGGTCAAGGGCGCGCTGCAATCGGTCAAAGACAGCGACATCCACGAAAATCGCACCGAAGTCCGGCTCGACGCGCTGGTGGCGCGGATGATCCGTGATGCCAGCATGGCGGGGCATGAAGTGGCCTTCGAGCCGTCCGGCGTCAGCGTCATGGCCAAGCCGCTGGCCTTGAAGCGCGCCATCGGCAACCTGTTCGACAATGCGCTGTTCTACGGACAGAAGGTGGAAATCGCGATCCGGCAGTCGCAGGCGGTCAATGGCGACATGGTCGAAATCGAGATCCGCGACCATGGTCCCGGCGTGCCGGAAGAGGCCATGGAAAGCCTGTTCCAGCCTTACCTGCGGCTGGAGCACGGGCGCAATCTCAACAGCGGCGGCATGGGCCTGGGCCTGGGCATTTCGCGCAACATCGTGCAGGCGCACGGCGGCGAACTGTTGTTGCGCAATCATCCGCAGGGCGGGCTCATTGCGACCATCATTCTTCCGGCAAGGTGAACGTTCCGTGCCGTTATTGAGAACGTTTCGCGAATCCCCGTGAAGAAATGCCAATAGAGGTCTACAATGCTGGCTAATTGACATCATCCCATTTTGTATCGCATGGACCAGAGCGCACGCACCGAACACTTACAGGAAAGGCATCTAGAGCGGCACAGGGATCATGCCGTCATTTTGTTGCATGGGCTGTGCGGCTCGAGTCTTGAACTTGGCACCATCCCCAAGGCGCTGAAAAAGGCCAATTGCACCGTCGTCGAAATGCAGATCCCCAATTATTCCGCAGCGCTGACCGATCACACGGTCACGCCGAACTGGATGGATTGGTGCGCGATGGTCGAGAGCAAGATCGTCAAGCTCAAGGAAGAACACAAGACCGTCTCGCTGTGCGGCCTGAGCATGGGCGCCACGCTGGCGCTGGCGGTGGCGAGCTTCAGCCGCGAAATCCTGAGCGTGGTGCTGTTGTCGCCGGTCCTGAAGTACGACGGCTGGTCGATTCCGTGGTACCACCGCTGGATGAACCTGCCGTACATGCTGGGATACCGCAACTGGACTTACAAGGAAAGCGATCCCTACGGCATCAAGAACTTCGAAATGCGTCGTCGCGTGGCCAACGCCCTGAAAAAAGACGGCGTGGCGGCGGTCGGTGCGGCGGCGATCCCCGCGCGCCACTTGTGGGCGGCGCAAAAGTTGATGGCGTACGTGCGCCAATCCTTGCCGCTGGTGCGCGCCAGCACGCTGGTGATCCATTCCATCGACGACGAGACCGCGGCGCCGCGCAACGCCGAAATGATCCTGGAAAACATCAAGTCGGAAGTCCGCAAGGTCATCTGGCTGGGTGATTGTTACCACATCATCACCGTCGACAACGAGCGCGAGATCGTCACCAACGAAACCGTGCAGTTCATCAAGCGCAACATCGAAATGCACAGCAACGACATTTCGCTCAAATATCTCCTGCACAATTCGCCGTTGAAAGACCGCAGATCGGTATCCGCATCATGACGATGATGAAGAGGGAGCTTATCGTGAATTTCATCAAATTGAGAAATGCGAAGCGGTGGAAAGCGGTGAATCTCAACCCTACGCTGGTGTGCACCTTCGGCTTTATGGTTGCGTTCGGCTTGCGTTACGTCTTGAGTCCGGTCGTCGACGAGTCCATGTCGATGCTGTTTTTTGCCCTCAACTGCATCGTCATGAGCTATCTGTTCGGCTATGTGCAGTCGCTGATCTTGCTCATCATCAGTATTCCAACGGCGCTGTTCTTCTTTCGCAAGCCGTATTTCATGATGGATGGACTGGGCAACAAGGATGTATTCCTGATCGTGGTGTACGGCACGATCGTCATGCTGGCGTCGGTCATCATCGAATGGCTGCAGCGCGAACGCTATTCGGCCGTGTTGCAGCAACGCGTATCGGAAACGCGCTACCAGATGCTGATCGAATCGGATCAGGCGCGCCGTGCAGAATATGCGGAGCATTTCGCCGCGGTAAGCAAGCGCCAAAGCGAAGAAGCCAAGGCAACAAGCGCCGGTGCCGCGTTGCCGTAAGATCGCCAACAGGTCCCGGGGCCTGTGTTATCGCAGGTGGATAAAGCAGGGCAATACGTGCCGAGATACGAGCCGAGATGCGAGCCGCAACGGATCGCATCATTGATCAGGCAATAGTTTCCAAGATTAGAACTCATTTCACAAATAGGCGTGAGTGCGAGCTTGCCCTGTTTGGGATGAAGTGCAAGGCGCGAATCGGGGTCAAGACTGGGCGTCTTGACCCCGATTCGTAACGC
>NZ_AKJW01000097.1 GCF_000282135.1 Herbaspirillum sp. CF444
GCGGCCGCCTTCTTTTGCTTACTTTTCTTGGCGGAGCAAGAAAAGTAAGCGGCTGCCGGGCCGCCCCCGGCAAACCAAGGTTGATCGAAGAAAGAAAAGCCGAAGCAACCCACAAAACAAAGTCGGTACAAAACATCCAAGCCAAACCCAACGCAGCACACACAACTAAAGCAACGCCCCCAACTCCACCTGAATCTTCAACATCGCCGGCAAACACCTCTCCACCATCTCCTCCAGCTTCATGCGCGCCGCATGCACGCTGATATTCATCGCCGCCACCACCTCGCCGCGAAAATTGCGGATCGGCACCGCCATGGTCCGCAATCCAAGCTCCAGCTCCTGATCCACCAGCGCATACCCCTGCTCGCGCGTGCGTGCAATCTCCAGCGCCAGGCGTTCCTTGTTGACGATGGTGTGCGCCGTAATCTGCTCCGGCTGCAGGCGTTCGAGGAAATGCTCCATCTGCGCCTGCGGCAAATGCGCCAGCAACACCCGACCGTTGGCCGTGCAAAACGCCGGCACGCGCGTGCCCGGCTGCAAGGTAGTCGACACCAGCCGTCCGGCGCTGACGGCGGCGACGCAGACCAGTTGATCATGATCGAGCACGCCGGCCGAAGCAGCTTCCTCCAATGAATACGCCAGACGATAAAGCAGCGGCTGCACGATACGCGGCAACCGCGCCGAGTGCAGATAGGATTGCCCGAGCCGCAAAATCATCGGCGTCAGGGAAAACAGTTTCTGCTCATGCCGCACGTAACCCAGATGCGCCAGCGTGATCAGATAACGCCGGGCCGCCGCACGCGTGAGGCCGGTGCGCTGCGCGACTTCGGCGATGGTCAGGCGCGAGCGCTCCTGGTCGAAGGCTTCGATCACTTGCAGGCCTTTTTCCAGGCCGGCGATGAGGTCGCGTTTGTGCGGCGCGGCAATCTCGCCGTCGGCGTCGTCCTGAGGCTGATTCATGGCGATATCCACATAAAATCGTTGATTTGTGCGATTCTCGCACAAATAGGGCGAATATCGAATACCACCACCATCAGCTGCCTTGTGGCGAACCCTTTCCTTGCCTAACATCCGGTCAGAACAAAACAACACGGCACGTTATTCGCACAGCAACACCGGCGCGCCAGCCGTGTTTTACCGCCTATTTCAAGGAGACCCCATGAACTTCGACGCAGTCGACTCCGGCGTTTATCCGGAGCTGATTTACCCTCCCTACAAATCCACCGTCAAGCGCGGCCCGACGCAGGCGCCGTTGCGCATCAACGCCGTCGCCGCGACAAGCACCAACCTGTTCGCCTCGCCCAAGCTGATCCTGCCGCACGACATGGACATGACCGCGCAAGGCAAGGGAGAACCGCTCGGCGAAAAGATCGTCGTCACCGGCCGCGTGCTCGATGAAGACGGCAAGCCGGTGCGCAATTCGCTGCTGGAAGTGTGGCAATGCAATTCCGCCGGCCGCTACTGGCACAAGCGCGACCAGCACGATGCGCCGCTGGATCCCAACTTCACCGGTTTCGGCAAGATGCTGACCGACGACGACGGCCGCTATCGTTTCGTCACGATCAAGCCGGGTCCTTATCCGTGGGGCAACCATCACAAGGCCTGGCGTCCGGCGCACATCCACTTCTCGATGTTCGGCAACGTGTATGCGCAGCGCCTGGTGACGCAGATGTATTTCCCCAACGATCCGCTGTTCGAGTACGACCCGATTTTCCAGAGCATCCCGGATGCGGCGGCGCGCCAACGCCTGATCTCGCGCTTCAGCCTGGAAGAGACCGTCGACGACAAGATGCTCGGCTATGAATTCGATATCGTGCTGCGTGGACGCAACGCCACGCCCATGGGTCTTTAAGGAATCGGGAAATATCATGACAAGCAAAATCACAACCTCGCAAACCATCGGCCCTTTCCCGCATGAAGCCTGGCGCTGGGCGGTGGACATGACCGCCAATGTGGAAAGCAGCGCACCGAAGATCGTCGTCAAGGGCGCGATCTTCGACGGCGACGGCGTCGCCATCAATGACGCGTGGGTGGAAACCTGGATGCCCGACAGCGCGCCGGTGGAAACCGCGCAGGCGATCCCCGGCTATCGCCGCGTGCCGAGCGGCGACGATGGCGGCTTCAGCCTGCAGATCACCATGCCGCAAGGCGCCACGAGCGGCAAGCCGGTCGCCTATGTCACCGTGTTTGCACGCGGCCTGACCAAGCATCAGTTCACTGCCGTC
Source organism: Herbaspirillum sp. CF444 (assembly GCF_000282135.1). Lineage (GTDB taxonomy): Bacteria > Pseudomonadota > Gammaproteobacteria > Burkholderiales > Burkholderiaceae_D > Herbaspirillum. The sequence continues at coordinate 2,226 of NZ_AKJW01000097.1, forward strand.
TTCCTGGAAGACGACGCCGGCCTGGCGCAGTCGGAGATCCTCGGCCAGGTGCCGCAGCAACGCCGCGACACCTTGATTGCGAAGAAGCAGGCGGACGGTTCCTATCTGTGGAACATCAACATGCAGGGCGCAGAGGAAACGGTATTCTTCGATTACATTTGAGAAACTGACCTATCCTGAAAGCATGAGGGACTCGTGGACCGGCATCCACCGAGTCCCGTGTGCGTTTTACCGATTTAACACGGAGTCCATGTGAGCGTTTCCATATTCGACAGTTTTTTGACCACGCCGGAGATGATCAAGGTCTTCGACGACGCCGCCATCGTGCAGGCGATGTTCGATTTCGAAGCTGCGCTGGCCAATGCCGAGGCCGCCGAGGGCGTGATTCCCGACGCCGCGGCGCGCACCATCGCCAGCGTCTGCAACGCCCAGCTTTACGACATCCCCGCCATCATCCAGGCCGGCCGCCGTGCCGGTGCGCTGGCGATTCCGCTGGTCAAGGAATTGACCAAGACCGTCGCGCTCTACAACCCGGAGTCGGCCACCCACGTGCACTGGGGCAGCACCAGCCAGGACGTGCTCGACACCGCCATGGTGCTGGCCACGCGCGAAGCCCTGAAGCTGCTCGACGACGGCCTCGGCGAGCTGACCGCGCAATTGCTGAAACTGGCCGGACAACATCTCTCCACGCCGGTGCTGGCGCGCACGCTGATGCAGCCGGCGCAGGTCACCAGTTTCGGCTTCAAGCTGGTCGGCTGGGCGGCGCCGCTGGCGCGCGCGCGCGAACAGCTGCGTGTGCAGTCGGCACGCGCCCTGCAACTGCAACTGGGCGGCGCGGTGGGCACGCTCGCGGTGCTCGCCGAGAAAGGTCCCGCCGTGGCGCAACGCATGGCCGACGCCTTGCAACTCAAAGTCGCCGACGCCGCCTGGCATACCCAGCGCGACGAGTGGATGCGCCTGGGCATGGAAGTGGCCGTATTGACCGGTAGCCTCGGCAAGCTGGCGACCGACCTCAGCCTGATGGCGCAGGGCGAAATCGCCGAGCTGGCGGAACCCTCAGGCAACGGCCGCGGCGGTTCGTCGGCGATGCCGCACAAACGCAATCCCGTGTCGTCGATGATTGCACTCGCCGCCGCCAACCGCGCGCCGCAACATGCCGCCGCCTTGCTCGCCGCCATGGCGCAACAGCACGAACGCGGCCTCGGCAACTGGCAGGCCGAGCTGGCGGAATGGCCGGCCTTGTTCCTCGGCGCGCACGGCGCCATCAAGGCGCTCAATGAAGCCTTCGCCGGACTCATCGTCGACACGCCGCGCATGCGCCGCAACATTGATGCGCTGCAAGGCCTGGTGTTTGCCGAAGCGGCGTCCATCTATCTGGCGGGCGCCATCGGTCGTCCGAACGCGCATGCCTTGCTGGAAAAGCTGACGCAGCGCACGGTGGAAACGCAAGGCCATCTGGCCGACGTGCTGAGCGCCGCGATCAAGGACGATCCGCAGCTCGGCAAGCAGATCGACATCGGCAAACTGCACCATCTGTTCGACCCGGTGCTCGCCACCGGCGCGGCCCGCGCACTGGCGGAACGCCAACTGAAATCCTTGCAGCAAGACAATCATTGATTCCACTTCCATCACGAGACAACATTTTCATAACGAGACCACCATGAGCTACGATCCCCTCGACCACGATTTCGAACGCGGCATGCGCAACCGCCGCAGCGTCCTCGGCGACGCCTGGGTAGACCGTTCGGTGGCCAACGCCACCAACTTCAACGCCGAATTCCAGAACCTGATCACGCGCTTCGCCTGGAACGAAATCTGGGGCCGCCCGGGTCTCGACCACAAGACCCGCCGCATCATCGTGCTGGCGATCACCATCGCGCTGGGCCGCTGGGAAGAATTCGAACTGCACGTGCGCGCCGGTTTGCTGGGCGATCCCGCCACGCGCCTGACGCCCGACGAAATGAAAGAGGTGCTGATCCAGTCGGCCATCTATGCCGGCGTCCCGGCCGGCAACACCGCCTTCACGCACGCGCAGCAGATCCTGCGCGAAGTCGGCGAACAAATCGGCTATGCGGTGACACCGATGAAGCCGGCCGACACCTTCCACGCCGGCATCGGCAAGGAAGGCCGCAGCAGCGGCACGCCGTCGCTGCATTACAGCGTGCGCACGCCGCGCAACGGCAAGGCGCCGCGCCACACCATCGTGCTCAGCCATGCCATCGGCTGCGACCTGATGATGTGGGATGCGCTGGCCAACCAGTTGTCCGCCGATTGCAAGGTCATCGCCTACGACCATCGCGGTCACGGCAGTTCCGAGAAGGCCGACGGCCTCTACAACATGGCCGATCTGGCCGACGACGCCGCGCGGATGCTGCGCGACCTCGATACCGGTCCGGTGATCTGGGTCGGCCTGTCCATGGGCGGCATGGTCGGCCAGGAACTGGCCTTGCGCCATCCTTCGCTGGTGCGCGCGCTGGTGCTGGCCAATACCACATCGTCTTATCCGGAGGTAGCACGGCAAGCCTGGCAGCAACGCATCGCCACCGTGCGCGAGCAAGGCATAGAAGCGATTGCCGATACGGTGATGGGGCGCTATTTCCACGATCGCTTCCGCGCGGAGAATGCAGCCACGGTGACGCGCTTCCGCGAACGCCTGACCAGCACCGACGCCGCCGGTTATGTCGGCTGCTGCAATGCGGTCGGCACCGTCGACACGACAGCGCGTCTGGGCGAGATCAATGCGCCGACGCTGGTGATCGCCGGCGAGCTCGATCAGGGCACGCCGTTGTCGATGTCGGAAACACTGGTCAAGGGCATCGCCGGCGCGAAGCTGGCGATGATCAAGGATGCATCGCACATCAGCGCGATTGAGCAGCCGCAAGCGTTTGCGGAGCTGGTGACCGGCTTCATTCAGGAGTTGTAGGCTTTTTGTTTGTCTCGTGATTGCCAGATGCTTTACGTCACTGGGTTCCAGCTTTCGCTGGAACGACGGATTATTTGTTTAACTGAAGTGATCATCGATAGATACCGTCATCCCGGCGAAAGCTGGGACCCAGTGTCATAGTGTCATAGTGTCATTCATCAGCCGCACCCATCGTCTCCGTACAGAAAATGAAAAAGCCCGGTTCGCATCAAACGAACCGGGCTTTTTTCATGACAACATCTCAGGCAATCAAACGCCCGGATCCTTGAACTTCTCGACCTTGTCGAATTCGACGTTGTAGTACTCGGCGCCGCGTTGTTCCGCCTTGCGGATGTAGACGTTCTGCACCATGTCGCGCGTAGCGGCATCGATAGAAACCGGACCGCGCACGCTTTCCCAGCTCATGCCCTTCATGGCGGCAAGCAGCTTCTCGCCGTCGGTGTCGCCGTTGGTTTTCTTGAGTGCTTCGTACAGCAGATGCATGCCGTCGTAACCGCCGACCGAGTGGAAGTTGGCGCGCATGCCTTTGTTGGCCTTGGCAATGCCGTCGACGTATTCCTTGTTCAACGGCGACGGATGCGCCGCCGAATAGTGGTGGCTGCTGACCACGCCGTTGGAGGCGGCGCCGATGCTGGCCATCAGGTCGTCGTCGAGTACGTCGCCGGTGCAGATCAGGCGGATGCCGGCGGCGGCCAGGCCACGCTCGGTGAACTGTTTCAGCACCGCCGCGCCTTCGCCCGACGGCACGAAGACGAACAGCGCTTCCGGCTTGGCGTCTTTCACGCGTTGCAGGAAGGGTGCGTAGTCGGGATTGCGCAGCGGCGCGCGCAGGCTTTCGACGACCTTGCCGCCGGCGTCGGTGAAGGTCTTGACGAACACTTTTTCGGCGTCGATGCCGGGACCGTAGTCGCTGACGAAGGTGACGACGCTCTTGATCTTGTTCTTCGCCGCCCAGCTTGCCAGCGGCGCCGTCACCTGCGGCAGCGTAAAGCCGGTGCGCACGATGTACGGCGAACGTTGCGGAATGATCGAAGTCGCTGCCGCCATCACCATCATCGGCACCTTGGCCTGCGTGGCAATCGGTGCTGCCGCCAGCGCCAGCGGCGTCAGGCCGAAGCCGGCCAGCACCTGCACCTTGTCGCGCGACACCAGTTCCTGCGCCAAGCGCTTGGTGACGTCGGGCGACAGGCCGCCGTCGTCTTTCAAGAGAATTTCGACCTTGCGGCCGGCCACGGTGTCGCCGTACTTTTGCTGATACAACTTGACGGCGGCTTCGATCTGGCGACCGGTCGAGGCGAACGGTCCGGACATCGGCACGATGAGACCGACCTTGACCGGATCGGCGGCAGAATTGGCGGCAAACGCCGACAGCGGCAACATGCCGGCCGCCAGCGCGGCGCCGCCTTCCAGCAGGATCCGGCGACGTTGGGTATTGATGGAATCAGGCATTTTTTGTCTCTCTCTTTTTAGTTATCGAACAAGTCAGGACAGGTCAGACATCGAGGACCAGCAAGGCGCTTTTGGCGCGGGAACAGCAAGGGGTGAACTGATCGTTGGCGGCACGCTCCTCATCGGTCAGATAGAGATCTCGATGATCGGGAACGCCTTCGAGCACGCGCGTGAGGCAGGTGCCGCACACGCCTTGCTCGCACGATACCGGAATGTCGACGCCGTTGTCGGCGAGGATCTTGATCACGGTCTCGCCGGCCGGAATCGTGAAGACCTTGCCGCTGCTGGCGATCTTGACGTCGAAAGGAGCGTCGCCATCAGTCTCTATCGGCGCCGCGCCGAAGTATTCCAGATGCACCTGCGCCGACGGCCAGCCTTTTTCTTTCGCCGTATTGACGACGTGATCGATGAAGCCGCCCGGGCCGCAGACGTAGATGTGGGTGTCGGCGTCCGGCGTGGCGATCATCTGCGCCAGTTTGAGCTTCTGTTCGTCGGCGCCGCTGTCGTAGTGATATACCACGCGGTCGGCAAACGCGGACGCGGCGATGCGGTCGCGGAAGGCGGTGCGCTCCGGCGAACGCGCGCAGTAATGCATGACGAAGTCGGCGCCGGTGGCGGCCAGGCGTTCGGCCATGCAGAGGATGGGCGTGACGCCGATGCCGCCGGCCAGCAGCAAGCTGCGTTTGGCTTGCGTGAGCGGAAAATGATTGCGCGGCTCGCTGATGGTCAGCACGTCGCCGACGCGGATGTCGCCGTGCATGGCGACCGAACCGCCGCGCGAGTTGGCGTCGCGCAGCACGCCGATCTGGTAGCGATGGCTTTCATGCGGCGGATTGCACAGCGAATACTGGCGAATCAGGCCGTCGCGGATATGCACGTCGATGTGCGAGCCGGCGCTGAAGGGCGGCAAGGCTTTGCCGTCGACGCCGGCCAGTTCGAAACTGGCGATGTCTTCGGCTTCCTCGGTCTTGCTGATGACTTTGACTTGTAACTGGCTCATGGCGCTCCCTGCTGAAACTTGCGATGTTCGTTGCTGCCGTTGCGTGCAACGACGGAAGCGACCGCCCCGGGTCGCTTCCGTAATTCAATGGAAACTTCGGATCACGCAGCGTTCGCGGTGACCGGAGACGGCTGTTCCTGCGCCATCCACTTGTCCAGCAAACGGCGCGATTGCACGCCGCCGGCGTCGATGTTGAGCATCAGCAGCTTGCGCTCCGGATGCTTGAGGATGTTCTGCTGCTGCATTTCCAGCATGTCGCGGTCTTCGCCGAAGATCTTGCCCTGGCCTTCGCGGATGGCGGCGGTCAGCTCCGCATCCTGCGATTTGAAGTTGCGCGCCATGCCCCAGAAATACCAGTGCGAGGTTTCGGTTTCCGGCGTGATGAAGTCGACCACGATGCTCGACGCCTTGTATTGCGGATCGGCATCGTAGCCGCCCTTGCCGGCATGCGCCACGCCGACTTCGATCATCACGTGGCTCGGCGGCGTGAAGTGGCAGACCTGCCAGCGGTCGACCGGCACGTCGTCGGCCAGGCCGTTGCTGCGCAGCGCCATGCGCCAGAACGGCGGCGCCATGATGTTTTCCATGAAGCGGCTGGTGATGACTTCGTCGCCTTCGGTCCTGGTGTTGACCGGCGCTTCGTCGATTTCCTTCTGGCCGATGCTGGATGCGTGCACATAGGTTTCGTGCGTCAGGTCCATCAGGTTGTCGATCATCAGGCGGTATTCGCAATTGATGTGGTACAGACCGCCGCCATAGGCCCACTCGGGATTGTCGGCCCATTCAAGATGATGGATCTGCGCCGGATCGGCCAGTTCCTTCTCGCCTGGCCAGACCCAGATGAAGCCGTAGCGCTCCACCACCGGAAAGCTGCGTATGCAGGGAAAGCCGCGCACGCGCTGGCCCGGCATGCTGATGACCTTGCCGTCGCAACCCATCTCGAGGCCGTGATAGCCGCACACCAGCTGACCGTCGCGCACGAAACCGAGCGACAGCGGCGCGCCGCGATGCGGGCAAAAATCTTCGACGGCCGCGACCTTGCCTTCCGCGCCGCGATAGAACACGATCTTCTCGCCGCAGATCTGGCGGCCCAGCGGCTTGTCGGCGATTTCGTCAGGGGTACAGGCGACGTACCAGGTGTTTTTTGGAAACATGTCTTCTCCTCCTCAGGAATGTCCATTGTTCGGTGATGCGAATTCATGAGCGTGTGAACGTAGGGCCTGTTAACAATCAATTTGCGAGGTGCGTTCCCGCCAGAAGGCGTGCTGGCAAGGCGCGTGGCGTAGCAGGTGGTGGGTCCCACCTGCAAGCCATGC
>NZ_AKJW01000098.1 GCF_000282135.1 Herbaspirillum sp. CF444
GGCTGCTGCCGTGCCGGCAGCCGCGAGCCGCAACGCCGCATCACAACGCCAGGCGCCCCCCGAACAGGCCGCCGTACTCGACACCATGCAAGCCTGGGCCGCCGGCTGGAGTCGCAAGGATGTCGACGCCTACCTCGGCCATTACGCCGACGATTTCCGCACGCCCAATGGCGAAAGCCGCAGCGAGTGGGCCGCGCAACGCCGCGCGCGCATCGAGGGACGCAAGCGCATCGCCGTCGCGATCATCTCGCCGCAGGTCCAAATGGACGGCAATATGGCCACGGCGACCTTCACGCAGCAATACGTTTCCGACAACTTCTCCGAGAGCAGCCGCAAAACGCTGCTGCTGGCGCGCCGCGGCGACGCCTGGAAGATCCTGCAGGAAACCGTCGGCAAGGCTGTCCCGACGGACAAACAGCAAAAAATCCGTTGAGGACCGGCGCTTCGCCCCCATCTACATAGCGAGCTACATTCCTCAGGATGCTGGCTCGCGGTGATTCGTTTGTTACAATGAGTCCATCTCTTACCTGTCCAGATTGCGAGTTCACCATGATTACCAGAAGCCGGTCCGCCGCGTCGCTTTGCTTCTCCCTGCTGATGCTGTCTCCCCTGGCCCACGCCCAGGCAGTGTCGGACAAGCCGGCGCCGCCGCCACCCGAGCTGCAAACGCTGGAGGAAGGCGAACCGCCGGCCGTGACCATCAAGAAGCCGGGCGAAGGCACAGGTTCCGGCAACAAGATCGAAGAGCGCCGCGACCATGGCCAGACCAAGGAAATCAAGGTCCAGTCGGGCCCCAGCACCTATTATCTGAAGCCGAAGGAACAACTCGGCAGCTCGATGCCCGGCGATGTGCAAAGCGGCCCGCCGACCAGCGCCCAGTGGCAGATCAAGGAATTCGACTGGGGCGGCAAGAAGAAGCCGAAAGACGGCGACAATGCCGACAACTCCGGCAAATAATTCCCGTTAATCATCCACCGGCCCGGGACAACACTTCGTCACGCCAACGCGTGACCGCGCTCCCGGGCTTCACTATCGTTCTTCATCATTTCCGCACATGGCAGTTTTTACTCCGGTCAGCCTGGATGACCTCTCCGGCTGGATTTCCCAGTTTTCCCTCGGCAAGGCGCTCGCCGTCAAAGGCATTTCTTCCGGCATCGAGAACAGCAATTTCTTCATCACGACCGAAAGTGGCGAGTACGTCCTCACGCTGTTTGAAAAACTGAGTTTCGAGCAACTGCCGTTTTATCTGGAACTGATGCGTCATCTGGCGCAGCGCGACGTACTGGTGCCGGCGCCGATCCCCAACCAGAACGGCAGCATCATCAACGCGCTCAACGGCAAACCCGCAGCCATCGTCACCAAGCTTGAAGGCGCCTACCAGCCCAAGCCGCAGCCCGTGCATTGCGCGGAAGTGGGCGCCATGCTGGCCAAGATGCATCTGGCGGCGCAGGACTTCGGCATCCGCCAGCCCAATCTGCGCGGCTTGCCATGGTGGCGCGAGACGGCCCCGGTCGTGCTGCCGTATCTGAATGAAGAAACGCAAAGCCTGCTGCGCGCGGAAATGCAATTCCAGGAAGATTTCGCCGCCTCGGATATTTATCCGCAATTGCCCAACGGCCCGGTGCATGCCGACCTGTTCCGCGACAATGCGATGTTCGTCGGCACGCGCCTGACCGGCTTCTTCGATTTTTATTTCGCCGGTTGCGACACCTGGCTGTTCGACCTTGCCGTCACCGTCAACGACTGGTGCATCGACCTGGCCACCGGCGAACTCGATGTGCCGCGCGTGCAAGCCCTGCTCGACGCTTATCATGCCGTGCGTCCGTTCACATCGGTCGAGCGGCAAGCCTGGGACGCCACGCTGCGCGCTGCCGCCCTGCGCTTCTGGCTGTCGCGCCTGTACGATTTCCATCTTCCGCGCGCCGCCGAAATGCTGACGCCGCACGATCCTGCGCACTTCGAGCGTATCCTGAGATTGCGCATCGCACGCGCCAATCCGCCACTGAACTGATTATGGAAAAATTGCCTGCAAAAACCGGCTGGCTTTGGGTCAAGGAAGGCGTTGCGCTGTTTCGCAAGCAACCGGCCGAAGTCTCGACCCTGTTTCTGAGCTACATGTTCCTGATGCTGGCGCTGGGCATGCTGCCGGTCGTCGGCCAGTTGCTGCCGCTGATCCTGGTGCCGCTGTTCGCCATGTCGTTCATGCAAGCCTGCCGCCACATCGAAGAGGGCAGGCGCGTCTATCCGAATCTGCTGCTGGTAGGCTTCCGCTCGCCGGCGCTGCGCACCTTGCTCACGCTGGGCGTGCTGTATTTGCTGGCGGCATTCGGCGCGGTCGGGGTATCGGCGCTGGTCGACGGCGGCACGTTCTGGAACGCCATGACCGGCACCGGCATCAATCCCAAGGACATGGAGAACAGCAACATCAGTCTGGCGATGGTCACCGCCGCGGTGGCGTACATCCCGGCGGCGATGGCGTTCTGGTTCGCCGCGCCGCTGATCGCCTGGCAAAACATGCCGCTGGGCAAAGCCTTGTTCTACAGCTTCTTCGCCGTGCGCCGCGCCGGCAAGGCTTTCCTGCTGTATGGCCTGGCATGGCTGGTGATCGGCATCCTGCTGCCGGCAGTCGTGAGCACCATCGTCGCCTTGCTCATCAACAACATGACGATCATCGTATTTATTTTGCTGCCATTGTCGATAATATTGACCGTGGTCATGTATTGCTCTTTTTACCCGACATACACTGCGATCTTTGGCAGGCCGCAGCGCGAAGAAGCATCCGTTCCTGAAAGCGACGACAGCGCAAGGTGACAAGTTGGCAAGAAAAGAAAATGATTTCTTTCTTGCCAACAAACTGCCTGTAACAATGCTTCTGTCACGGGGAAAAAAGATGCGGATGAACCTGCCTGTCACCAATGTCGAGTATCCATTACAAGACGGCAAATCCATCGTTTCGAAAACGGATCTGAAGGGCAACATTACCTACGTCAATCCCTACTTCATCGAAGTCAGCGGATTCCACGAAGAAGAACTGATGGGCGCGCCGCAAAACATCGTGCGCCATCCCGACATGCCGGCGCAAGCCTTCGCCGACATGTGGAAGACCGTCAGGAACGGCATTCCCTGGACCGGCCTGGTCAAGAACCGCCGCAAGAGCGGCGACCATTACTGGGTCCTCGCCAACATCACCCCCGTGCGTGAAAAGGGCCAGATCATCGGCTACATGTCGGTGCGCACCAAGCCGCCGCGCCAGGACGTCGTCGCCGCCGAAAAACTCTACGCCGACATCCGCAAAGGCAAGGCCAAGGGCATCGCCATCGAGCAAGGCAATGTCGTCAAGACCGGCCTCAGGGGCTGGATCGCCCGACTCGGCAAGATCCGGCTCAACACACGCATCAACCTGTCGATGATCACCATGCTGGCGTTGCAGCTGGTCGCCGCCGGCGTCAGTTTCTTTACCGACCACAGCAAGCTCAACACCGGCATTTGCGTCGTCACCATCCTGCTCACGCTGTATATCTGGTACGCATTGCACAGTGCATTGGTGCGTCCGATCAATGCAGCGCTGAAGGCGACCTACGCCATCACCGGCGGCGACCTGTCGAACAATATCGAATCCGACCGCCACGATGAAATCGGCCGCCTGTTGCGCGCGCTGCGCCAGATGAACATCAATCTCACGGCCATCATCGGCGACGTACGTTCCAATGTGGAATCGATCAACGGCGCCACACGCGACATCGCCAGCGGCAACATGGATCTGTCGCGCCGCACGGAATCGCAGGCCTCCAACCTCGAAGAAACCGCATCGAGCATGGAACAGCTGGCCACGACCGTGCGCCAGAATGCCGACAGCGCCTTGCAGGCCAACCAGCTTGCGGAGTCGGCCTCGTCCATCGCCGTCAAGGGCGGCGACGTGGTCGCCAAGACCGGCAATACCATGAGCGAAATCAGCGCGTCGTCGAAGAAGATCGTCGACATCATCAGCCTGATCGACAGCATTGCCTTCCAGACCAACATCCTGGCCTTGAATGCAGCGGTGGAAGCCGCGCGCGCCGGCGAACAGGGCAAGGGTTTCGCAGTGGTTGCCTCGGAAGTGCGCAGCCTGGCGCAACGCTCGGCGGGCGCCGCCAAAGAGATCAAGACCCTGATCGAAGATTCGGTGGAAAAAGTCGACATCGGCAATCGCCTGGTGGACGACGCGCGCAGCACCATGACGGAAATCGTCGACTCGGTCAAACGCGTCACCGACATCATGAACGAAATCACCGTCGCCACCCAGCAGCAAAGCGCCGGCATCACGCAAGTGCATCATGCCGTCACCGACATGGACGAAAGCACGCAGCAGAACGCCGCGCTGGTGGAACAAGCCGCCGCTGCCGCCGGCAGCCTGGAAGAACAGACCGGCCGGCTGTTGCAGGCGATTGCCGTGTTCAAGTTCCAGTACAAGTAAGCGCTGCGAGCGGCAACAGAAAACAGCAGGTTCAAGCCGTAACGCCGTTCATTCAAACCTTTTTCTAAAGCAGTCGTCCCAGCGTCGTGAAGACGGTCGATACGCCGCTGGGTCCTGACTTTCGTCAGGACGACGGTCATGATGCGTTGGGATCTTTTAAGCTTGACTGAACGGCATGACAGGCTCAAGCTGCCGTTTTTTATTTCTCTTCGCCTTCCCCGGAAGGCAATGCCGGCCAAGGCCGGTAAATATCGCGGTAGCGTTGCAAGCGCGGCATCAAGGCGGCATGCCGTTCCTTGCGCGGCATGAAACCATCCTGCTGCTGCGGCTTGCGGCAAACCACTTCCTCCACCCCGCCATCGGCCAACCAGGCAAGACGCGCCGCGCCCAAAGCGCCGCCCGCTTCACTGCCGACATGCGTCACGATGCGCACATTAAGCGCATCGCTCAACAGCTGCGCCCAATACGCGCTGCGCGCGCCGCCGCCGACCAGCGACAGCTGGCGCACATCGGTGCCGGCCGCGCGCAAGGCGTCGAGACCATCCACCATGCCGAAGCTCACGCCCTCCAGCACCGCATACGCCAGGGCCGCGCGCTGATGTTCGTGCGACAGACCGTGAAACGTGCCCAGCGCGTACGGATCGTTGTGCGGCGTGCGCTCGCCCGACAAGTACGGAAGAAACAAGGGCGCGTTGGCCAGGGCCTCCTCATCCATCAAGGCCACCTCTTCCAGCAAGGTCTTTTCATCGACGCTGCACAGGCGGCAAAACCAGCGCAGGCAGCTTGCCGCCGACAACATCACGCTCATCTGATGCCAGCGCTGCGGCAAGGTGTGGCAAAACGCGTGAATCGCGCGCGCAGGATTGGGACGGAACTTGTCGTTGACCACGAACAGCACGCCCGAAGTGCCGAGCGAGAGAAAGCCGTCGCCGGGATTGACCGCGCCGATGCCGACCGCGCTGGCGGCACCGTCGCCGGCGCCGCCGGCAACCTTGACCTCGGGCGACAAGCCCCATGCCCGGGCCAGTTCCGGCAGCAGAAAACCCGCGGCACGGCTGCCGTCGACCAATGCCGGCATCTGCCCGCGATGCATGCCGCTGGCGGCAAGCAGCGCATCCGACCAGTCGCGCCGCGCCACGTCGAGCCAGAGCGTGCCGGCGGCATCGGACGGATCGGAAATCTTTTGTCCCGTCATCTGCAGGCGCAGCCAGTCCTTGGGCAGCAGCACGCACGCCACCTGGGCGAACAACTGCGGCTCATGGCGCGCCACCCACAACAGCTTGGGCGCGGTAAATCCCGGCATGGCCAGATTGCCCGCCACTTCGTGCAAATCGGGAGCGCGCCGCGTCAGCTCGGCGCATTCCTGTGTGCTGCGCGAGTCGCTCCAGAGGATCGCCGGCCGCAACACCCGGTCGCGCGCATCCAGCAACACCGCACCGTGCATCTGGCCCGACAAGCCAATTGCCCTGATCTTCGTGAAATGTTCTGCTCCGATTTGCGCGCGCAACTTGGCGACGGTGTCGCAGGTCGCCTGCCACCATTGCTGTGGATCCTGTTCCGACCAGCGCGGATGGGGACGCGACACCGTCAACGGCGTACCGGCCAGCGCCAGCAGCTTGCCCCCGGCGTCGATCACGACCGCTTTGACTTCCGACGTACCAAGGTCTATCCCCAGATACATGGTGCTCCTCGTTGAATTCTCACTCGTCCTGGTATGGACAGGTATTTATGCGGACATTTTAGTCGAAGCCGCCAGCCACGCATTGACGTCCGCCACCGCTTCGCGCAGCAGGCGTTCGAGCGACGCCGTGCCGGCCAGTTCGCCCCACAGCAGGGGATCGGCGCAATAAGCGCGCAGCGGATCGGCAGCGTCCAGCATGGCCCGTGTTGCCGCCGGATCGAACACGCCATCCTGGTATTCGTAACTCAGGCCGCTCTGCTTCCAGCGCTGCAGAAAGACAAAGAACAAGGCCGGCAGTTGCGCCGTCGCGCGCGGCTGATGCCCGCGCGCCAGGCTGTCGCTGATGGTCGGCCGGATAAATCCGGGGATCTTGGAGAAACCATCCGCCGCCACGCGCTGGTTGGTGTCCTGAATCGCCGGGTTGCCGAAACGCGCCAGCGTGGTGTCCCGGTAGGCTTCCAGATCCAGCGGGCTCGGCGTCAGGCTGGGAATCACATCTTGCGTGACGTACTCGCAGGCCATGCGATGGATGTCTTCGCGCGCCGTGCCTTCATGGATATAGTTGAGCCCGGCCAGCGTGCCGGCCCAGGCGATGCAGCTGTGGCTGGCGTTGAGGATGCGGATCTTGGCTTCTTCGTAAGGAAGGACCGAAGCCACCATTTCCACGCCGACCTTGTCGAGCGCCGGACGACCGGCCTTGAAATCGTCCTCGATCACCCATTGGATGAACGACTCCGCCATCAACGCGCACGGATCGTCGACACCGGTTGCCTCCTTGACGCGCTGGCGCACGGCGTCGGTCGGACGCGGCGTGATGCGGTCGACCATGGAATTGGGGCTGGTGACGTTGTTGCGCACCCATTCCAGCAACTGATGATGGCCGCGCAAGGCCAGGAACTGCTGCAAGCCGCCAAGGAAACGTTCGCCGTTATGCCGCAGGTTGTCGCAATTGAGCAACGTCACGCCGCCGGCGTTGTCGTCGTAGCGCGCCTGCAGGATGGCGGTGATGGCGCCGTAGATGGTGCGGCGATCGCCGTCGATATCGGCGGCCAGGTCAGGCTGATGGACGTCCAGCAGGTGTTCGTGATCGAGGTAATAGCCGCCTTCCGTCACGGTGAAGGAAATCACGCGCGTGCGCGGCTCGGCGCCGGTTTTCACCAGGCTCTTCAATTGCGCATCCCAGGGCACGATGTCGCGGATGGCGCGGATCGTTTCATAGGCGCGCTGCCCCTGCGGCGTGACCGTTTCCAGGGTATAGCAGCCTTCGTTCTTTTGCAGCTCCTGCAGCAGCGGCGCCATGTCGGGGCGGATATTCGCCAGCGCCAGCTGCCAGCGGCGGTCTTCGTCGTTGCCGCGCTCGCGCAGGCGATGCAGGTAGACCGCCTGATGCGCGCGGTGGAACGATCCGGCGCCGATATGCAGCCAGACCAGGTCGTTTTTTAAATCGCGAGTCGTCATGTTGTCCTCTGTTGCCTGTTCATTTTTCTCTTAATGCATCGCCGCTGCACGCTCTTCAAGACGCGTCACCGCGCTGCCGTCCTGACGGAACAGATGGCAGCGATGCGCATCGGCGGCGACGCCGATGACGCTGCCGGAAGCGAGCTTCAGGCTGTCCGGCACGCGCAGGATGAGCGACTCTTCCGCCGCGTCGCTGGCGGCATATAGGTAGGAGAAATCGCCCAACAGTTCCAGCGCAGCAAAACGCGCCTGCAACATCGGCTTGTCGGCGACGATATGCAGATGTTCCGGGCGGATGCCCAGCGTGACCTTGTCGCCCGCCTTCAAGGTGCCGGCCTCGACGGCCGCCAGTTGCCTGCCGCCGTCGGGCAACTGGACCAGTACGCCTTCCGCCCCCAGGGATGCCACCGTGCCGTCGATGAAATTCATCTTCGGCGAACCGATGAAGCCGGCCACGAAACGATTGGCCGGATGGTGATACAGCTGTTGCGGCGTGCCGACCTGCTCGATGCGTCCCGCCGACAGCACCACGATCTTGTCGGCCAGCGTCATCGCTTCGATCTGGTCGTGCGTGACGTAGATCATGGTGGTCTTGAGATCGTCATGCAGCTTGGAAAACTCCAGCCGCATCTTCACGCGCAAGGCGGCATCGAGATTCGACAGCGGCTCGTCGAACAGGAACACGCTGGGCTGGCGCGTGATGGCGCGGCCGATGGCGACGCGCTGGCGCTGGCCGCCGGACAAGGCGCGCGGCTTGCGGTCGAGCAGATGGTCGATGTGCAGGATCTTGGCGGCGTGCTGTACCGCAGCGTCGATCTCGCTCCTGGACTTACCCGCGATCTTGAGGCCGAAGGCCATGTTGTCGTACAGCGTCATGTGCGGATACAAGGCGTAGGACTGGAACACCATGGCGATGCCGCGCTTGGCGGCCGGCACGTCGTTCATGCGGCGTTCGCCGATGTTGAGGTCGCCTGCGCTGATGTCCTCCAGGCCGGCGATCATGCGCAGCAAGGTCGACTTGCCGCAGCCGGACGGACCGACGAAGACGACGAATTCGCCGTCGTCGATGTCGAGATTGATGTCGCGCATGACTTCGTTGTCGTCGTAGCGCTTGGCGAGGTTGCGGATGGTGACGGCTGCCATGAAAGTCTCCTTGTTCGTTCTATATCAATGATCCCGTCGTGCCGATGACGGGCTCCTGCATGTGTGGGTACGCGTCAAGTACGCGCCAGGTACGCGCCGCTCAGGCGGCGTCCTCCGCCAGCAAGGCGGCAATCAGCGCCGGCAATTCGCGCATGTCGTCGAACACCAGTTCGGCGCCGGCGGCGATCAATTTCTGATGCATGCTGCCCTTGTCGTGCGCCACGCCGGTAAATCCCAGCACGCGCATGCCGGCGCCGCTGGCCGCGCGCACGCCGGTGACGCTGTCGTCGACAGCGACGCAGTGTTCCGGCGCGACCTGGTAGCCTGCCGCCGCGGCGAGATAAACGTGCGGCGCCGGTTTCGGACGGCCGACGTCGTGGGCGCTGTGGATGTGCCCCTCGAACATGTCCAGCAAGCCACAGCGACGCAGACCTTGCACGATGCGATCGCTGCTGCTGTTGCTGGCCACGGCCTTGGGCAGAGCTATCTGCTGCAATGCTTCCTCGATGCCGGGCACCAATTGGACCTCGTCGCCGCAGGCGATGCCGACGGCGGCATTGATGTCGGCGTATTGCGCGGCGTCCAGGCCGAAGCCGAATTCCACGTCCAGTTCGTCGAGCAGCAGCTCCGTGAACATGCCGAGCCGGGAGGCGATGGCGTGATGCAGCCGGTCGCCGTCGGCCGGGTCCTTCAGCAGCGGCAAGAGATGCTCGTGCAGCACGCGCAGCGCAATGCTCTCGCTGTCGAGCAGGACGCCGTCGCAGTCGCACACCAGGTGCGTGATGGTTGATGTCATGTGTTCTTTCATTACTTGACGGCGCCGAAGGTCAGGCCGCGCACCAGTTGCTTCTGCGCCAGCCAGCCGAGCGCCATGATGGGCGCGATCGCCAACAGCGACGCGGCCGACAGCTTGGCCCAGAACAAACCTTCCGGATTGGAATACGAGGCAATGAACACCGTCAGCGGCGCGGCGTCGACGCTGGTCAGGTTGAGACTCCAGAACGCCTCGTTCCACGACAGGATGATCAGCAGCAGCGCGGTCGAGGCGAGCCCGGGCATGGCGGTCGGCAGCAGCAGGTAAAGCATTTCCTGCCAGGCATTGGCGCCGTCGATGCGGGCAGCTTCGAGGATCTCTTTCGGCACGTCGTTGAAATAGGTGAACGCCATCCACACCGCGATCGGCAAGTTGATCAGCGTATAGATCACCGTCAGGCCGGTCACCGAATCGAGCATGCCGCTGTTCTTCGCCAGCAGATAGATCGGCACCAGCACGCCGACGGCCGGCATCATCTTGGTCGAGAGCATCCACAACAGCAGTTTCTGCGTACGGCCGGTCGGGAAAAAGGCCATCGAATACGCCGCCGGCACCGCGATCAGCAGCGCCAGCAAGGTCGACCCCAGCGACACGATCATGGAATTCTTGACGAAGGCCAGGTAGTTGCTGCGCTCGAAGACTTCGCGGAAGGTGTCAAGCGTGGGCATGAAAATCAGGCTGGGCATATAGGCCTGATGCTCGTTCTTGAAGGCCGTGATGGCTACCCAGAAAATCGGAAAGAACAAGATGATGGCGCAGGTCCATGCCAGCAGGCCGACCCAGAGCGGACTCTTTTTTGTATCGTTCATTTTTCGTTCGCTCCTTTCAGGTTCTTCGCCAGCATGCGCACCAGGAAGAACGACACGATGTTGGCCAACACGACCGCGAAGATGCCGCCGGCCGAGGCGATGCCGATGTCGAATTGCTGCAGGCCGATCGAGTACACGAGATAAGTCAGGTTGGTGGTTTCCGTACCGGGACCGCCCGCCGTGGTGGTGAAGATTTCAGCAAACACCGACAACAGGAAAATCGTTTCGATCATGATGACCACGGTGATCGCGCGCTTGAGATGCGGCAGCACGATATAGAAGAAGATGCGGATCGGCCCGGCGCCGTCCAGCTGGGCGGCTTCCTTCTGGTCGCCGTCGAGCGATTGCAAGGCGGTCAGCAGGATCAGGAAGGCAAACGGTATCCATTGCCACGACACGATGATGATCACCGACAGCATTGGATACTCGGCCAGCCAGTCGATCGGCTCCATGCCGAGGTGGCGCATGACGAAGGCCAGCATGCCGTAGACCGGATGCATGATCATGTTCTTCCAGATCAGCGCGGCGACGGTCGGCATCACGAAGAACGGCCCGATCACCAGCAGGCGCGCGATGCCGCGTCCACGGAACGGCTGGTCGAACAGCACCGCCAGCAAGGTGCCGCCGATGACGCTGACGCCCAGCACGGAGCCGATCAGCACGGCGGTGTTGGTGATCGACGGCCAGAAGGCGGGATCTTCGAGCAGGAACTGGTAGTTCTCCAACCCGACGAAACCGGTCTGGTCGGGCGCCATCAGGTTGTAGCGATTGAACGAGAAATACACCGTCATCGCCAGCGGCACGATCATCCACAGGAACAATAACGCCACCGCCGGTGTTTGCAGCAGACGAATCGGCAGGAAGCGTTCGACGCCGCTGCCCGTTCTGCCACGTCTTCCGCGTCGCGGCTTGCGTGCGGATGGGTCTGAGGCGGTGGCTTCGGATGGCATGGAAGAGGTATTCGATATCGATGACATGACGGCCTCGATGGAAAATCGGATTCGGGCCGGCGTCGTGTCGGGACGGTCCGGCAATCAACAAAACTGACAAGCGAGCTGCGCTGTCGGCACAGACGGCGCGATCCGTGGCGAGGCTCGACGATACCCTTGCAGCTCGGTATCGCCGGACCTGCCTGCTGCTTATTTACTTAATGTAGCGACCTTGCTTCATCATGCGCACGGTTTGCGCCTGCGCCGTCTTCAACGCCGCATCCGCGGTGCCCTTGCCCGCCAGCGCGCCGGCAATCGCCTGGCCGGTGATGGTGCCGATGGACTGGAACTCAGGAATCGTGGCGAACTGGATGCCGGTATAAGGCACCGGTTTCACGGTCGGATTGTTGGCGTCGGCATTCTGGATCGCATCGAGAACGAAGTCGGAGAACGGCGAAGCCTTCTTGTACTCGGCGGAAGCGTAGGTCGAAGTACGCGTACCCGGCGGCACCAGGGCCCAGCCGCTGTCCTTGGCGACCAGCTTGATGTAGTCCTTGGAAGTTGCCCAGGCGGCGAACTTCCTGGCGGCGTCTTGCGACTTGGACGACTTCGGCACCGCCAGCGACCAGATCCACAACCAATGCGACCCCTTGTCGGTGGTCGCCATCGGCGCCGGCGCGAACGCAACCTTGTCGGACACCTTGGAATCCTTGCCGTGATACAGCATGCCGGCAGCGACGGTGGCATCTACCCACATGCCGCATTTGCCGCCCGAGAACAGCACCAGGTTTTCATTGAAACCGTTGGAGCTGGCGCCCGGCGGACCGGATTTGCGCATCAGGTCGACGTAGAAATTGACGGCCTGTTTCCACTCCGGCGTGTCGAGCTGCGGTTGCCATTTTTCATCGAACCAGCGGCCGCCGTAAGCATTGACCATGGTGCCGACCAGCGCCATGTTCTCGCCCCAGCCGGCGCGTCCGCGCAGGCAGATGCCGTAGACGCCCTTGGCCGGATCATGCAGTTGCGAGGCCAGCTTGCCGATGTCTTCCCAGGTCGGCTTCTCCGGCATCTTCAGGTTCTTTTGCGCGAACAGGTCCTTGCGGTAATAAGTCATCGAGCTTTCCGCGTAAAACGGCAGCGCGTACAGCTTGCCGTCGGTGGTCAGGCCTTCGCGCACGGTCTTGATCAGGTCGGCTTCGTCGTAGTCGGCGGGCAGGCCGGTCATAGGCGCCAGCCAGCCTTTCTTGGCCCAGATCGGCGCTTCATACGCGCCGATGGTCATCAGGTCGAACTGGCCGCTGTTAGTCGCGATGTCGGTGGTCAGGCGCTGGCGCAGCACGCTCTCTTCCATCGTGACCCAGCGCAGCTTGATGTCGGGATTGGCTTTTTCGAACTGCGGCGACAGCTTTTGCAATTCGATCATGTCGGGGTTGTTGATGGATGCGATGTTCAGCGTGACGGGTTCGGCGGCAGCGATGCCGGCGATACCGACGGAACCGAGCATTGCGATAGCGGCAGCAATGCGTGTACTAACACGTGCGACGGGGGCGCGAAGTTTCATGCTTGTCTCCAATTGTGTGCGGGCTGAAGAACGTCCGGAAGGGTCGTCTTTGCCTCGATGTAGTTATTGAGCAAAAAATCTGTTTGCGAGCAAATAATCAAACATTCACAATCGAAAGTCAAGCATTTGCATTTTTCTTGAGCAAATATTCAATTTTGATAATAATGCGATGTCGTCATCCTGAATCGCCGCAGACCTCGGCAGACCATGGCAGACCACAGCGGTGGCCAAATCCGTACAATGCCGGATCGCCTGAACTGTCACGTACTGTCATGCCCCCGGAGACGACAGCAGGTTCATAACAAGGAAAACCGATGTCATCCAGCTCATCCAAACTCGATCTGGCGGCGCGCGCCGCGTGGATGTACTACGTCGCCGGCAACACCCAGAACGAGATCGCGGAACGTCTCGGCATTTCGCGCCAGATGGCGCAGCGCATGGTGGCCTATGCCGGCGCATCGAACCTGGTGAAGGTGCAGATCACGCATCCGATTTCGTCCTGCCTGGAACTGGCGCAGGGACTGCAGCAGCGCTACGGCCTGGAAGTATGTCGCGTGGTGCCGAGCGCCGTTGCCGACGAACCCGCCGGCGATGACTCGCAGGGCACGCAGCAAATGCTCGCCGTCGCCGGCGCCGAGCTGATGGAACAATACCTGCGCCAGGAAGCGCCGCTGATCGTCAACGTCGGCTCCGGCCGCACGCTCAAAGCCGCCATCGAAAAAATCAGCGAGATGGAAAGGCCGCAGCATCAGATCGTCTCGATGATCGGCGCCTTTGCCTCGGACGGCTCCGCCAATCGCTACGACGTCGCCCTGCTCGCCGCCGAAAAAATGCAAAGCCGTTTTTATCTGCTGCCGGCACCACGCGTGGCCGAGAGCGAAGCCGACCGCAAGCAATGGTGCAACCACCGCGCCTACCAGATCGTCACCGGCCTGGCGCAGAAGGCCGACGTCACCTTCCTCGGCATCGGCACCATCGCCTTGCAAGGCGCAATGCATGAAGACGGGTTCATCGACGCCGACGAAGTGGCGCAGCTGCAGCAACAAGGCGCGGTCGGCGAACTGATCTGCCACGCCTTCGACGCCGACGGCAAGATGCTGCGCTCGCCGCTGGCGGCGCGCATCACCACGCCGCCGCTGAGCACGCCGCCGACCAAGCCGGTGATCGCCATGGCCGGCGGACGCAAGAAGGCGGAAGCCGTGCGCGGCGCGTTGCGCGGCGGCTGGCTGACCGGCCTGGTGACGGACGAATATTGCGCGCAATTTGCACTTCAGGACGCTTAAGTTTCAACGCAGTCAAAACAAGAATTTTTCAGAATCGGCACCACGGAGACACCCATGCCCCATCCCATCGAATTCGTCGTCTTCGGCGAAGCCCTCACCGATTTCATCCGCCAGCCCGGCGGCGAATGGCGCGCCCTGCCCGGCGGCGCCTGCTGGAACGTCGCACGCGTCGGCGCACGCCTGGGCGTGGCGACCGGCTATGCAGGCAGCATCAGCAGCGACGTCTTCGGCGAAGAATTGCGCGTGCTCACGCAGGAAGCCGGGCTCGACATGCGCTATCTGCAGCAAGTCGACAAATCGCCGCTGCTGGCGATGGTGACGTCGACCACGCCGCCCAATTATTTTTTCGTCGGCGACGACAGCGCCGACCTGCATTTCGATCCGAGCAAACTGCCTTCCGGCTGGATGGACGACGCCCGCGTATTGCACTTCGGCTGCATCAGCCTGACGCGCGAACCGCTGGCCTCGCGTCTGCTGGCGATTGCCGCCGAAGGCGCGCAGCGCGGCAAGCGCATCGCCTTCGATCCCAACTGGCGCAAGCTGATGGATCAGCCGGACTATCACGTGCTGATGCGCAAGCTGCTGGCGTTGTCGCATTACGTAAAAGTGTCGGATGAGGATCTGGAGAAGCTGTTCCCCGGCGATCCGCAGCCTCTGGCGACGTTGAAGTCGCTGGCGCCACAGGCCGAGATTTTGTTCACGCGCGGGGCGGATGGACTGTCGTGGATCAAGGGGGAGAGCATTATGGATCAGCCGGCTTATCGGGTTGAGGTGATCGATACCGTTGGCTGCGGCGATGCGTCGATGGGTGGTTGGATTGCCAGCATTCTGCGGCAGGTGGATGCGCCGGTGATTCAGCATTTGCAGTGTGCTGCTGCTGCGGCGGCGTTGTCGGCGGCGCGGGCGGGGGCTTATGCGGCGACTTGGGATGAGGTGCAGGAGCTGATTGCTCGCTGAGCGCGGTGGCATGTTTTTTGTTTTGTTCCGACCAGCTATTAGGTAACTGATCTTGTTTTTTCTTCGATCAACCCTTCGCCGGGGGTAGCCCGGCAGCTACTCACTTTTCTTGCTCCGCCAAGAAAAGTAAGCAAAAGAAGGCGGCCGCTGGGTCGTAGCCCCCTCCGGGGGTTCCCGGCGCCGTCAGGCGCAAATCGGGAGGGGAAATAAACTCGCTTCGCTCAGACAAATTTCCCCTCTTTATCCGATTTGCACCTGCCGCCACCGGCTACTCTCAAGCGGACTTCGAGACTGGCTCCCCCCCCCCC
>NZ_AKJW01000099.1 GCF_000282135.1 Herbaspirillum sp. CF444
CCGGCAGCGGCAGCGGCAGCCGCACAGCCGAAGGAAGAGTTTGTCGATCCGGCAACGCTGGCGCCTGCTGCCGAAAAGCCGGCCATCGCTCCCGGCGCTCCGGCCATGCCTTCCGGTCCGGCCAACGCTCAGTTGGCCAAACCGTCCGAACCAGTTGCTCCGGTTGCCGAAAAACCGGCCGAAAAACCTGAAGCGCCCAAGGCTGCCGCCAAGGCAGACACTAAAGCCGACGCCAAATCAGACGTAAAAGATACCAAGAGCGCTGCCAAGCCTGCCGAGCACAAGGACGATCACAAGAAAGACGCGAAGGAAACCGCCAAGCCCAAGGCCGCGGACCAGCCCGATGACGCCGCGCGCGCGCTGGCCATTCTGGAAGGTAAGCCTGCGACCGCCGACAAGAAGCCGGCACCGGCTGCCACGGGCGGCAAATTCGTGATCCAGGTCGCCGCGCTGGCGACGCAAGAGAAAATCGACGAACTGCGCGGCAAGTTGAGCAGCGCCGGCATCAAGTCATTTACGCAAAAAGTGGCGACCCAGTCGGGCGACCGCACGCGCATTCGCGTCGGCCCGTTTGCCACCCGCGACGAAGCGGACAAGATGCGGGTAAAGATCAATAAGCTCGGCCTGAACGCCACCATCGTTCCGGCTTGAATTTCGCGATGACCGGTCGCATATTGCTTATGTTGTTATTGTGACGATATTTGATTATCTGGTATTGCTGGTGCTGGTTTGTTCGGTGATCATCAGCATGTTGCGCGGACTGGTCAGGGAAGTGCTGTCGCTGGCCAGCTGGATAATTGCATTAGTCGTCGCCAACGCCTATGGTGAAACATTGGCGACGATGTTGCCCGACGTGATTCCGGGCGAATCGACAAGATTGATTGTGGGATTCATTGCCTTGTTCATCGGTACGCGCCTGTTGATGGGCCTGGTGACCAGGGCAATGTCCGAAGTGGTCAAGGCGAGCGGCCTGTCGCTGATCGACCGCAGCCTTGGTGCGGTGTTCGGCCTGGCGCGCGGGGCGGTGATCGTGCTGGCGGTGGTGTTGTTGTGCGGTACGACGTCGATTCCGCAGCAGCCGTTCTGGAAAGAGGCGAGGTTGAGCCCGCTGGCGGAAACCGCCGCGGAGACCGTCAAACCTTACTTGCCGGGCCAGTTCGCGCAGCACGTCCATTTTTGATTTTGTTTTTTCGTTTTGTTTCTTCGTTTGTTTCTCGTTTAGGAGTCCACCATGTGTGGCATTGTCGGCGTCGTTTCCCATAGTCCAGTCAATCAGTTGCTCTACGATGCGCTGCTGCTGTTGCAGCACCGCGGTCAGGATGCAGCCGGTATCGCAACCAATCACGCAAACGGTTTCTCGATGCACAAGGCTAACGGCCTGGTGCGCGACGTGTTCCGTACGCGCAATATGCGTTCGCTGCCGGGCAACACCGGCCTCGGCCAGGTGCGTTATCCGACCGCCGGTAGCTCCTCGAGCGAAGAAGAGGCGCAACCGTTCTACGTCAATGCGCCGTTCGGCATCATCCTGGCGCACAACGGCAACCTGACCAATGCGGAACAGCTCAAGGTCGAGATGTTCAAGAACGATCGCCGCCACCTCAATACCGATTCCGACACCGAAGTGCTGGTCAACGTGTTTGCGCATGAGTTGCAGCAAGCCACGACCGGTTATTCGCTGGATCCGGCTGCCGTCTTCAAGGCCGTTGCGATGGTGCACAAGCGCGTGCGCGGTTCCTATGCCGTGGTGGCGCAGATCGCCGGTTACGGCCTGCTGGGCTTCCGCGATCCGTACGGCATCCGTCCGATGTGCCTGGGTTTCAACGAAACCGACAAGGGCTCCGAATACATGCTGGCCAGCGAATCCGTGGCGCTGGAAGGCCTGGGTTTCCGCTTCCTGCGCGACGTGATGCCGGGCGAAGCGATCTTCATCGACAACGACGGCAAGCTGTACAACCAGCAATGCGCCGACAACCCGACGCTCAATCCTTGCGCTTTCGAATTCGTCTACCTGGCCCGTCCCGACTCGGTCATCGACGGCGCTTCGGTTTACGCCAGCCGTTTGAAGATGGGTGAATACCTGGCCGAGAAGGTCCGTCGCGAAATCGCCAGCGGCGAGATCGACGTGGTCATGCCGATTCCCGATTCGTCGCGTCCTGCCGCGATGGAACTGGCGCTCAAGCTGAACCTGGAATACCGCGAAGGCTTCATCAAGAACCGCTACATCGGCCGTACCTTCATCATGCCGGGCCAGGGCCTGCGCAAGAAGTCCGTGCGCCAGAAGCTCAATGCCATCGGTTCCGAATTCAAGGGCAAGAGCGTGTTGCTGGTCGACGATTCGATCGTGCGCGGCACCACCAGCCGCGAGATCGTGCAGATGGCGCGCGAAGCCGGCGCCAAGCGCGTGATTTTCGCTTCGGCTGCGCCGCCGGTGAAGTTCCCGAACGTCTACGGCATCGACATGCCGACACGCGATGAACTGATTGCTTACGGACGCACCGACCAGGAAGTTTGCCGTGAAATCACCGCCGATGCGCTGGTGTATCAAGACGTGGAAGACCTGAAGCGTTCGATCTCCGACGTCAATCCGGCGCTGAAGAACTTCGAAGCATCGTGCTTCGACGGCAACTACATCACCGGCGATATCTCGCGCGACTACCTCGACCGTCTCGAGTTCGCCCGCAAGAACCCGAAGCCGGCGCTGGAAGATGCCGTGCGCTCGCAACTTAATCTCAACCTGGCGCGCGTGGACTAAATTCATCCACGTTCCAGAACGGAAAAACGCCGGATTGCTGTCGCAGCATCCGGCGTTTTTCATTGGTCTTTCCGTTCGTTGCCGACAGCAATGCTGCGGCAGCAGGCGAACTGGCTTATCATCACTGTTCTCCCATGATTTACCGTCTTATTTATCGCCCTTGTATCCATACCTATGAACGACAAGAAGAACTACGGTTTTACCACCACCATTTTGCACAGCGACCGCCAGAAGGACATCGAGCACGGTTCGCTGCACAAGCCGATTCACACTTCCGTGGCGTTCGGTTACAAGGATGCGCGCCAGCTGGCTGAAGTCTTCCAGGGCAAGCAATCCGGTTATCGCTATGGCCGCCAGGGCAATCCGACCGTGTCGGCGCTGGAAGACAAGGTCAACAAAATGGAAGGCGGCTTGTCGACCATCTGTTTCGCCACCGGCATGGCCGCCATCGGCGCCGTGATCCAGGGTTTGCTGCGCGAAGGCGATCATGTGGTGTCCTCGGCTTTCCTGTTCGGCAACACCAACAGCATGTGGATGACGGTGCATGCACAGGGCGCGCGCGTCTCCATGGTCGATGCGACCGACGTCAAGCTGGTGGAAGCCGCCCTGACGCCGCAGACGCGTATCGTCTTCGTCGAAACCATCGCCAATCCACGCACCCAGATCGCCGATCTCAAGCGCATCGGCGACCTGTGCCGCGAGCGCGGCATCCTGTACATCGTCGACAACACGATGACCTCGCCTTACCTGTTTCAACCCAAGGCAGTCGGCGCCGGCCTCGTGGTCAACTCGCTGACCAAGTCCATCGGCGGCCACGGCAATGCGCTGGGCGGCGCGCTGACCGACACCGGCTTGTACGACTGGACGCGTTATCCGCACATCGCCGACAGCTACAAGAAGAACGCGCCTGCACAATGGGGCATGGCGCAGATCCGCGCCAAAGGCTTGCGCGATTTCGGCGCTTCGCTGGGACCGGAAGCGGCGCATCACATCGCAGTTGGTTCGGAAACCATGGCGTTGCGCCAGGACCGCGAATGCGCCAATGCATTGGCCGTGGCGCAGATGATGGATGCCGATCCGCGTGTGGCGGCGGTGTACTACCCGGGTTTGCCGTCGCATCCTCAGCACGCGCTGGCGACGGAGCTGTTCCGTTCCTACGGCAGCCTGCTGAGTTTTGAATTGAAGGACGGCATCGATTGCTTCGATTACCTGAACCGTCTGCAACTGGCGGTGGCCTCAAGCAACCTCGGCGATACGCGCACGCTGGTGATCCCGGTGGCGCATACGATCTTCTACGAAATGGGGCAGGAGCGCCGCGCCGCGATGGGCATCGCCGAATCACTGATCCGCGTGTCGATCGGTCTGGAGGATACGGACGATCTGGTGGAAGATTTCAGGCAGGCGCTGGATTCCTGATCTGCCTTTCCCCATGAAAAAACGGTCATGCCTGCATTGCGCCGGCATGACCGTTTTGTTTTTGCGTTGCTGTCTTTAACTACGGCAGCAGCTTGGCAGGCGCGCTCTTGTCGGCCCACTTGTTGGTATAGCTCGGCTTGTAGGTCTTGAAACGCTGCAGTAGATCGGCCGGATCCTGCTCATGCATCATCAGCAGCGACTGTTCTGCGGTCAGGAAGCGCTGCGACACCAGATGTTCGATGAAGGCGATCAGGTTGTTGTAGAAGCCGTCGACATTGAGCAGGCCGATCGGTTTGTAATGGAAACCGAGCTGGGCCCAGGTCAGCACTTCAAACAATTCTTCCAACGTGCCCATGCCGCCCGGCATGGCGATGAAACCGTCCGACAATTCCGCCATCATGGCCTTGCGCTCGTGCATGTCCTTGACGATGTGCAGGCGGGTCAGGCCGTTGTGGCCCAGTTCCTTGTCCAGCAGCGCCTTCGGAATCACGCCCGTGGCTTCGCCGCCGAGACGGATGACTTCTGTTGCAATAATGCCCATCAGGCCGACGTTGCCGCCGCCGTAGACCAGGGCGATGTTGTCCTTGACCATTTCCCGCGCCAGGGCGCGCGCGCCTTCCGCATAGACTTCGGAAGCACCGGCGGAAGAACCGCAATAAACACAGATGGATTTCATTTTCTCTCGCTCGAATTAAAACAATACGACCATGTTATAACATGCCTGTCGTGACAATATCCTGCGACAACTATCCCGACGCAAGCATATCGCGACGACGTGACTTCGCAATGACAGTTACTCAAGGAACAGCATGCAGAACAAGATCGTGACATTGGCGTTGCAGGGCGGCGGGTCGCACGGCGCCTTTACCTGGGGCGTGCTGGATCGCCTGCTGGAAGACGGTCGCATGGCGTTTGAAGGCATCAGCGGCGCCAGCGCCGGCGCCATGAACGCGACAGTACTATCGCATGGCTTCAACGTCGGCGGCCGTGAAGGCGCGCGCGAGGCGCTGGCGGCTTTCTGGGGACGCATTGCGATCAAGGAGCCGTTCAGCTTCCTGCCGCCGGAGATGATGCCGGGCGGCTCCAGCCTGCTGACCCAGACCACGCCGGCGGCGATGCATGCCTTCCTGGCGATGACGCGTTTCTTTTCGCCGACGCAGCTCAATCCGCTCGATATCAATCCCTTGCGCGACATCCTCGAAGAACAGGTCGACTTCGAGCGTTTGCGCACCCGCAGCAGTATCAAACTGTTCATCGCCGCCACCAAGGTCAGCAGCGGCACGCTGAAGATTTTCCGCGACCGCGAACTGACGCTGGACGCCTTGCTGGCGTCGGCCTGCCTGCCGTCCATGCACCGGCCGGTCGAGATCGATGGCGAGGCCTATTGGGATGGCGGCCTGACCGCCAATCCGCCGATTTTTCCTTTGCTGCATTTGTGTTCGTCACGCGACTTGCTGGTGGTGTTGCTGCACCCATGCAGCCGCCCCGGCACGCCGACGTCGACGCACGAGATCGGCCAGCGCCTGTCCGAAATCAGTTTCAGCTCGGCATTTTTTACCGAATTGGGCGGGCTGGCCCTGGCCAAGCGCGAGGCGGAGAGCGGCATGTTCGCCTTCGGCACGCTGGAGCGGCGCCTCAAGCGCCTCAACATGCATCTGGTGGAGGCCAACGACCTGATGAGCCAGCTCGATGTCATGAGCAAGCTCAATACCAAGCGGTCCTTCATTTACGGCCTCCACGACGAAGGTCGGCAAGCCGCCGAACGCTGGCTGGAAGAACATTTCCATACGGTAGGGTTGAAGTCGTCCTTCGATCTCGGGCGGTATCTGCAATAGATCGCTGCAGCAGCCGCTGCAGGCGGGGCGGGGTAGCCTTATACTGTGAGGTTTCCCCGATCGCATAGAAGCCACACGCCATGAAGCCATCCCGTTCCGAATTCCTCGATATCCGGGGGCTGCGATATCACGTACGCCATTGGGGCGATCCGCAGGCGCCCAGGATTTTCATGGTGCACGGCTGGATGGATATGTCGGCCTCGTTCCAGTTCATGGTCGATTGCCTGCAACAGGAATGGCATGTGATCGCGCCCGACTGGCGCGGCTTCGGCCTGACCGAGCGCCCCCGGGCCGACACTTACTGGTATCCCGATTACCTGGCCGACCTCGATGCCTTGCTGCTGCATTATTCCCCGGACGAAGCCGTCAATCTGCTCGGTCACAGCCTGGGCGGCAATGTCGTCGGCCTGTACGCCGGCGTGCGCCCGCATCGCATTGCGAAGCTGGTCAATCTGGAAGGTTTCGGCCTGCCAGGCACCAGGCCCGAGCAAGCGCCGGGGCGTTTTGCCAAATGGCTCGACGAGTTGCAGGAAAAGCCGGAGATGCGCAGCTATGCGACGCTGGAAGAGGTCATGGGACGCCTGCAAAAGACCAACCCGCGCCTGAGCCGCGAGCGCGCCGCCTTTCTGGCGCAACACTGGGCCGGGCAGAACGACGACGGCAGTTGGGCGATTCTCGGCGATCCGGCGCACAAGGGGACCAATCCGCTGCTGTATCGCATCGATGAAGTCACGGCCTGCTGGGCGCAGATCACGGCGTCGGTGCTATGGGTGGAAGCGGCCGAAACCGACATCTGGCGCTGGTTCGGGCAAAGCAAACTGATGCGCCCGGAAATCGAGCGCCGCATCGGCTTCCTCCGCAACGTCCGTACGGAGATCATTCCCGATGCCGGACACATGCTCCATCACGATCAGCCGGCCTTGCTGGCGGCGGTGATCGAGGCGTTTCTGGCGGAATAAAGGCTCTCTTTGTCCGGTCGCCGCAAGGCCTTCCCGGCGGCGTGTGCAAGTGCAGCAGAGAAGACGCCGGCGGCGTACAATGAAGCTATCTTTCTTGCGTTTTCAAGGCCTGCCCAACAATGCTCAACGTCGATCTGCACTGCCACTCCAACGTCTCCGACGGCTTGTTGCCGCCGGCGGAGGTGGCTGCGCGCGCCAAGGCCAACGGCGTCGACGTCTGGGCGCTGACCGATCATGACGAAATTGGCGGCATCGCCGTCGCGCGCAAGGCCGCCGAGGATCTCGGCATGCGCTACATCCCCGGCGTCGAGATTTCGGTTACCTGGGCAGGACAGACGGTACACATCGTCGGTTTGCGCATCGATGAAAAGAACGAGATGCTGGTGAAGGGCCTTGCCTCCACGCGCAACGGCCGCGAACGGCGTGGTCGCGATATCGCGGCAGAGCTGGAAAAGGTCGGCATCCCCGGCGCCTTCGACGGTGCGCTCAAGCATGTCGGCAATCCCGATCTGATGTCGCGCACGCATTTCGCCCGCTATATCGTCGAGATCGGCCGTTGCGCCGACACCAAGGAAGTTTTTCGCAACTATCTGTGCGAAGGCAAGCCCGGTTATGTGCCGCATCGCTGGGCCACGCTGAAAGAATCGGTCGACTGGATCCGCGGCGCCGGCGGCGTGGCGGTGATCGCGCATCCGGGGCGTTACCAGTACAGCGACCTGGAATTCGGCGCCTTGTTCGACGAGTTCAAGCAGCATGGCGGCGCGGCGATCGAAGTCACCACCGGCAGCCATACGCCGGATCAATACGAAGAATACGCCCGTGTCGCCAAGCGTTACGGTTTTCTGGCGTCGATCGGCTCGGATTTCCATGGCCCGGGCGAGTCGCGCGTGGATCTGGGTGCTTTGCCGCCGTTGCCGAACGGCTTGACGCCGGTATGGCACGACTGGGACTTGTAAGTGTCTTCAAGCTCGTAAAGACGCCTTTTCCGCCTCTCAAAGCATCAATTCCGTCGGGAATTGGCGCAATCTCTTGATTTCTCCCCGATTGTTCCTATCTAATAACCACTTTCCTGATAGGAGTTTTCCGGATGAAACGCATATTCCTCTTCCTCGCGACCAATATCGCCGTGCTGGTGGTGATGAGCGTGATCTTGTCGCTGCTCGGCGTGGACAAATTCCTCACGCGCGCCGGTCTGAATCTGCCGATGCTGCTGGTGTTTTCCATCGTCGTCGGCTTTACCGGCTCGATTATTTCGCTGCTGATGAGCAAAACCATGGCGAAGTGGAGCACGGGTGCGCGCGTGATCGACACGCCGGTCAATTCCACTGAAGTCTGGCTGGTCAACATCGTCGGCAAACTGGCGCAGCGCGCCGGCATCGGCATGCCTGAAGTCGCCGTCTATGAAGGCGAGCCGAATGCTTTCGCCACCGGCGCGTTCAAGGATTCGGCGCTGGTCGCGGTGTCGACCGGCCTGCTGCAAGGCATGACCAAGGAAGAAGTCGAAGCCGTGCTCGGCCACGAAGTCGCCCACATTGCCAACGGCGACATGGTGACCATGACGCTGATCCAGGGCGTGGTGAATACCTTCGTGGTGTTCCTGTCGCGGGTGGTTGGTTACTTCGTCGATTCGGCGCTGCGCCGTAACAACGACAACTCAGGCCCCGGCATCGGTTACATGGTGACGGTCATGGTCTGCCAGATCGTGTTCGGCATCGGTGCCTCGATGATCGTGGCCTGGTTTTCGCGCCATCGCGAATTCCGCGCCGACGCCGGCTCCGCCAAATTGCTCGGCGGTCCGCAGCCGATGATCAATGCGCTGGCGCGCTTGGGCGGCATCCCCGTCAGCGGTCTGCCGGAATCGATGGCGGCCATGGGCATCAACGACAAGCCGGGTTTCATGGAATTGTTTTCCACCCACCCGCCGCTGGAGCAGCGTATCGCTGCGCTGCGCGGCCAGCGATAAGCCGCAATGCGGCAAACAAACGGCGGTGTTGCAACCGCCGTTTTGCCTTTTTGAAAACCGTATTCGATTTTGAAACGAAGGATGCATGAGTCAGTTTTTCCAGATCCATCCCGACAACCCGCAACTGCGCCTGATCAAGCAGGCCGCGCAGATCCTCCGGGGCGGCGGCATCGTCGCCTTGCCGACCGATTCCTGCTATGCGCTGGTGTGCCAGCTCGACGACAAGAACGCGGTGGAACGCCTGCGCCGGATCCGCGGCGTCGACGAAAAGCATCATCTGACCCTGCTGTGCCGCGACCTCAGCGAAATTGCCCAATACGCCAAGGTCGACAACCGCCAATACCGTTTGCTCAAAGCGGCGACGCCGGGGCCGTATACCTTCATCCTTGAAGCCACCAAGGAAGTACCGCGCCGCCTGAGCCATCCGTCGCGCAAGACCATCGGCCTGCGCGTGCCGGAAAACCAGATCGCCCATGCCTTGCTGGCCGAGCTGGGCCAGCCGCTGATCGGCACCACGCTGATCCTGCCCGATCAGGACGATGCGCTGACCGACGCCGAAGAAATTCGCGATCGCCTGGAAAAGCAGGTCGAGCTGGTCATCGACAGCGGCGCCTGCAGCCTGGAACCGACCACCGTCATCGATCTCAGCGACGACAGCGAACCGGTGCTGGTGCGGCAGGGGCGAGGCGATGCCGCGCCGTTCGGTTTGTAGAACTCATTTCATAAATAGGCGTGAGTGCGAGCTTGCCCTGTTTGGGATGAAGTGCAAGGCGCGAATCGGGGTCAAGACTGGGCGTCTTGACCCCGATTCGTAACGC
>NZ_AKJW01000100.1 GCF_000282135.1 Herbaspirillum sp. CF444
CAGGCGCCGGCATCCAATCCAGCATCACCGATGAGGCCTATCTTGCCGCCGGCGCCAGGATAGCGTCCGCCGATGAAGTCTATGCAGCTGATGTACTGTTGAAAGTGCGCGCCCCGAGTGCGGACGAACGCACCCGCCTGAAGTCCGGCACGGTGGTGGTCGGCATGCTCAATCCCTTCGATGCGGACAACATCGCCGCCATGGCAGCTGCCGGGCTGACCGCGTTTGCCCTGGAAGCCGCGCCGCGCACCACGCGCGCGCAATCGATGGACGTCTTGTCCTCGCAAGCCAACATCGCCGGCTACAAGGCCGTGCTGATGGCCGCCAACACCTATCAACGCTTCATGCCGATGCTCATGACCGCCGCCGGCACCGTCAAGGCCGCGCGCATGCTGATCATGGGCGCCGGCGTCGCCGGCCTGCAGGCCATTGCCACCGCCAAGCGCCTGGGCGCCGTGATCGAAGCGTCCGACGTGCGTCCCGCGGTCAAGGAGCAGATCGAATCGCTCGGCGCCAAATTCCTCGACGTGCCGTTCATCACCGATGAAGAAAAGGAAATCGCCCAGGGCGTCGGCGGCTACGCCCGTCCGATGCCGGCCGACTGGATGCGCCGCCAGGCCGAAGCGGTGCATGAGCGCGCCAAGCAGGCCGACATCATCATCACCACCGCGCTGATCCCGGGCCGCAAGGCGCCGGTGCTGATCAGCGAAGACACCGTCAAGGCCATGAAACCGGGCTCGGTCATCCTCGACATGGCGGTCGACCAGGGCGGCAACTGTCCGCTGTCGGAGTCCGGCAAGACCGTGATCAAACACGGCGTGCACATCATCGGCGAAGGCAACCTGGCGGCCTTGGTGGCGGCGGATGCGTCGGCGCTGTATGCCCGCAACGTGCTCGATTTCCTCAAGCTGATCGTCGACGCCGAAGGCAAGCTGGTCATCAACCGCGAAGACGACATCGTCGCGGCGACCCTGCTGTGCACGGGCGGCGAAGTGCTGCGCAAATAAGAGAAGACGACAAAAGAAGACGTCAAGACGTCGAAAAACGGAGAAAACACATGGAAGTCAGTCACACCATCATCAACCTGATCATCTTCGTGCTGGCCATTTACGTCGGCTACCACGTGGTCTGGACGGTCACGCCGGCCTTGCACACGCCGCTCATGGCGGTCACCAACGCCATCTCGGCCATCATCATCATCGGCGCCATGCTGGCCGCAGGCCTGACCGAAGGACCGGTCGGCCGCATTGCCGGCACGCTGGCGGTCGCTCTCGCGGCAGTCAACGTCTTCGGCGGGTTCATGGTCACCCAGCGCATGCTGGAGATGTTCAAGAAAAAAGAACCCAAGACCAAGACAGACAAGGCGGGGGCACAAGCATGAGCATGAATCTGGTCACCCTGTTGTATCTGATCGCCTCGGTCTTTTTTATCCAGGCATTGAAAGGCTTGTCGCATCCGTCGACGGCGCGTCGCGGTAACGCCTTCGGCATCGCCGGCATGGCCATTGCCGTGGTCACCACGCTGGCGCTGATCGTCAAGCTCAAGGGCGACATGCCGGCTTCGGGCATCGGCCTGTGGCTGGTGGCCGGCGGCGTGGTGGTCGGCGGCGGCATCGGCGCCTACCTGGCCAGGAGCGTCGAGATGACCAAGATGCCCGAACTGGTCGCGGCGATGCACTCGCTGATAGGCCTGGCGGCTGTCTGTATCGCCGTCGCCGCGGTCGCCGAGCCCTGGGCCTTCAACATCGCCGCGCACGGCGAAGCGATCCCGGTGGGCAATCGCGTTGAATTGTTCATCGGCACCTTCGTCGGCGCGATCACCTTCTCCGGTTCGGTGATTGCCTTCGGCAAGTTGTCCGGCAAATACAAGTTCCGCCTGTTCCAGGGGGCGCCGGTGAGCTTCTCCGGCCAGCACATGTTGAATTTGCTGCTGGCGGTGGCGATGATCGGCTTCGGCGTGATCTTCGTGCTGACGCAACACTGGCTGCCGTTCATCATCATGGCCGCGATCGCGTTCGTGCTGGGTGTATTGATCATCATCCCCATCGGCGGCGCCGACATGCCGGTGGTGGTGTCGATGTTGAACAGCTATTCCGGCTGGGCGGCGGCGGGCATCGGTTTCTCGCTGAACAACGCGATGCTGATCATTGCCGGTTCGCTGGTGGGGTCCTCCGGCGCGATCCTGTCCTACATCATGTGCAAGGCGATGAACCGTTCGTTCTTCAACGTGATCCTCGGCGGCTTCGGGGGCGATCCTGCTGCCGCGGCCGCAGGCGGCGCGCAGGCGCAGCGCAACGTCAAGTCCGGTTCGGCCGACGATGCGGCCTTCCTGATGGGCAACGCGGAAACCGTGATCATCGTGCCGGGCTACGGCCTGGCGGTGGCGCGTGCGCAGCATGCACTGAAAGAACTGACCGAGAAGCTGACCCACAAGGGCGTGATCGTGAAGTATGCGATCCACCCGGTGGCGGGCCGCATGCCGGGTCACATGAACGTGCTGCTGGCCGAGGCCGAAGTGCCTTACGACCAGGTCTTTGAAATGGAAGACATCAACAGCGAGTTCGGCCAGGCCGACGTGGTGCTGGTGCTGGGCGCCAACGACGTGGTCAATCCGGCGGCCAAGGATCCGAAGTCGTCGATCGCCGGCATGCCGATCCTGGAGGCTTACAAGGCCAAAACCGTCATCGTCAACAAACGTTCGATGGCCGCCGGTTATGCCGGACTGGACAACGAACTGTTCTACATGGACAAGACCATGATGGTGTTTGGCGATGCCAAGAAGGTGATCGAGGACATGGTCAAGGC
>NZ_AKJW01000101.1 GCF_000282135.1 Herbaspirillum sp. CF444
AGCCAGTCTCGAAGTCCGCTTGAGAGTAGCCGGTGACGGCAGGTGCAAATCGGATAAAGAGAAAAAATCTGTCTGAGCGCAGCGAGTTTATTTTTTCTCCCGATTTGTACCTGCCGGCGCCGGGAACCCCAGAGGGGCTACGACCCAGCCTTTGTTGGAGCAGTGCTCCAACCTTCTTTTGCTTACTTTTCTTGGCGAGACAAGAAAAGTGAGCGGCTGCCGGGCCGCCCCCGGCAACCACGGTCGTCCGAAGAACAAACAGCATCAGCAACGAACACCCCACCAGTCGGAACAACGAACGCCACGGGGTCCTGACTTTCGTCAGGACGACAAGCCCTTGGCAAGCCAGCAATCAACCCTTGGCAATCTCATGATTCGACATCAACTCAATCGCCCGGCACAACGCCGAGTGATCCAAGCCACTCATTCCATTGGCCGCACAAGCATTCATCAACTCCTGCGCAGTAGCCGTATTGGGCAAGCTGACGCCCAGGGCTTTAGCACCCTGCAAAGCCAGATTCAAATCCTTCTGATGCAACTCAATCCGGAAACCGGGATTGAAGGTACGCTTGACCATGCGCTCGCCATGCACTTCCAGAATGCGCGACGAAGCAAACCCGCCCATCAGCGCCTGACGCACACGCGCAGGATCGGCGCCGGCCTTGGAAGCAAACAATAACGCTTCGGCAACCGCCTGAATATTCAACGCCACGATGATCTGGTTCGCCACCTTGGTAGTCTGACCGTCGCCGTTACCGCCGACCAGAGTGATGTTCTTGCCCATCAACTCAAACAGAGGCTTGACGTCGTTGAACGCCGACTCATTGCCGCCGACCATGATCGTCAGCGAGGCAGCCTTGGCGCCGACTTCGCCGCCGGAGACCGGCGCGTCCAGGTATTCGCAACCCAGCGCATTGATCTTTTGCGCGAAACCTTTTGTGGCGATCGGCGAGATCGAGCTCATGTCGACCACGATCTTGCCGGCGGAGAGGCCTTCGGCCACGCCGCCTTTGCTGAACAGCACCGCTTCAACATGCGGGGTGTCCGGCACCATCACGATGATGATGTCGGCGCGCTTGGCGACTTCTGCCCCCGATGTGCAGACGGTGGCGCCGCCTTCGAGCAATGCTGCCGGTGGATTTTTTTGATCATGCAGGTAAAGCTTGTGACCGCCCTTTTGCAGGTTCTCCGCCATGGGCGAACCCATGATGCCCAATCCGATGAATCCGACTTTTGCCATGATGTGTCTCCTCTAAGATGAATAAATGAATTCGTTGCAAGCCCGAATCACAGGCCGTGTG
The DNA here is from genome assembly GCF_000282135.1 of Herbaspirillum sp. CF444. Taxonomy (GTDB): domain Bacteria; phylum Pseudomonadota; class Gammaproteobacteria; order Burkholderiales; family Burkholderiaceae_D; genus Herbaspirillum. The sequence continues at coordinate 1,302 of NZ_AKJW01000101.1, forward strand.
CCGCGCGCCAGCCTAGCCCTTCGACGGTGCCTGCCTTCGGCTTGTACTCGCAGCCGATCCAGCCCTGATAGCCGATCTCGTTCAGGTACTTGAACAGGAAGCGGTAGTTGATCTCGCCCGTGCCCGGCTCGAAACGGCCAGGGTTGTCAGCCAGCTGCACATGGCGGATCAGCGAGAGGTTGGCCTTGATGGTGTTGGCCAGTTCGCCTTCCATGCGCTGCATGTGATAGATGTCGTACTGCACGAACAGGTTGCCGGAGCCGGTCGCCATGATCAGCTCGGCCGCCTGCTTGGTGGTGTTGAGGAAGAAGCCGGGGATGTCGAAATAGTTGATCGGTTCGATCAGCAAGGCGATGCCTTCGGCTTGCAGCTTGTCGGCGGCGAACCTGAGGTTGGCGACCAGGGTTTCGCGTGCAGCGGCGGCGCTGACGCCTTGCGGCTGGATGCCGACCAGGCAGTTCAGTTGCCTGACGCCGAGTACCTTGGCGTAGCGGATCGCGTCGTCGACGCCCTGGCGGAATTCGCCGACGCGGTCGGGATGACAGGCGATGCCGCGCTCGCCGGCTTCCCAGTTGCCCGCGGGCAGATTGTGCAGGACCAGCTCCAGTTCATTCTTGCGCAGTTGTTCGGCGATCTGCGCCGGTTCGAAGGCGTAGGGGAACAGAAATTCCACGGCCTTGAAGTCGGCTTGCGCGGCAGCGCGGAAACGCTCCAGGAACGGCAGCTCGGTGAAGAGCATGGTCAGGTTGGCGGCGAGTTTGGTCATGTGTGGGTCCTTGGTGGTCGTGGCGCTTGCCGGTTCAGGCTATCGTTAAATCCACCACCGTCGTCCCGGCGAACGCCGGGACGACGGTGGCTTGCTGCAATGGCGACGGCGGTTGTTCGCTCGGCACATACCTGCATGTGTCGGCAAGACGGTTTGATTTTCCGCTGTCGTTCCCGCTCATTCCCAACGCTGTCGATGCACTGACGACGCTGGGTCCCGACGTTCGTCGGGACGACGGAGAAGTGATTAAGCTCCTCCGTCGTTGTCTCCTCCGGTGATCGTTCTTCCTTCTTATCCTTATCTCTTCGCGACTATTCCTAGTCCAGCAAACTGATTGCCGTCGGCGCATGCTCACGCTTGGTGGCCAGTTCTTCGAACTCGTTGACGGCGTTGATCTCGGTACCCATCGCGATGTTGGTGACGCGTTCCAGGATGATTTCCACCACCACCGGCACGCGGTACTCGGCCATCCAGCGCTGCGCCACGGCGAAGGCGTCCTGGATTTCGTTCGGATCGGTGACGCGGATCGCCTTGCAACCCAGGCCTTCCACCACGGCGACGTGGTCTACGCCGTAGCCGTTGAGTTCGGGTGCGTTGATGTTTTCGAACGCCAGCTGCACGCAGTAGTCCATCTCGAAGCCGCGCTGTGCCTGGCGGATCAGGCCGAGGTAGGAGTTGTTCACCACCACGTGCAGATACGGCAGGTTGAATTGCGCGCCAACGGCCAATTCTTCGATCATGAACTGGAAGTCGTAGTCGCCCGAGATCGCCACCACCTTGCGTTGCGGATCAGCGGCGCACACGCCCAGCGCGGCGGGAATGGTCCAGCCCAGCGGACCAGCCTGGCCGCAGTTGATCCAGTGGCGGTCCTTGTAGACGTGCAGGAATTGCGCGGCGGCGATCTGCGACAGGCCGATGGTGCTGACGTAGCAGGTGTCGCGACCGAAGGCGCGATTCATTTCTTCGTAGACGCGTTGCGGCTTGATCGGTACTTCTTCGAAGTGAGTACGGCGATGCATGGTGCGCTTGCGCTCCTGGCATTCGGCCAGCCAGGCGGAACGGTTCGGCAACTTGCCGGCAGCCTTCAATTCTTTGGCGACTTCGATGAACAGCTTCAGTGCCGCCTTGGCGTCGGAGACGATGCCGTAGTCCGGACCGAACACGCGGCCGATCTGGGTCGGTTCGATATCGACGTGGACGAACTTGCGGTCCTTGGTGAACACTTCGATGGAACCCGTGTGACGGTTGGCCCAGCGATTGCCGATGCCGAGCACGAAGTCGGATGCCAGCATGGTGGCGTTGCCGTAGCGGTGGCTGGTCTGCAGACCGACCATGCCTGCCATTTGCGGGTGATCGTCAGGGATCGCGCCCCAGGCCATCAGGGTCGGAATGACCGGCACGCCGGTGAGTTCGGCAAATTCAACCGCCAGCTCGGCCGCATCGGCATTGATCACGCCGCCGCCGATGGTCAGCAAAGGACGCTCGGACTGGTTCAGCATGGTCAGCGCTTTTTCGATCTGGGCGCGGGTGGCCGATGGGCGATAGACCGGCAGCGGCTCGTAGGTATCGGGGTCGAATTCGATCTCGGCCATTTGCACGTCGAACGGCAGGTCGATCAGTACCGGACCGGGACGGCCCGAGCGCATCAGGTGGAAAGCCTGCTGGAACACGCGCGGCACCAAGGCCGGTTCGCGCACGGTGACGGCCCATTTGGTGACCGGCTTGGCGATCGATTCGATGTCGACGGCCTGGAAGTCTTCTTTATACAAACGGGCACGCGGCGCCTGGCCGGTGATGCACAGGATGGGAATCGAATCGGCTTGCGCGGAATACAGGCCGGTGATCATGTCGGTGCCGGCCGGACCGGAGGTGCCGATGCACAGGCCGATATTGCCGGCCTTGGCGCGGGTGTAGCCCTCGGCCATGTGGGACGCGCCTTCGACATGGCGCGCCAGGACGTGCTGGATGCCGCCATGGCGTTTCAGCGCCGAGTAAAATGGATTGATCGCCGCGCCGGGCACGCCGAAGGCTTGCAGGCAGCCCTCTTTTTCCAGCACATATACCGCTGCGTCTACTGCCTTCATCTTTGCCATGTTGCCTCCTGGGTTATTAGGTTCCTGATGCGCCGGAAGCAACGACGATGCCCCTCGACCGATGAGATGCATCCTATAACCAACAATATTGTTTGATAAGAAGACTAAATATCTGTTTATTCCGTACTAAAAATATGGAAATATAGAAAAAGTATCGAATAAGGAGGTTTTGTGGACAAACTCAAACAAATCGAGGCTTTTGTCTCGGTCGTCGAAAAAGGCAGTCTCGCGGCGGCGGCGCTCGAGGAAAACATCACTCCCGTGATGCTGGGCCGACGCATCGACGCCCTGGAAAAACGCCTCGGCACCAAGCTCATGCATCGCACCACGCGCCATCTGACGCTGACCGAACAAGGCAGCGTCTTCCTCGATCATTGCCGCAAGCTGCTGAGCGATATCGAGGTGGCGGAAAAGAGCATCGCCGAAGGCCGCCACAAGGCCACCGGCCATCTGGTGGTCTCGACGCCGGCGGCCTACGGACGGCTGCACGTGGCGCCGCATGCGCCGGCTTTCCTGGCGCATCATCCGGAAGTGCAGATCTCGTTCAACCTGACCGACCGCGTGGTGGACCTGGTGCGTGAAGGCTACGACCTGGGCATCCGCATCGGCGGCGCGATCGAGCCGAGTTTCGTGGCGGTGAAGCTGGCCAGCAACCGCCGCGTGGTGTGCGCCGCGCCGGAATACCTGCATCGCAACGGCATCCCCAAGACGCTGGACGATCTGGCCGACCACAATTGCCTGGCTTTCAACCTGCAGGGCGGGCAGCAGCGCGGCTGGTATTTTCAGCAAGGCGGCAAGCCGGTCATCATCCGCGCGCAAGGCAATCTGGATTGCAACGACGGCGAGCTGCTGCACCGCTGGGCCAGCGAAGGGCTGGGACTGGCGTGGCGCTCGACCTGGGAGATTCAGTCGCAGCTGGCCTCGGGAGAACTGATTACCGTGCTGGACGAATACGCCCTGCCCCATTACGACATCATGGCCGTGTATCCGCAGCAACGGCATCTGCCGGCGAAGACGCGTTTCTTCATCGATTACCTGAAGGAGGTGTATGCGCAGCCGGATTACTGGACCAGATAATTGCCGCAAACAAACAGAAGAGCTAAAGAGCAGTCATCCCGGCGTCGTGACGACGGCTGATACGACGCCGGGTCCTGACCTGCGTCAGGACGACAGGCATGCAGAATTGGCGACGAGGGAAGGTATTTTTGAGCTTGACGGCTCGGCATCAGACCGAACTCCTCAATTCAATACATTATTGGAGGCAATCCATGGCTCGAAACCATGGCAAATCGTCATTATTTGATTAACGCATGAACATATACCCGTAACCTTATAGTTGATATTCCCCATGACTTACGTTTTGCCCAAATATTTCAACGACATTACATACGCTGCAATCAATCTGCTCGGAGGTGGTTTCCAGGACTGGGAAGCGGCGCAAAACAAGATACAAATCAGAACGCCCATTTTTTGCGGACCCGAGAAATCTGCAAGTTTTCTGGCGTATAAAAAAGAACCGCATCAAGCGTAAACGGAGACAATTCTCATGACTTTTCTGGACAAGTTTTTCAAACTCAGCGACAACGGCACGACCGTCCGTACCGAGCTGCTGGCCGGTCTCACGACCTTCCTGACGATGGCCTACATCATCTTCGTCAACCCATCCATACTCGGGGATGCGGGCATGCCGAAGGATTCCGTCTTCGTCGCCACCTGTGTGGCGGCGGCAATCGGCACACTGATCATGGGCCTGTACGCCAACTATCCGATCGGCCTGGCGCCGGGCATGGGTCTGAACGCCTATTTCGCCTACGCCGTCGTCAAGGGCATGGGCTTTCCGTGGCAGGCTGCGCTGGGCGCGGTGTTCATCTCGGGCTGCCTGTTCCTGCTGGTGAGCCTGTTCCGCATCCGCGAGCTGATCATCAATGCCATTCCGCATTCATTGCGCACGGCGATACCGGCGGGGATAGGACTTTTCCTCGCGCTGATCTCGCTCAAGAATGCCGGCATCGTGGCCGCCAGCCCTGCCACTTTCGTCACCATGGGCAACCTGCATCAGGCCGCGCCGGTGCTGGCCATCATCGGCTTCCTGGTGATCGTCGCGCTGGATCAGCTGAAGATCCGCGGCGCGCTGCTGATCGGCATCCTGGCCGTGACGGTGCTGAGCTTCATCTTCGGCGGCAACCAGTTCAACGGCGTGTTCTCCGCTCCGCCGTCGATCTCGCCGACGCTGTTCCAGCTCGATCTCAAGGGCGCGATCTCGATGGGTCTGCTCAACGTGGTGCTGGTGTTCTTCCTGGTGGAACTGTTCGACGCCACCGGCACGCTGATGGGCGTGGCGCAACGCGCCGGCCTGGTCAAGAACGGCAAGATCGAACGCATCAACAAGGCGCTGCTGGCCGACAGCGGCGCGATCGTGGCGGGTTCGCTGCTTGGCACATCGAGCACCACTGCCTATATTGAAAGTGCGGCCGGCGTGCAAGCGGGCGGACGCACCGGCCTGACCGCGGTGGCCGTCGCCGTGCTGTTCCTGCTGGCGCTGTTCATTGCGCCGCTGGCGGGAGTGGTGCCGGCCTATGCGACGGCGCCGGCGCTGTTCTTCGTGGCTTGCCTGATGCTGCGCGAACTGGCCGACATCGACTGGAACGACACCACCGAGTGCGTGCCGGCCGTCATCACCGCGCTGGTCATGCCGTTCACGTATTCGATCGCCAACGGCCTGGCGCTGGGCTTCATCAGCTACGCCGCGCTGAAATTGCTGACCGGCCGCGTCAAGGACGTGTCGGCGGTGATCTGGGTGATCGCGGCGATCTTCCTGTTCAAGATGGTGTATCTCGGCGCCTGATGGGCAGTAGCTAGAAATAACAAGACAGCGGCGTCCTCGGACGCCGCTGGCAGGAAAGAAGGATGTTTCAGAGAGAAATGCTTCGACAATCTGTCGCAACAATCGGCAGCGGCAAATAAGTTTTCTCTCTAAAAGGTCCCGGCACAGATCTTGAATCACAGTAATCCGTAGCCATTTTTTTATAGCAAAGCACACCATGTCAGAACCGATTCGCTTCTATTTCCGCGGCGAGACCCATCAAGTCGATGGACTGCCCAATACACGCACCGTTTTGCAGCATTTGCGCGAAGACCTGCATTGCACCGGCACCAAAGAGGGTTGCGCGGAAGGCGATTGCGGCGCCTGTACGGTGGTCGTGGGCGAGCTGCGCGGCAACGAGCTGGAACTGAAAACGGTCAACTCCTGCATCCAGTTCGTGCCGACGCTGGACGGCAAGGCGCTGTTCACGGTGGAAGACCTGAAGCAGAGCGACGGTTGCCTGCATCCTGCCCAGCAAGCCATGGTGGAATGCCACGGTTCGCAATGCGGCTTCTGCACGCCCGGTTTCGTCATGTCGCTGTGGGGCCTGTACCTCAAGCATGAACAAGACGACGTCACGCCGACCACGCGCGAAATCGACGACGCCCTGTCCGGCAACCTGTGCCGCTGCACCGGCTATCGCCCCATCATCGACGCGGCACGCCGCATGGGCGAATTGCCGAAGGTGACTTTCGACCGCGTACCGGTGATCGATGCGCTGCGCGCCATCCAGCGCGAAGAGCCATTGAGCGTCACGCACGCCGGGCAGACCTTCCACGCGCCGCGTACATTGGCGCAACTGGCGACGCTGCGCAGCGAATTGCCGAAGGCGCGCATCCTGGCCGGCTCGACCGACGTCGGCCTGTGGGTGACCAAGCACATGCGCGACCTGGGCGACATCATCTACATCGGCCAGGTGGAAGAACTGCGCCACATCGTCAACAAGGACGGCTGGCTGGAAATCGGCGCCGGCGTCACCTTGGAAAAAGCCTACGCCGCGCTGACCGAGCAATATCCGCAAGAGCTGACCGAACTGTGGCAACGCTTCGCCTCGCTGCCGGTGCGCAACTCTGGCACGCTGGGCGGCAACGTCGCCAACGGCTCGCCGATCGGCGACTCGATGCCGTGGCTGATCGCGCTCGGCACCGAAATCATGCTGTACGGCGTCGACGGCCAGCGCATCATGCCGCTGGAAGATTTCTACATCGCTTATCAGAAGTCGGCGATTCTGCCGAACGAGTTCGTGCAAGGCGTGCGCGTGCCGCTGCCGCGCAAGGACATTGCTTTCCGCGTGTACAAGCTGTCCAAGCGTTTCGACCAGGACATTTCGGCGGTGTGCGCGTCGTTTGCTTTCCGTCTCGACGGCGGCAAGGTGGTCGACGCCCGCATCGCCTTCGGCGGCATGGCGGCGACACCGAAGCGCGCCGCGCTGGCGGAGGCTGAACTCAACGGCAAGGACTGGAGCGAGGCCAATGTCAAAGCGGCAATGCTTGCGCTGGCGCAAGATTATGCACCGCTTTCTGACATGCGCGCCTCTTCGGCGTATCGTATGAGAACGGCACAGAACCTGTTGTATCGCTACTGGCTGGAAACGCGCGCCGATGCGCCGTTGCCCGCAGCTTCCGTGAGTGCATTCGTGCACGGCAAAAGCGTCGGCTCCGCCACCCAGATTGCTTAAGGAATCGCAATGAACAAGCAAACTGAAGAATTCATGTCCGTCAAAACATCGCAATCCGCCTCTGCCTGGACCGAGGTCGGCAAACCGCATCCGCACGAGTCCGCCATCCTGCACGTGACCGGCGAAGCCACCTACACCGACGACATCGTCGAGCTGCAAGGCACGCTGCACGCCGCGCTCGGCCTGTCGACCAAAGCCCACGCCAAAATGCGCGCCATCGATCTGAGCAAGGTCAAGGCTTCCGTGGGCGTGGTCGCGGTCTACACCGCCGACGACATCCCCGGCGAAAACCAATGCGGCGCCATCATCAAGGATGACCCGGTGCTGGCCGACGGCCTGGTGCAATACGTCGGCCAGCCTATCTTCGTTGTCGTCGCCGACAGCCACGACAACGCGCGCCGCGCTGCGCGCCAGGCCGTGATCGACTACGAAGAACTGCCGGCCATCCTGACGCCGCGCGCCGCGCACGAGGCCGAATCCTATGTACTGCCGCCGATGCACCTGTCGCGCGGCAATCCGGCCGAAGCCTTAGCCAAGGCGCCGCACAAGCTCAAGGGCAAGCTCGACGTCGGCGGCCAGGAACAGTTTTATCTGGAAGGCCAGATCTCTTACGCGATTCCCAAGGAAGGCCGCGGCATGCACGTGTATTGCTCGACGCAACACCCGAGCGAAATGCAGCATCACCTCGCGCACGTGCTGCACGTCGCCTCGCATGACGTGCTGGTCGAATGCCGTCGCATGGGCGGCGGTTTCGGCGGCAAGGAATCGCAATCGGCCTTGTGGGCCTGCGCAGCAGCGGTCGCTGCCGTACGCCTGCGCCGTCCGGTCAAGCTGCGCGCCGACCGCGACGACGACATGGTCGTCACCGGCAAGCGCCACTGCTTCGCCTACGATTACGAAATCGGTTACGACGACAACGGCCGCATCGTTGCCGCCAAGATCGACATGGTGTCGCGCGCCGGCTTCTCGGCCGACTTGTCCGGTCCGGTGGCGACCCGCGCCGTATGCCACTTCGACAATGCCTACTACCTGTCGGACGTGGAAATCCACGCCATGTGCGGCAAGACCAACACGCAATCGAACACCGCCTTCCGCGGCTTCGGCGGTCCGCAAGGCGCGATCGCGATCGAATACATCATCGATGAAATCGCCCGTAATCTCGGCAAGGATGCGCTGGAAGTGCGCCGCGCCAATTTCTACGGCAGCAGCGACGGCGACGGTCCGGATGCGCGCAACGTCACGCACTACGGCCAGAAAGTGGAAGACAACGTCATCGCCGCCCTGGTCAGCGAACTCGAGCGCACCAGCGACTATCAGGAACGCCGCAAAGCCATCAACGTCTTCAACGCCGGGAACACCATCCTCAAGCGCGGCATGGCGCTGACGCCGGTCAAGTTCGGCATCTCGTTCAACGTGCCTCACCTGAACCAGGCCGGTTCGCTGGTGCACGTGTATACCGACGGTTCGGTGCTGGTCAATCACGGCGGCACGGAAATGGGCCAGGGCCTGAACACCAAGGTGGCGCAAGTCGTCGCCAACGCGCTCGGCCTGCCGCTGGATCAGGTGCGCTGCACCGCCACCGACACCAGCAAGATCGCCAACACCTCGGCCACCGCCGCATCGACCGGCAGCGACCTCAACGGCAAGGCGGCGCAAGATGCCGCTTTGCAAATCCGCGCGCGGCTGGCGCAAGTGGCGGCCAAGCATTTCAGCGCGGAAGCGACCGACGTGCGCTTCGCCGACGGCCTGGTGTCGGTGGGCGAGCAATCGATTCCTTTCGACCAGTTGGTGATGCAGGCTTACCTGCAGCGCGTGCAATTATGGTCGGACGGTTTCTACTCGACGCCGAAGGTGCACTGGAATTCCAAGACCATGACCGGCCATCCGTTCTTCTACTTCGCCTATGGCGCAGCAGTCGCCGAAGTCGTGGTCGACACGCTGACCGGCGAATGGCGCCTGATTCGCGCCGACCTGCTGTACGACGCCGGCGAAAGCCTGAATCCGGCGATCGACGTCGGCCAGGTGGAAGGCGGATTCATCCAGGGCATGGGCTGGCTGACGACGGAAGAACTGTGGTGGAACAAGGACGGCAAGCTGATGACGCATGCGCCGTCGACCTACAAGATCCCGGCAGTATCGGATTGCCCGACGGATTTCCGCACGCAGCTGTTCAAGAACAGCAACGTCTCGGACACCATCCATCGTTCCAAGGCCACCGGCGAACCGCCGCTGCTGCTGCCGTTCTCGGTCTTGCTGGCGATCCGCGATGCGGTGTCGGCCGTGGGCGAACATCGCGTCAATCCGCCGCTGCGTTCGCCGGCGACCAGTGAGGCGATTCTGGATGCGATTGATGCGGTCAAGGCCGCACAGATCACTCAGTAATTTTTTAACCGGAATGGTCAACAAAACCTTGATGGCAAGGCGCGCCGACGCAGACAGTACGAGCAGTACGGCAAGGAGGCGCAACGCCGCCAGCGACGTTTTGTTGACCACGACTCAGGGGAATTCATGACCACTTGGCTTGCTGCACTCAAAGACTTGCACACCACCGCCATTCCGGCGGTATTGGTAACGGTAGCGACCATTCAAGGGTCAACGCCGCGCGAGGCGGGTGCGCGCATGGTGTTTACGGCCGACGGCCAGTACGACACCATCGGCGGCGGTCATCTGGAATGGCGCGCGGCGCAGATTGCACGTGACATGTTGAACGCCGATCCGGCGGTATTCTCCGGCACCCGCAAGTTTGAACGCATCGCGCTCGGACCGAGCCTGGGCCAATGTTGCGGCGGCGTGGTGTTCCTCGCCTTCGAGCGTATCGATCAACACAGCGATGCGCGCACGGGCGCAATGCTGACCGAACTGGAACATCACTGGCGCAACGGCGTCGACGTCTGGCGCGCGGTCGCGCTGGAGTCCAACGATCCGACGCTGCTCTATGAACTGGAAGGCGAAGCCTGCGACCTGAGCGCGCCCGACAACGGCCTCGACGCGGCGATGTTCCGCAACGCCGGCACTACCCACGTGACGCAAGACCGCTACGGCCGCCGCTGGCTGCTGGATCGTTGCCGGGCGCATCAGCCGCAAGTGGTGCTGTTCGGCGCCGGTCATGTCGGCGCGGCCATCGTGCGCGTGCTGGCGACGCTGCCCTGCCGCGTGCTGTGGGTGGACGAACGCGAAGACATGTTTCCGCCCGACCTGCCGATGCAGGTGACGGTCGAGGCAACCGACGTACCCAACGCCGTGGTCGACCTGGCCGAACCGGGCGCTTACTTCCTCGTCATGACGCACAGCCACGCGCTGGACCAGCAACTGAGCGAACGCATCCTCAAGCGCGAAGACATCGGCTGGTACGGCCTGATCGGCTCGTACACCAAGCGCAAGCAATTCGAACACCGCCTGCTCGACCGCGGCATCACGCAGGAGCAGTTGAACAAGATGACCTGCCCGATCGGCATTCCGGGCATCTATGGCAAGGAACCCGCCAGCATCGCGATCGCGGTGGTGGCGCAACTGATGCAGTTATGGGAACTACAGGCGCCAAAGGCGCAGCAGCCGCAGCAACTGGACTCGGCCGGCACCTTCAAGGCGAGGCTGGCCACACACATGCTGGACGGCCGGAGCTAAAAGGACAACCGGACCGTCGCCTCAGCAGTATCTGTTCCAGCGTAGTTTTACCCCATACCAGTATCATTCGGTTGTCGCAGTTGCCGCTCGCGCCTATGCAGGGCAGCACGCAACCGAATAGCCTAAAAGGATCATCATGACTTCCCACGTGCAAGCCTATCGCGCCAGCCTGCTCCATTTCCGCAACGACCCGGCCTTCGACGAACATGCCACGCAATGGCATGGCGACGGCTTGCTGATCGTCGCCGACGGCAAGATCGTCGCGACGGGAGATTACAGCAAGCTGTCCGCTTCCCTGCCCGCGGATTGCGATTTGCATGACTATCGCGGCAAGATCATCACGCCCGGTTTCATCGACACCCACGTCCACTATCCACAGACCGACATCATCGGCTCGCCCGCGCCGGGCTTGCTGCCGTGGCTGAACACCTACACCTTCCCGGCCGAACGCCGTTTCGAGAGCGGCGAACATGCCGGCGAAGTGGCCGACTTCTTCCTGGCAGAACTGCTGCGCAACGGCACCACCACGGCAGCCGTGTATTGCACCGTGCATCCGCAATCGGTTGACGCCTTCTTCACCCGCAGCAGCGAGCTGAACCTGCGCATGGTGGCCGGCAAATGCCTGATGGATCGCAATGCACCGGACTTCCTGCGCGACACCGCCGAAAGCGGCGCACGCGAAACCGAAGAACTGATCAAGCGCTGGCACAACAAGGGACGTCAGCACTACGCCATCACCGTGCGCTTTGCGCCGACTTCGACGCCGGCGCAATTGAAGCTGGCCGGCGAACTGGCGACGCAGTACCGCGACACCTACATCCAGACGCACGTCGCCGAAAACACCGATGAAGTGAAATGGGTCAAGGAACTGTTCCCCGACAGCCGCAGCTATCTCGACGTCTACGACCAGTACGGCCTGATGCGCGAACGCGCACTGTATGCGCACTGCATCTGGCTGGACGACGCCGACCGCGCACGCATGGCGGCGACGCAATCGGTAGCGACGGTGTGCCCGACCTCCAACCTGTTCCTCGGCAGCGGCCTGTTCGATTTCGCCAATGCCGACAAACTGCGCATGCCGGTGTCGCTGGCGACCGACGTCGGCGGCGGCACCAGCTTCTCGATGCTGCAGACGATGAACGAGCTGTACAAGGTCGGCCGCATGGCCGGCACCCACCTGGCGGCGCAACGCATGTTCTACATGGCGACGCTGGGCGGCGCGCGCGCCTTGCAACTGGAAGGCACCATCGGCAACTTTGCGGCCGGCTGCGATGCCGACTTCATCGTGCTCGATCCGAAAGCCACGCCGCTGCTGGCGCGCCGCAGCGCCACCACGGACAGCCTGGAAGAACAGCTGTTTGCGCTGGCGATCCTGGCCGACGACCGCGCGATTGCGGCGACGTATTCGGCGGGCGCTTGCGTGCATACGCGCTGAAACGCATTTCAGTTTTTTTGAGGAGTTCGGGGCGGGCCGTGCGAGCGGCTCGCCCTTTTTTCATGGGATGACGCTCGCCGGCGTGGAACCGACGCATTGATTGTTTGTCAACTATCGGTCTCGGCAGAGCCATCCTGGCGTCACCTTGTAGTTCAGGCTCGTAGTTCGGCCTCCTGTGCGGCCCCCGCACGCGGTAAAATGGCAGATCGCCAGAACCCCGAAAAACCTTAGCGCAAGATGACGCCCTCCCCTTGAAGCGGCGTCGGCAATTGACTGAATGACCAAACACTTGAAATCCACCATCGAATCCGACCCGGGCAGCGCGGGCGGCGAAAAACATACGCCGATGATGCAACAGTACCTGCGCATCAAGGCGGAATATCCGACCACGCTGGTGTTCTATCGCATGGGCGACTTCTACGAGTTGTTCTTCGACGACGCCGAAAAAGCTTCGCGCCTGATGGGCATCACGCTGACCCAGCGTGGCGCGTCGAACGGCTCGCCGATCAAGATGGCGGGCATCCCTTTCCATTCCGTCGACCAGTATCTGGTCAAGCTGATCAAGCTGGGCGAATCGGTCGCGATCTGCGAGCAGATCGGCGACCCGGCCACCAGCAAGGGACCGGTGGAACGCAAGGTGGTGCGCGTGATCACGCCGGGCACCCTGACCGACTCCGACCTGTTGCCGGAAAAATCCGAGCGGCCGCTGCTGGCGATGCACGTCGCCTCGGGCAAACAACGCAAATCCGTCACCGTCGGCCTCGCGTGGCTATCGATGGCCAGCGGCGCCTTGAAGCTGATGGAATTCACGGTCGAGCCTGCCTTGCTGGAAGCACGCCTGAAACAGGAACTGGAACGCATCTCGCCGGCTGAAACGCTGGTCGGCGACAGCGAAGAAGCCGCTTACGCGCACATCCTCAGCGGCAAGGCCACGACCGTGCCGGACTGGCACTTCGACCAGCCGAGCGGCGAAAAGTCACTGCTGGATCAATTGTCGGTCGCCACCCTCAACGGCTTCGGCGCGGAAGGCATGACGGCGGCCGTCGGCGCCGGCGGCGCGCTGTTGCGCTATGCCCAGTCGACGCAAGGCAAGGGCCTGCAACACGTGCGCGCCCTGACCGTGGAATCGGAAAACGAATTCATCGGCCTCGACGCTTCCACGCGCCGCAACCTGGAACTGACCGAAACCATCCGCGCGCAAGATGCCAACGCGCTGGCGCCGACGCTGTTCTCGCTGCTCGATCATTGCCGCACGGCGATGGGTTCGCGCCTGCTGCGCCACTGGCTGCATCATGCGCGCCGCGACCAGCGCATCGCCAAAGCCCGCCATGCCGCCATCAATGCGCTCATGCGCACCGACGCCTGCTCCGGCCTGTCGGCGACCCTGGCGGCGGTGCCGGATATCGAACGCATCACCACCCGCATCGCCCTCTTGTCGGCGCGTCCGCGCGACCTGGCCGGCTTGCGCGCCGGTTTGCAGCAGCTCGGTTCGCTGCGTAACTACGTCGCGATGTGCAGCCGCGACGCCGATGCCCCATTGCTGCTGGAATTGCACGAAGCGCTGGCGACGCCGACCGAATGCATCGACTTGCTGGAACGCGCCATCATGCTGGAACCGGCGGCGATGGTGCGCGACGGCGGCGTGATTGCGCGCGGCTTCGATGCCGACCTGGACGAGCTGCGCGGCCTGTCGGAAAACGCCGGCCAGTTCCTGATCGATCTGGAAACACGCGAACGCGCCCGCACCGGCATCGCCAACCTGCGCGTCGAATACAACAAGGTGCACGGCTTCTACATCGAAGTCACGCACGGCCAGACCGACAAGGTGCCGGACGACTATCGCCGCCGCCAGACGCTCAAGAACGCCGAGCGTTACATCACGCCGGAACTCAAGGCCTTCGAAGACAAGGCCTTGTCGGCGCAAGAGCGCGCCCTGTCGCGCGAGAAGTACCTTTACGACCAGTTGCTGCAGGATCTGGCGCCGCACATCGTCACGTTGCAAGCCATCGCCCATGCGCTGGCCCAGCTCGACACCCTGGTGGCGCTGGCCGATCATGCCGCGCGCAACAATTGGTGCGCGCCGCAACTGGTGACCGAGCCGACCATCCTGATCGAGCAAGGCCGCCATCCGGTGGTGGAAAACCAGATCGAGCGCTTCATCGCCAACGATTGCGCCTTCAGCGCCGAGCGCAAGCTGTTGCTGATCACCGGCCCCAACATGGGCGGTAAATCGACCTTCATGCGCCAGGTGGCGCTGATCACGCTGCTGGCTTACATCGGCAGTTTCGTGCCGGCGACCAACGCGACGATCGGTCCGATCGACCGCATCTTCACGCGTATCGGCGCCGCCGACGACCTGGCCGGCGGCCGCTCGACCTTCATGGTGGAAATGACGGAGTCGGCCGCCATCCTCAACAACGCGACCGAGAATTCGCTGGTGCTGATGGATGAAGTCGGCCGAGGCACGTCGACCTTCGACGGCCTCGCGCTGGCATGGGCGATCGCCAAGCACCTGATCGACGTGACGCGCAGCTTCACGCTGTTCGCGACGCACTACTTCGAACTGACGCAATTGCCCGACGTGCATCCGACCGCTTCCAACGTGCATCTGTCGGCGGTGGAACACAAGGACAGCATCGTCTTCCTGCATGCGGTGCAGTCCGGTCCGGCCTCGCAAAGCTACGGCTTGCAGGTGGCGCAACTGGCCGGCGTGCCGACACCGGTGATCCGCGCCGCGCGCAAGCATCTGACCGCGCTGGAAACGCAGTCGGTGCAAACCACGCCGCAGTTCGATCTGTTCAGTGCGCCGCTCAACGCTGGCGCCGGCATCGAAGACCAGCATTCGCACGAATCCGAACACGCACCCGCCGATCCGGCGATGCAGGCCGTGGTGGATGCGCTCGCCGGCATCGATCCGGATGCGATGACGCCGAGAGAAGCGCTGGATGCCTTGTATCGCCTCAAGCAATTGGGCGACGGAGGCAACGCCGCATGAAGAACCGGCTGTCGCGCGCCATCCTCGCGGGCCTTGCCCTGCTTCTCCTGAATGCTGCCGCCATGCAGGCGGCAACGGCGCAAGACAGCTTTCAGTTCGGCGTGATCGGCCATTCTTTTTCCGGGAATCCGGATGATGCCGTGTTGCGCAAGGCCTTGAACGAGAGCGATGCGGACAGCCTCGCCTTCGTCGTCGTCAACGGCATCAAGTCGGCGACGGAACCATGCAGCGATGCACTTTACAGCGAACGCCGCGACCTGCTGAAGGAAGCCGAGAACGGCGTCATCGTTTCGCTCGCCGCCAGCGACTGGGTCGGCTGCCGCAACAAGAACGGGTCGATCGCCATCGAGCGCCTGAACCGCGTGCGCGATCTGTTTTTCCCCGATGAGTTTTCATTCGGCGCCAGCAAGGTGCCGCTGTTCCGCCAATCGGTGACGCCAAAGTTTCGCAGCTATACGGAGAACGCCCGCTGGGAATTCGGCAACATCCTGTTCGCGACGATCAACCTGCCCTCGGCCAACAATCATTTCTTGCAGGATGGCGGTCGCAACAGCGAGTTCGAAGACCGTCTGATCGCCAACCGGGATTGGCTGCAGCGCCTGTTCGCCTTCGCCACGCAAAGGAAAATGGCCGGCATCGTGCTGTTCAGCGACGGCAATCCGCTGACGCAACCTAGCCAGCGCCCTTTCCTGCTGCGCGGCCAGCGCGACGGATTCTCTGAAACGCGCCAGCGCATCACCACGCTGGCCGGCGAATTCCGCGGCAAGGTCTTGCTGGTGCATGGAGAAAACCTGAAGAGCGAATCCAATGCCGGCATCCTGTGGCGCCGCAACCTGGGCAGCATCGGCGTGGCGTCGGGATGGTCGAAGTTCGCGGTCGACAATGGCAAGCCGGATCTGTTTACGCTGGCTAACGAGACGAAATCAGCGCCGGCTTCGCAGTAGTTCTTGCGGCCCGTAAGCATGCTCGTCAGATCGCTTTTTCTTGCTTTCCCCGAGCGTAGATACGCCGCTGGGTCCTGACTTTCGCCAGGACGACAGGTGACGGTCTGATATTGAAACGGCCACAAAAAAACGCAGCCTTAGCTGCGTTTTTTATTAGCGCCAAATCTGTTCGCAGTCCGTAGCGAGAGGCCGTCAGCCGGTATCGGCCGGAGCACAGCTCAGTTACGCAACCCTTGGAGGGTATTTGAGCACACGAGGATTCCGAGCACCGCACGATTCCGGATCACGGCCTCTCGCGATGGAATGTGGACAGATTTTTAGTGGATTGGCTGGCTGCGGAAATGATCGCCTTCGTCGCCGTCGTCATCGCCGTGATCGTGACCGTGGTCATGGTGGTGATGGCCGTGCGGACCGTGTACGTGCTGATGCTGGATTTCTTCTTCCGTCGCTTCGCGCACTTCGGTGACGTTCAGGTCGAAGCGCAGCGCGATGCCGGCCAGCGGATGGTTGCCGTCGAGGACGACCTTGTCGTCGGCGATTTCGGTCACGGTGAAAATCACTGCGCCCTGATTGTCGTCGTCAGGCGAACCTTCGAACTGCATGCCGACTTCGATCGGCGACGGCAGACGGTTCTTCGGCTCGATCTTGACCAGTTCGGCGTCGTATTCGCCGAAGGCATCGACAGGTTCGACTTGGATGGTGACGCTGTAGCCGGTTTCCTTGCCGTCCAGTGCTTCTTCGATCTTCGGCAGCGTGTTTTCGTAGCCGCCGTGCAGGTAGACCATCGGCTCCTGGCTTTCTTCGATCAGTTGGCCCTGCGCGTCGGACAGTTTGTATTTGACGGAAACGACGGTATTTTTGGCAATCTTCATGTATGCCCCTTCTCTTGGTTCTGGTTCATCGGTCATTGCAGGTCTGGTGAAGCACCGGACTGAACCGATGACAACCTGCCACGTTTTTGCTGTTGTTGCGAGGGCCATACTCCGCTGCGACCCGAGAAGGCATGACATGGGAATGTACTGCAATCTGCAAGCCGAATTATACCCTTTCGCCGGTATTGCCATTACGTGCGCCGGACACATGCATTCGGCGCGCCCGGCGTGCAGGCAAGCTGTCGACGCGGCGTCAGCTTCTGCATTGCGCTCTATAATGTCGCCATGAAAAATACCCTGACTCTGCTCGGCGACATCAGTCCCGCCACCTTCCTGCGCGATTACTGGCACAAGAAACCGCTGCTGATCCGCCAGGCCATTCCCGGATTCACACCGCTGCTGTCGCGCCAGGCGCTGTTCGACATGGCGTCGCGCGACGACGTCGAGTCGCGTCTGATCCAGCAGCACGGCGAGCACTGGAAGATGGACCATGGTCCGCTAAGCAAGCTGCCGGCGCTCAAGCAGAAAGAATGGACCATGCTGGTCCAGGGCGTCAATCTGCATGACGACGCAGCCGACGAGCTGCTGCGCCGGTTCCGCTTCATCCCCGATGCGCGCCTGGACGACCTGATGATCAGCTATGCCAGCGACGGCGGCGGCGTCGGTCCGCATTTCGATTCCTACGACGTGTTTTTGTTGCAAGCCCACGGCCGGCGCCGCTGGCGCATCAGCGCGCAGAAGGATCTGTCGCTGGTGGACGGCATGCCGCTGAAGATCCTGAAGAACTTCCAGTCCGAGCAGGAGTTCGTTCTGGAGCCCGGCGACATGCTGTACCTGCCGCCGCATTATGCGCATGACGGCGTCGCCGTGGGCGAGTGCATGACGTATTCGATCGGCTTCCGCGCGCCGGCTTATCAGGAACTCGGCGAAGCCTTCCTGCAATTCATGGCCGATTCCATCGATCTGCCGGGCCGCTATGCCGATCCTGAGCTGACGCCGGCCAGGCATCCGGCACAACTGCCTGAGGAATTGCTGTCGCAGGTGACCGATGAAATCAACAAGATGCGCTTCACCGACGACGACATCACGATTTTCCTCGGCGAGTATCTATCGGAGCCGAAGGCGTCGGTGTTCTTCGATCCTGCTGAAAAATCGCTGACGCATGCGCGTTTCGTGCAGGCCGCAAACAAGCGCGGGGTCAGGCTTTCACGCAAAACCCAGATGCTGTACCGGGGCAAGCACGTGTTCGTCAATGGCGAGTCGTTTGCCGTGGGCCGTGCCGACAAAGCGCTGCTGACGGTGCTGGCCGACGAGCGTCGCCTGGACAAAAGCGCGTTGCAACATGCTTCAGAGGATGTAATGGAGGCCTTCCACAACTGGTATGAAGACGGCTGGCTGGAACTGTCTTAACAAGCTTGAAAATTCGCCGTTTTTTGTTTTTCGAGATAAGGCGATATGCCGGAAACCTGCATGAATAAAGGCCTGACGACAAGCTGACTATATTTCCGACAATCTTACAAATTCTTACAGAAAAGAATAATTCGCATGTGATTTTCGGAAAATGTGGCTATAATATCGGGCTGGAAAGCTTTCGTTGTTAAGCACACAAGCAAGACACCGAAATCATCCTATAGAGCGATAATTACCGGTAATTATTCATCGCAAAATTTTGATTATTATTGAAGGAATATTCATGAAAAAGACTCTGTTGATCGCATCTTTGTTGGCTGTTGCTCTGGCTGCTTGCGGTAAAAAAGAAGAAGCTCCTGCACCTGCACCAGCTCCAGCAGCTGAAGCTCCAGCAGCAGCACCAGCAGCTCCTGCTGCTGATGCAAAGCCAGCTGACGCAGCTCCTGCTGCTCCAGCAGCTGATGCCAAGCCAGCTGATGCTGCTCCTGCAGCTCCAGCAGCTGACGCTAAGCCAGCTGACGCAGCTCCAGCAAAATAATCAACCGATTATTGGAAAAGCCGACCCGAGGGTCGGCTTTTTTTACGCCTGCGCGGTTTGTTTGCTCCGGAATCGCGCCGTTCCTGTTTCGGCGCCCCCTCTCCATCTCTACCATTGCCCCCGCAGTCGCTTGCTCAAGCGATGGTTATCCAATCGAATCCCTCTTCCTGACACGCGATCATCACTTCGCCAGGATGCGCATCCAATGCGCCGCATAGTGCTGCGCGCGCCAGCTCCGGTGTATTGTTTTTCAGACTCAGGTGGGCGCCGACCACGGTTTTCAATTTCTGCTTGTCCAGCGCGGCAAGAATCTCGGCGCTGACGTCGTTGGCCAGGTGACCGTACGCGCCGCCGATACGGCGTTTGAGCGACGGCGGATAGACGGAATCGGCCAGCATCCGGCGATCGTGATTACATTCCAGCACCAGCGCATCGCATCCACCAAGCGCCTGCACCAGATGCGCGGTCGATTGCCCGGCATCGGTCAGCACGCCCAACTTGCAGCGACCGTCGTTGGCGACGTACTGCACCGGCTCGCGCGCATCGTGCGGCACGGTGTAAGGCAAGAACGACAAGTCGCCGATGACGAGCTCCTCGCTGTCGCGACAAAAATGCAGCTGCACGCCTTTGCAGGCTTCTGCGCCGACGGCCTGGTAGGTGCCGTAGGTCAGCCACACCGGAATCTCATGGCGGCGAGCGAACTTGAAAACGCCACCGACATGATCCTGGTGCTCATGCGTGACGATGATGCCGGAGATATCCTGGGGGAGTTTGCCGATGCGCGTCAGGCGACGCTCGGTTTCCTTGATGCCGAAACCGCAATCCAGCATGACCGTGGTGTTGGTCGTGCCGGAATTGCTGCCGGCGATGATGAGGGCGTTGCCTTCGCTGCCACTGCCGAGACTTGCAAATTTCAACAGTGGCCTCGCGAAGACATGTACTGCGTATTGCTGACTTATGCGAAATTACTTCAGCTGATCGTTCAGCAGACCAAGGATCTTGTCTGCTGTCTGCGAGACTTCGGCCTTGCCGTCGTTGTTCTGGACGGTGATGCCGCTGACGTCGCCGGTACCCTTGACCACGATGCGGTAACGCGCCGCGGTCTTGTCCTTGTTCTTGGAGCTGAACAGGTTCGAGAAGAAGCCGCCGGATTCCTTGTCCTTGGCGTCCTGGTTCTGATCGACGTAACGCACGAAGTAGATGCCTTGCGAACGATCGCGATCTTCCACGGTGAAGCCGACGCGATCAAGCGCCAGGCCGACACGGCGCCATGCGCGATCGAAGCTTTCATCCACTTGCACGCTGGAACCGGTGGCGGCCTTCAGCAGCTTGGAACGGGCCTGCAGGCTCGGCGCATTGGCGACGGCAGCCTTGGCCTTGGTTTCTTCGGCACCCAGGCGCACCATCAGGCGCGCCAGGAATTCGGCTTCCAGACCAGGATCGGAAGGACGCGCGGTCCATACCGAGGTTTCCTTGGCCGAACCGGTCAGCACTTCTTCGGCGCCGCGATGGCTGATGAAGATTTCGGTGGTGCCGTTAGGACCGCGTTCCAGACGCGTGCGGAACTTGTCGCGCTCGCCGGTCGAGTACAGTGAGTCGAACACCTTGCCGAGCGTGTTGCGAATGAAGTCTTGCGGGATCTTGGCGCGGTTTTCGGCCCAGTCGGTTTCCATCACGCCGGTATCCGGCGACTCGACGTTGATCAGGAAGCCGGAGTCTTGCCAGAAGTCCTTGATCGGCGTCCACAGCTGTTCCGGCGTTTGCGAGACCACCAGCCAGCGTTGGGTGCCGTCGCGTTCAATGCGCAGGTCACCCTTGGCTTGCGGCGCCACGGCTGCCGCATCGGCGGCCGGCTTGGTCTTCTGCTCCAGGCTGTAGCCGGAAGCGGTGGCCACACCCTTGTTCGCTTCAGGAATCGCATAGCGGTTGTCGCGCTGCAGCTGGGTCAGATCCGGCGGTACTTCGAGTCGTGGCCCCTTGGCTTTTTCCGCGCTCTTGTAGTCGATACGATCTCCTTCCAGCATGTTGCTGACGGCGCTGCATCCCGCCAGGCTGGTGAAAGCCAGGGCAATCATGAGACCCGTGAGACCACGTTGTGGGAGAAGACGTGAAGCAGAGTGAACGTTCTTGCGAATTGTCATATCGTTGCAATGAAAAGCGGGTTCGGGTTCAAGGGAAAACGACACTGCCGTTTAGGTTTAATTAATTATTTTAATACACCGGACTCGCGCAACGCGCCACGCACGGTATCGTGATAGGCGGCGCCCAGCGGAGCCAGCGGCAAACGCATGCCGGATTCGATCAGGCCCATCTCCGTCATTGCCCACTTCAGCGGTACTGGATTTGGTTCGACAAACAGCTTGTTATGCAAAGGCAGCATCTTGTTGTTCAGTTCGATCGCCCTGGCGATGTTGCCGCCCATGGCTGCAACGCACAGCTCGTGCATGTCGCGCGGCGCGACGTTGGCCGTCACCGAGATATTGCCGTGGCCGCCGTACAGCATCAGCGCGATCGCGGTGGCGTCGTCGCCGGAATAAATGGAAAACGACTTCGGCGCCAGGCGGATCAGATCCGTGCCGCGGCCGATGTTGCCGGTGGCATCCTTGACGCCGACGATGCCCTTCACTTGCGCCAGGCGCAGGATGGTTTCGTTGCTCATGTCGGCAACGGTGCGGCCGGGAACGTTATACAGAATCACCGGCAAGTCGACCGCCTCGGCGATCTTCTTGAAGTGCAGGTACATGCCTTCCTGCGTCGGGCGATTGTAGTAAGGAACAACCTGCAGCGAGGCATCGGCGCCGACCTTCTTGGCGAACTCGGTCAGTTCGATCGCTTCCGAGGTCGAATTGCCGCCGGTGCCGGCGATGATGGGAATGCGTTTGGCGGTGTGCTCGACCGCGACCTTGATCAGTTCGGAGTGTTCTTCGACCGAAACGGTCGGCGATTCGCCGGTGGTGCCGACGATAACGATACCGTCGGTGCCTTCCGCGATATGCCAGTCAATCAACTTGCGCAATCCCGGGAAATCGAGACTGCCATCCGGATGCATCGGCGTGACGATGGCGACTATGCTGCCCTTGATCATGATGTTAGTGCGTAGTGAGTAGAAAATAAAAGACCGATTGTAGCGGATAGCCACTGCTATCGGTCAATTTGTTCAGATTTGCTTACATAGAACCTGCACCTTGCAGGTTTCTCAATAGCCGAGCCCCATGGCTTCGCGGACGTCGCGCATGGTGTCTTGCGCCAGCTTGCGGGCCGTGTCGCAGCCGTCGGCAACGATGGCGCGCACCAGCGACGGATCGTCGATGTATTGCTGCGCCCGTTCCAGCATCGGTTGCTGCTCTTTGAGGATGGCGTCGATGACCGGTTGCTTGCATTCCAGGCAACCGATACCGGCCGAACGACACCCCTTGTCGACCCATTGCCGCGTGGCATCGTCGGAATACACCAGATGGAATTGCCAGACCGGGCATTTGCCCGGGTCGCCCGGATCGGTGCGGCGCACGCGCTGCGGATCGGTCGGCATGGTGCGGACCTTCTTGGTCACGGAATCCTTGTCTTCGCGCAAGGCAATGGCGTTGCCGTAGCTCTTGGACATCTTGGCGCCGTCCAGGCCGGGCAAGCGCGAGGCTTCGGTCAGCAAAGCCTGCGGCTCGGTCAGGATCAGCTTGCGGCTGCCTTCCAGATAGCCGAACAGGCGCTCGCGGTCGATCATCGACAGATTTTGTGCGTCGTCGAGCATGGCCTTGGCTTGCTCCAGCGCTTCTTCGTTGCCCTGCTCCTGGAATTGCGTGCGCAGCTCCTGATACAGCTTGGAGCGTTTGCTGCCGAGCTTCTTGACGGCTTCGCGCGCTTTCTCTTCGAAGCCTTTTTCCTTGCCGTAGAGATGGTTAAAGCGGCGCGAAATCTCGCGCATCATCTCGATGTGCGGAATCTGGTCTTCACCGACCGGCACCTGGCTGGCGCGATAGATCAGCACGTCGGCCGCCTGCAGCAGCGGATAGCCGAGGAAGCCGTAAGTCGCCAAGTCGCGGTCGGCCAGCTTTTCCTGCTGATCCTTGTAGGTCGGCACGCGCTCCAGCCAGCCCAGCGGCGTGGCCATCGACAGCAGCAGGTGCAATTCGGCATGTTCCGGCACGCGCGACTGGATGAACAAGGTGCATTGGGAAGGATCGACGCCGGCGGCGAGCCAGTCGATCACCATTTCCCAGGTGCTGGTTTCGATGACGCCGGGGTCGTCGTAATGGGTTGTCAGCGCATGCCAGTCGGCAACAAAAAACAGGCAAGGCAGCTCGGATTGCAGCTTGACCCAGTTCTTCAGGGCGCCATGGTAGTGGCCCAGATGCAGCGCACCCGTGGGGCGCATGCCGGAGACAACGCGATCAGGATACATGGTGTGTTTTAGTTAAAAAGTAAGGACAACGGCGAAGTAATCAACTGCAGCAAGCTCCCTGCCAGATACATGACCGGCGCCATCCACCAGGTGTAGATCACCTTGAGCAAGACGAGTGCCATGACGATAAAGAAACCGTAAGGCTCGATCTGTGCAAATTTATACGCATATTTGTTCGGCAGCAAACTGGTCAGAATGCGTCCGCCATCGAGCGGAGGAATCGGAAACAGATTGAAGGCAAACATGACCAGATTGGTCAGCACGCCGGCTTTGGCCATCAGCATGAAGAATTCCTCTTCGATGCCGCCGATCACCAGTGCGTAAATCATCAGTGTCCAGATCAGCGCCATCAGAAAATTGGCAGCCGGACCAGCCAGCGCCACCCACGCCATGTCGCGTTTGGGCTTGCGCAGTTTGCCGAAGTCCAGCGGCACCGGCTTGGCATAACCGAACAGGAAGGCCCCGCTGGTCGCAAAGTACAGCAGCACCGGAATGACGATGGTGCCGAAAGGATCGATGTGTTTGATTGGATTGAGGCTCATGCGCCCCATCATGTAAGCGGTCGTGTCGCCGAAGTACTTTGCAGCAAAGGCATGGGCCGCCTCGTGCAGTGTAATCGCGAACAGTACCGGGAGCGCATACACTGCGACAGTCTGGATAAGATCATTCATGGGTGCGAATTTTAGCAGAGGGATAGCGCAGGACCGCCGGAAAATCGACGGCCGGGGCAAGAAATGCGGGACGGCGGCGCAGAGCACCGCCCGGGGACGAAGAAATTAATGGCATGACAACGATTGCATCCGGCAATGCCCGGATACGGGAAGTCAAAAGTTAACCAAAAGCAATTAGAACTCATTTCATAAATAGGCGTGAGATGCGTTCTTCCCAGAAAGGCCGCTGGCAAGGGTGTAGCAGGGGTTTCGCGCAGCATGCTGCGCGCCTGCGTAACGGTCTGCGC